>CAVXWS010000060.1:0-28465 GCA_963765415.1 uncultured Gammaproteobacteria bacterium
TAATGGAACCTGACGCGAAGGAAAGATCCGGGGATGGGGGCCGGGCGGCCTGCGACTCACCCGTCGGGTTCAGGACGCAGCCCGCATCATGAGAGTCGACGATCCACGCGAAGACGCCGAGCGCACCCTCGTCGTCGAGGCCTACCTCGAGTACCTCGATCGCGCCGAGACCGGCGCGATCGACTTCGACTCCTTCTGCGCGGAGCGACCCGAGATCCGGGACGAGCTCGCCGAGATCCACGGACAGTGGTCCTTCGTCGAGTCCGTCCTCGATCGCGCGGGACTCGACCTGCGCGCGGAGGCGGAAGAGAGTTCGGCGGAGGGCCCAATGGAGGGCTCACCGGGCGACGCGGACCTCGACGCGAACTGGAACCGGGAGTTCCTCGCGCGTCTCGCTCGCCGCCGCAGCGACCTCCTCCAGCGCTATGAGCTGCGCGAGGTCCTGGCCCGAGGGAGCATGGGCACCGTCTGGCGCGTCTGGGACCGCGACCTCGGTCGCCACCTCGCGATGAAGGTCCTCGACGACCCCGTCGTGCAGGACGGGGAGCACGACCGACACCTCGCCCGGTTCCTCGACGAGGCGCGCATCGCCTCGCAGCTCTCTCATCCCGGAATCCCACCGATCTACGAGGTCGGCGTGGGCGAGGGGGACTGCGTCTACTTCACGATGAAGCTCGTGGAAGGGGGCACGCTCCTCGACCTCCTCGAACGGGGCGTGGCGTCCCTGGATGCGGTCCTCGAGGTCTTGATCAAGACCTGCGACGCGATGGCCTACGCCCACAGCACGGGGGTGCTGCACCGCGACCTGAAGCCGTCCAACGTGATGGTCGGCGAGTACGGTGAGGTCGCCGTCGTCGACTGGGGGCTCGCGCGCCCCGTCCATCGGCGCGAGCCGGCGGCGTCGCCCGCCGCGCCAGTCGGAGGGGGCTCGCTCCTCGAGACCCAAGACCGCGAGCTGATCGGCACGCCGGCCTACATGGCGCCCGAACAGGCCGATTCGCGCGCCGACCGCATCGGTCCGTGGACGGACGTGCACGCCGTGGGTGCCATGCTCTACCACGCCTTGAGTGGCCACCCGCCCTACTGCGAAGAGGGGGGTAGCGAGGAGGGGGACCGCCGAGCCTGGGGCGCTTTCTCGAGCGCGTGAAGACCGTCGGTCCCACGCCGCTCGACGAGCGGGTCGAACACGTTCCGGTCGAGCTGCAGTCCATCTGCGAGAAGGCGATGGCGCGGGATCCCGATGGCCGCTATCGCGACATGCGCGCGCTGGCGGACGACCTGCGCGCCTACCTCGAGGGGCGCGTCGTGCGGGCGTTCCGGACCGGGCCGCTGCATCGGCTCGAGAAGTGGGTGCTCCGGAACAAGCTCCAGGCGGCCGGCGCGATCGCGGCGCTGGCGCTGATTCTAGGTGGCGTGATGTTCGCGCTGACGCTTCGCGCGCGCCAGGCGGCGACGCGCGACATGCTCCGCCTCTACGCGACCGAGGCGCGCATCGACGATCTCCGCGAGCGCGCCCGGTTCCTCTGGCCGCCCCGACCCGAGCTGCTCCCCGCCTACCGCGCGTGGACGAACGAGGCGTACCGGGTGGTCGAGGCCTGGAACTCGCGCGGCTACGCAGAGCTGCTGGCGGACCTGCGGCTCCGCGCGCGATCCTTCGGGCCCGCGACCTCCGCGGTCCCCGGCGCCGACCGCTACGAGCAGTGGAGCCTGGGCGACAAGGTCGCGACCCTTGCCGCGCTCCGGCGCGCGCAGCGGGTGCGCGACGGGCTCGAGGATCCGGTGCCGGCGGAGCTCGACTGGTCTCAACGATCCGCAGAGCCTGAGGACTGGATAGCCGCGGCCTGGCCCCTCGTTCACCCCACGCGCAGCGAGTTCGGTCGGGAGACCGAGGGCTGGGCGCTCGGTCTGCGAGCCGTACGCGAGTCCTCCGACCCGCGGGTGCGCGCAGGGGCTCTCTCGATCGTGGCCTGGGCCCAGCGCGCGCTCGGTCGCGACGCCGAGGCGCTACGCGCCGCCGAGGAGGCGCTCGCGCTTCGCCCTGGGCGGGCCTCGAAGGAGCTCGCGGCGCAGATGCGTAACTCCCTGGAGGTCGATCACGCGGGCCGCATCGCGCAGCTCGAGCACGAGCTCGCGGAGCAGCGCCGAGCGAGCTGGTCGCGCCAGGAGTGGGGCTTTTCCGACCCCGGAGACCAGGGGCTCCACGATCAGCTGGTGCGCATCGAAGCTGGAGTCCAAGCCCTGATCGACCCCGAGACCGGACTCCTCGACGGCGTCACTCCCACGGAGGGATGGGGGATCCAGCGGCGGATGCTCTTCGCTTCGGCGTTCGTCGAAGAGGGCATGAGCCGGAGCGAGCTCCAGGCTCGCTGGGCCGTCGCCGATCTGGAGATCGCGCGGCACCCGCGCTACGCCGGGTTGCGCTTGCCCTGGCAGCTCGACCTGTACCCCCTCGGACCCGACCCCGAGAGCGGTCTCTGGGAGTTGCGCACCTGCAGACCGGCGCGCCGCCGGGACGCGACGAGGACGGTCAGCTGATTCTGCGTGAGGAGACCGCCCTCGTTCTCGTCCTGCTCCCCGGCGGTCACTTCGACCGGCTCGCCGAGGGTCAGGCGCAGCGCGTTGAGGCTTTGAGCCCGTTCTTCCTCTCGAAGTTCGAGATGACCCAGGGGCAGTGGGAGAGCTTGACCGGCCACAACCCGAGCCGCTTCACGCCCGGCTATCGGTCAGGCGGCGAGTCCGTCACGCTGGTGCATCCGGTCGAGGAGGTCAGCTGGCTCGACAGTCGGCGCATCCTGCACTGGGCCGGGCTCTCGCACCCCTCGGAGGCGCAGTGGGAGTACGCCGCTCGTGGCGGCGACGACGCCACGGCGCGAGTCGTCGAGGCGAACTTCGACTGGGGCGCCCGACACCGAGCCTGCGACCGACCCCTTCGATCGCCACGCGCCGGTGGGCTCGTTCCGGGGCAACGCACTCGGGCTGCATGACATGTTCGGAAACGTGCGCGAGTGGTGCCTGGACGGGTACCAGTCGAGCTATCGACGCTGGGGGCTCTCGACGCGCGACCCCCTCGTCGATCCCGACCGATCGCGTTGGCGCGCGCGCCTCTACCGCATCGTGCGAGGCGGCAGCTTCGAGGAGGAAGCGACCGCGGCCACGCCCGACGAGCGGGACCGGGAGACTCCCGACTACCGGGCCGTGGATCTCGGCCTGCGCCCGATGCGCCCGATCGGTCCGTGGGACGAGGAGAAGTAGGCCGGCCCCCCCCCGCGGTTCGTGCGGAGAGAGGCCGGAGACATCCAGGGGAGGGGGCTCGCGAGAGGTGGTGGCCTCGACGGTTCGCAGAGGGACTCGCCCCGGGGTCACGGGGGTCGCCCTGACGATCGCTTGACCGGGGCCGGCAGGCAACCCTCTCGGAGGGGCTAGCCCGCATTCCTCACCAGACTCGACGTCAGGTGGTCCCAACCGCGTGCAGGGTGGTGCTTTGGGTTCGGTCCGCCCGCAGGCGGGGCCTCTGCGCCCCGTCGAGGACCGGGCCGAGCCGAAAGTGCCGCCCTGCGCGCAGAGGCGGCCGAAGGCCGCTGATTGGGCGTGCCTGACGTCGAGGCTGGTGAGGAATGCGGGCTAGACGGGGACCGTTCCGGCGGCTGCCCGAGAAACTGGCGATCTCCGCGAGCCCCGTGGCCGGCCGCCGGCCCGACGTCAGTCGCCGATCGTCACGCGCGGTATGGCCAGCTCGCGCGCGAGCGCGTCGATGCGGGGCAGGGCCTCGTCGCGCAGCGTCGCCCAGTCGGCGAGCTCCGCCTCGATGTTCGCGGTGAGCTCGTCACGAACCGCGTAGCTCTGCGCCGTCGGCGCGAAGGCGCCCATCGCGGCCACGCCCTTCACGCCGGCGAGCTTGTCGGTCAGACGGATCGGGAAGTTGAGCGGGTCCTGGCGGCTCTCGTTCTTCGTCTGGTACAGCGCCTCCTCGACCGCCGTCATCGCCTCGCGCGTCGCCTCGACGCGCGCGGTAGCGCGGCCGTGCGCGTCGTCCTTCGGCGCCCGCTCCGCGAGGTCGTCCAGGCCGGCGCGCGCGGCGCGGATGTCGCTCGATCGCATCGTGGGCGCGCGTGAGCGTCGCGCAGCACGCGGCGATGAACTCGTGCTGGGCGACGAGGTCCTCGCCGGTCGCGCTCGAGCGCGGATCGGGCAGGACCTCGAAGGGCACCTCGCCGCGCCCTCGCCGATCGTCAGCCGCGCGCGGTAGCCGCCCGGGCACGGCACGCGGGCCGCCCATGCCGCCGTTCCAGAGCATCATCCCGGCGAACGACGCGCGCCGGGGTAGGAGAGGTCCCAGACGAAGCGGTTGAGGCCCGTCTCGGCCGGAGCCCGCCGAGGGCGACCGGCGAGCGCCCCGCCGCCCCCGTCGGAGCCGCCGCCGGTTTTTCGCCCTGCACGTCGAACGAGCGAACGAGATCGCCGGCCGATCGAGAATGTCGAGCTTCACCTTCCGTGTCGTCCGGGGCTGCCGCCAGGAAATAAGAGACCACCACGCCGGAAGGGGGATTCTTCCCGCGGTGAGCCCCGGCCGCTGAATGAATAACCGCCACCCCGCGACGACGCGCGCGGCGCGAAGAGGCGCGCTTCGACCGCGCGATCTGTCGTTGAGCTGGTGCAACGGCGTGAGGTCGTCGAGGATCCAGAAGACCGCGCCCCTGCGTCGCCGACGACGAGGTCGTCCGTCCTTCACCGCGAGGTCGGTGATCGGCACGATCGGCAGGTCGAGCTGCAGCGACTGCCAGCTCGCGCCGTCGTCGAAGCGAGACGTAGACGCCGCGCTCGGTGCCGGCGTAGAGCAGCCCCGGCGCGCGCCGGATCGGCGCGCATCGCGCGCGTGAAGTGCTCGCGGTCGATGCCGGCTGTCGATCTTCGTCCAGGTCCGCCGTAGTCGGTCGGTGCGATAGAGGTACGGCTCGGAAGTCGTCGAGCTTGTAGCGCGTCGCCGGCGACGTAGCGCCGCCCGGCTCGAAGCGGGTGCGGCCTCGATGCAGTTGATCTGCGTCCACTCGGGCAGGTCGCGGCGGCGTCACGTCGCTCCAGGTCGCGCCGTCGTCGCGCGTGACGTGCACGCAGGCCGTCGTCGCGAGCCGCACCAGAGCACGCCGGGCTCGAGCGGGCGACTCGGCGGCCGCGAAGATCGTGCAGTAGTACTCGACGCCGGTGTTGTCCTTGGTGATCGGCCCGCCGGACGGGCCGCAGCTTCGTCGGGTCGTTGCGCGTCAGGTCGGGGCTGATCGCCTCCCAGCTCTGGCCCTCGTCGGCGGACTGGAACAGCACGTTCGCCGCCGGCGTAGAGCAGCGTCGGGGTCGTGCGGCGAGAAGAAGATCGGGAAGTTCCACTGGAAGCGGTACGTTCAGTCGCCTCGGCGCCCGCGCCCATCGGGTTGTCCGGCCAGACGTTGACGGTGCGGCGCTCGCCGCGTGCGGTGGTCGACGCGCGTGCAGGTAGCCGCCGTAGCGAGCCGCCGTAGACGACGTCCGGGTCGTCCGGGCTTCGGCGCGATGTAGCCGCTCTCGCCGCCGGCGGTCGAGCTCCCAGTCGCGCTCGCCGATCGCCGCCGCCGTCGGTTGCGCGACGCGGATGCGCACCGTCGAGTTGTCCTGCTGCGCGCCGAGATGCGGTAGGGGAAGTCGTCGTCGGTCGACACGCGGTAGAACTGCGCCGTCGGCTGGTTGTCCTGGCGCGACCAGGTCTCGCCCGCCGTCGAAGCGTGACGTTCGCGCCGCCGTCGTTCGCCTCGATCATGCGCTGCGGGTCGTCGGGGTCGATCCACAGGTCGTGGTTGTCGCCGTGCGGGACGCGAGATGCGCTCGAACGTCTCGCCGCCGTCCTTGCGAGCGGTGGAAGCCGACGTTCAGCACGTAGACCGTGTCCTCGTCCTGCGGGTCGGCGTAGATGCGCGTGTAGTACCAGGCGCGCTGGCGCAGGTTCGCGGTCGTCGTTGACCTTGCGCCAGGTCTCGCCCGCCGTCGTCGCGAGCGGAACACGCCGCCGTCCTCCGCCTCGACGATCGCGCAGACGCGCTCGGGGTTCGACGGGCGACACGGTGATGCCGCTGATGCCGATCGTGCCCTTCGGGCAGGCCGGCGTTGCCGCGTGAGCTCGGTCCAGGTGTCGCCGCCGTCGGTGCGACTTCCAGATCGAGCCGAGCCCTCGCCGCCGCTCTCGAGGCTGTAGGGCGTGCGCCGCGACGCGCCAGAAGCTCGCGTAGAGGATGCGCGGGTTCGTCGGATCCATCGCGAGGTCGACGCAGCCCGCGTCCGGTCGTCGACGAAGAGCACGCTTCTCCCAGGTCTCGCCGCCGTCGCGCGAGCGGAAGACGCCGCGCTCGTCGTTCGGCCCGAAGAGGTGGCCCATCGCCGCGACGTAGACCACGTCGGGGTCCTTCGGGTGGATGCGGATGCGCGCCATGTGGCGCGTGTCGTCGAGGCCGATCGAGGTCCAGGTCTTGCCGGCGTCGTCGGACCGCCAGACGCCGTCGCCGTGGGAGACGTTGCCGCCGGCACATAGTGCCTTGCTCGTCTTGGCATCCCCGCCTCCCTGCGCATGCCTATTGTCGATCAAAATCTACCGCGTCCAGATCAAGCGGTCAAAATACAATCCCTTTAAATGACTCCATCCCCTTTTTCCTTTTTTCTTACCCTGGCCTTTTTCTTTTTCACGTCCCCTTTTCACCTTTTTCACAGGGATGCCGGTCGATGCCGGCCTCGGCCAGGGCCACGGCGCGGAAGATGGCCCGTGCCTTGTTCATGGTCTCCTCCCACTCCAGCTGCGGCACGGAGTCGGCGACGATGCCCGCGCCGGCCTGGATGTGCAGCTTGCCGTCCTTGATCACCGCGGTGCGGATGGCGATGGCGGTGTCCATGTTGCCGCTCCAGGCGAGATAGCCGACGGCGCCGGAGTAGACGCCGCGCTTGACCGGCTCCAGCTCGTCGATGATCTCCATGGCGCGGATCTTGGGCGCACCGCTGACCGTGCCCGCCGGGAAAGGTGGCGCGCAGCACGTCGATGGCGCGTCATGCTCGCGCTTCAGCCTGCCAACCACGTTGGAGACGATGTGCATGACGTGGGAGTAGCGCTCGACGATCATCTTGTCGGTGAGCTTGACGCTGCCGATCTCGGCCACCCGGCCGACGTCGTTGCGCCCCAGGTCGATCAGCATCAGGTGCTCGGCCAGCTCCTTCGGATCGGCCAGCAGCTCGGCCTCCAGCGCCAGGTCCTCTTCCTCGGCTGGCCCGCGGCGGCGCGTGCCGGCGATCGGCCGCACCGTGACCTCGCCGTCCTCCAGCCGCACCAGGATCTCCGGCGACGAGCCGACGATCTGGAAATCGCCCAGGTCCAGAAAGTACATGTAGGGCGACGGATTGAGCCCGCGCAGCGCCCGGTAGAGATCCATCGGCGGCGGCGCTGAACGGGATCGAGAGGCGCTGCGACAGCACCACCTGCATGCAGTCGCCGTCCAGGATGTACTCCTTGATCCGCTCGACCGCCGCCTTGAAGCCCTGCTCGGTGAAGCCGGAGACGAAGTGGGACTCATCGACCGGCGCGGCCGCCTCGGCTCACGACGGCGCGGCGCGCCGCGCGCATCCGCGTCGACCAGCTCCTGCGAGCCGCGCCTGCGGCCGCCGGCGTAGGCTGCCGCCCTTGCTGGGATCGACATGGACGATGACGTAGAGCCTGCCCCGCAGAGGTTGTCGAACACCACCACCTCGTCCGAGACCATCAGCAGGATGTCCGGGCGTGCCGAGCGGGTCGGGGTTGGGGCAGTCGGCCAGCCGCGGTTCGATGTAGCGCATGGTGTCGTAGCCGAAGTAGCCGACCAGGCCGCCGGTGAAGCGCGGCAGGTCCGGGACGCTCGGCGACCCGGTAGCGCTGTCTGGAACTCCTCGATGAAGGCCAGTGGATCGTCGACCTCGCTGGCCTCGATCAGCCTCGCCGTCACGCTCGACGCGGATCTGGTGCCCGTGCACCTTCAGCAGGGTTCGGCAGGGCAGACCGATGATGGAATAGCGCCCCCATTTCTCGCCGCCCTGCACGGACTCGAACAGATAGCCGAACGGGCCGTCGACCAGTTTCAGGTAGACGCTGAGCGGGGTGTCCAGGTCGGCCAGGACCTCGCAGCTGACCGGGATTCGGTTGTAGCCCTCGGCAGCGAGGGCCTGAAATCTCTCGGGGGTCATGGTTTTCTCCACGCAGGGGTTAGGGCGCGAACGGCTCGATATCGGCGGTTCAGCGCCACCATCGGCTACCGGTCTTCGACGTCCTGTTGCGGGGGAGGCAGAACATGCTTTCAAACCAAAGGAACGAGCAGGCTAGAGACATTACCCAAATTCGTTCGCCCGGCCAAGCGCCCGCGAGCCTTTGGCCCGGTCCCGGACGCACTCCTTGGTTCGAGAAAGAATGGAGGCGGGAGAAATAAAGCTTGATTTATTAGTTATTGCTTATATACTTATTCAAATCGACGAACGGCAATGCACCGAGAAACGCCAGCCGCAAATCGAACAGACTTTCATCAACTTTCGACCCTTAACCTTTTAGGAGATACGACATGAAAAAGATTATCGCTATTGCTGCCCTGGTTGCTGCCTCTTCGCAAGCCGGTGCTTTCTGGGGCCTTGGTAACGGCATGGGCGACGGCTTCGGCGACGGCAACATGGACTTCAACATGAGCTTCTCCGGTCGCGCCAACAGCCGCGTCGCCGGCCATGGCTACGGCTACAACAACCCGTACTACGGCTACGCCCCGTACTACGGTGCTCCGGCCTACTTCCCGGCTCCGGTTGCCCCGATGGCTCCTGCCGCTCCGGTTGCCGAGGCTAAGTAAGATCCCGATCCCCGTTAGGACGAAAAAGGGCGCCTCCAGGCGCCCTTTTTTTGTCGCGTCGAGCCGGGCTCAGCCCTGCATGCCACCGACAGCGAAGTCCCGTCGGGCAGCCACGATCGACACCGTGAATCCGGCGATTACGTCCAGCAGCGCCATCAGACCGAGGATAAAAAAGGTCGAGGTGCCGCACTCGGCGACGGTCAGAAACTCCACCACGAAGGCGATGAACACCCCGGTCGAGAGGGTGTGATCGATCACTGAGGCCATCCCGGTACGGGTCGACTTGAAGATCTCCAGATAAAGGATCGCCACCCCGGCGACCATGAAGAGGTGATGTACATCGAAGCTCCAGCGCGCACCGGAGATCAGGTCGACGGCGAACAACTCGCGCGCCAGCGTCGCCTGCATGTCACTGCCAAACATCAGAACGTTGTAGGCGCCGAGCAACAGAATGAACCAGGGTATGGCACGAAACAGCATCATGGTCTGAATCTCTCCGCGAATCCGCGCCACGAGATCGTGCGCGACGGGGGGAAGTGGGGCTCGGCGATGGCAACAGCCCCGTGGCTTTAAGCGGCCGCGAGCAGCGGCGGCAGTTCAAGGAAGGAATCGATCACCGCGTCCGGCCCGTAACGGCGAATATCTTCGCCGTGATTGTAGCCGTAGCTCATGCAGACGATCTGGAAGCCCGCCGCCCGAGCGGCCTTCACGTCGCTCTGCGAGTCACCCAGCATCAGCGCGTGCTCCGGGGCCACGCCAAAATGTCTGGCCGCGTGCAACAGCGGCTCCGGATCGGGCTTCTTCACCGGCAGGGTATCGCCGGCGACGACGATGCCAAAGTAGTCGATGACCCCAAGGTCTGCGAGCAGCGGCAGAGTAAACCGGGCCGCCTTGTTGGTTACGCAGCCGAGCGGGTATCGGGCCGCCTTGAGCGCCTCCAGGCCCTCGCGCACGCCCGGGTAGAGCAGCGAGCGCTTCGAGGTATTCTCGGCATACAGATCGAGAAAGATCGGATAGGCCCGCTCGAAGTCATCGTCCGGGGGTTCGCCCTCGAGCTGTCCGACCAGCGCCCGGCGCACCAGGCGCTCGACCCCGTTGCCGACCCAGTCGCGGACCTTGGCCTCACCGTGTGGTTCCCGGCCGAGCCCGGCCATCATCTCATCGACGCAGTAGGCCAGGTCGGGAACGCTGTCGACCAGGGTACCGTCGACATCGATCAGGATCATTTCGGGCTTTGTCAGCATAGCCGATGGGGTACTGCTCGGTTTCGGGCCTGTGAAAATACGGGGCCGCCGCACTGCCCGGCATGCGGCGGGCGGCCTTGCGGCGACAGAATCATCGCGACCGAGTCGATGCGCGGCTCGCTCAGGCGACCCTGGCCAGCTCGTCGCGCATCTTCTTGACGATGGTGTCGTAATGGTGCGGATCGCTGTCCTTACCACCGCCGAAGATGCCGGAACCGGAGACGAAGGTATCGGCGCCGGCAGCGGCGATCTCGGCGATGTTGTCGACCTTGACGCCGCCGTCGATCTCCAGGCGGATGTCGCGGCCGGAGGCCTCGATGCGCTTCTGCGCCTCGCGCAGCTTGTCCAGCGCCGAGGGGATGAAGCTCTGACCGCCGAAGCCCGGGTTGACCGACATCAGCAGGATCATGTCGATCCTGTCCATCACGTAGTCCAGGTGCGACAGCGGCGTGGCCGGATTGAACACCAGCCCGGCCTTGCAGCCCTCGCCCTTGATCAGCTGCAGGGTGCGGTCGATGTGCTCCGAGGCCTCCGGGTGAAAGGTGATGTAGGTCGCGCCGGCCTTGGCGAAGTCTCCGATGATGCGATCGACCGGGCTGACCATCAGGTGCACGTCGATCGGCGCGGTGATGCCGTGCTTGCGCAGGGCCTCGCAGACCAGCGGACCGATGGTCAGGTTGGGCACGTAGTGGTTGTCCATGACGTCGAAGTGGATGAAATCGGTCCCCGACTTCAGCACATTGACGCATTCTTCACCGAGACGGGCGAAATCTGCCGACAGGATGGACGGCGCGAGCGCAAAGTCTGCCATGATCGTCGCTCCAGGCCGGATCGGAATCCGGCTCTTGCAAGAGTTTGTTGCGCCCCGAAGCCGGGACGGGAAAAATCGAGCGGCAGACTTTACCGGAAGCAGGGCGAATTTGCAGCCTTGCCGCTGTCGGCCTGGGTTCGGGCCCTGCAACCGGCAATACCGCGCCGAGCGCAGTAGCTGCACACGCAGGGGCCGCCCGCCCAGATCTTCCAGGGATTATTCTATGCCGATGAGAAATCACTGGCCTTGCGTTTTTTGGGTTGCCTTCGGCGTTCTCGCCGGGCAGACCGCGCCGGCCGCCGACCTGCTGCGGTAAAAACGGATCGCCGACGCCGATCACTTCTTCTCCAGCGACAGCGATCAGTTGGTCGCCCGAGTGCGTGCCTGGCTGAGTCGCTTGAAGCCGTAACCCGGCAAGAGGCGATTAACCCGGTAATCTCACCAGCCGGTGGGATTACCGGGTTAAAGATGACGATCGATCGAGTGCGCCTTCAGGCCCCAGGCGAGCAGGCTACCGAAACGCTGATCGGCCTTGCGCAGGCGGTCCGCCTGAATCTGGAACAGGTGCTTGAGCAGGCGGTAACCGAGATCCGTTCGCTCGTTCAGGACCCGCTCCAGGGCCCGAGTATCGATCTCCAGTAGTATCGATTCGTTGACCGCGATCACCGAGGCGCTGCGCCGTGCGGCCTCGAACAGGGTCAGTTCGCCGAAGATCTCACCGGGCGAGAGATCGCACAGCCCCGGTTGGATGTGCTTGTCGTTCTCCAGGGCGACTCGCTCGACCACCCGCACCAGGCCGTCGAGCACGGCGAACATACGTCGGTCCGTTTCACCCTCGGTGATGACGACCTGCTGCGCCGCGTAGGTCTGCTCGCGGCCGATCGACTCGTCCTCGCCACACAACTCCCGCAGCAGCGCGAGGACCTCGCGCTGATCTCCGTGTTCGGGAATCAGGGGTTCGGGGCGACCGAGCAACCGGCTTCTCCATACAGCGCATAGCGCCGACCGCAGAGAGGCCGGCACTGCCTAGAATCGGTATCGGCCGGTCGGGTTCAGGATTGAGGATCGTCCGCCGATTCAGCGCAAGCAAAAGATCAAACGCGGTAGGTACGCTCGACCATCGGCCGCGTGAGCACGCCGTAAATCCGCCGGATCCCGGGTGCGGTCATGCGTTCGACGTACAGGGCCTCGGCCTCGCCACGATCGAATCGTTCCAGCGCCTCCTGCAGGGTCGCCTGCAGGTGCACGGCGGCGATCTTGTAGCGCTCGGCCGGTATGGTGCGCAGATCGACCGTGCCGTCCTCCGGAATCAAATGCCCGGTCTCCAGATACTTGGCCAGCTCCACCGCCGGCATCAGCAATTCCGGCTGACCATCCGCGTCGACCAACAGCCAGTCCGGCTCGCGCTCGAGCGCGGCGTAGCAAAGCTCCAGGGACAGCTCGCTCGGTACGCGCTCGAAACGGCGTTCCATCACGCTGGCCACGCCGCGCCGACGCAGGGCCTGCAGCACCGGGTTGGCCCGATAGTCCAGCCCCCCGGCCTTGAGCATGGTGACGAACAGGGACTCCTTGCGGAACAGCTCGCGGGCGGTGATCCCCGAGACCACCACGGCCAGCATCCCCGGCAGGATGATGGCCGGATTGTCGGTCAGCTCGAGCATGGCGGTCAGCCCCGCCAGCGGTGCTTGCAAGCTCGCCGACATGGCCGCGCCCATGCCGAGCAGGGCAAACATTCCGACCGGCAGCTCGCCGGCGATCGGCAGCAGACTGACCAGTTCGACGAGCAGCGCGCCGGCCATGGCGCCGACGAACAACGACGGTCCGATCACCCCGCCCGGCACACCCAGGCCGAGCGCCACCGAGGTCGCGGCAAGCTTGCCGATCAGCAGCAGAGCCAACAGACCGAGAGCGATCTCGCCATGCAGGGCCTGCTGCACCGAATCGTAGCCGATGCCCATCACTTGCGGGATCAGCAACCCGAACGCCCCCATCGCCACTCCGGCGAGCAGCATGCGCCACCAGATGGCTATCCGCCGGGTGGCGGCGGCGACGGATTCCAGGGCCTGGTTGAAACCGGCCGAGACCGTACCGACGATCACCCCGAGCACCACCACCAGTCCCAGCTCGGCAAAGCCGTCGATTGCCGCCGGCGGGGTCGAAAAGGCCGTATGGGTGCCGAGCACCGCATTCGACAGGGTCGTGGCGCTGACCGCGGCCAGGATGATGGGAATGAAGTTGGCGACCGAGTACTCCATCATTACCACTTCCAGGGCGAAGGCGACCCCCGCCAGCGGGGTATTGAACGAGGCCCCGATGCCAGCCGCCGTTCCACATCCCACCAGAGTGCGAATGGCGTTGTTCGGCAGCGAGAACTGCTGCCCCAACAGGCTGCCGGTCGCCGCGCCGAGAAATACGTGCGGCCCCTCGCGGCCGACCGAATGGCCGTTGATAATGGCAATCGCGGCACCGGCGAACTGGAGCAGAAAACCGCGCAGGGTGAGATGACCCTGGTGGTAGGCCATGCGCTCCATCACCCGCGCAACACCCAGGACGTACATACCGTCGGCGAACCAGCGAAACATGATCGCCAGCAGCAGGCCACCCAGGATCGGCAGGAAAAAACGCGCCCAGCCGCCCAGGGCCTCGTAGTTCTCCGGACCCTCACCCGGCAGCAGCACCTCCTGAGTACCCTCGACCAGGAGGCGAAAGACAATGATCACCGCGCCCGCCGCCACCCCGGTGGCCAGACCGAACAGCGACATCACCAGCAAGGCCTCGGGGCGCGACAGATGCAGACGCGTCTCGTCGAGACGCTCGTACCACCATTGGGCTAAACGATTCAGCAACGGCATCCCCCAGCCCTGGCAGGCCTGTCGACACAGACATTCGGTTAATATCCAGCCATCCTACTGTATAGCCGCCGACCAGGGCCGTGGCGCAAATCAAACCGTTAATCGACCCCTCTACACCGAACATCCCCGAAAATGCAGATTCAACAGTCCCCACCCCTGCCGGTCCACTCAGACCTGGAACTGATGGCGAGCCGCCTGCCGCTGGCCGAAGCCCGCGTACTGGAACTCGGCTGCGGCCGGGCCGTCATCACGCGAAAGCTGGCCGAGGGCTTCCCGGTGGCCGAGATCATCGCCACCGAGGTCGACGACATCCAGCATGAGAAAAACCTGCAGATCACCGACCTGCCGCGGGTGCGCTTTCAGTACGGCGGGGCCGAGGCGATCGAACTGGCCGATGACTCGGTCGACATCGCCATTATGCTCAAGTCGCTGCACCATATTCCGGTCGGCTCGATGGACCGAGCCCTGGCCGAGATCGCCCGGGTGCTCAGACCCGGAGGGCTGGCCTATATCTCCGAGCCGGTCTACGCCGGCCCCTTCAACGACATCCTCAAGCTGTTCAACGACGAGCAACGCGTGCGCCAGGCGGCCTTCGAGGCGGTCCGGCGCGCGGTCGAGTCGGAGTTACTGGCGCTGGCCGAGGAACTGCACTTCGACAACCCGAGCCGCTTCGAGGGATTCGAAGAATTCGAGCAGCGAGTGCTGGGTGCAACCCATACCGAGTTCTCGATCGACGACGAACTGTATGCACGCATCCGCGCCGAGTTCCTGCCGCACATCGGGTCCGACGGGATCGCCGAGTTCTTCAATCCGCATCGATTGGATTTATTGCGCAAGCCGGGTTGATTCGGGGCTGGATGGTCGCGCCCCTGCGGATAACCCGCATATTGCATGAGGGGATCGGAATTTCTGGGAAATCTGGCTAAGCAGCTTGGCCGATCGGCTGACCGATTCGCCGGGAGCGAATGGGAACCGTGCACAGCACGGGCCCCGCAGGGGTGGAGGGCAGGACGCCCGGAATAACAGGCATAGCCGCAGCTATGGGTGAGCCGGGACCGTCTGTCCGGGGGACAGACGCAGCCCGGCGAACGGCCATGCCAGGGAAGGCATGCCCTGGACCGGCGCGCGCAGCGGGAACGCCAAGCGCGATGGGAGGGGGCGTCGCTCCCGGCGTCCTGCCTCCCGCGACACTTGCGCCTCCGTGCGCGTCGTCGGGCGAGAGGCAACGCCGGATTTTTCAGAAAACCGATCAGTACAAGACGTACCCTCGTAGCCAGTGATCTCAACGAACTCCAAAACCCGTGATTCGTGCAACAAGACCTCAGCACGGTGTCCGCCCTCGTGCAATATGCGGGCTAACCCTTTGCACCGCTTCGCGGCACCGAAGAACTACAACCGCTACGGCCCACTCAACCGCACCACGTACCCCTTCAGACCATTGCTCGCCAGCCGCTCCCGGGCCTTCTGCACCTCGCTGACGCTGGCGAAAGGCCCCGTGCGCACCCGGTGCCAGATGCCGCCGCCGCTGGCGGCTCGTTGCACGTGGGCCTCGAAGCCCAGCAGGGCCAATTGCGCCTTCAGCGTCTCGGCATCGGCCGGCTTGCGGAACGAGGCGACCTGAATAAGGTAGCGTCCCGAACCCGATTGACGCGGCGCCTGCGAGGGGGACTGGGCGGCGGTGATGCGGCCTCCGGCGCGACCGAATCGAGCTCGTCGTCCGGGACGATCACCTCCATCTCCGGCAGCAGGGTATAGAAATCGAACTTCGGTCTGGGCGGCTTGGCGGCGCCGGTCGTCGCCGGTCGCGGCGGCTCCTCCGGCCGCGCCCCGATCCAGCTCTCCCCTTCCTCGAGCGAACTGATCTTCCACCACAGCACGCCGGTGCTGATCACGCCGATCAAGAGCCCGGAGAAGAACCAGGCCCAGCCGGAAACCGGCGGCCTGCGGCTGCGCGGCTGGGCGCGGTGTTTGTAGTCTCTGGCCATGACCCGGAATGAAGCGCGAAACCGCCCGGACTACATGCTGTCCGGGGCCGAGACGCCGAGCAGCGCCAGGCCGTTGCGCAGCACCTGGCGGGCCGCCAGGATCAGCTTCAGCCGCGCGTCGCGCAGGGCCGCGTCCTCGACCAGGAACTGGTGGGCGTTGTAGTAGGTGTGGAAATCGTTGGCCAGCTCGCGCAGGTAGTGGGCGAGCTGGTGCGGCTCGTGCTGAGCGCGGCGGCCTCGACCACTTCCGGGTAGCGCGACAGGCGACTTGAGCAGCGCCAGCTCGTGCGGCTCGCGTCAAGCGCTGCAGATTCTCGTGCCGCCGGGCTGGGCTCGACATGCAGCCCCTTCTCCGCCGCCTGCCGCAGCACGCTAGCGATCCGGGCGTGGGCATACTGAACGTAGTAGACCGGGTTGTCGTTGGACTGCGACTTGGCCAGATCCAGGTCGAAGTCCAGGTGCTGCTCGCACTTGCGCATCACGTAGAAGAAGCGCGCGGCGTCGCGGCCGACTTCCTCGCGCAGCTCGCGCAGGGTGACGAACTCGCCGGAGCGGGTCGACATCTGCACCTTCTCGCCGCCGCGGTAGAGGATGGCGAACTGCACCAGCAGCACGTCGAGCTTGTCCGGTTCGGCGCCCAGCGCCTGCGAGCGCCGCCTTGACCCGCGGGACGTAGCCGTGATGGTCCGCGCCCCAGACGTCGATCACCCGCTCGAAGCCGCGCTCGAACTTGTCCAGGTGATAGGCGATGTCGGAGGCGAAGTAGGTCGTCTGACCGTTGTCGCGCACCACCACGCGGTCCTTCTCGTCGCCGAAGTCGGTGGAGCGGAACCACAGCGCGCCGTCCTTCTCGTAGACGTGTCCGGACTGGCGCAGGCGCTCGATGGTCTTGTTGACCGCACCGCTCTCGACCAGCGAGCGCTCCGAGTACCACTCCTGATAGTCGACGCCGAACCGCGCAGATCGTCGCGGATGTCATCGAGGATGGTGTTCAGACCGAGCTCGAAGACGAACGCGGTAGCGGTTGTCACCGAGCAGCGCCTTGGCGCGCTCGATCAGCGCGTCGATGTGTTCTTCCTTGTCGCCGCCGCCCGACCGTCTGGGCTGTCGTCGGCGGGCAGACCGTCGAACACCTGCGTCGGACGGGCTGCGGTAGGCGTCGCCATGCTCACGGTGCAGGGTGGCGGCGATGTCGCAGCACGTAGTCGCCCTGGTAGCCGTTGCCGGGAAGGCGAAGTCCTCGCCGCACAGCTCCAGGTAGCGCAGCCAGACGCGAGGTGGCGAGGATGTCCATCTGCCGGCCGGCGTCGTTGACGTAATATTCGCGGTGCACGTCGATAGCCGACCGCCTCCAGCAGATCGGCCACCGCCGCACCGTAGGCCGCGCCGCGGCCGTGACCGACATGCAGCGGCCCGGTCGGGTTGGCCGAGACGAACTCGACCTGGATCTTCTTGCCGGCACCGAGCGTGGATCGACCGAACGCCGGACCCTGTTGCAGGATCTCCGGCAATTGGGTCTGGTAGGCCGAGTCGGTCAGGCGGAAGTTGATGAACCCGGGCCCGGCGATCTCCACCCCGGCGATCGCTTCGCTCGCCGGCAGCGCCGCGACAATGCGCTCGGCCAGTTCGCGCGGTTTCATCTTCGCCGCCTTGCTGTTGAGCAGCGCTGCGTTGGTCGCGAAATCGCCGTGGGCCGGGTCGCGGGTGCGCTCGACGGTCGGGTCGGTAGCGGCTTCGGCGTCGAGCGCACCGGCCGTCACCAGCTGTTGCAGGGCTTTATGGACAAGATCTCGGATCAGGGCTTTCATGGCGCAATCGGGGCAACTTCGAAGCGCGCAAGAATAGCAGGAACATCGGCCTGATCGCACCGAGAGGAAACTCCGGGCGGCGGCAATTCCCGGGCACAGATCGGGTTTACCCCTCGCCAGCCGCCCGGCCGATTCCGTCTCTTGCGCCAACGAAACCGGATAGCGAGGTCATGACCGATCCGGAACACCGTCGCGAAACAACGGGTTGCCGACCCGGAGACCCGCGTGGCCGGCTCCGGACGACGGCTCTGCGATGCCGAAGCAAAGCTGAAGTAGCTCAACTACTTCGTCTGCAAGCTGGTCTACTGGATGAACCGTTTGCGACAAACCACTTGCATTGACCAATCTGTCCAAGCGCCTCTCGCCTCAGTACAGATCTAGCGGATCGACATCGACCGACCAGCGCACCCGGCGCGCCCGCTTCGACTGCGCCAGGGCCGGCAATAGGAGCCCGAGCAACGAGTGCAGCGGAGAACGCCGGCGCGCCTGTAACAGCAGATGCGAGCGATAGCGGCCGGCGCGGCGCTCCATCGGCGCGGGCACGGGTCCCCAGACCTCGACTTCGGTCGAACCCCCGAGCAGCTCCAGGGCCTGGCTACGAACCTGATCGAGAAACTCCCGCGGGGGCACCTCCTTGACCGCCTCGGCGCGCAGCAACACCTGATGACTGAACGGCGGCAGCTGTGCCTGGCGCCGTTCGGCCAGAGCCGCCCGAGCAAAGGCCGGATAGCCGCCGCGGACCAGGGTCTGCAGCAGCGGGTGCTCCGGGAAGCGGGTCTGGATCAGCACCCTCCCGGGATGCTCGCCGCGACCGGCGCGGCCGGCGACCTGTATCAGGGTCTGGGCCATGCGCTCGGGAGAGCGAAAATCCGCGCTGAACAGGCCGCCGTCGGCATCGATGACCCCAACCAGGGTCACCCGCGGAAAGTGATGCCCCTTGGCAAGCATCTGGGTACCGACCAGCAGGGCCGGTTCACCGGCAAGCACAGGGGCCAACAGCCGGTCGAGGCTGCCCTTGCGTCGGGTCGCGTCGCGATCGACACGGATCAGCGGCACCTCGGTAAAGCGCTGCTGCAGCACCTGTTCGAGCCGTTCCGTGCCCTGCCCCAACGGGTGCAGTTTGGATTCGCCACAGGCCGGGCAGGCCGGCGGCAGGCGCTGCTGATGACCGCAGTGATGGCACCAGAGCAGGCCGGATCCCTTGTGCAGCGTCTGCCGGGCATCGCAGCGCGGGCAGTCGGACAGCCAACCACAGGCGTAGCAGGCCAGTACCGGAGCGAAGCCGCGGCGATTGAGAAACACCAGGGCCTGCTGACCGGCGGCGAGCGTCGTCTTCAACTCACGCAGCAGCACCGTCGACAGTCCCGCCTCGAGCGGCTGGTCGCGGACGTCGAGCAGATCGAGCCGTGGCGGTTCCGCCGCACCGGCGCGCTGCGGCAGATCGAGCAGCCGGTAGCGCCCCGCCAAGGCGTTGTGCAGGCTTTCCAAGGATGGGCGTGGCGCTGCCCAGGACCACCGGGCAGCCGGCGCGTTGAGCCCGGGCGATCGCCAGGTCGCGGGCCGAATAGCGGAAGCCATCCTGCTGTTTCAGCGAGCCGTCATGCTCTTCATCGACGATCACCAGGCCGAGACGCGGCATCGGGCCGAGCACCGCCGAACGAGTGCCGACCAGTACCCCGAGTTGCCCCAATCGGGCCCGTTGCCAGACGAGCTCGCGTTCGCTGTCGTTGAGACCGGAGTGCAGCACGTCGACGCCGTCCCCCACGCCGCGGCGGAAACGGCGCAGCAGCTGCGGCGTCAGGGCGATCTCCGGCACCAGTACCAGGACCGTGGCGTCGCGCCGCAGTCACCGCCCTGGCGACGCGGACGTAGACCTCGGTCTTGCCGCTGCCGGTCACCCCTTCCAGCAGATGCACGGCGAACCGCCCCAGGCCCTCGGTGATCCCCGCCACCGCCTGCTGTTGGGCCGGATTCAACTCAAGTGCGACGGGAACGGGGGGCTTCTCGGTGACGGCAGGCGGGGTCCGCAATTCACACCTGGACAGCCAGCCCTTTTCGCCCAAGGCGCTCAGCGCGGCGCGACACTCACCGAGTTCGAGACGCAACTGCGCGTCGGTAACACGACCCCCGGCCGCGGCCACGGCGGCCAGCAGCGCGGTCTGGCGGGGCGCTCGGCGGGCGGCACCCTGTTCGATCGCCCCCCTACCCGCCTCGGTAAGCTGCCAGCCGGAAGCGGTCAGTGATCGCTGCGCCTCACCTCGTCGCAGCCGTGCCGGCAGCGCGCTCAGCAGCACCTCGCCGATCGGGTGATGGTAGTACGCTGCCGCCCAGGACAGGAACTCGAGATCCGTGTCCGTGAGCAAGGGCGCTGGATCGAGCAGTTGCTCGACCGGCCGCAGGCGGGCCCGCGGCAGGGAAGACCGTTCGGCCAGGGCAGACAGCAGACCGATCCGCAGCCCGCGGCCGAACGGCACCCTGACGCGAACACCGGGGCGCAGATCCGCCTCCGCCACCCCGCTCGGAGGCAGGTAGTCGAACAAGGTATCGATCGGCGCCAGCAACGCGACACGCAGGACTGGGGGGGCCATGGCGCGCCAATGTAGCAGGAAGGGCCAGGCGGGTCGTGATCGTCTTCGCCGTCGGCACCGTAACGAACCGGTTGCTCAAAGCAAGCTGTGGATAACTTTGTGGAATACCGTCTTGATTCGCCCCCAAGCCCGCTGGCCTGCGAACGAGAGCGCCGATTGGCCAGAAATACCCGAGAAATATTTATTGAGACTTTTCAGTGAGTTGATATATTTTAGTTAATACTAATAAACTCGAAGGCCGAAGCGGCAACAAATTGACGCAGCGACAGACACAATGTGCATAAGTGTCAGAATTCCGTGCTTGTCAATACCGAATTTGGCCGTATCACGCCGTTTTTCGCCCAAATCTACGTTAATTTTTCTGACATACTGGCGTCATGTTTTTGACCTTGAATCGCCCAAGCGACTGTGACATAACCGCGCAAACACTTGCGGCCGGTAAGCGGTGATGAGTGGCTTACAACAACAGATACTTCGGACCGACGCAGGAGGCATGCCCCTGGAGTGGATCGACTACCGAGAGGTCGTGAAACTCCACTTTCTCGGGCTGATTGCATATGCCTGTGGAAATACCCTGTTTCGGGTTCACGGTGGGTTGAACGCCCTGACTCGCCGACAGAGCGTGGTCGATGTCAATTCGATCATCGCCACTTTCGGCCACAGTCCGATCCAGCAGCGCTTCAGCGACGGTTACTCGCCGCCGCTGAACAACCGCGCGCTGTTTCAGCGGGATAACCACATCTGCCTCTATTGCGGCAATCGATTCCAAAAACGTGAATTATCCCGAGACCACGTCACACCGGTGAGCGCCGGTGGCGACGACGTCTGGACCAACGTGGTTAGCGCCTGTATTCGGTGTAACAATCACAAGGCCGGGCGCACGCCGGAACAAGCCGGCCTGGAACTGCTCGCCATCCCCTTCCGCCCGACCCATGCCGAGTACATTTATCTGCAGGGGCGCAATGTACTGGCCGATCAAATGGAGTTCCTGAAAGCACACTTCCCCCGCACCAGCCCGCTGCACGACCGTCTCGAACGTTGGTGAGGTTGATGACGGCCAACCGGACATGACCGACTGGGCATCGATCGGTCGGCACATCGGTGAGGTCTCCGGACGGCCGTTCCAGCCGAAGACGCCCGCCAGTGTCGGCGGCGGTTGCATCAACACTGCGGTCAGGCTCGATGACGGCACCGAGGCCTGGTTCGTCAAGACCAACGCCGCGGACCGACTGGACATGTTCGAGGCCGAGGCAGCCGGACTGCAGGCGATGGCCGACACGGGCTCGATTCGTGTTCCCCGACCCCTGTGCAGCGGTCGGGCAGGCGACAGCAGCTACCTGGTGATGGAATGGATCCCCTGGGGCACGCGGGCGCGGCCAGCGCAGACCGAGGCCGGGAGGCGATTGGCGAACCTGCATCGGGCGACCGCCGGGCGCTTCGGCTGGACGCGGGACAATACGATCGGCTCGACCCCGCAGATCAACACCTGGGCCAGCGACTGGGTCGATTTCTGGCGCGAACGGCGACTCGCTTACCAGCTGCGGTTAGCGGCACGCAAGGGCTATGGCGGCCGGCTGCAGCAACTTGGCGACCAACTGCTCGCTGCGTTTCCCGGCGCTGATCGATCACGACCCGCAGCCGTCACTGATCCACGGCGATCTTTGGAGCGGCAACATCGGCTTCGATCAGGATTCCGCGCCGGTGATCTTCGACCCGGCCAGCTATTACGCCGATCGCGAGGCGGAACTGGCCATGACCGAGCTGTTCGGCGGATTCGCCGAGCCCTTCTACGACGCCTATAACGAGGCCTGGCCGCTCGACCCCGGCTACCGGGTGCGCAAGCACCTGTACAACCTGTACCACATCCTCAACCACCTGAACCTGTTCGGCTCAGGCTATGCCGGTCAGGCGCAGCGACTGATGGAGAAGCTGTTGAGCGAGGCCTGAGAGGCGATCGGGCGCGATCAGGCCTCGACCTCGCCCCGCGATGAAATCAGCGCATGAAACGGCCGGCCATGCCGAGCAGATCGTCGAGCACCGACCCGTCCTGGTCGGCGTCGAGGAAGCCGCCGATCAGATCACCAAGGCCGCCACCAGAAGCACTCGGCGCAGCAGCGCCACCGCCGGAGGGGGAACCGAGACTACCGGCGGCACCACCGGAGGCCTTCTTCGACAGGGCACCCATGACCATGGCGGCGACGACAGGCAGCATCTTCTTGATGATGGAGTCGCTCACCCCGGTCTGCTGCGCGGCGCGGGCGGCGACATTGCGGCTGACGTCCTTGCTGCCGAAGATATGGCCGAGGATCGCGTTACCGTCTTTTGTGGTCTCGGACCGCTCCAACACCTCGGGTTCTTCGACATAGCGAACATGCCGGCCGCCTTGCAGGGCGCCGATCAGATCGGCCAGCCCGCTCTCCGATTCGGCATTACGCTGGAGACCGCGTCCCAGGACCGGCGCCAATCGACTGAGCACGTCGCCGGCCTGGGATGAATTCAGACCGAATCGGTTCGCCATTTGATCGACCGCTCCACCGCCTTGGGCCTTGAGCAGCGCTTCGAGTAGATTGTTCATGTCATCCTCCATGGCCCCTCCGGGGCATCTTGACCTGAGGGACCAAGGCTAACCCGAGCTCAAACCGCTAACCAGAGCGTGTTACGGACTCGGGATTCGATCCGCTCGGCCCGGGCTCGGGCCGCGAACAGCGTTGCCACTCACAAAAACTGTAATCGTACGGATGACGCCGATCGGCGGCGTGCCGCTCGCACCCGACCTGTCGCCATTCCGATCCCCCGAACTCCGGGAAACGGGTATCGCCGGTGATCTCGGCATGCACCAGAGTGAGCAACAGACGATCGGCCAACGGCAGCGCCTGGGCGTACAACTGCGCACCGCCGATGATGAAGGCCTCGTCACCGCCGGCGATCTGCAAAGCCTCGGCCAGCGAATGCGCGAGCATGGCGCCCTGGGCCCGGTATTCCCGATCGCGTGTGATGACGATATGGCTGCGGTGCGGCAACAAACCGGGCAGCGATTCCCAGGTCCGCCGCCCCATGATGATCGACTTACCCAGGGTCAGTCTCTTGAAGTGCGCCAGATCGGCCGGCAGATGCCAGGGCATTGCGTTGTCACGGCCAATGACGCGATTCTCAGCCATCGCGGCGATCAGGGTGAGGTGGGGGGGCGTCTTGTTCATGGCCCGGATCTTAGCCGAAGCCGGCTCCTCCCTTACACGCTTGTTCGGATCGCACCCCGTGACCGGAATGTTGACCTGATTCCGGAAGAGTCGGGCGACCTGACGAGTCAGGTCCAGCATTCGATTGGCATAACCCCGTTCGTTGTCGTACCAGGCCAGCACCTTGACCGGGGTGTTGGTGATGTGGCGCCAAGCGGACCGTGAACCGAATCGAACTTCAGCAGGTGGACGGCACAGCCTGCATCCCCGGCGATCTTATTGCGCTGCACAAAGCCTGGGAGTCTGCGCGGCAATCGCCAAGCGCGGGCACGAAGCGGCTGACAATCGGGCGGAAAGTTGGGTGTCGCTTGTACGTCGATACGACGAAGCCCATGCGATGGGCGCAGGCGACCTCGAACTCCCACCGGATGCGGTCGAGGCCTGATCGGGATTCCGGCGTCGGGTCGAAAAAGGACCCTGGGGATTCAGATTGGAGCGCGGGGGAAAAGGCCCGCTCGGGACGGGCCTTGAACCAGGGTCGTCAGCATCGAGCCGAAGCCCGACTCAGAGCGCGGACTCGTTGCACGGCAGGGCGTCGGCATCGGTCAGCATCTCGGCGACCACCGACATCTCCAGTGGATAGGTCGCCAGCACTTCACGCCACTCGGCGCAGGGGATAATCAGTAGATCGTCTTGCATTTCCTTGACTCCAAAAAATCGGACCACGATAGAGAATTCATAATCGCTAATATACTATAAAATATTGCACCGCACCATCGGCAGCACAAGACCTCTTCTCAACACCGTTCGAGCTCTTGTTCGGTCGTCATTGCCAAATCTGAACCATGAATCGCCTTAAAACGGTCGTTCGCGCCGCGACCGCCCGGGACGGAGCGGCTCCGGCGCGGGGCAGCCTGCGTCTTGGGAGAGGCCGCCCGGTTGACCCTTTGCTGCGTGCACCGGGGCTATGGAGATCGAAACGACGGGATTCCCGCCCGATGTTGCATGGGCAAGCGGCACGCCTTTGCTCGTTCGGGTCCCGGCCCTTCGCCGGGCCCGTTTTTCAGACGGAGATCGGTGCTTTGATGTGCGGATGATGTCGGTAGTCGACGATCTCGACATCCGCGTCGGTGAAGGCGAACAGGTCGTCCACTTGCGGCGTCAGGCGCAGGGCCGGCAGGGCGAGCGGTGCGCGCGCGAGCTGTTCGTCCGCCTGGTCGAGATGATTCAGGTACAGGTGGGCATCACCCAAGGTGTGGACGAACTCGCCGCCGCGCAATCCGCAGACCTGCGCGATCATCAGGGTCAGCAGGGCGTAGCTGGCGATGTTGAACGGCACGCCGAGGAAGACGTCGGCACTGCGTTGATACAGCTGGCAGGAAAGACGCCCGTCGCTGACGTAGAACTGGAAGAAGGTATGACAGGGAGCGAGGGCCATGCGGCCTCGTTCGACGTTGGCCTGAGGGGAGATAGACTCGTCCGGCAGGTCCGCCGGGTTCCAGGCCGAGACGATGATCCGGCGCGAGTCCGGGGTCGCTCGGATCTGCTCGACGACCTGAGCGATCTGGTCGATCTGCCGACCGTCGGGCGTCGGCCAGGAACGCCACTGGTAGCCGTAGATCGGTCCCAGCTCGCCCGTCTCGGTCGCCCATTCGTCCCAGATCCGGACTCCGTTGTCGCTCAGATAGCGCGTATTGGTGTCGCCGCGCAGAAACCACAGCAACTCGTGAATGACCGACTTGAGATGAATCTTCTTGGTGGTCACCAGGGGAAATCCGGCGGCCAGATCGAAACGCATCTGGTGGCCGAATACCGACAGCGTGCCGGTGCCGGTGCGATCGCCCTTGCGCGCGCCGTGAAGGCGCACGCGCTCGAGCAGTTCGAGGTATTGCTTCATGTCTGCTTCCGATAGGCAAAGAGCAACATCGCCAGGCCGGCCAGCATCATCGGTATCGACAACACCTGCCCCATGGTCAGCCAGTCAAAGGCCAGATAGCCGAGATGGGCATCCGGCATGCGCAGCAATTCGACGGCGAAACGAAATACGCCGTAGAGAATCAGAAACAAGGCCGAAACCGCCATTCTCGGTCGCGGCCGGGCGGAGAACAGCCAGAGTATGGCGAACAGCACCAGACCTTCCAGGGCCGCCTCGTACAACTGGGTGGGATGCAGCGGCGGAGTCAACCCGGTGCCAATCGGCAACTGCAGTTTGTCGTGGCAAAGCCCGTAGAACTGCTCGCAGCGCACCTGCATCGCCCAGGGCAGGTCGCGACCGGCCGGCCGGCCCCACAGCTCGCCGTTGATGAAGTTACCGATACGCCCGGCGAACAGACCGATAGTGACCAAGGGGGCGATGAAGTCGGTAACCTGAAAGAACGGCTTGGCGTGACGACGCTGAAACAGCCCGACCGCAAGCAGCACGCCGAGGAAACCGCCATGGAAGGACATCCCTCCCTCCCAGACCCGGAACAGTCGCAAGGGGTCGTCCAGCCAATCCTGAAAGCCGTAGAACAGGATGTAGCCGATCCGCCCCCCAAGTACCGCACCCAAGGCGCAGTAGAACAACAAGTCATCGACCTGCATCACTGTCCAGCCGGAATTCGGCCGTCGCGCACGCAGCCGCGCCAGCCACCAGCCGCCGGCGAAGCCCACCAGATACATGAGGCCGTACCAGCGCAGCTTGAGCGGTCCAAGTTCAAGGAAAACGGGATCGATATCGGGATAGAGCATGGCGCCGAATTCTAACAGGCCACCGGAGGCGACGGCATGGAACTCGCCCCTCCCAAGTCATTGCGACGAAACACCGAAGCGCCTAGCCTAAGCGGACGACTCACGATTGACCCGGCTCAGCAATCGCAAAACCATGTTTCGATGGTTGATCATCCTGCTGTTCATCGGCCTGCCGCTCGGTGCGGCGGGCCTCGCCTGGCAGATGCTGTCCGAGCAACCGGCCGTGACCGAACTCGTCGAACTCAGCCACCAGGACATCGCTCGCGCCAAACAGATTCTGCGCGAAAACGATCCGCGCCATCTTCGCCCCGGGAGTCGGCGCCAAGTCGTTATCAGTCAACAGGAACTGGCCTTGGCGCTGCATTATCTGGCTCAGACCTTTGCCGGGACCCACACCCGGGTTCGACTCTCTGCCGGCCGGGCAGACCTGACCGCGACACGGCAACTGCCGCTGCTCCCACGACGCGCCTACCTCAACGTCGCCATCGAACTGCGTGAGACCGACGGCACCGCCGAAATCGCCGGCATCCGAATTGGTCGCATCGGCGTACCTTCCTGGCTGGCGCAATGGCTGCTGCAATTAGCGATCGACACCAACACCTCCGAACGTCAGGGGCAACTGCTGCGCGCCGCCCTTCAGGACCTGCGTCTGAGGCCCGGCTCGGTGGAATTGACCTACGTCTGGAACCCGGCCCTGATCGCCGAACTGGGTTCTCTGATCTCCGTCAAGGAACAGGCGGCGATCAATGCATACCAGGCCGAATTGACCGAACTGAGCCACACTCGCCCGCGGCAACTCGACGAGATATTGAAGCCCTTGTTTCACCTGGCCAGACAACGCTCGACGGTCAACGATCCGGCGGTCGAAAACCGCGCCCTTTTGGCTGTGCTCGGGGCATGGGCAGTGGGCAAACGCATACCGATCGTGGAACAGCAGCCGCAGAATCGACCGACGTCCCTATCGACACGTCTGCGCGGCCGCCGCGACCTGGCGCAACACTATCTCGCCTCTGCCGCGCTGGCGGCGACCGGTGACTCCCTGCTTGCCGACGCCATCGGTGTGTACAAAGAGGTTGCTGACAGCAGCGAGAGATCGGGATTCAGTTTCAGCGATCTGGCTGCCGACCTGGCCGGCAGCAAACTCGGGAAACTGGCGACCGCGTCGCCGCAATCGGCCATCGAGATTCAGGCCAGGCTGAGCGCTGGCGTGAGCGATTCCGACCTGCTGCCCGAGGTTGACGATCTTCCGGACAATCTCAGTCAATCCGAGTTCCAGCGTCGCTTTGAGCGCATCGACAGCCCGGCCTATCGGCAGATAGTCGGCGACATCGAGCAGCGCATCAACCGCCATCCCCTGTACCGGCGACCCGGCTGACCGATAACCTGCCCAAACCCACCGTTCGTCGCCTGGTCCCGGGGCGTTCTCAAGTTCCCATACACCTAGCCGTTAGAAAGTTCGCACGAGTAACACTGCGATAACACTTCAGACTAAAGGCGAGAGTTGGTATGAGGCTACTGAGCATGAATGGAGTAAAACCGATCCCTCCGCATCTGCGCACTTTGGGCGAGCGACTACGCTACCGCCGGCGCCAGATGGGGTGGACGCAGGAACAGCTGGCTGTTCAGGCCGGCACCAACCAGGCCGTCATTCAGAAGATCGAAAACGGCAAATCGCTGCGCCCGCGCAAAATCGACGAGATAGCCGACGTCTTGGAGGTAAACCCGGCGTGGCTGATGTTCGGCGACGAAAAGGCTTCACCTCTGACGCCCGAAGCGCGCGAGCTTGCCGAAATCTGGCAGCAGCTACCCGAATTCGAACGGGAAAAGGTTCGCAGCGAAGTCATGCGCATATCCGGCCGCCGCCAATAGCGACGCACGCTAAAAGCGACTAGAAGCTCGGCAGCACTCGAAGATAGAAGGCCTTGAGATAGGCGGTCTCCGGGATTGCCGGGTGGACCGGGTGATCCGGCCCCTGCTGACCTTGTTCGAGTAACTGCAACCCACGATCCACATGGCGGGCAGACTGTTGAACCGTGCGCAACAGGCTGTCCCGATCCATGTGGAAAGAACAGGACGCGGTTACCAGCAACCCGTCCCTGTCCAGTAGACTCATCGCCGCCTCGTTCAGTCTACGGTAAGCCTGAGTGCCATCGCGCAGATCCTTCTTGCGCTTAATGAAAGCGGGCGGATCGAGCACCACCACATCGAACTCTTCACCCTCCTGCTTGAGCTCCTTCAGGGTCGCGAACGCATCGCCGCGTCGCGTCTCGAAAGCCGGCCCGCAACCGTTGAGTTCGGCATTGCTCGCCGCCATTGCCAAGGCCTTTTCCGAGGCATCGACGGCCAGCACCCGCTCGGCGCCACCACGCAGTGCCCGCACCCCCCAGGCACCGACGTAGCTGCAGAC
>CAVXWS010000061.1:0-11260 GCA_963765415.1 uncultured Gammaproteobacteria bacterium
CCAAGCGGGTGGCGGAGTGGTTGGAGAAAAATGAGTAAGTGGTTAATCTGAGTGGGGTTGAGTTGTGCCGTGCCGCTTCGTTTAAGCGGCACAATACCAATTAATAGGAATATGACCGACAAATACGCCGTCATTGGTAACCCGATCGAACACTCCAAATCCCCCCAGATCCACGCCGCCTTCGCGGCACAGACCGGGCAGGACCTGGAGTATGGACTTTTACTCGGTGATCTCGAGGATTTCGAAGGCGACGTGCGCGACTTCTTCGCCGCGGGCGGCAAAGGCCTGAACGTCACCGTACCCTTCAAGGAGCAGGCCTTTCAGATCGCCGACCAACTGACGCCCCGTGCCGCGACCGCGCGGGCGGTGAACACCCTGGCGCGACTGGGGGACGAGCGGATTCTCGGCGACAACACCGACGGCGTCGGCCTGGTGACCGACCTGACGGTCAATCATGGGGTCGCGCTCGTCGATCGAAGCCTGTTGCTGCTCGGAGCGGGTGGGGCGAGCCGGGGTGTGATAAGGCCTTTGCTGGAGCAGCGCCCGGCGCAATTGGTGATCGCCAACCGCACGGTGGAAAAGGCGCTGGCGCTGGCGGCGGAGGTCGCCGAACTCGGTGCGGTGAGCGGCTGCGGTCTGAGCGATCTGGCGGGGCAGCGCTTCGACGTGATCGTCAACGGCACTGCAGCGGGGCTGAAAGGTGCTGTGCCGGCCATACCGGACGACTGCCTCAACCCGGGCGGATGCACCTACGACATGATGTATGCCTCGGAGCCGACCGCCTTCGTGCGCTGGGGCAGGGATCACGGCGCGGTCAGGGCGCTCGACGGGCTGGGTATGCTGGTCGAGCAGGCGGCCGAGTCGTTCCGACTGTGGCGGGATGTCCGGCCCGATACCGGGCCGGTCATTCGCCTGTTGCGTGACGGCTGAGCCCGCCCTGCGGCAGGTCTATTCGCAGTCTTCGTCGCCCATGACGACGCCGTACTCCCCAGTCGACAACGTGCCGTCGCCGTTCTTGTCCAGCTTCTCAAATTTCTGTTTGACACCCGCCTCGGTGGCCTTGGCGAATTCACTGGTATCGACGCTGCCGTCGCCATTGGCGTCCACCACCTTGAACGCGGGCGGTGTCGCGGCGGCGGCGGTGGTGGCGAAGGCGGCGACGGTCGCGGTCAGTACTAGGGTTGAAAGTTTCATTGTGTATCCTCCCGGGATCTATTCAGGGCGCGGGGGCGAAGGGTCGCGACCCGCAGGTTGTGACCCTGCAAGCCGTCGAAGGTCCGCAAGGCCGGGCGAATTCACGCCTGTTCGGTCTGAGGCCAAGACGGCAGAGCAAGACGGCAGAGTCAGTCACCAGGCGATTGTCTCGGCCTGACTCGCAGGATAGGGTTGCTGGCTGAATTGAGCCTGAATGCGCGACGACCAGCGTGATGAAGCGGTGAATGCATACCGCCGAGGCTCCGCCGTCGGCTGTCGAGGATCTCGACCGGCCGCTCGCCACCAGCTGGTGCAGGGCCGGGTGCGATTGCCGAAGCGGGTCGTCTATCGGTGTTTACATCGATTTCGAGCGGTAGATCGCTCCGCCCGATTCAGCGTTCCAGCGCCAGTTCGACGCTCACCCGCAGGCCGCCAAGGGTCGGTGACCGGTCGAAGTTCAGATTGCCGGCGTACACCTTGACGATGTCCTGCACGATTGCCAGACCCATGCCGTGTCCGGCGCGTGTCTCATCCAGTCGGGCGCCGCGTTCGGTCAGGCGGTGGATCTGTCCGGCCGAAACCCCCGGACCGTCGTCCTCAACCCGAATCACCAGTTGTCGATCGGCTTGCACACTGAGCCGTACCCGCCGCCGGGCCCATTTTCCGGCGTTGTCGAGCAGGTTGCCCAACAGTTCCAGCATGTCCTGCCGGTCGACCGCCAGCGCCCGCTGTGGCAACTCGTCGGTCTCGATATCCAGCGACCGATCGGGGTGCAGCCGGCGTACGGTCTCGATCAGCGCGGGGATGTCTTCACCGGCGGTGAACTGCTGCCCCGGCAGACTGCCGCCGGCGATCCGGGCGCGACGCAGTTCGCGCTCGATCAGCTGGCGGATCCGTTGGGTCTGCTCCAGGGCGTTCCGGCGCTGTTCCGGGGTGTGCTCCTGGCGCTGCAGTTCGGCGGAGATCAGGGTCAGCGGTGCCTTCAGGGCATGGGTAAGATTGCCGAGCGCGTTGCGCGAGCGATGGACCCGTTCACTCATCAGCTGGAGCAAGCGATTGAATTCCTGCACCAGCGGGCGGACCTCGATCGGGACCTGTTCGCGCAGATGCTCGCGCGCCCCCTGACCGACAGCGCGGACATCGGCCCGTACCTCGTCCAGGCGCCGCAGGGCCTGCCGCACAATGTGTCGCTGCACCGCCAGCAGGACCAGGAAGACCAGCAGGAAGACCGCGCTCAACAGCCACTGAAAGCGGCGGATCTGGGCGTCGAGCGGGGCGATGTCCTCGGCGATCTGGACGGTGAGGTTCTGTTCGGCCTTGAGAAAACCGCCGCTCTGCACCAGCAGGATCTGCCCGGCCGGACCTTTGACCCGGCTGCTGCGTCGCTCACCCTGGGGCAGCGCCTGCACCGGCAGGGCCTCGTCCCACAGCGAGCGCGAGCGCATCGGCGGCGAGCCTTCGACCAGGATCTGATAATAGTGACCCGACAGGGGCTGGATGTAGATCGGCGCGATGCGCCGTTCGCGCATGCTGGCCTGGCCGTCAGCGGCGATTCGTACCCGTCCCAGCAGGGCCTCCATGTCGTCCTCCAGACGCGAGTAGACATAGGCCTCGTTGAGCTGCCGCACCGCCAGGCTGCCGCCGAGCAACAGCACCAGGAAGATCACCAGGACCGACAATGCGATCCCGGTCAGCAGGCGGCGTTCCAGGGAGATCAAGGATCGGAGGCCTGGAACACGTAACCCTGACCGCGTCGGGTCTCGATCCGCTCGCGGCCGATCTTCTCGCGCAGACGCTTGACGTAGACCTCGATCAGGTTGCTGTCGCGGTCGAAGTCCTGGTCGTAGACGTGTTCGGTCAGTCGGGTCTTGGAGAGTATCCGCCCGGGGTGGCTCATGAAATAACGCAGCAGACGGAACTCGGTGCCGGTGAGATCAACCGCCTGGCCGTCTTCCAACCGTACCTGCTGGGTGTCTTCGTCCAGCACCAGGCCGGCGCCGGCGAGTTCGGCCTGGGGCCGGCCCTCGCTGCGACGGATCAACGCCTGCAGCCGGGCGAGCAGTTCTTCGGTGTGAAACGGTTTGCCGAGATAGTCATCGGCGCCGGCCTTCAGTCCGTCGACCCGTTCATGCCAGGCGTCGCGGGCGGTGAGCACGATGACCGGGGTGGCGTTTTGCGCCGCCCGCCATCTCCTCAGTACCTCCAGGCCCGGCAGTTCCGGCAGGCCCAGATCGAGGATCACCGCGTCGTAGCCGGTCTCGCGGCCCATGAATTCGCCGTCGATGCCGTTGTCCGCCCAGTCGACGGCATAGCCGGCCTTGGACAGGTCTTGGCGCAGCCCCTCGGCCAGGGGCTGGTCGTCTTCGACCAGCAACAGGCGCATCTCAGTGCCCTCGCTCGCGCTGCAGCAGCCGGCCGCTGCGGGCGTCGTAGCGCAGCTCCCAGACCTCGCCGCGGTCGTTCAGCACCTCGACGTCGTACTGATAGCGGTCGCCGCGGCGTTTCAGCTCGGCGTCGAGGATGCGCCCGCCTTGCTCGTGTTTGATGCCGCTCAGAATACGCTTCAGCGGCACGATCTCACCCGCTTCGCGCAGCCGTCTGGCGTCGCCGTGATCGTCGCTCAGGGCGAGCGGGGGCGCGATCAGCAGGGCGATAAGGCCGAGGCTGGCAAGCAGCAGGGGGGTGCTTTTCTTGGACATGGATTCGCGGTCTCGTTTCTGGCCGTTGGCCGTAGCATCGGCTCGAGCGCCTGGCAAGGCAAGCGGCCGGTTGCCGCAGGCTCACAACTCTCGCGCCTTACGCCCGGTCCACATGGCCTTGACCAGGTTCTCGCCATGCAGCAGGCCGGCGACCAGCACCCCCGCGATATGGACGAAGACCAGCAGCAGACAGAGATTGGCGCTCAATTCGTGCAGTTCCTCGAACGCTTCTCGCCAGAAATCATCACTCGGCACCCAGCCGGCGAGCGGTCCGGCCAATTGCTCGCTGCCGTAGACGGCGATGCCGCTGACGGTGGCCACGGCAAGGCTGATCAGCAACAGCACGACCATGGCGCCTCCGGCCGGATTGTGTCCGAGGTAGCGTTGCGGTCGGCCGGTGAACAGGTCGCTCAGATAGCGCCGGATCTCGCCGGGCCGATAGAGAAAGTCGCTGAAGCGGGCGTGGCGTGACCCTGCCAGGCCCCAGACCAGACGCACGAGCAACATCCCGCCGAGGGCGTATCCGACCCAGGCGTGGAACCGGCCCTCGATCTCGCCGCTGGCGTAGGCCAGGGTGAAGCTGGCGACCAGACCCCAATGAAAGACCCGTACCAGCGGGTCCCAGACCTTGACGGAATTCTGCTGCGACATCTCTAATCCCCGCGGGTGGATTTGTATCTGATAGGAAGCTTGGCAAGCCGCGCTGAATTGAGACTGAATCGACCGGCGGAGCGGTTATTGCCGTCAAGGAATTGCTCACACCCCTGGAGGCAATTCCGGTGCCGATCTTCTGCGTCCTGCTCGGTATTCGGGTCAAGCTCGAATCCTTATCTCGACGTCCGGGTGCCGGCGTTGGCCTTCGCCCTGACGGCTGTTGCTATCCTCGGCAAGCGGGTGGCGGCGTTGGGGGTGCCGGAGCGCAAGCTTGAGCGTATCGCCATCGGGGTCGGGATGGTGCCGCGCGGTGAGGTCGGTCTGGTGTTCGCCTCGATCGGTACGAGTCTCGGGGTGATCACCTCCGAGACCTCCTCTTCGATCGTCCTGATAGTGGTGGTGACCACCCTGATCACCCCGCCGTTGCTGGAGTTGAGCTTCATAGGTGTACCGTCGGTCGAGTGAGCCGAGTCATCCAGGGCAGGCTGATTTAAGACCATCGTCACGACGCCGTTACCCGTGCTACTGGTAGAGTTCACGCTGTTTTTCCGCCGACTAGGGAACCCGTCCATGTCTACATCGCCGCTGCGACTTTGGTTGTCGATCCTCGTCCTGATTCCGGGTCTTTCGTACATCCAGGGCTGCGGCAAGTCGCCCGAGCCCGAGGCCCTGCTCGAGTCCTCGAGTCTGTTCGCCTATGTGCCGGCGGATACCCCGTTCGTCTATGGCAATGTCAAACCGGCACCGCAGGCCTTCGTCGACAAGATGTTCCGGATCTATGGCGATATGGGTCAGATGTACATGGCGACCTTCGAGCAGGCCCGGAAGAACTATTCGCTGTATCTGCGGCAGGCCCGGGAGGAGGGGCGCCAGTCAGGCGACGCCGTACCGGCTGATGAGCCCGTTTCGCCGTTCGACGACGACGGTCTCGGCCGGCTGGCCGATGCGGTCGTGGCCGAGTTCGACGGCAGAATGACCCCGGAGGGACTGCGTGAACTGGGCTTCCGCACCGATGGTACAGCCGTGATCTACGGGTTGGGACTGCTGCCGGTCGCCCGCTTCGAGTTGGCCGACGCCGCCAAGGTCAACGCCCTGATCCGCCGCATCGAGACGCGCAGCGGGATGCAGGGTGACTGGCAGCGGTTCGGCAATGTGGACTATCTGCGTGTCGGCGACGAGCGCGCGGCAATCGTGCTGGGCACGGTCGGGGAACAGATGGTCACGGCCCTGCTCCCGAGCGCTCTGGAAGAGGAATATCTGCCGCGGGTGTTCGGTGACCAGCGCCCCGAGCGCAGCCTGCTCGACTCGGGCATCCACGCCGAGCTGATCAAGACCCACGGCTTCACCGGCTACGGCGAGGGCTATGTCGACTTTCGACGGATCGCCAGGATACTCACCGGCCGTGACGAAGGTGAGGCCGCGGACCTGCTGGCCGCCCTCGAGGTCGACACCCCGCGTCCGTCACCGGCCTGCGTGCAACTGCTCGACTCCCTGACGGCGGGGTCGCCGCGTCATGGTCATGGGTGTCTCCCGGCTCGACGAGCAGGCCATTGGCGTGCAATCGGTGCTGGAGACCGCCCCGGCAATCGCTCAGCTGCTGCAGGGCCTGAGTGAGCCGGTGCCTGGGATCGGGCGGCCCAGCTCGGCCAAGTTCTCCTTCGGAGTGGGGATGAACATCCCGAATCTGCGCGGTGCGCTGCGCAAATTCGGTCAGCACCTGTTGGCCCGGGGCGAGGGTTGCGCCTGGATAGAGCCGAACCGGATCAAGCAGTCGATGGCTCAGCTCGATCTCGCGCTGGGGCCGATGACCGCAATGTTCAAAGGTGTGTTTGTCGAGGCACTCGAACTGCGGATCGATCGGGACACCCAGCAGCCAGACCTCGAGCACCTGAAACTGCGCGCCCTGGCCCAGGTGGACGATCCCGGCGGCGTGTTTGCCATGTTGGGGATGTTCAACCCGGCCTTGGCCCAACTCGAAGTTCCGAGCGACGGCAGCCCGGTGCGGGTCCCGAGAGAGATGTTGCCACCGGGCGTACCGGAGCTCTATGTCGGCATTCGTGGCAAGTCGCTGATGCTGGCCAGCGGCACGGATGGTGCGGCGTTGATCAGTGATCTGTTCGACAGTGCAACGCCGGAGCATCCGCCACTGCTGTCGATGACCTACGACATGCAGGCCCTGGCCCCCCTGATCAGGATTGGTCTGGAGCGGCAACTCGCGATGCTGGACTCACAGGGCGCCGAGCCCGAATTGATCAATGCGACTCGCACCCAGAGCGAGGCCATGCTCAAGGTCTACCAGAACTACGGCCAGGCCAGCATCAGTGTCCGGGGCAACGACCATGGCCTGGTGTTCGATACCCAGACCGAGTTCAAGTAGACGATGTCTCGTCGGTGGCCAAGAGCGCCGGGGTCTCAGGGCGTTTGGTAATGCCGCTTCGCCAGGCGGACATAGTGTCGCGCCGAGTACTCGAAGTACTTGAGCTCCTGTTCGGTCAGCTCCCGTACGCGTCGTGCCGGCGAGCCGACATAGAGATAACCGGACTCGAGTACTCTGTCGCCTGGCACCACCGAACCGGCGCCGAGCACGACGTGCGACTCGACGACGGTCCTGTCCATGACGATGCTGCCCATGCCGACCAGGCAATGGTCTTTCAACACGCAGCCGTGCAGGATGACGTTGTGCCCGACGGTGACGCCATCGCCGACCAGCAGTGGTGCGCCACCGGGCAGGAATTCACTGTCGTGACTGACGTGCAGCACGCTGCCGTCCTGAATATTGCTGCGTTCGCCGATGACGATCTTCTGAATGTCGCCTCGCACGACGACCTTCGGCCAGATGCTCGACTCGGCGCCGATCCGAACCTCGCCCACCACCAGGGCGGTCTCGTCGATCCAGGCGGCGGGGTCGATGTCGGGACGAATACCGTCGAACGGTCGAATGTGGCGGATCGGCATGGCGCTGAAGTCTTTCCTATGGTTGTTGGAACGCTAGGGGGTGGAATGTGGAAATTGGCCTTTTCGTCATAATTGGCCTGGCAGTGGTGATCATCGGCTATGCGGTGGTTATCTACAATAACCTGGTCTCGCTCAAACACGGGGTCAGCAAGGCCTGGGCGAACATCGATGTGCTGCTCAAGCAGCGCCACGACGAACTGCCGAAACTGGTCGAAACCTGTAAACAGTATATGCAGTATGAGCAAGACACCCTGGAGCGGGTGATGCGTGCGCGCACGGCGGTGGCCGCCGCGCGCGAGCAGGGCGATATCGGCGCCCTGGGTGGCGCCGAGACCCAGTTGCGGCTTGGCCTGGGAAATCTGTTCGCGGTGGCTGAGGCATATCCAGATCTGAAGGCGAACGAGAGCTTCCAGCATCTGCAGGGCCGGATCTCCGGCCTGGAGGACAGCATTGCCGACCGGCGCGAGTATTACAACGAGGCGGTGAACCTCAACAACGTCCGAATCGAACAGTTCCCCGACGTGCTGATTGCCGGGCGTTTCGGCTTTGCGGCGGCTGAGCTGCTCGAATTCAGCGAGACGGAGATCAGCGACGTCAATTTGAGATCGCTGTTCGCTGACTGAGCCGGGTTCGGGATCGCCGGACTCGCAGTTCGATATTCCGATCATGGCGCTTAACGAGAACATCGCCCACTGGCCGACCATCCACTTCTGGGCGTTCAATGCCTTCGCCCTGGGCTTGACCGGCGTCGGTTTTTATACCGGCTTTCACGGCATGCGCCGCACGCGGCTGGTTCAGGACGCACCGACCGCCAGGATCCGGTCGGCGCCGCAGGGCTATGTCGAGCTCGAGGGTATCGCCCGCCTGCTCGATGAGAACCCCGAACTGGCACCCTTGTCCGGCAGACCCTGCTGTTGGTATCGCTTCAGCGTCGAGCGGCGCAGCAAGGACAAGTGGATTCGGATCAAGAGCGGTCGAAGCGACACCCACTTTCGCTTGCAGGACACCACCGGCGAATGCGTGATCGATCCGGCCGGCGCCGAGGTCAACACCCGTCACAAGCGGATCTGGAGCGGCGATTCCGGCGAAGCCCTGTGGCTGGGCATCAAGCGTTCCTCTCTCAGCGATTGGTTCGGCGGGCGCTATCGATTTACCGAGGAGTTGCTGATTGACGGCGATCCGTTATATGCGGTCGGTTGGTTCAAGAGCGTCGATGATCTGGATCATCGACGCAATCGCACCGCCCTGACCCTTGAAGTGCTGAGGGACTGGAAGCGAAGTCAGGGCACCCTGATGGAGCGCTTCGATCACGATCGCGACGGCCGGATCGATCCCGACGAGTGGGACACGGTGCGTGCCGCTGCACAGCGCCGCGCCGAGGAAGACTATGTCGAGCAGCGCAAGGCCATACACTTGCACCGTTTGAGCCGGCCGACGGGCCGACGATTGCCCTACCTGATCGCCAATCTGCCGCAGGAGGATCTGGTGCAGAGATATCGGTGGCGAACCGTTGGCGGCTTTGTGCTGTTCTTTGTCGCCGGGGGGGCGGCGACCTGGCTGCTGGCGGCGCGGTTTTTTTGAGTGTCGTCGGTGGAGGTATGGCGCCGCTTCGCGGCAGCTCCATTCTGACTCGCTGCACCCAGCGCACTCAAACTCAACCCCGCCGCGGAGCGGCACGAGTGTTCCTCAAAATCACTTCCTGAACTCAACCCGTCGCGCGTGTCAGAATGCCGGGCAAGCCAAGAAATCGAGATCCGCAAAGCATGAGCAACCCCCTCCTAAAATCCAGCGAGCTACCCAAGTTCTCCGCCATCAAGGCCGAACACGTCGAACCGGCGATCGACGCCATCCTGGCCGAAAATCGGGGCTACATCGAGCAACTGCTGGCCTCGAAACCGAATCCCGATTGGGCCAGCGTGATCGAACCCATGGAAGAATGGGATGATCGTCTGGAACGGGCATGGTCGCCGGTCGCTCACATGAACTCGGTGGTCAACAGCGACGAGCTGCGCGCCGCCTACAACGCCTGCCTGCCGAAGCTCTCCGACTACGCCACCGAGATGGGTCATAACGAGGCCCTGTACCAGGCCTATCGGGCAGTGGCCGAGCATGACGACTCGCTCGATGCGGCTCAGCAGAAGGTGCTGGAGAACGCCCTGCGCGACTTCCATCTCTCCGGCGTCGATCTGCCGCCGGAGAAGAAGACCCGCTACAAGGAGATCAGCCAGGAGCTGTCCAGCCTCACCAGTCGCTTCGAGGAAAACGTGCTCGACGCGACCCATGACTGGAGCAAGCGCATCGAGGATGCGGCCGCGCTCGCCGGGCTGCCCGAGTCGGCGATCGAGCTGGCGCGCCAGACCGCCGAGCAACGCGAGCTGCCGGGCTATGTCCTGACGCTCGACTTTCCCTCGTATTACCCGGTCATGACCTATGCCGACGACCGGGGGCTGCGCCGCGAGTTGTACGAGGCCTACAGCACCCGGGCCTCGGACCAGGGGCCGGCCGCCGGCGAGTTCGACAACACCGAGGTCATGGATCGCATCCTGGCGCTGCGGCACGAGAAGGCGCAGCTGCTCGGATTCGCCAATTACGCCGAGTTGTCGCTGGCGCCGAAGATGGCGCGCAGCACGGACGAGGTGGTGCACTTCCTCGAGGATCTGGCGGTCAAGTCCAGAGATCAGGGCGAACGAGATCTGCAGCAGGTACGGCAATACGCCAAGGGCGATGTTCGGCGTCGACGGGCTCGAACCCTGGGATATCCCCTATTACAGCGAAAAGCTGCGCCAAGTCAGCTACAACATCTCCCAGGAGGAGTTGAAGCCCTATTTTCCCGACACTCAAGGTGATACCGGGCATGTTCGAGGTGATCGGGCGGCTGTTCGGGGTGCGCATCGCCGAGAGTGCCGAGCCGGTCGATACCTGGCACCCGGACGTGAAGTTCTACGAGATCCGCGACCGGCGACAACGGCGAGCTGCGCGGCCAGTTCTACTTCGACCTCTACGCCCGGCCGAAGAAGCGCGGCGGCGCCTGGATGGACGATTGCCAGGGGCGGATGAAGACCGCCCGTCACGACCAGTTGCCGGTCGCCTACCTGACCTGCAACTTCACCCCTCCGGTCGGCGGCAAGCCGGCGCTGCTGACCCACGACGAGGTCGAGACCCTGTTCCACGAGTTCGGCCACGGCCTGCACCACATGCTGACCCGGGTCGACTATGGCGCGGTCGCCGGGATCAACGGCGTGGCCTGGGACGCGGTCGAGCTGCCCAGCCAGTTCATGGAGAACTGGTGCTGGGAGCGCGAGGCGCTGGCACTGATCTCGGGCCACCACGAGACCGGCGAGCCGATCCCGGACGAGCTGTTCGAACGCATGACCGCGGCGAAGAACTTCCAGTCGGCGATGACGATGCTGCGCCAGCTCGAGTTCGCGCTGTTCGATTTCCGCATCCACCGCGACTACGACGCCGAGCTGCGAGGCGGCACGATCTACGAGATCCTGGAGCGGGTGCGCGACCAGGTCGCGGTGGTCCGGCCGCCGGCCTGGAACCGCTTCCCGCACGGCTTCACCCACATCTTCGCCGGCGGCTATGCGGCCGGCTACTACAGCTACAAGTGGGCCGAGGTGCTGTCGGCCGATGCCTTCTCGCTGTTCGAGGAGCGCGGCATCTTCGACCCGGCCACCGGTCGATCCTTCCTGCACAACATCCTCGAGAAGGGCGGCTCGCAGGACGCCATGGAGCTGTTCGTCGCCTTCCGCGGC
>CAVXWS010000062.1:0-9175 GCA_963765415.1 uncultured Gammaproteobacteria bacterium
GGCCAGTGATGCCGACGCGACCACCAACACGTCACCTACTCGCTGTTCGACGACGCCGGCGGGCGGTTCACCATCGACGCCAACAGCGGCATCGTCACGGTCGCCGACGGCACCCTGCTGAACCGCGAAGCCGCCGCCATCGCACGACATCACCGTCCGCGCCACCTCGGCCGACGGCTCCACGGCCGACACCGTGTTCACGATCACGTCTGAACGACGTCGACGAGTTCGACGTCAGCAACCCGTCCGACGGCAATGTCGCCGCCGATGCGGTCAACGAGAACGCCGCCAACGGCACCACGGTGGGCATCACCGCCCAGGCCAGCGATGCGGACGCGACCACCAACACGGTCACCTACTCGCTGTTCGATGACGCCGGCGGCCGCTTCACCATCGACGCCAACAGCGGCATCGTCACGGTCGCCGACGGCACGCTGCTGAACCGCGAGGCCGCAGCGAGCCACGACATCACCGTCCGGGCCACCTCGGCCGACGGCTCGACGGCCGATACGGTCTTCACGATCAGCCTCAACGACGTCGACGAGTTCGACGTCAGCAACCCGTCCGACGGCAACGTCGCCGCCGACGCGGTCGAACGAGAACGCCGCCAACGGCACGACCGTGGGCATCACCGCCCAGGCCTCGCGACAGCGATGCGACGACCAACACCGTCACCTACTCGCTGTTCGACGACGCCGGCGGGCGCTTCACCATCGACGCCAACACCGGCATCGTCACCGTCGCCGACGGCACGCTGCTGAACCGCGAGGCCGCGGCCAGCTCACGACATCACCGTCCGGGCCACCTCGGCCGATGGCTCCACCGCCGACACCGTGTTCACGATCATCTTGAACGACGTCGACGAGTTCGACGTCAGCAACCCGACCGACGGCAATGTCGCCGCCGACGCGGTCGAACGAGAACGCCGCCAACGGCACCGCCGTCGGGATCACCGCTCAGGCGACAGACAACGACGCCACGACCAATACCGTCACCTATTCGCTGTTCGACGACGCCGGCGGGCGCTTCACCATCGACGCCAACAGCGGCATTGTCACGGTCGCCGACGGCACACTGCTGAACCGCGAGGCCGCGGCCTCGCACGACATCACGGTCCGAGCGACCTCCGCCGACGGTTCGACTGCGGATACCGTCTTCACCATCAGCGTCACTGACATTAACGAAGCCCCGGAGATTACCTCCAACGGCGGAGGTGCGACGGCGGGAGTCTCATTGCTCGAGAACGGTACGGCGGTCACGACGATTACGGCCAGCGACGTCGACATCGGCGACACCTTGACCTACGGCATCAGCGGCGGGGCCGATGCCGGGTTCTTCAGCATCGACGCCGGCAGCGGCGTGCTCACCTTCGATGCCGCCCCGGACTTCGAGACTCGAGTCGACGCCAACGGCGATGGCGTCTACGAGGTGGTGGTACGGGCCAGCGACGCGCTTGCGACTGCCGACGATCAGGCCCTCGGCGTCCAGGTCCTGGATCAATCCTTCAGCGTCCCGGCCGACCAGGTCTTCACCAGCCCCGAGCTCGCCAGCGACGGTCAGTTACTCGGGCAACTGCAGACTTCCGGCGACCGGCCGACAAGTTTTGTGATTACCGGGGGCGATTCGGCTGGCGCCTTTGCGGTCGACGCGCTGGGCCGCTTGAGCATCGCTGACGTTTTCCTCTTGAGCGGTGGCAGTAACAGCTACCAGCTGCAGGTCGATGTGTCGGACGGCACGACGACGGTCAGACAGACCGTCACGGTAACGACAGAGCGGACGATCGCGGTCGACCCGGTCGAGCCGCCTGATGGTGGCCCGTCCGTGATACCGCCAACGGTCATTGATCCGCCGTCGGTGCTCGATGACGTGGACGAGATCGAACAAGAGTCGATCCCGTTGACGCCGACCTTGACGACGGCGACCGACCCCAGCGGTGGGGGCGACGGCCAGGAACAGATAGTGGATACAGTGGTATTCGATGTGGACGACCTCGTCATCGCCAGCGATGTGGCGGACACCGACTCGGGTGGACAAAGGACGGCCTATCGCATCACCGAGCCGGTGCCGTTGTTCGCGCGCATGGTGGCGGCGAAGCTCTTGATCTCCTCGGGCGTGCTCGACCTGGGTACGGGGCCGACGGCCCCCTTGCCGTTCGATCCGGCCGACGACGAGGCCTTGTGGGCCAGTCTGGACATCGTGATGGCCGATCTGGATGCGGCCGGTGACGGTGCCGACGATGACATGAGCCTGTTCCTGGAGACGGCCGGCGCCGCCGCCTTGTCGTTGACCGTCGGGTTCGTGGTCTGGGTGTTGCGCACCGGCGCCCTGGCCGCCAGTCTCATGTCGATTTCGCCGCTGTGGCGCCAGATCGATCCGCTGCCGGTCCTGCGAGAAGACGAAGAGGATACCGACGATGACTGGGCATTCGGACTGAACGACGATGACGACGGCTTCACAATTAGCGATCCAGACGGCACCCCGGAAAAACGAACTGGGCGAAATCAATAGGGGCTGATTCAGCTGGGCCAGCGAAGTGCCTCAGGCGTGGCAACAACGCCCCGCACCGAGGACCACACGGGCGGATACCGCGATCGATGCGGTTCGTGTTTCTCACTACTAGATACTGATTCTTTGATCGGAGAATCGGGGCATGCACTCGGTCAGAGCCACACCACCCGGTGTGCCACCCGGGTTCAAGTGATGAAGTTGAACAGGCTCAGCCCCTGGACCTTGATGAAGCTTTGCTGCGAGGCCTGCAGTGCCGCGAGCTGCTGATTGAACCGCCCGATCGCCTCGGCATAGTCGAGATCTTCCAGGTCCGACCGAACCGACTTGGCCGCGACGATCAGCGCGTCGTTGGCATTCTTCTGATCCTCGACCGCATTGACCCTTGAGCCGACGCTGGCGCGCACGTTGAGCACTTCGTTCAGTGCCGCGTCGAGATCGGTCAGGGCATTCGGGTCGGCGCTGTCGGACTCCAGATTGACCGCGAGATCGTACATGATCTTGCCGATGTCGGTAACGCCGCCGGCCGCCGCCGGGATATCCATCAGGAACCGGCCATTGTCGCCGGCGGCTATCGCCCGGCCATCGCCGATGCGCACCAGCATCTGACCGGCATCACCCTGGTAACTGAAGTTGCCCGTCCCGTCGTGGGTGATCGGGGCCGTATCCGAGCGATAACCGGAAAACAGGTGCTCGCCATTGGCGTCGCGCGAATTGACGAAGCGCATATAGCTGTCGATGTTCTGCCGGATCTCGCCGGCGATGCTCTTGCGGTCCTCCGCGCTCATGGTGCCGGTATTGCCCTGAACCGCCAACTCACGGACGCGCTGTATGACGTTGCCGATGCCCTCCAGCGCGGCCTCTTCCTCGGCCAGACGGGTCAGCGCAGAGTCGGCGTTACGCTGATATTGCTCCAGACGACTGAGCGACTCACCGAGATCCAGCACCTTGACCGCGGCTGCCGGGTCGTCCGATGGCGTGCGTATCCGTTTTCCGGTGGCCAGTTGCAGCTCGGTCCGACTGAGGTCTGCCTGCTTGTCCTGCATGGCGCCGACGGCGCGATCGAAGATCAATCCGGTTGAGATTCTCATCGCTTATCTCCCGACGACCGCAAGCAGTGAGTCGAACAGAGTATTGGCCGTCGCCACGATTCTCGCCGACGCCTGATAGGCCTGTTGAAAGCGAATCAGGTCCGCGGCCTCCTCGTCCAGGTTGACCCCCGAGACCTCCTGATGCGCCTTCTCCGCCTGCTGCAGGAGTTCACTGCGGACCTCCATATTGGTCTGCGCCAGGCTGGTCTTGGCGCCGACATCGGCGACCATGATGTTGTGCGCATCGTGAATCGTCGAGGTGCCGTCCAGCATCAACGGCCGGGTTCGCAGATCGGCCAGCCGCAAGGCGTTCCGATTGTCGCCCGTCGCGCCGGTGTTGTCGCTCAGAATGAACTGGTCGCCATCGGCCGGCACACCCTGCATCTTGAAAGCGAAGTTCCCCAGACCGGCCAGCGTCAGCGTCAGGTCCTTGCCGCTGTCGGCGCTCGGATCGTACGCCAGTGTGCCGCCGGTGGAGATATTGAAGCGGTTGTTGCCGCTGTCGAACGTCAGGGTCACCGGAGCGGCGAGCTTGGTACTCCCGGTGCGGTTGACCAAGGCGCCCAGCCCGATCACGGCCGTGCCGGTATTCGCGGCCACAGGGGCGGTCGCAACGACATCGGCGGCGGCGATGTTGCGCGGATCCGCAATCCGGGTTTCGATCTGCTCGGCACCGGTGCGCGTCGGGCGCAGGCGGTAGAAGTCACCGGCCGCCGCAGCACCCGAGACCACCAGACTGACGCCGTCGACCACGAACGGATCGGCGCCGGTACCGCTGCCGGTCAGGGCCACGCTCGCGTCGGTATCGGTGCGAATCAGATTCCAGCTGCCGGCATCGAATCGCAGTTCGTATTCCAGACCCGTCAACTGGCTCACGTCGGAGAAGCTGGCGCTCAGGCTGCTGCTGTTGCCGGGGCGCGCCAGGACCTGGGGCTCGGCAACGGCGAAAAAGTCCTGTCCCAGATCACCGACGAGATCGATACCGCTGGCGTGTTCGGTGTTGAAGAAGTGCCCCAATCCGATCGCCACCATACCGAGCCGGTTCTCGACCACATCGAGCACCTCGGACTGAAAGCGACGAATACCGTTGAGCCGCCCACCGGAGATCAGGTCGCTGACCTCGATGGTCGACCCGCCGCCCATATCCAGATCGATCTGCTTAATGTCCGAGGACTCGGCTTTGTCACCGACGCTGAGCTCGAACGAGCGGTCGGCCAGCACCAGGGCCTGCCCCGAGCCGAAGTACACGTTGATCGATCCATCCGGCTGGACCGAAGTCGTCACCCCCATATGATGCGAGAGGTCGTCGATCAGCTGATCGCGCCGATCGAGCAGATCGTTGGGGGCGTGCAAGGCGCTGTTGCCGCTGACCTGGCGGATCTGTCGATTGAACTCGGCGATCGAACCGGAGAGATCATTGACCTCGGTGACGAAGGTCGAGAGCGCAGTATTGGTTTCGCCACGAACGTCGTCGACCCAGTCGCTCAACGCATGAAAACGATCGACCAGGGCGTCGGCTCGGTCGAGCATGACCTGCCGGGCGGGAGTCGAGCTCGGATCGCCGGCGACGTCGCTGGTCGCTTCGAAAAACTGCTGCATCAGGCGATCGAGTCCGGCGCCGGAGTTGGCGACCAACTCGTCGACCCTGGCCGAATTGACGTGGAAGGTCTCGAACTCTTCCAGTTGGGCGTTGTAGTTGCGCACCTGGGCGACGAGAAACTGATCGTAGGAACGGCGCACCGCCGTCGGGTTCACACCCGTGCCGATGTAACCGACGGTGCCGTAGCGATTCGGACTGGTGGCTGCCAAGTCGACTCGCTGGCGACTGTAGCCCTCGGTGTTGACGTTGGCGATGTTATGGCCGGTCGTGTTCAGCGCCTGTTGAAAGACGCGCAGTGCACTGACGCCGGTGTTGATGAGATTGGCCATATCCGCTGTCTCTTATCCTCGATACCCGCGCGTGCCCGGCTCAGATCGCATCGGATTTCGTGCTCGCGTCCGGTTGCCGGGGTAAACGAAGCTTTTGCATAACATCGCTGTTGAGAATCTGTTCTATTTTCTCGGCATACTTTGGGTCGGTTGCATACCCGGCCCGTTGCAGCTCCCGGAAGTAACCGCGCTCGTCCTCGACCTGCTCGAGCGCGCGACGGTAGCGCGGATTCGACTGAATGAACTGCACGTAGTCGGACAGGCTGTGGCCGAAGGAATCGTAGGCTCGGAACGCGGCCCGGGTTTTGAGCGCAACACCGTCCTTGAATTCCAGCGTGGTCCGGCGCACGCGCTCACCATCCCAGCGGGGATCGGCCTTGATCCCGAACAGGTTGTGGCTGCTGCCGCCACCGTTTCGCGACATCACGTGCCGCCCCCAACCGGTCTCGAGAGCCGCCTGGGCGAGCAAGGCCTCCGGACTCAGGCCTATCTCCGCTGCGGCGCGCTCCGCGGCCGGCCACAAGGCGCGCAGAAAGCCCTCGGGGCTGTCACCGATGTCGGCTTCCTGTACGGGATCTATGGAGGCCGAGACGCCGGGCGCCTGCGACGACCGGACTTCACCACTGTCGGCCGGACCTGCCGGAGCAGACCTGGCCGATACGATCGGGTCGGCCAGGTAATCGGCCGGACCCCGGGGTTCACTGCGGCCGGCGCGAGCGCCGCCGAGCTGTTGCTTGATCAGATCGGCAAGTCCAAGACTGGTGCTGTTGGCCATATCGATCGCGATCTGTTGGTCATGCATGTCGCGGTAGAAGCGGCTCTGTTCGGTATCCAACAGGCCACCGCCGAAGGAGGCCTGGCGCATGCTCTTCAACATCATCTGCAACAGCAGACCCTCGAACTGGCGCGCGACCTCGTCCAGCGCCACATCTTTGTCCGCACCGCCGGCCTTGGCCCTCAGCTCGGCCAGTCCGTCGAAATCGGTGTAGAGACGGGCGCTGTCGATTTCCATGGCGAGAGTGCGGTGGTTAGCCTGCATATTGCATGAGGGGATCGGAATTTCTGGGGAATATGGCTAAGCAGCTCGTTCGATCGGCCGAAGAAGCATAGCCGTAGCTATGGCTCGAGGGGGATCGGGCGAGATGCAACGCCAGATTTTTCAGAAAACCGATCAGGACAAAACGTACCGTCAAAGACAACGGCCTCCACAGAACCTGAATCCCGTGATACATGCGGTAAGACATCAGTATGGTGTCCGCCATCGTGCAATATGCAGGCTAGATGACGACCAGTTCGGCCTTCAGCGAACCGGCTTGTCTGAGGGCCTCGAGGATCGCGACCAGATCGCTCGGCGCTGCGCCGACTTGATTGACCGCGCGCACGACCTCGTCCAGCGTGACACCGGGGCTGAACTTGAACATCCGCCCGTTCTGCTCGGCGACGCCAACCGTCGATTGAGGAATGATCGCGGTCTCACCGTCGGACAGTGGATTGGGCTGCGAGACCTCGGTGTTTTCGCTGATGGTGACGGTCAGGCTGCCGTGCGAGACCGCCGCCGGCGACACGCGTACGCTGCTGTTGATCACCACGGTTCCGGTTCGGGAATTGACGATGACCCTGGCGACCGCCTCGGCGGGTGTGATCTCGAGATTCTCCACCATCGACACAAAGGCGATGCGTCGCCCAATGTCGCCGGGGGCCTGAATCCGGACCGAGGTGGCATCGATCGGCATGGCCGTATCCAGACCCATCCTGTTGTTGACCGCCTCGACGATACGCTGCACGGTGGTGAAATCACCGCTGTGCAGGTTGAGAGTCAGCATGGGTTCGCTGCCGAACCGACTGGGCACCGAACGCTCGACGGTCGCGCCACCCGGGATCCGACCGGCGCTGGGGATGTTGATCGTTATCCTGGAGCCGTCCATGCCCTCCGCCGACAGACCGCCGACCACCAGGTTGCCCTGCGCGATGGCGTAGATGTTGCCGTCGATGCCCTTCAGCGGGGTCATCAGCAGACTACCGCCGCGCAGGCTCTTGGCATCACCGATTGACGAGATGGTCACGTCGATCTTCTGCCCGGGCTTGGCGAAGGCCGGCAGATTGGCGTGCACCGTGACTGCCGCGACGTTCTTCGGGTTCAGGCGGGTACCCTGCGGCACGACGATACCGAGCTGGGTCAACAGGCTTTTCAGGCTCTGTGCGGTGAACGGCGAGGAATTGACCTTGTCGCCGCTGCCGTCGAGACCGACGACCAGGCCGTAGCCGAGCAACGGGTTGTCGCGCACGCCCTGGACGGAGGCCAGGTCCTTGATGCGCTCGGCGCTCACCGGCATCGCCAGCAACGCGGCCAGCAGCATCAGTGCGCCCCGTGGAATCCAAGTTGGTCTTTGCTTAAACATGCCTGTGTCCAAATGCAGCATTTAGAACGGGCTGATCGCCGAGATAAAGAATCTCGCCAGCCAGCCCATGATGTTGGCGTCGGCGATCGGTCCGTCACCGACATAGATCAGGGTCGCGTCGGCCACGCGAGTCGAATTGATCGAGTTGTTGGTGTCGATGTCGGTGGGGCGAACGATGCCCGAGAGCTTGACGTATTCGTTACCGCCGTTCATGCCGAGACGCTTTTCACCGCGCACTCGCAGATAGCCGTTCGGCAGGACCTCGGTGACCATGACACTGAGCTGGCCGTTGAGCTCGTTGCTCTGATCGGTATCGCCGTTGCCGGAGAAGTCGTTTGACGAATTAAGGTCGAACCCCAGGGTCGCGGTGTCACTCTTGCTCACCGGCAGGTTGAACGCCAGCGGATTACCAAACAGCGTCGGGTTGGTAAAACTGGTGGCGTTCGATTTTTTCACCGAGGTCGAATTGGAAATGCTGGCGTCGGTCTCCTCGACCAGGTTGACGGTAAGAATGTCTCCGACCCGACGGGCACGGATATCTTCGAACCAACGGGTCTCGTGCCCGGCCTGGTAGATGGCGCCATTGCCGATCGGCTTCGGCGGCATGACCGGCGCAGGCACCGGCGAGAACTCCGGGTCCTTCTGCGGCACGGTATTGCAACCGGCCAATATCATCACAGTGGCAAATACGGTGATCAGTCTGCGTACCCGGTGCATGGTTTGGCCCTCGTTACCCTATTCCGCTAGTTTGGCGTTACAGCTGGTTGCTGACGTAGGACAGCATGTCATCGGTGGCGGAGATCGCCTTGGAGTTCATCTCGTAGGCGCGCTGAGTCTCGATCATATTCACCAACTCTTCGACGACATTGACGTTGGAGCTTTCCAGACTGCCCTGCAGCAGGGTGCCGGCACCGTCCTGTCCCGGTGTACTGATCTGCGGCGCGCCGCTGGCGGCCGACTCGCGGTAGAAATTGTCACCGACGGCCTCGAGCCCGGTGGTGTTGATGAACTGTGCGACCGTCAATTGACCGAGATTGGTCGAGTCGGTATCGCCGGCCACCAGGGCCGAGACCGTTCCGTCCGAGCCGATCGTGAGCTGCAGGGTGTTCTGCGGGACGGTGATTGCCGGTTCCAGGGCGTAACCGGCCTGGGTCACCATCTGGCCGTTGGCATTCAGACCGAAGGAACCGTCACGGGTGTAGACGATGGTTCCGTCCGGGTGCAGGACCTGGAAGAGGCCGCGCCCCTGGA
>CAVXWS010000063.1:0-11978 GCA_963765415.1 uncultured Gammaproteobacteria bacterium
AAATCTGGTTTTATGTCATTCTAAACGGAAAAAGCGCTGGGTGCGATCGATAGGAAACTGTCAAATGATGTATTCCGAACATAATCTGATATACTAGACACCCGAAGAAGCTCAATAGATCGTTGAAAACTTTTTAGAAGAAAAATTAAAAGCTCCCAAAATCGCAAAAAATTTTCGTTGGCCAATTAAGCTGAAATTTTTTTTCGGAGTATTCTCTGGGTCCCTCATTCCACAAAAAAAATTTCAACCTGATCGGAATAATATTCACCCATTAAAATGATCGGGGAAATTCAGGGAAAAAAATCATTTTTCAACCTTATATTTTGGACCGGCTCTAATTTCAACCAGTGTATTTTTCAGTTGAAAAAAATTATTTTATGTTTTTCGTGGATACTTGGAGCACCTATTCTGAGATTTTCAGCTCATTTGAAATTTTTGATTTTACCACCGATTGGTCGCGTCCCGGTCCACTCTATCGGCCATCGCCTCTTAAGCATTGTGTGTTCCGGCAGAGGTGCAGGTTTGGGTCTGTCTATCCCATCGTTGTGTTCGTTTGGTTTATTGTGTATGATGTATTTATGTGTTTGTGTTGAGATACATATGTGTAGTCGTTGTGTTTACCGTTGTGTATTATTTCTTGTCTGCTGTCCCATAGAGTGATATCATAAATGCTCTTGGCCTCAGCTTGACAAATCTGTGATCTGTGATCCATGGGTTCACTACACTTCATCCCCCCCCTCCCCCTCCCCCCATCACTTCTCCATCTAAACTAATTATACCTAATTAAATATTTTATTTACCAGGCCGCCACCGTGTTCATTTTCTGGTCCTTTCACTGTTGCTCGTATGTTGTGCTGTAGCGCAGTTTTTTTTCTCGTTTTCGTTTAGTCTATTGTTTTCGTTTTCGTTCAGTCTTCTGTCTATTGTCTCGTGATCAATAATACAACAATTTCTATACTCTTCTATTTCGTAATAATTTCACTTGTATTTTCACCCAATCACCACTCTTCGTGTTTTTTTTTCAGTCTCTCACTGGGCTTAATTTTCAATATCATTCTTTTGTATAACGCTGCCCAAATTGCTGTAATTTGGCTTCGGCCGACCTGTCCATTTCTGGCAAAATAAAAAACTTGAACTTGTTTGTAAAGAAAAGTCTATGTTATCTATATCTAGGGCTCAGGGGTGTAGCCATTTTTTCAAAAAAAAGTGTGATTGGATCGAAAATCGAAAAGTGTTATTGGATTTCCGAGAGGGGGGGATTAGCAAACGGTCGAATCGCGCACGACGTGGTGGTCGCCGGCGGCCGGCCCCAGCGGATCCTTGACCAGGCGGTCCGCCTCCCCGGGGTATACCGCGTAATGATCGTGCATCCATTCGCTAACATTGCCGCCGAGGTCGTAAAAGCCCTTTGGCCGGGCCGCGAATCGGCCCACCGGCGCGGACACCCGGTGGCCGTCATTATAGTCCGGCACGGTATTGGCGAGTGTGTCCGCGATACTTTCATCGGCGAAGTTTCCGGCCACGACGGTGGGTGGAAAACTGCCTCCCCAGGGGTAACGCTGTTCCGACGTATGGCCGTGTTTGCGCGCCACATAGGCCCACTCGGCCTCGCTCGGCAGTCGATAGCCGTGCGTCATCGGCGATACCGCCTTCATCCGACCATTGACCTCGACATAGGCCGCTGGCAGGCCTTCGCGGCTGCTCAACCAGTTGCAGTAACGCGCCGCGTCGTCCCAGCTGACGTTCACCACCGGCTGTGCGTCCAGGTTCAGGCTGCCGCTGTCGGCGAAGCCCGAATCATGTGAGGGTTTGAACTGCCGGTACTCGGCGTTGCTGACCTCTGTAGCCGCCAGGTAGAAGGGGCGCGCCAGCTGCACCCGGCGGGCGCTTTCGTTCGCCCGACGCCCCGCCTCGCGGCGCGATGCGCCCATGCGAAAGCTGCCCTCCGGGTGCACCGCCCGCATTCGCTGTCCGGCCGAGGTGCTGACCTTTGCAGGCGCCGTGGCGGTCTTGCTCAGGTTCTCCGTCTGCTGTGCGCTGGACAGGGTGACATCCACGTTCTGACTGATCCCGAGGCGCGGCGTGACGCTGACGGTCTTGGATACAAAGCCCGGCTTGCTGAATTGCAGCGAATGACTGCGGGTCGTCAGACGCAGGCGTTGGGTGGCCTTGCCGACGTCTCTGCCGTCCACACGCAGCCGCGCATCGGCCGGTTGCGCGCTTACAAAGACGATGCCGTACTGGGGCCGCAGCTGTGCATCCAGCGACTGCTCCTCGTCCGCGGCCAATTGCACCTGCTGATCGAAACTCTTATAGCCCGACTTGCTCAGGCGCAGCGCATGCTCGGTACCGGAGCTGAGGGTCAGGGTGATCGGCGTGACACCTTGAAACGTACCATCCACGGTCACGCTGGCGGCCACCGGCTCGCTGCTGATGGTCAGCCGCCCGTCCAGTGCCTGCAGCGGCAGCTTGTCGATCACCAGCTCGGTACCGGCCCGGACGGTCTGCCGCAACGACAGCGGTTTGTGTTTGTCGAGCGTCAGGGTGAGATCGCGCTCGCCCTGCAGGATTTCGGTTTCCAACGGGGTCTGCCCGACCGGCTCACCATCGACCATCAATGTCGCACCGCTGGGTTGGCTTTCGATTCGCACGTTCGCCCAGGCCGGCTGCAGTCGGTAACTCAGGCGCTGGGACTCACCCTTGCCAGCCACGCTCACCGTCTCTTCGAGCGGCAGATAGCGTTGGGTCTCGATGCGCAGACGATGCGTGCCGCCGGGAATCTCCGCCAGATGCTGCGCATTCGTCTCCACCAGTGCACCATCGACGAACAGGCGAAACGAGGCCTTCGGCTGGAGTACCAGGCTGACTCGCCCAGGCAACTCCTGCAGTGCAAACTCGAATGTCTGGAGGCCGCCGGAGCGGACCTCGATGTCCTCCTGTAACGTCCGATAGCCAGTGCGGGTCGCCTTGACCCGGTAGCGACCCGGTACGACCAATTGTCGCTTGCCAATGGAAATCGCTGGGGGAAAACCGTCGAGCGAGCGGCTCTGCGGCTGCGGGGTGATCTTGACCACCACGGGCGTTGCCAGCAGCACGAATCCAACGGCAAGCAGCAACAGCGCAAACACGCCCAGGGCCACCGGCCGCCACAGACGGTGTCCGGGTGCCATCACACTACTCTGTGCCACCTCAGGCAGGGTGCGCTGCGCCGTCGGTGGCGGCGAGGCCGGCGGGACCAGCCCCTCGACCGCCTGCCGTTCGCGCACTCTGATTTCGACCTGATCACCCCGCACCCGCCAGTGGATGGCGGACTCGGCGACCTCGATCAGATCGCCCGACTTCAACCACCGGGATGCCGTGAGGTGCTCGTGATTGTGGAACAGCTGGAGATCCGTCTGCGCCGGCTGAATGAAGGCGTGGCCCTCGGCCAGGCCGACATGGGCCACGAGCGCGTCGGCGGGCAGATTGGGCAGTACGATGCCTTCCTGATCCGAACCGCCGACTGCAAGCGGCAGATCCTGCTCGCCAAGCTGGTGCTCTCCTCGCGCGTCGTAAACGAAATAGACGCGGCTCAAATCGCCTCCTCGCAACGCACCAACAGAGGCGCCGGACGCACGCCCGGTCGCAGCGAGATCACCTTGCGCACATCGCGGTAGCCGGGGCGGCTGCCGACGATGGTGTAGTCACCCGGCGGCAGCTGCAGCTGATGACTTTCGAACCGGCCGAGTCGCCCGACACGGTAGACCACCACGTTGGTCGCGCCATCCGATCTCAGGGTCAGCGTCAGCGGCGTACTGGCGCGGGCGACCAGTTCGCTCAATGCGCTGATCTTGGCCGCCAGCTGCGGCTCGGCCGCCGGCGCCGTGCTGGCCGCGGCCAGCAGCTGTTCTGCGTTGGCCAGTGGCTTGTCGGAATACAGACGCGCGGGTTCGTCGAGGTAGTGATCGAACTGCGCGTGGAGCTTTGCGCGTTCCTGCGCACGACGCAGGCCGACGCGAGCGAAAGCCGCATTACGGTCGACTGCCAGTGCCTTGCGGTAAACAGCGACCGCAGCCGGCCAGTCTTCCGCGCCGACCCTCGCGGCCGCCTGGCGACGCAGGCGGCTCAACCTGGACTGGGTGCGCATTGCCTGCAGGCGTTGTCGCGCGTCGCGCACCGCGGTATCGCCCGGTTGCAGCCGCGCGGCTGCGTCCAGGGCCTCGGCCGCGGCACCGGTCTGACCCTTGTCCAGCGCCGCCAGCGCACGCGTCATCGCGGCGGCGTATCCGCGCGCGTCGATCTGTTCGGTAGCACGCTGCACGGCCTCACTGGCCGGCTGGTAATGCGCGTCGAGTTGCGCAGCCTGGAGGTAGGCCGCCAGCGCGGCATCCAGATCACCGGCGGCTTCGGCTGATTCGCCTTGCGTCATCTGCCGGATGCTGGCGAGGCGACTGCGCGCCTGTGCCAGTCCCTGCGTGGCCGCCGGGTGCTCGGGTTCGATAAGCAGCGCCGCCTCGAAGGACGCGATAGCCGCCTCAGCATCGTTCGCCGCAAGCGCACCCGCCGCCTCCTGCAGCGCCCGGTTCAGCATGGCACCGCGGTCGGCCTCGAGCTGCTGCAGCTTTTCCCGCGCGCCCTGATAGTCAGAACCGGCTGCAGCAAACTGACGCTGGGCGAACTTCTGGTCGCCGGCGGACACCAGGGCCGCCGCCTCACTCCAGGCGGGCTCGCCCCAGGCGGAGGCGTTTTCCAGCGCCAGGCGCGCACGCAATTGCAGGTAGCCCTGCAGACCCTGATGGGCGCGCTCGCGCTCGGTCGGGTTGTCGGCCTCTGGTGCAGATGGCGGTGGCGATAAGGTCGCTGGCGCTCGCATCGAGGTGGGCGTCTTAACCGGGTCGACCATGCTCGGCAGGGCGAAGATCACCGCTAATGCCAGCAGCAGCAAGGCACTCAATGAAAGCCATAGCCAGCGGTGGCCGTTGGATGCGTGCGCCGGCTCATCGGCCAGCCGTCCGGGCGGCTGCAGCGCGCCGGGATCGGCTAACCCGGTCTGTTGACGGCCTTCCAAGCGGCTTCCCCGCGATCAGGAACCGGACAGGCCGGTCTCGGTGACATAGATACGCTTGAGCAGTGCCCGCCACTTGGCGTATTGCACTTCCGCTGAGCCGGTGAGCTCGTGAGTCTGCCCCTCCACCTCGACGACCAACGGACGGGCCTCGGAAGAGAACGATTCGTCGAGCTCGGCAATCGCCTCTTCATGAATGTCAGTTTCCGAGGATTTGTCGAACCCGGTCTTGATGACATAGGCCCCGCCTAAAACCAGGGCGTCGCGCATTACGCCATAGCCTGAGCTATTAGTGTTGTTGGAGGTTTGGATGGCGACTGCACCGATGATGGCCGCCACACCCAGCAGCTTGCGCTGCAATGCCTCCCGTTTGATCTTGCGCAATGCTGCCGCTTCCTCGCTGCGGGCCTTGCGCCATTCCGTATACGGTTCTTCCATCTCGCGCGTGAAATTGTCGAAATGACCATTCAGCGTATCGACCAGCATTAGATCACGCTGGCGAATCGCCTGTACGCGCCGATACATCGGGTCGTCCACGGCAGGCAGGCTCGCAACACGGTATCTGTCCTTGTCTTCCGTGAGATAGCCGTCGAACGCATCCGGCGCCACGTCTGCCGCAAAACGCAGCGAGGCGATGCGGCGGATCTCGGTCGTCTCGGCGGCGCCCAGCTTCGCGCGATCGTCGATCAGGTCGTTGACAATGGTGTTGTAGAGCGGCTGGAAGACATCCTCGGCGACCTGGCCGCCGCGCCTGTACTGCGTGTAGTCGACTTCTTCGCGATAGGTGCGGCGGAACCACTCGCGACCGGTCGCGTCCAGGGCCGTTATCTCCAGCGCCAGGTTTTCGCCGTCGGATTCCAGGATGGCGCCACGCACCAGCACCTCGCTGCCTGCGGTGTTGCTGGGCACCAGGCGAACCGCCCCCCAGTAACCGCTCTTTTCCATGGTGGTACGCAGCTGCTCCGGCAGGTAACGCGCCTCCGCCTCGCGGATGTCCATGGACAGCCCCATGGCCTCGTCTTCGTCTTCCGGCAGTTCGCCCGGATCGAACAACTCGACCCAGACGTCCAGCAGCTGATTTTCGGGCAACTCTGTGACCGCACTGTTCAGCGCCACCTTGCCGTGGATGTTGCGCGTCGGCCCCAGGGTGCTGCAGCCCTGTACCAGGGCAAACAGCAGCAAAAGCGGCATCAGCTTGAAAGATCGCATAACCCTGCGCCTCCTCAGCGCGTACCCTGCTTGTACTTGCGGTATTCCTCCCACAGCTTTTCCCTCAACGCGGGGGATGTCTCCTTCTCGGCGGCCTCCCGGAGCTGGCGCGCTACCACGTCATCGTCGCTGCCATCGGGGATGTCGCGCGGCACCCCCTGTCCGCCGCCCTGGCGGCGCCCCCCGGCACCCCGGTCGCTACCGGAGCTGGCCGGGTTGCCGCCAGCCAGCTGCCCGCCGGATTCCGCATCTTCGCGGCCGTCTTCTCCGGCGGCGTCGGCTGGGTCGGCCCCGCCGGCGGCCGCGCCCGAGGCACCGGTAGCATCAGCGGCATCGGTCGCAGGGGTCGCGGCCCTGACCCGTTCCTGCTCGCGCAGCAGCATTTCATCGAAATCACCCAGGCCACCCAGCAGCTCGGCATCGAGGACGGCGATCTGCTCGTCGACCGTCCGTTCGCCGGCCTGGTCGATGGCTGCCGGCGCGAGGAAGACGGGCGCCTGAGGGGGACAACCGAGTTCAGGTGGCGGGGGAGGGCCGATCTCGGCCAATGCCGCGCAATCCTCGGCGACCAGGCGATGTAGGCGGGCGACGTAGGCAGCATAGTCCGATGCTTCGATGGCGTTGAGGCTGCCGCGTCGCTGGCGAGCATGAAAATCCTGTTCGGAGGAGACCATGGCTGCATGGTTGACGCGCAGGCGATCCAGCAACTGCCTGTCGCTGCCGGCGACCGCCGCGCAGCTCGCCAGTAACAGCGCTGCCGCCCAAGAATGCCTGCCGTGCCTCATCGCGTTACCCGGGGCCCCCGATACGTGACGCCGTCCGTCGACCACCGGGCGAGCGCGCGTCATGACCGCCTGCCTGTTCGCAGCCGCCATACGACTGTTCGGTTCGCATGGTCATTCCGCAGGCTACCTGCAGATTTTCCGCAAGGCAATTAGAGATTTAGGTGTCACATTCAGTTCCATGGGGACACTGGATCGGGGTTGCATGCACGGCAAGCTTGCACTGGCCGGACCGCAGCAACGACCGCCTTCCCGAGTCCCAGACCGTCATCGTTGGTCGGTGCGCGCTGCTGAATCAGCACCGGCAGCCCCGCCGCATCCAGATGCTGGACCAGCGCCTCAAACAGAGTCTTGTTCTCCGGCATGCATCCGTCTCGACGCCGTTCTCTCCCGCCATACGGGATGCCAGGGCGGCGAGAGCGATAACCAGGCCGGCCGGGGTAAAACGGCTGTCGCGCAGGCGAGTCGATCCAACGGCCCCGCTTGATTGCCCAGCCTGTCTCGCTGCCGTTGTCCCTGCGGCGGGGGATTCAGCAAGGGTTCAGGTGGCTGTCCCAAGCTTACGCAGCATCGGCACTCACTCTGCCATTCACCGGACCTTGCCATGTACGCATATCGCTTATCGAACTATGTCCGCATCGCCCTGGTCGCTGCGGCGGCCGGCGTCATGACGGCTTGCGCCCCGGTCAGGGACCACGCCGGACCGCCTGGGCATCATTCTGCGCGCGTTCTGTATCAAGACTACTGGTACTACCCGGCGATCGGCGCCTATTACGATCCGCGTGTTCGTATCTACATCTACTACGAGCACAATCACTGGGTTCGAGCGCGAAATCTACCTGTTCATCTGCACACCTATACGGGTCGGCATGTGATCGTCCACTCGCGTCACGAACGCCCCTATGAAGAACACCGTCGGCATCGGGAACGATATGCTCCTGCGCGATACGCTCCCGAGCCAGAAAAGAAGTCGCCGCAGGCGCGTCGGGCCCGCGACCTCTGGGTTGGCGAGCCGCGTCAGCCGAATCGGGGGCGCGCTGGCGATGAGTCGCGTTCGGACGCCAACGAGCGGGAAGGGAGCCGTAAGGACCTCAAGCGCAGCACTGAGCCAGCTTCTGCTCCCGGCCGATCGCGACGCCGGGCGCCTGGCTCGACACCGACGGAGGGACCGGCAGTAAGGCGGACTCGGGAGGGATCGAACGGATTGGCAGAGGCGGCCAACAGGGTCCCGGGTAGCCAAGACGCCGCTTCGGCGCGCGAGACGCGCAAAGAGCGGCCGGAGGGCCGCACCCGAGGCGCGGGCGAATATCGGAGCAACGATCGTCAAGGAAACGACGATGACCGAAGTCGACCGAGCAGACGGCATGACTCCAGTGGTCGCGCGGTCGGTTATCGCTAACCAGCCTGACCGCGAGGGCGGTTGCTCGGCTCCGAGGAACCGAGGCCGTCACTCCTGCCCGAAATACTCACTGGCCGGTCGGCGGCTGCAATCGGATCGGTGGGAACAAAAAAAAGCCCCACCGAGTGGCAGGGCGTCTTGGTTTCAGGTGACGAGCACCCGAAGCCGGGTCTTACTCGACGACGACGTTGGTCGCGCTTGGCCCTTTCTGACCTTGCTCGACGCCGAAGGTCACGCTCTGTCCCTCGGTCAGCGATTTGAAACCGCCGCCCTCAATCGCACTGTGGTGGACGAAGACGTCCTTGGAACCGTCGGAAGGAGCGATGAAGCCGAAGCCTTTTTCGTCGCTGAACCACTTAACTGTACCTGAAGCCATTTCGGTTACCTCTGAATGATGATTGAACTTTGTGTATATGCAGACGATTGACGAGAGATTACGGAAGGGTCTGCCACGAACTACGTAGAGAGGACTGCCGAAAAGCTACGAGCATGTACTGCAATAGCGGCACTGTACGGAATACCTGATACCAACGCAAGGTCTTTGTTCGGGCCGGTCTATCCGGCACTGAACCCGTCCAGCTAGAGCGTAAAGCGCATGCCATCGACCAGGATGCCGGGAAGGCGATAGCTGCGGGTCGAGCGTTCGCCGTAGGTGTTGTTGTCGAGGATGAACTCCCGCTCCCGCGTCAGTCCGATCAGTTGCTCGCCCAGCAGCCGATAGATGGAGTCGTCGAAGCGCATGACATCGATCGGGGCGATGATCTGGCCTTTTTCGACCCAGAAGCAGGCGAAGCGGGTCATGCCGGTAATGCGGCAGTCGCCGCGATCGGAGAAGTTGCAATACCACAGGTTGTTGATCCACAGCCCGGTATCGAGCCGGGCCAGCAATTGCTCGTGCAGCAGCGAACCCGGCGCCAGGTCGAGCGAGTCGGGGGTCTCGCTGCCGGTGACGGCCGCACCGAACTCCTTCGCGCTTCTGGGGTCGACCAGAAAGTCCTTGTAGCTCCCGGCATCGATCAACACCGTTCTTTCGGGCCGCGTGAACCCCTTGTCGGCGAACAGCGGCGCCACGCCTTGGCTTGGATGTTCGCTGAGCGTGATCGCCGGCGAGAGCGTTCTTGCCTCTCGTATCATCTTGATCAGGGGGGACTGGCCGCTGCGATGGCTTTTCAGACCGAAGCCGCCCCAGGCCATCATGTCGAGCAGATCGCGCACCGCCGCGGGCGCCAGGTAGGCGCGGTATTCTCCGGGTTCGATGCGCTTCGAAGGCCGCTGCATCACCTCCAGGTCGCGACGCACGGTCTCCATGCGCGCAGCCAGTTCTGCCTCCGACCAGTCCTGGCCGGCGTAATCGCCCTTGATGGCCTTGTCGGCATGATGGTGCACGCTCCAGTCGAGATGGAACGAGCGGCTCGAGTGCCAGTGACGATGTCCGGTCGAGCTGGCGAAACCGCGCTGCAGGGTTCCGGCGGCAAGGATGCCGACCAGGTCCAGACCCTGTGCCAGTTGCATCAGCGCATTCGTCATCGCCGCACCGTCGGGGAGCGCGGGCTCGGTCCCGGTGTGCGTGCGCCGCGGCACCGAATCGATAAGCAGGTGAGGGTCGTCGGGAAGATGCGTCAGTTGCTCGCGCAGTTCACCCAACAGCGTCTGCAGGGCCTTGCGGTCGGCTTGCGTCTGCCCCTGTAACGCACACTGCGCCGAGACGTGCCGCAGCCCGTCGATCAGTTCGAGTTCGACCGACACGCTGCCTGACGTGCCCGGCCTGACGCAGCCGGTTCTGATTCAGTCGCGCGAAATCGGTGGCCTCGCCCCGGTAGGACAGCAGCAGTTGCTCCTCGCGGCGCAGTCGGGTGTGCAGGTCCTCGGCCAGGTCGAAGAATAGCCCGCTCATCCCGCGCCCCCGAACACCTCGACCTCGCGAAACAGGCAGGGCGGGCTGGCGTGGCCGACGTGGATGGTCTGGTTGGGTTCGCCCTTGCCGCAGTTGGTGACCCCGCCGACGACGAAGGAGCCGGCGTCGCCCACGCCGTCCAGGCTGCGCCAGAAGGAGGCGGAGATGCCGCGGTAGTTGGGATTGCGCACCAGGCCTTTGAGTTCGCCGTCCTCGATCAGGCGGCCATATTCGCAACCGAACTGGAACTTGTTGCGCGAGTCGTCGATCGACCAGGAGCGGTTGGCGTCCATCAACACGCCGCGCTCGACCGAGGCGATCATCTGGTCGAGGGTCTCTGTCGCCGGGCTCGAGGTTGAGGTTGGCCATGCGGTCGATCGGCGGACGGTTCCAGCTGCAGGCGCGGGCGTTGGCCACCCCGGGCAGGCCCGGCGCGCTCTGCGACAGATGGCACCGCCGAGGGCGCGCTCGCAGGATGCCGTCGCGGATCAGGTAGCGGCGCGTCGCCGGGCGTGCCCTCGTCGTCGAAGGCGTAGCTGGCGAGCTCGCCGGGAATGCCCGGGTCGAAGGTGACGTTGAGCAGCTCCGACCCGTAGCGGTAGCGGCCGAACATCTCCGGGGTGACGAAGCTGGTGCCGGCGTAGTTGCGCTCGTCGCCCAGGATGCGGTCCAGCTCCAGCGGGTGGCCGATGCTCTCGTGGATCTGCAGCACCATCTGGCTCGGGCATCAGCAGCAGGTCGCGTGTGCCTTGCGGGCACTCCGGTGCGTCCAGCAGCTGCAGGGCCTGTTCGGCGATGCGCGGGCCGTCGTCCGGAAAGCCGACTGCCGCGAGCTGCTCCAGCCCGCCCTGGCGTTCGGCGTTGATTCCGCCGCCGGTGCGCTGTTGGGTCAGCGATCCCCGGTTCGCCGCGGCGCTCATGCCGGGCATCAGGTAGCGGAAGCTCTGCACGATCTCACCGCCGCGGCTGCTCGCGAGGCCGGTGCGGACCTGCCGGTGCCCGAGGTAGGCGGACCAGTCGACGATGTCGTCGTGGATCTGGAGCGAGGCGCAGGCCTGGCGAACCCGTTCCAGCCGCGCCTCCAGGGGTGAGTCATCCCAGGCTTGGGCGGGCAGCTGTTCGTACCGGCCACGCTGTGCGGGAATGGTCATCCGGTCGGTATCGAACAGCAGGCGGCCGGTACTGGTCTCGGCCCAGCCCAGGGCCCGCCGGGCGGCCTCCTCGATGCCGTCGCGGCTCAGGTCGCTGGTCGCCGCATAACCCAACCCGCCGCCAAGGAAGACTGTCAACATGGCGCCCCGGGACTGGGTGTTGCGCACGGGTTGCAGGATATCCTGACGGAACGCCAGCCACTGGCTGCGTTCGTCCACCAGACGAAGCGTCCACTCCGCCGGGCCGCGCAGCGCCGCCGGAACCCGGTCCGCAAGCTTGCGCAGATCTTCCTCGAATCCCATGCTGGAAACCTCACTATCGGCAGTCAGGAACCGCCGAATCCACGCCCGGCGGTCGCTCGGGATTCTCGCACGTTATCGGCGCGGTTGAGGAAGCCGGCCGACACAGCGAACATTGACGGTCACGCGCACGCCCGACGCGGGCAAAGCGGGCGGAGGAGGGGGCGTTGCAAGCGACCATCGAACTGAGAACCACTGA
>CAVXWS010000064.1:0-46362 GCA_963765415.1 uncultured Gammaproteobacteria bacterium
TGGCCACCGCCGGGATCGTGCTGCTGGCCTTGTATCTGGACAGCGCGCTATACCTGGACGTCGCCCTGATCTACGGCGTGCTGGCCTTCGTCGGCGTGGTCGCTTTGGCCAGAGCGATCGAAGCGGGCGGCAAGGGGGACCCGACATGACCCTGCTCGGCAACCTGTTCCTGCTGCTCGGCGCGGCGTTCTGTTTTCTCGGCGCCCTCGGTCTGATCCGCATGCCGGACGTCTACAACCGCATCCAGGCCGGCACCAAGGCGGTGACGCTCGGTTCCCTGGCGATCCTGATCGGCGTCGGCCTGCGCCAACCGGAGTGGTGGCCGAAGCTGGTGGTGATCGCCGGATTCATCCTGCTGACCAACCCGGTCGGCTCATCGACCATCGCCCGAGCCCTATACCGGACCGGGGTCCGTCCCTGGGCGCACCCGGAACGCGCGTTACGCGGTTCGGTCAAGGCAGAAGGAGGCGCGGACTGATGGTCTGGCTGATGTTTGGAACTGTGATTTTCATGCTCGGGGCGGCCATCGCCGTGCTGCTGCTCGACAATCTGCTCGCCGCCACCGCGGCGGCCTCGGTGGTCTCGCTGGGGCTGGCGGTGCTGTTCGTGTTGCTGCGCGCACCGGACGTCGCCATGACCGAGGCGGCCGTCGGCGCCGGTCTGAGCAGCCTGATCCTGGCGCTGGCGCTGCGCCGGCTGGGCCTGTTCGCGTTGGACAATCCGGCCGCGGCGGACGCGCGGGAGGACGACACCGATGCGTAATCTCGCTGCCTTGCTGTTCGTGCTCGGGCTCGGCTTCCTGCTGCTGGTCCTGACCGATCTGCTGCCGTTCGCCGAGCCACCGATGCGCATCGGCGCGGCGATCCAGGCCCAGGCCCCGACCGAGGTCGGCGCAGCCAATATCGTCACCGCCGTGGTGCTCGGTTACCGCGGCATCGATACCCTCGGCGAGCTGTCGATCCTGTTCGCCGCGGCCACCGCCGGCGGCTTCGTCCTCGGACGTCGGCAGGCCAAGCCCGGTGGGTCGTCGACCAGAGAACACGGCGGCTTCATCCTCGGCGCCGGGTCCGATCTGTTGTTCCCGCTGCTGCTGGTGGTCGGCCTGTACATCGTGCTGCACGGCCATCTGACCCCCGGCGGCGGCTTCCAGGGCGGCGTCATCCTGGCCACGGCGTTCTTCCTTCCGGTGCTGGCGCGGCCCAGCCACTCGCTCGACCATCACTGGCTGAGTCTGATCGAGGGCCTGGCCGGGGCCGCGTTTATCTAATCGGAGTGTTGGCGATGTACCGGGGCGGACAGTTCCTGCAGCCGCTGTTGACCCCGGGCGAGCTCGGCAGCCTGCTCTCCGCGGGCACCCTGCCACTGCTGTACCTGGCGGTCGGCCTGAAGGTCGGCGCGGAACTGGCCGGGCTGCTGGCACGGCTGGCCGAACCGGCGCCCACGTGACCAGGGAGAACCGTCATGATGGATCCGGTCGGTCAAATCCTGCTTACCGGCGCCGTCGGACTGATCGCCATTGGCATCGCCGGCGTGGTGCTCGCCAATCATCTGTTCCGCATCGTCCTCGCGCTGGTGATCGCCGAGGCCGGGGCCAATCTGCTGCTGGTCCTCGCCGGTTTCCGCACCGATGCGGTGGCGCCGATCATCCTCGGCGAACGCCTCGGGGTGTCGATGGTCGATCCGGTCCCCCAGGCCATGGTCCTGACCGCGATCGTCATCGGCGTCGGCGTGCAGGCGCTGGCGCTCGGCCTTGTGATCAAGATCAAAGAGCGCTATGGCACGCTTGATCTGCGTCAGGTGCGCGAGCGCATGCAGCAGGAGTTGGATGCAGACGCGGGTGTCGCCCCGCCGGTCAGTCAGGAGGTCCCCGTCGGCGGGCGACCCCTACCGCCTCCCGGGACCAGGACCGCGGAGGCCGAGCGATGAATCAGCTTGCCCTGATCGTCGCCCTGCCCCTGCTGGCGGCCTTCTTACTGCCCCTGGTCGGCCGGATGTCGCGCCTGGCCGGTCAACTGGTCGGGCCGATTACCCTGATCGTGGTAGCCGTCATCGTCCTCGGCGTCTGGTCCGGTACCGATGGCGCTCCCGCCAGTCTGGCAATCGGCGGTTTCCGTCCGCCGCTGGGGATCAGCTTCTATGCGGATGGCTTGGCGCTGCTGTTCGCCGCCGCCGTGCCGATCCTGACCCTGGTGTTGTGGCCACGCGACACCAGCGACGAGGATCTCGAGCGGCGTCAGGTACTCACCCTGGTGCTGTCCGCCGCCTGTGGCGGGCTGGCGCTGTCGGGCGACCTGTTCAACCTCTATGTCTTCTACGAACTGGCCGCTGTAGCCTCCTACGGCCTGGTCGCCGATCGTCGCACCGGCGCCGGGCTGGCCGCGGCCTTTCGCTACCTGACCGTCAGCGCGCTCGGCTCGGTGATCGCCCTGGTCGGCATCGGCCTGGTCTACTTCCAGACCGGCACCCTGAACCTGGGCCAACTGGCCGAACTCAGCGGCGAACTCGCCGGGCCACTCGGACTGTCCGCCTTCCTGTGTCTGCTGATCGGCTTCGGCGTCAAGGCCGAGTTGTTCCCGGTCAACACCTGGGTACCCGAGGCCTACGCCGCGGCCAGCCGGCGCACCGCCGCCCTGCTGGCCGGGTTGGTGTCGAAGCTCGCGGCACTGGTCATCCTGCGTCTGCTGGTGCTGCTGTTTCCCTATCCGGAGGCCCACGCGGTGCTGTTGGTACTCGGCCTGCTGGGGGTGATCAGCGGTGAGCTGGCGGCCTGGCGTGCCCGCGACCTGACCCGAATGCTGGCCTGGTCGTCGATCGGTCAGCTCGGGCTGGTGTTTGTCGCCTTCTCGGTCTCCGGTGAGGCCGGGATCATCGCCGGGGTCGCCGTCGCTCTGCATCATCTGATCGTCAAGCCGGCGCTGTTCCTGTTGGCCGAACGCTGGGGCGGCAGTCTCGAGCGCCTCGGCGGGGTCGCCCGACAGGCGCCCCTTGCCGGCGTATTGTTCGTCCTGTTCGCTCTGTCGCTCATTGGTGTCCCGCCGTTTCCCGGGTTCTGGGCCAAGTTCCTGTTGCTGAGCGGTCTGGCCGATGTCGGCGGCGGCGCACAGTACGCGGCCATCGCCTTTGTCCTGGCCGCCACCGTCCTCGAGGCGAATTATCTGCTGCGAGTAGTCACCAGGATGTACGGCCCGGCCGACACGACCGTGAAACTCGAACCGCATCACGGCCTCGACCTTTCCACCGCCGCACTGTTCGGCCTGGTACTGGTCGGCTCGATATTCGCCCTCGGACCGATCTGGTCCGAACTGGTGATCGCCGCCGGCACTGCCGGCGACGTGCCTCTGTACATCGCCACCATCGCCAACAGCCTGGGAGTAACCGGCCCGTGACGCACTTCGATCTGCTGCTCCTCAGCGCCGCCGCGACCCTGCTGATCGCCGCCCTGTTCGGTCAGGTACGGATCGGCGGCTGGCTGATGACTGCCGCCTATGCGGTTCAATTGATTCTGCTACTGAGCCTGAACCCAGCCACCACGTCGCCCAGCGATCTGCACTTAGACGTGCTCGGCCTGCCGCTGGACTGGCGGTTGGACGGGCTGGGCTGGTTCTTCGCCCTGATCACCCTCGGCGCAGCCCTGGCGGCCAGCGCCTACTCCGCGGGCGAGTGGTCCGAGCGCTGGCGCGAGACCGGCTGCTCTTCGCGCCTGCTGCACGCAGCCTTGGCCGCGAATGTGCTCAGCATGCTGCTGCTGCTCGCCGCGGACGGCCTGCTCGCGCTGTTCCTCGCCTGGGAACTGGTCAGCTGGGCGGGCCTCTTACTGATGCTGCTCGGCGGCAAGGATGCGATCCAGGCCGGCATCCGCTACATCACTTACGCTACCGGCGGCGGCATGGCGGTCTTCGCCGGTCTGGTCCTGGTCTACGCATGGACCGGCTCGCTCTCGGCCGCCGACGTCATGGCCGCGGTGCCCAGCCTGAGCCCGGGACAATTGTGGTCGCTGGTGCTGCTGTTCGCCGTCGGGTTTGGCATCAAGCTGGGGTTGTTGCCCTTCCACCTCTGGCAGGCGCCGGCCTATGCCCTGAGCCCCGGACCGGGAGCGGCATTCCTCGGCGCCATCTCCTCGCGGGTGGCGATCTTCGCCATCGCCGCCGTGGTGATCAAACTGATCGGCATCGGCCAGTTACGGGACCTGGCGATCTGGCCGGGGGTATTCGATGCCCGCGATCTGCTCCTGTGGGCCTCGGCGCTGACCATCATACTGCCGACCTTCACCGCCCTGAGGCAGAACGACGCCCGGCTGCTGCTGACCTGGCACGGTATCGGTCAGGGCGGTTACATGCTGATGGGGCTGCTGCTCGGCGATGCGCTCGGATCGGCCGGCGGACTGCTTCATGTATTCAACTACGCGACCTACCAGGCCGCTCTGCTGATGGCCGTATTCGCCGTAATCCATCGAACCGGCACGGCCGATCTGAACCGTCTCGGTGGCCTGGTGACCCGCATGCCGCTGTCCTTCCTGACTATGCTGATCGGCATCATCGGCCTGGCGGGCCTGCCGCCGATGAACGGCTTCGTCTCCAAGTGGATGGTCTACCGCGCCTTGGTCAACGAAGGCATGCCCCTGCTCTTCCTCGCCGCCGTGATCGGCACGCTCGGCACCATCCTGAGCGTCTACAAGCTGCTGCACAACACCTTCCTCGGTCAGCTGCGCCTCGAGCACGAGCATGTCAAGGAGGCACCCTGGAGCATGACCGTGCCGATGCTGCTGCTGTGCGTGGTGGTCTTCCTGACCGGTTACATGCCCGGGCTGATCCTCGAGTATGTCGCGATTGCCCAGCAGGCGATCGGTCTGACGGCGGTCAGCTACAACCTCGGAGGTATCGAGAGCGCGACCGGGTCGCTGGATATGATCTGGGTCTGCTCGGTGCTGTTCGGCGGCTTCGCGGTCGGGGCGGTCCTGTTCTACGGTGCCGGTGGAGCGAGCCGTCGGGTCCATCAGCTGGACAACTACGCCGGCGGCCACTTCCTTACCAGCGACGTGCGCTATCAGTACAGCGATAACTTCTACGCCGGCCTGATGCACCACATCGGCCCCTGGTATCGATACAGCTTCGCCTGGGGCGAACGCGCGCTGACCTCTTCGGTGGAAACCGCCGGGGTGGCAATGCAAGGCTTCTACCGACAAGTACAACCGGCGGTCTGGGTGCTGGTCAGCGCGACCCTGGTCATGGCATGGGTGATTCTGTGATGCACTGGACCGAACTGCTGTTTGAAATCGTCGTGATGCCGATCCTGGCCTTCGTGATCGGCCTGATGATGGTGTTGATGATGCGCAAGATCGGCGCCCGACTGCAGCGCCGCATCGGCCCGCCCTTCTTCCAGCCGCTGTACGACATCGTCAAGCTGTTCGCCAAGCGAACCCAGGTCTCGCACGGCATCCTGCACGACATCGGCATCGTCATGGCGGTCGGCGGCTATGTCGCGGCGGAGACCCTGCTGCCGGTGCCGGGGATGAACGGTATCGCCGAAAAAGGCGGTCTGATCACGCTCCTGTACCTGACCATGATTCCGTCACTCGGTCTGGCGCTCGGGGTCGGACAGTGCGCCAATCCGAACGGTTCGATCGGCATCTCGCGCGCCCTGACCGCGATGCTGGCCTACGACATCCCCTTCGTGATCGTGATCTTCGGCGTCGCCTGGCACTTCGGCACCACCAATCTGGTCGACATCATCGCCATCCAGCAGGCCGGCGGACCCGCCGCCTGGGGCGCGGCCGAGATGCCGCTGCTGGCGATCGCCGGGCTGTTCGGCCTGCAGGCCATGCTCGGCAAGCAGCCGTTCGAGATCTATGTCGCCCCGGCGGAGATCGCCACCGGCCCCATGGTCGAGATGGGCGGCAAGTATCTCGGCGGCCTGTTCGTCATGCAGTGCTTTCAGATGTATACCGCCGGGGTGCTGTACGCCAGCATCTTCCTCGGCGGCGGGGAGAATTGGCTGACTTTCCTGGTCAAAATCTTCGCCGTGGTCATGATCCCGATGTCGATCGCCTTCCTGTTTCCGCGCTACCGCACCGACGACCTGGTCGGGTTGTTGTGGAAATGGCCGGTGCTGCTCGGGCTGATCGGCGTCGCGGTAGTGATGCATTGAGAATGAAATGTGTAGGACGCAATAGCGAAGCGTATTGCGCCGGTTTTCGCGGTTTGCCTTTTCGGTGCAATGCGCTGCGCTTATTGCACCCTACGATGGGATCGACGGCCTTTTTGTGGCGCGTCAGATTCGAGGATTAACAGATGACTGATTTGGACAACATCCCGGTAGTGGCCGGCGGCGAAGGCGGTAAGCGGACCAATCCGCTCGCCCGGGTGTTCGACGAACTGATGGACTTTGCCCGCGCGCGGTCGCTGTTCATTCTCCATTACTGCACCGGTTGCGGGGCTATCGAGCTGCCACCGGCGATGACCTCGCGCTTCGACATGGAGCGGCTCGGCATCTCGCCCATGGTCTCGCCCCGCCAGGCCGACATTCTGCTGATCACCGGTTATGTCTCGGTCAAGACCCTGAAGCGGGTCATGCTCACTTACGAGCAGATGAACTCGCCGAAATACGTCATCGGCATCTGCTCCTGCACCGTCAACGGCGGCATGTACTGGCAGAGCTACGCCACGGCGAAGAAGCTCAACGACTACATGCCGGTCGATCTGTACATCGCTGGTTGCATGCCGCGCCCCGAGGCGGTCATTACCGGGCTGCGCGAGCTGATGGAAAACATCAAAGCAGGCAAGGCCAACGGCTGGCAGGACTACTACCATAATTACGATTTCTATCTGGGCAACCAGCAACGGTTGTTCGGCGAGACCTGGCAGACCCCGACCGACGTGATCGGCGAGGCCAGACAATACGGCCTGTTCGGCCCCGACACCCTGGGCGAGCACACGGCTCTGCTGGAGAAGCACCAGCGCCCGCTCGAGGCCCTGGAGATGCGCCTGGGTCTGGATCTGCCGGACGTGTCCGTCAATGAATCGAGCAAGGAGAAGGTATCTCGATGACCGAGCCCGAAACCCAGCCACTGGTCCGCCGCCTGCATGAGATCCTGCACAATCTGGAGGACATCCGGGTCGAGCAGAAAAGCGCGCGGCGCACGCGGGTCGATATCGCCGCCGACGCTCTGCCCGCGCTGTTGGAGCTGATCAAGGGTCGCGCCGGCTTCATCCATCTGTCGGCGATCAGCTGCGTCGACTGGATGGACCAGGACGAATTCGAACTGGTCTATCACGTCTGGTCCTACGAGTTGAACATGCTGCTCTCGGCGCACATCCGGGTCGCCCGCGACCCCGGCGTCTATCTGTCGGTGTACGACCTGTTCCAGCCGGCGGCCTTCTTCGAACGCGACATCCACGAGATGTACGGCCTGTTCTTCGAGGGCAGCCCGGACATGGAGAAGTTCATCCTTACCGAATGGGACGGACCACCACCGATGCGCAAGGACTTCGACTCCGAGGGCTGGGTCAACGACCACTTCGACTGGCAGGACTACCAACCCGAATGGCTGCAGGAACTGGAACGCGAGGGTGGCGGCATCGCCATCCGCCCGGACGAGCAGAGATTCAGCCGGAAGGCATCCGATGAGACCTGAAAACTACGAAGCCAAGCGCCAGCCGCCGAGCCACGACTACGAGCTGAACTTCGGCCCGAACCACCCGGGCATCGAGGGCAACTACGCACTCAAGGTCAAACTGCACGGCGACGTCGTCAAGGAGGCCCGGGCCGACGGCGGCTATCTGCACCGCGGCTTCGAGAAGCTGATGGAGCAGCGGCTGTGGATCCAGAACATCGCCCTGGTACCGCGGATCTGCGTACCCGACCCTGCACCCATGGAGGTCTGCTACTCCATGGCGGTCGAGGAGCTGTGCGGCCTCCAGGTACCGGAACGCGCGCAGTGGCTGCGCGTGCTGCAACTGGAGATGTCGCGCATTGCCGCGCACCTGTTCACCTTCGGTGGCCATGCCGCGACCACCGGCATGTACAGCCCGATGTTCTGGGGCGTGGCCGATCGCGACCTGGTGCTCGACCTGTTCGAGGAGCTGACCGGCGGCCGGGTGTACAGCATCTACAACATTCCCGGCGGCGTGCGGCGTGACATCCCGGAGGGTTTTCTGCAACGGCTGACCGACACCCTGGACTATCTCGATTCGCGCCTGCCCGATTACGACAACCTGCTGTTCACCAATCAGATCTTCGTTCACCGCGCCAAAGATGTGGGCACCCTGACCCAGCAACAGGCCCTGGAATGGGGCGTAACCGGCCCCAATCTGCGTGCCACCGGACTCGCCTTCGATGTCCGTCGCGACGACCCCTACCTGGTCTACGACCAGCTCGAGTTCGACATTCCGACCGAGCAGGCCGGCGACGCCTGGGCGCGAACCATCGTCCGCCGCGCCGAGCTGCAGCAGAGCGTGCGCATCCTGCGCCAGGTGGCCGAACGGCTGCCGGGCGTCGAAGGACCGATCCGCGCACCCATCCCCAACCCGCTGGCCTGGAACGTACCCGCCGGCGACATCTATGTGCGCGCCGAATCGTCCAAGGGAGAACAGGCCTGGTACGTGGTCTCCAACGGCGGCGCCAAGCCCTACCGCACGCACGTCCGCGGCCCCTCCTCCATGCACGCCGTGCAGGTGCTGGAGAAGCTGGTCAAGGGCTGCCGCATCGAGGATGTTGCGCAGATCATGTTTTCACTCGACGCCTGTCCACCGGAGGTCGATCGCTGATGTCCGACATCGACTACAAGAACAAAGGCAGCCTTCTCAATCCGCTGAAGAACCTGTCTTTCTTCGGCCGCAAGCCGATCACCGAACCGCTGGAGCCGCGACTCGCCGCCGAGCGCTATCGCGGCTTCCACCTGAACGACTGGGAAAAATGCATCGGCTGCTCGACCTGCCAAAAGGTCTGCGACAACGCCGCCATCACCATGGTCGAGGTCCCGGGGCTGCGCGAAGACCCGGTCAACGGCGTGCGCAATCTGCGCCCGGCGATCGACTACGGCCGTTGCTGCTGGTGCGCGCTGTGCGTCGACCTGTGTCCGACCGGTTCGATCTCGCTGTCGCGTGAATACGTGCACACCTGCACCGACGATCAGCTCGACAGCTATTTCATGCTGCCCGACCCCAAGGGCATGCATCAGGAGTACTTTGGCGAAGGCTGGAACAAGACGGCCGAGAACGATCTGGTCGATCCGCATCGCCAGGCGATGGCAGAGCTGGAACCCGCCGAGCGCGACGACAATTTCAATGAGATCGTCGCCGGCTATGACAAGCAACAGGCCATCATCGAGGCCTCGCGCTGCGTCCAGTGCGGCATGTGCCACGACGCCTGCCCGACCCACATGAACGCACCGGAATACATTCGCGCCATCTGGCAGGGTGACGCCGAGGAGGCGGTGCGGCAGATCTATCGCACCAATCCCTTCGCCCACACCTGCGGCCGGGTCTGCACCCACCGCTGCGAGACCGCCTGCTCGATCGGCAAGCGCGGCGAACCGGTGGCCATACGCTGGCTGAAGCGCTGGGCGATGGACGCGGTCGGCGACGAACGGGTGCGCGAGATCGTCGCCAGCACGCCCAAGACCGCACCGACGGGGCGCAGCGTTGCCGTCGTCGGCTCAGGACCGGCCGGCCTGACCGCCGCGTTCGATCTCGCCCGGATGGGGCACGAGGTCGTGGTCTACGAAGCGCTGCAGAATCCGGGTGGCATGCCGCGCTACGGCATCCCCTCCTATCGCCTGCCCTACGACCGGCTCGACGCCGATATCGAGGTGATCAAGGCCGCCGGTGTCGAGATCCGCTGCGGCGTCCGGGTCGGTCGCGATATCCGCATGGAACAGCTGCGCGAGGAACACGACGCCGTGCTGCTCGCACTCGGACTGCAGCTCGGACGATCCACCCGCATCCCGGGATCCGATCACCCCAAGGTCTTGAAGGCCGTCGACCTGCTGCGCGACATCACCGACGAAAACCGCTTCGAGGTGCCGCGCCAGGCGGTTGTGATCGGCGGCGGCAACGTCGCCATGGACATCGCCCGCAGTCTGGCTCGACTGCAGCGTCAGCAGTATGGCGAGATTAAGATTACCCTCACAGCGCTCGAGGACTCGGAACATTTTCTGGCCGATCCGGTCGAGGTGAAGGAGGCGGACGAAGAGGCGATCGAGATCTTCCCCAGCCGCGGCCCCCAGGGGTGCATCATCGAGAAGGGTGAACTCAAAGGCCTGCGTACTTGGGCCGTGCTGTCGATCTTCGATGAACAGGGTCGGTTTGCACCAAAGTTCGACGACAACGACGAACAGATCCATGACGGCGACATGGTGATCGAGGCGATCGGGCAGATGACCGACGCCTCCCTGCTCGGCGAGGAACTGACCGAGCGGCTGGAATGGAACCGAGGCCGCCTGCAGGTCGACGCGAACTGCCGCAGCTCCGAGGATTGGCTATGGGCCGCCGGTGACATGGTGCGTGGCCCGGACGTCGTCCACGCCGTGGCCGACGGCCACACGGTGGCGAAGAGTATGAACGAGTTTTTGCTGAGCTTGGACAAGCGGGAGACGGCAGCGTGAGCGAAGGGGTAAATCAAGAGGGGCATGTCGGCGCAATCGACAGAATACGCGGCAGCAAGACCATCGAAGAGATCCTGACCACGGCCTCGAGCTTCGAGCAGAGCGCGCGTGACTTCTATGCCGATCTGGCGCCCAAGGTCAGCAAACGCATCCGCTGGCTGGTCGAGGAACTCGCCGAGGAGGAGCAGCGCCACTTCGACCTGTTCAGTGAACTGGCCCGGCGCGAAGACATCGCTGATCAGATCCAGTCCCGGGTCGAGACCCCGGCCTCCGACACCCGCTTCTCCGACTGCATCCAGTTACCCGACCTGGGTGACAACCCGGACGATCAGGCGGTGCTGCAATACGCCCTGGGGCGCGAGCAGGCGGCCATGGAGCAATACCGCTCGCTGGCCGAGTCGGCCGATCCCGGGCCGATACAGGAGCTGTTCGAGTTCCTCGCCAATGAAGAAACCGAACATAAGCTCGAATTGGAGAAGATTTACTACGAGGTCGTGCACAGCGGCGGGGTGTAACGACCCCGGGCTTTCTTTCGCGACGTTCCCTGGCCCGGATCGCGGCTGCGGAACGCGCTTCCGGTTCAGATCACAGTCTGTCGTCGAGCCGGCGGATTCGAGTCCTCGACCCCTTCATTGCGCCGACGATGCTTTTGCTCATACATCAGGGCATCGGCGTCGGCCATCAATGCGGCGACGTCGGCGTGGCGCGCGGGATCGAACTGTAGCGAACCAACGCTAAACAGGATGTCGTAGCCACGACTGGCCTCGCGATTGAACTGCTCGACGCTCACACTCAACCGCTGAAGCGCCTGTTCCAACTGCTTTCGGTTGGAGTCGGTCAGTAGAACGGCAAACTCATCGCCGCCGAGACGCCCAACGACGTCGGATTCGCGAAAGGTCTGCACCAGGATCTGCGAGAAACTCGTCAGGGCGCGATCGCCCTCGGCATGGCCGAAGCGATCGTTTATTTCCTTGAACAGATCCAGGTCGAAGAACAGCATCGACGCCGGCTTCTCCAACCGCCGGCACAAACCGAGCGCATGCTGCGACAGTGCTTCGAATCCTCGCCGGTTGGACAGCAAGGTCAACTCGTCCATAGTGGCCAACTGCACGGCAGCGAGCTCCTGCTCGGCCATCCGCGCCAAATCGCGCAACAGGTCATAGTCGTCTTTGGTAAACACGCGCGGTTCCCGGTCAATCAGACACAGGGTGCCAAGCTTGCTGCCGCTGGCGACTTCGAGTGGACAACCGGCATAAAAACGAACATTTGGCTCGTTCGTCACCAGCGGATTGTCTTGGAAGCGCTCGTCCTTCGTCGCGTCCGGAATCAAGAAGATGTCGTCACCGAGAATCGCGTGGCCACAAAATGACACGTCGCGAGGGGTTTCGCTGGCGTCCAGACCCTGGGACGATTTGAACCATTGGCGATCCTCGTCGACCAGACTCACCAGCGCCATCGGCACGCCAAACAGACGTTTCGCCAGTCGCGTCAAGCGATCGAATCGCTCCTCGGGCGTGGTATCGAGGATGTTCAGGGCACGAAGGGTATCGAGCCGTGTGTCCTCATTGGGCGGTTTGCTGGGGGCCTGCATGACGAACCTCGCGCTGCGTTATTCAAAAAAGCGGCCATCCCGATCCGTTTGAACGACTGGGCCTGGCGGCACCGCCTCGGGCGGCATCTTGTCGTCGGCGCGAATCTCGGGATTCCGCCTGCTTCCCCCGAGACAGCGTCGTGCGGCGCGGATCCTTTAGATAAAACCCCGTAAATACCCGACTCAACTTGCTTATATAGCTGTGGTATTTCCGGTCGATCGAACGGCGGGCGTCCTTGCAAGGCGGCGCTTGGCGCGGCCGTGGGCAGCCCGGGAGCGTCGCGAGCGCTCAGGAATCGTCAGCGACCATTTCGAAACTGACCTCGGCCGATCCCTTGTCGATCGTGACCAGGAGTCGACAATAGGCCGGCTCGGCAAGCGGCTCGTCGCCACAACTGCAGCCGCCGACGATCTCACTGAAGAAGACGCCGACGCTGGCCCGAACGGAAATCCCGTTCTCGCTCATCCCAAACACGGTCACGGTGATTGGGCTGTCGTCGACTACCCCGCCCTGGGTGGTCCCGAGATGCAGGGGCAGCGCCCCCGCCTCCAAACCCTCGAGCTCGCGTTTGAGGATGGGCTTGCAGTGCGGTGTATTCCAGCTGTTCAAGGTCTGGGTGAATCGGGGCATTCGGCGTTCTTTCTTGCGCTGCGGGGAAGGGGCCTTTTTCGCGTCGACACGGCGGCCTTCGGCCGACTCAAAGCAGTCTTTCCGTCAATGCCGCCGCCTTCGCCCGAAGCAGTGGCGACAATCGCGGATCCGGTTGTTTGGCAATCATACCCGTGAACATGCTGCCTACGGGATTCGCCCCAATCACCTTGGCGGTCATCTTCAGCTGACCGTGACTGGCATAGAGCCAACGGCCGATGAAACCCGGCGCCGCGCAGGACGAGATCAAGACCGCTTTCTTCGTCAGCGACCCGGACTTGCGAAACTGCGGTGCGTTATTGCCCCATGGCCAGTAGGCGTAAACCGCCAGACGTTCCATAAAGCGCTTGAACACGGCCGTGACCGAACCGAGATTGGTCGGCGAGGCCAGGACAAAGGCATCGGCTCGTTCGATCCTGTCGACCAGGTTCTGCATATTGTCGTGGTGAACACAGACCCCGGGCACCTCGCCTGGGGCTTGCATGCATTCTCGGCAGTTCAGACAGAATTCGATCGGATAGTCGCGCAACAAGACGATCTCCGCTTCCGCCCCGCTCTCGCGCGCGACCTGCAACATGATCTCGACAACCTGATCGGTAATGCCATCGTCCCGGTAGGAGCCGTTGATCGCCAGCAATCTAGTCACAAGACACCTCCGCTCGGAACGGCTACACAGTTGGTTCGCCCTCGATGGCCAGGCCAACCGGTCATTTTTCGGCCGTTGGGGACGCTGGGCACCAAGCTTAGAATATTGATGAATCCAACAACGGCAAGGCCCCGCGAATGCGGGGCCTTGCCGTAATCAAGCTTATCGCTCTTAGTGAGGCGCGTTGCCTCGCTCAGAGTGCACGCGAGAGCAGGGTCAACTCGTAGCACATCAACGCAACATAGTTGCCGAACACGCCGTACAGCAAGTGCCGCACCCGCAAGAAACCAACCAGTCGAAACGCCGAGTGAACGACCAGAAAGACCAAGGCCGTTGCAGTGATGCCCAGCTTGATATTGACGAAGGTGCTTACACCGCTCTCCAGCAGAATGGCCATCAATATATTGAGCTCTTCCCCTCCTTTGGACAACAAGGTCAGGGTGAACACGGCATCCAGACAATTCAGAACGAAAATACCCATGACCACGGCGAAGAGCTTTGGTTCGTACCAGTCCACGTAGTAACTGTGGTGATCGGACGCTCTTCTCGGAGCTCGACGACGCCCCTTAACGATAGCCCCGTGGAACAGGTATCTCAGGTGCCCACGGCGTCGATCATCGAGACGACGATCAGTGATCGGTAGATCGGATACAGACGTAAGTTTCAACATGACGACATCGACCCGCTGCTTCTCTTTAACTTCTGTTTTCCCTGACTATCAGCAAGTATCACGCCACCGGGAGAATCTGGTGGCAAATCAGACAATTGAAAAACGCAATCGAAAACCTGACGCGATTGTGTAAGACGATCTTTACAAACCTCGGGAATCGAAATCGGTTCGCGGGATCGTCATCAGTTAGTTTCGATCCCGGATGACCAACCAAGATCGACCCTTTGCCGATAAGTATCGACGCAAAGAAAAATCGGCGCCTGCACAATCGTGGGGCACCGACCAGGCGCCCGCTTGATTATGGCGCACCTGTTCGCAATAACCGCCCAGCAATGGTGCGGCTTCGCCCCGATCGCGGTTGGGATATCCGGTGCAAATATCCTAACAAGCTGATTTCAGATGAATTAATTTCCATGGCACGGTCATTGCTCTCTGTCCTGTTCGACCGTCGCTGCGCGCTCAGGCTGCGCTCGGCAACCATCATCCCGCTATTCAGGAGAGTACACCCAAATGCACTTGTCGAAGCTCATTCGCCGCGGCAGTCTGCTGCTCGCGGCCGCTACCGGGATCTACTTCGCCGGCCTCGCACAGGCGGCCGACACCATCAAGGTCGGCGTCCTGCACTCGCTGTCCGGCACCATGGCCATCAGCGAGACCACGCTGAAGGACACCATGCTGATGCTCATCGACGAGCAGAACAAGAAGGGCGGCCTGCTCGGCAAGAAGCTCGAGGCCGTGGTCGTCGACCCGGCCTCGAACTGGCCGCTGTTCGCCGAGAAGGCCCGCGAGCTGATCGAGAAGGACAAGGTCGCCGCGGTCTTCGGCTGCTGGACCTCGGTGTCGCGCAAGTCGGTGCTGCCGGTGTTCGAGGAGCTGAACGGCCTGCTGTTCTACCCGGTGCAGTACGAGGGCGAGGAGTCGTCGAAGAACGTCTTCTACACCGGCGCCGCGCCCAACCAGCAGGCCATCCCGGCGGTCGACTACCTGATGAACGAGATCGGCGGTGAAGCGCTGGGTGCTGGCCGGCACCGACTACGTCTACCCGCGCACCACCAACAAGATCCTGCGAGGCCTACCTGAAGGCCAAGGGCGTCGCCGACGCCGACATCATGATCAACTACACGCCGTTCGGTCACTCCGACTGGCAGATCCATCGTCTCCGACATCAAGAAGTTCGGCTCGGCGGGCAAGAAGACCGCCGTGGTCTCGACCATCAACGGCGACGCCAACGTGCCCTTCTACAAGGAACTGGGCAACCAGGGCATCTCGGCCGAGGACATCCCGGTGGTGGCCTTCTCGGTCGGCGAGGAGGAACTGTCCGGCATCGACACCAAGCCGCTGGTCGGCCACCTGGCCGCCTGGAACTACTTCATGAGCGTGGAGAACGACGCGAACGACGACTTCATCGAGACCTGGCACACGTTCATCAAGAACGAGAAGCGCGTCACCAACGACCCGATGGAGGCCCACTACATCGGCTTCAACATGTGGGTCAAGGCGGTGAAGAAGGCCGGCACCACCGATCCCGACGCGGTGCAGGAGGCCATCATCGGCGTCGACCGTGCCGAACCTGTCCGGCGGCTATCTCGGCCATGATGCCCAACCACCACATCACCAAGCCGGTGCTGATCGGCGAGATCCAGGACGACGGCCAGTTCGAGATCGTCTGGCAGACCTCGGGCCTGGTGGTCGGCGATGCCTGGTCCGATTATCCTGCCCGGCTCCAAGGACATGATCGCCGACTGGCGCGCACCGCTGTCCTGCGGCAACTACAACGTCAAGACCGGCCAAGTGCTCGGGACAGAACTTCTAAGCCCTTGAGCTGAGTCTCGCGTACCGAGCCGGAAGATGCGCACCCCAAGTCTGCTTCAGTGGGTGCGCATCTGTCTCGACCCCTTCCAGACCAACCAAGCAAGACACGACGGGTCACAACCTGACAATGACCTCGAGATTTACTGCCTACGCTTTGCTCTCCCTGCTGCTGATTCTCTGCTCCAGCAGCCACGCAGCCGAGGTCGACACCGGCGATGCGGCACTGGACAAGGCGTTCGAACAGATCCTCGATCGCGACTTCGAGCTCAAATCGCAGGGCATCGATGCCCTCGCCCGCAACCCGCATCCGAAATCCTCGCAGTTGTTGCGCGGCATTCTCGAGGGCGAGCTGCGATTGCAGAAGAAAACCGGACGGCTGGTCTGGGCTCGGGATGCACGGCAGTCGGTTCGACATCGTCGACGCGCTCAACGGCGAAGTCGCTCGGCGAGGTCAAGAAACGCACGTCGAAACGAATCTCGCATCAACAACCAGCTGCGCGGCCGGATTCGCGCGGCGTCTGGCGACTCTGGAACTCGGCAACCCCGATCCCGAGGTGCGACTGGCCGCAGTGCAGGCCATGCTGGATCGGCCCAATCCGGACAACGCCGCCGTCCCTGCGCGCCGCTCTGACCGACGAACAGGACAAGCGCGTTCGCACCGCCATGCAGCTGGCGATCGCTCTCGCCGAACTGAGCAGTCGCGACGACGAGACCCGATTAGCCGCGGTCGACTCGGTCAAGGAGAGCCTGGAACCGGGCGTACGAAACGCGCTTGATCCGGCTGGCCGCGGACGACTCCAATGCCGACGTCAAGACCGCCTCGGCCGCGGCCCTGGTCAAGATCGAGGAACGGGTCGAGTTCTACGGTCTGCTCGAGACCCTGTTCTTCGGCCTCAGTCTCGGCTCGGTGCTGGTGCTCGCGGCGATCGGTCTGGCGATCACCTTCGGCGTCATGGGCGTGATCAACATGGCCCATGGCGAGCTGATCATGCTCGGCGCCTATACCACCTATCTGATCCAACAGGCGGTGCCGGCCTATCCGGGTCTGTCGATCGCTCTTGCCATCCCCGCCGCTTTCCTGGTCTCCGGCGCCATGGGCGTGGCGATCGAACGCGGCGTGATCCGCTTTCTCTACGGCCGCCCGCTGGAGACCCTGCTGGCCACCTTCGGCATCAGTCTGATACTGCAGCAATTGGTACGGACCCTGATCTCGCCGCAGAACGTACCGGTCAGCAACCCCGAGTTGGCTCAGCGGCTCGCTGGCGATCAACAGCGTGCTGTCGCTGACCTACAACCGGCTGTACATCATTCTGTTCTGTCTGCATGGTGTTCGCCACGCTGTACTTCATTCTGAAGCGCACCAGCCTTGGGTCTGCAGGTCCGGGCCGTGTCGCAGAACCGCGCCATGGCCCGAGCCATGGGCGTGCGCTCGGCGCGGGTCGATGCCCTGACCTTCGGGTTGGGCTCCGGAATCGCCGGGGTGGCCGGGGTGGCCTTGTCACAACTGACCAACGTGGGTCCCAACCTCGGTCAGGCCTACATCGTCGACAGCTTCATGGTGGTGGTGTTCGGTGGTGTGGGTAATCTCTGGGGCACCCTGATCGGCGGTCTCGGCCTGGGAGTCGCCAACAAGCTGCTCGAACCCTGGTCAGGCGCCGTACTGGCAAAGATCCTGGTGCTGGTGTTCATCATCCTGTTCATTCAGAAGCGGCCGCGCGGGCTGTTCCCGCAAAAAGGCCGGGCGGCGGAGAATTAGGGCCTGCTCACACAATCTGAGCCATTGCTGCCGGAGGCCCTTTTTTCGGCTGGCAAGGCAGAAGGAGAGACGTTTAGTGCGACGAAACGAACGACTGATAACGCAGCCAGACGGAAAAAGGGTCCCGGCCCTTCGGGTTGCGCCTGAACAAACGCCACTCGGCGTTGCTCGTTGCTTATTTGGAGCGACCAAACGACGCGCCTCGCGCCTTGATTGGCGCTCGTTCAGGCGCAACAGCAACGGCTCAGATTGTGTGAGCAGGCCCTAGCATGTTCGTCTTTCGCATCCTGAAGAACGATCGTGGCGGGCAGATCTTCATGGCCCTGCTACTCGGACTGCTGATCGCCGTACCGGTAATGAACCTGGTACTGCCGCCAGAGCACCCCTGGCATCTGTCGACCTACACGGTCACCCTGCTCGGCAAGTACCTGAGCTACGCCCTGCTGGCGCTGGCGGTCGACCTGGTCTGGGGCTATCTCGGCATCCTGAGTCTCGGCCACGGCGCGTTCTTCGCCCTGGGCGGCTATGCCATGGGCATGTACCTGATGCGCCAGATCGGCGATCGCGGCGTGTACGGCAACCCCGAGTTGCCGGACTTCATGGTGTTTCTCAACTGGCAGGATCTGCCCTGGTTCTGGAACGGCTTCGATATGTTCTGGTTCGCTGCGTTGATGATCGTCCTGGTGCCGGGCGCGCTGGCCTTCGTCTTCGGCTGGCTGGCGTTTCGCTCTCGGGTGACCGGCGTGTATCTGTCGATCATGACCCAGGCCCTGACCTACGCCCTGATGCTGGCCTTCTTCCGCAACGAGATGGGCTTCGGCGGCAACAACGGCCTGACCGACTTCAAGGACATCCTCGGTTTCAACCTGCAGTCGGACGAGACCCGTATCGGCCTGTTCCTGGCCACCGGCATCGCTCTGGCCGCCGGCTATCTGGCCTGCCGGGCAATCGTCAAGTCGCGGCTCGGCCGGGTCGCGGTGGCGATCCGCGACGCCGAGGACCGCACCCGCTTCATCGGCTACAAGGTCGAGCACGTGAAGCTGGCGATCTTCGTCTTCTCCGCCATGCTGGCCGGCATCGCCGGCGCTCTCTACGTGCCGCAGGTGGGCATCATCAACCCGAGCGAATTCGCCCCGCTGGCCTCGATCGAGATCGTCATCTGGGTGGCCGTCGGCGGGCGCGCGACCCTCTATGGTGCGGTCGCCGGGGCCCTGCTGGTCAACTACGGCAAGACCTATTTGACGGGAGCCATGCCGGATGCCTGGCTGTTCGCTCTCGGCGGTCTGTTCGTCCTGGTCACCCTGCTGCTGCCGCGCGGACTGATCGGTCTGATCCGCCGCAAGGAGGCGATCGCATGACGCCGGGACGTCAGCGAGATGAATCCGGTCCAGCGTGCCTTGCGCCGCGACCGTACCTTCGAGTTCCTGATCCCCAAGGTGGTCGAGGGACTCGAACTGGGGCGCGGCGCCCTGCTCTACCTGGAGGACGTCTCGGTCAGCTTCGACGGCTTCAAGGCGATCAACGACTTGAACTTCTATCTCGATCGCGGCGAGCTGCGCTGCATCATCGGCCCCAACGGCGCCGGCAAGACCACCATGATGGACATCATCACCGGCAAGACCCGGCCCGACACGGGCACGGTCTGGTTCGGTGCGCGCATCGAACCTGCTGCGCATGTCCGAGGCCGAGATCGCCGCAGGCCGGCATCGGCCGCAAGTTCCAGAAACCGACCGTGTTCGAACACCACACCGTGTTCGAGAATCTCGAACTGGCCATGGCCGGTAACAAGGGCGTCTTCCCGACCCTGTTCGCCCGGCTCTCCGGCGAGCAGCGCGACCGCATCGACGAGGTGCTGGAGATCATCGGCCTGACCGAGGATCGCGACCAGCGCCGGCCGGCGCCCTGTCGCACGGCCAGAAGCAGTGGCTGGAGATCGGCATGCTGCTGATGCAGAACCCGCTGCTGCTGCTGGTCGACGAACCGGTCGCCGGCATGACCCACCAGGAGATGGACCGCACGGTCGAACTGCTGACCGTCGCTGGCCGGCGAGCATTCGGTGGTCGTGGTCGAACACGACATGGATTTCGTTCGCGCGCTGAACTCGCCGCGGTCACCGTGCTGCACCAGGGCAGCGTGCTGGCCGAGGGCAGCATGGACCAGGTGCAGAACGATCCGCGGGTCATCGAGGTCTATCTGGGGTGAGGAGCGACCGTTTGTCCTGTGGACAAACGCAGCGCGACGAACGCCCGGTCATGAATGGCCGATCCGGGGCAGAGGAAATGACGGGCGCCGCGCCAAGGATGGCAAGGATATTCTGGAGCCCAGGCAACGGAGTGGATGAATACGCGGCCGCGCAACCAACTCACCCTGAACGGGTACGGAAAGGCCGCGAGGTCGGGTGCAATAGCGCAGCGTATTGCACCGTCGGCGGTCTGTTCGGTGCATGACGGCCTGCGGCCTAATGCACCCTACGAGGGGGCAGGTTGAAGAGAACATGCTAAAGATCGAACAGCTCAATCAATTCTACGGCGAGAGCCACACCCTGTGGGACCTCGACCTCGACGTCCCCGGAGGCGAATGCACCTGCCTGATGGGACGCAACGGCGTCGGCAAGACCACCCTGCTGCAGTGCGTGATGGGGCTGCTGCCGATCAAGTCCGGGCAGATAATCTATGACGGCGCGTCCATAAATCGCATCGCCGCCGAGAAGCGGGCCTCGATCGGTATCGGCTATGTGCCGCAGGGGCGGCAGATCTTCCCGTTGCTGACGGTCGAGGAGAATCTGCAGATCGGGCTGCCTGCGCGCCAGGATCGCGCACGCAAGGTCCCGGAGTTCATCTACGAGCTGTTTCCGGTGCTGAAGGAGATGCTGTCACGCCGCGGCGGCGATCTGTCCGGCGGACAGCAACAGCAACTGGCGATCGGCCGGGCTTTGGTCACCGATCCCAAGCTGCTGATCCTGGACGAACCGACTGAGGGCATTCAACCGAACATCGTCCACGAGATCGGCGACATCATCCGTCGGCTCAATCGGGAAATCGGATTGACGGTACTGCTGGTGGAACAGAAACTACCTTTCGCGCGGCGCGTGGCCGATCGATTCTGTATTCTCGATCGGGGACGAGCAATGGCGACCGGAAAGATGCCCGAATTGAACGACGAGTTGATCAAACAGTACCTGACCGTCTAATGAGACTTCAGGCACCGAGCCCAGTGGGCTGCTTGGTAAGTTCGGTAACACGCAGCCACTATCCAGCGACACTGCGGGAGAAACCAAGATGAGAGTACTCGCTATTACCGGCCTGTCCGGCCTCGGCATTGAATCGGCACTCGCCCACCCCGGCGGCATCCATGCCGCGCAGCATGGTTTCGAGCACCTGGTGCTGGCCATGCTTTTCGTCGTACCGGCACTGGTACTCTTACGTCGCGCCGGTCAACACCGCGGCCTGAGACGGCCGCTGCGCGGGCGCCATCGTAACGATTGACCCGTGCCCGGCGCTCCAGCCTCCGCACTCGACTCGGGCTCCGGGCCTGGCTCGCAATCCGGCTGGCAGGCGCGGCTGCACCTGGGATTCCGCCCGGGTGCGGGCAAGACCCTGCTGGCCGAGCGCAGCCGGCTCGGTCCGCTGGCGGTGCAAAGGCCCTTCTATCCCGAAGGCGAGGTCTGCCACGTCTATCTCCTGCACCCTCCCGGTGGCGTGGTGGGCGGGGACCGGCTGGACATATCCGCGACGGTGGCCAGTGGCGCACATGCGTTGGTCACCACCCCGGGGGCGACCAAGTTCTATCTCAGCGCCGGGGAGACCGCACGCCAGGCGCAGACCCTGCGGATCGACGCCGGCGGGACACTCGAATGGCTGCCGCAGGAGAACATTCTCTTCCCCGGCGCGCTGATCGACGCCTCGACGCGGGTCGAACTCAGCGGCGACGCCCGGCTCGCCCTGTGGGAGATCTATTGCCTCGGCCGACCGGTGATCGCCGAACGCTTCGACCATGGCCGGCTCGACGCCCGGCTGCAGATCTGGCGCGACGGACAACCCTTGTTGCTCGAACGTCTGCGGGTACAACCGAAGACCGCGGGTTCCCGCAGCCTGCTCGCCGGTCAGCCGGTCAGCGGCAGCTTCGTGATCTCCTCGGCAAACCGGGATTGCCTGTCACGGCTGCATGAGACGATACCGGAAGATGCCGCACCGTATCTCGGCTTGACCCTGATCGAGGACCTGGTGGTCGCCCGCTATCTCGGCCCATCGACCGAACAGGCACGGCGTCTGTTCGGCCGGCTCTGGCGAGCGGTCAGACCCGAGACCTTGCACCGAACCGCCACACCACCCAGGATCTGGGCGACCTGATCGCCCGTCCCGGCACACACCGGAGGAGACCATCGTGGAGCTGTCACCGCGAGAGAAAGACAAGCTGCTGATGTTCACCGCCGCGCTGCTGGCCGAGCGGCGCAAGGCGCGCGGCCTGAAGCTCAACTACCCGGAGGCGGTGGCCTGCATCAGCGCCGCCATCATGGAGGGCGCACGCGACGGCAGCAGCGTCGCCGAGCTGATGGACTACGGCCGCACGCTGCTGGCGCGCGACGACGTGATGGACGGCGTCGCCGAGATGATCCACGAGGTGCAGGTCGAGGCCACCTTCCCCGACGGCACCAAGCTGGTCACCGTGCACGACCCCATCGTCTGAGCCGACTGAGGAGCACCGCGATGATCCCCGGCGAAATGCTCGTCGCCGCCGGCGACATCGAGCTGAACGCCGGCCGCGCGCGACCGTCACGCTGACGGTCGCCAACACGCGGCGACCGGCCCGATCCAGGTCGGCTCGCACTACCACTTCTCCGAGACCAACGCCGCGCTGCGACTTCGACCGCGCCGCCAGCGCGCGGCATCCGCCTGAACATCCCGGCCGGCACCGCGGTGCGCTTCGAACCCGGCCAGCAGCGCGAGGTCGAGCTGGTCGCCTACGCCGGCGACCGCGCGCGTCTACGGTTTCCACGGCACGGTGCATGGGCGCGCTCGACGAGGACATGGCGACATGAGCACGATCAGCCGCCACGCCTACGCCGAGATGTACGGCCCGACCACCGGCGACCGGGTGCGCCTGGCCGACACCGAACTGTTGATCGAGGTCGAGCGACGACTCGCACGCATCTACGGCGACGAGGTCAAGTTCGGCGGCGGCAAGGTGATCCGCGACGGCATGGGCCAGAGCCAGCGCGCCGCGGCCGAGGTGGTCGACACTGGTCATCACCAACGCGCTGATCCTCGACCACTGGGGCATCGTCAAGGCCGACATCGGCATCAAGGACGGCCGCATCGCCGGCATCGGCAAGGCCGGCAACCCCGACGTGCAGCCCGGCGTCGACATCGTCATCGGCCCCGGCACCGAGATCATCGCCGGCGAGGGCAAGATCCTCACCGCCGGCGGCATCGACGCGCACATCCACTTCATCTGCCCGCAGCAGATCGAGGAGGCGCTGATGTCCGGCATCACCACCATGCTCGGCGGCGGCACCGGCCCGGCCACCGGCACCAACGCCACCACCTGCACGCCGGGCCCCTGGCACATCGCGCGCATGCTGCAGGCCGCCGAGGCCTGCCCGATGAACCTCGGCTTCCTCGGCAAGGGCAACGCCAGCCTGCCCGAGGCCGCTGCGCGAGCAGGTCGCGGCCGGCGCCATCGGCCTGAAGCTGCACGAGGACTGGGGCACCACGCCGGCGGCGATCGACAACTGCCTGACGGTGGCCGACGAACTACGACGTGCAGGTGGCGATCCACACCGACACGCTGAACGAGTCCGGCTTCGTCGAGGACACCCTCGCCGCGATCAAGGGCCGCACCATCCACACCTATCACACCGAAGGCGCCGGCGGCGGCCACGCGCCGGACATCATCACGGTCGTGCGGCGAGGCCAACGTGCTGCCCTCGTCGCACCAACCCGACCCGGCCCTACACGGTCAACACGGTCGACGAGCACCTGGACATGCTGATGGTCTGCCACCACCTCGACCCGCGCATCGCCGAGGACGTGGCCTTCGCCGAATCGCGCATCCGCCGCGAGACCATCGCCGCCGAGGACATCCTGCACGACCTGGGCGCGTTCTCGCATGATCACCTCCGACTCCCAGGCCATGGGCCGCGTCGGCGAGGTGATCTGCCGCACCTGGCAGACCGCGCACAAGATGAAGGTGCAGCGCGGCGCGCTGCGCGGGCGACCCGGCCGAGCACGACAACCTCCGCGCCAAGCGCTACATCGCCAAGTACACCATCAACCCGGCCATCGCCCACGGCATCGCCCACGAGGTCGGCTCGGTCGAGGTCGGCAAGCTGGCCGACCTGGTGCTGTGGAAGCCGGCCTTCTTCGGCGTCAAGCCGGCGCTGATCCTCAAGGGCGGCATGATCGCCGCGGCGCCGATGGGCGACCCGAACGCCTCGCATCCCGACGCCGCAGCCGGTGCACTACCGGCCGATGTTCGGCGCCTTCGGCGGCGCCGCGGCCGCGCACCCGCGTGACCTTCGTCTCGCAGGCCGCGCTCGAGGCCGGCGTGCACGCAGCAGCTCGGCCTGGCAAGCGCTGCGTCGGCGGTGCGCGGCTGCCGCACGCGTGCAGCAAGGCCGACATGATGCTCAACGACTACCAGCCGGAGATGGAGGTCGATCCGCAGACCTACGAGGTGCGCGCCGACGGCGAGCTGCTGACCTGCGAGCCGGCCGAGGTGCTGCCGCTGGCGCAGCGCTATTTCCTGTTCTGAACGCAAACGCGAGCGATGCTGCGCCTGACTCGAAGACTCGACACCGCGACCGCGAGTCGCACGACTCTGACGCTCCCCCTGGAGCAGCGGGTCAAGAGCCGGCTGCGGGTCAGGCTGGACGACGGCCGCGAGGCGGGGCTGTTCCTCGAGCGCGGTGCCGTCCTGCGTGACGGCGACTGCCTGGCCAGTGACGACGGCATCGTCGTGCAGGTCCGGGCCGCAGCCGAGACCGTATCGACCCTGCGCTGCGAGGATCCGCTGCGGCTGGCTCGCGCCTGCTACCACCTCGGCAACCGCCACGTGGCGCTGCAGATCGATGCTCTGGTACCCGATTCTGGTTGACTCACCTTGTTTTGAGAAGTTCAAGGATGAGCCGAGATACCAGGCTGTTGTCCAATCGGTTGAGCTGCGACAGGAAATTCTGCGCGATCGTCTGACAGATACTTTGCAACGCTTTAGAGTCGCGCCGTAGGCGTTTTCAATTTCCGTCAAAACGCCCGGGCAAGTGACAGGGTAAACGCGTATTCGAGGATATTCACCTGGTCTTCCCAGATCATCTCCATGTAATTGGACGAGACACTGTAGTGGTCGTTCAAAACCCAGTCGATGCCGATGCCGACGTTCAAATAGTTATGTTTGAGCATACGATCATGCTGGTACCACAACTCGTCAGTCAATTGACCAGGGAATCCGGGATAGTCGGTGGGAACCGAGAGTCCAGACCCTTTCTTCAGAAGGCCGAACAGCCTGCCGGTAATACGTGGTCCGAACTGATAACCGGCCTCGGCGCGAATATTCCAGTAATTGACGCTAACGCCAAGAGTTTTCTCCACGAAAACATAGCCGATATCGGCGCTATAGTAGGCGTTGGACAGGCCCGGGTACCACATTAGGGTCGACCGACTTGAAGTCGTGTTAACTGCTGGCCGACGGCCGCATTGCCATAGAACGGGTACTCGTGACTCGGGATCCCAGGTGAACGAAAGGAATTCAACCGGACGGCGTTTCCCTGACCCGGTATTCGCGCCAATGTTGAAGTGCTGAAATTCGACAATTCAGTCACCAAGATCTACATTCTCTATGAGCGTCTCGGCGGATCGAGCATCAACGGGTCGGTGTGGTAGCAATATGATGAGTCAAAGACGACAATAGGCGCAACGTATTGCTCCTGATGCTAATGGGTCGTTGTTAAGCCGACGACTGACGAGCTTTAGGATTGGAGAACATCTATGGTGGTGGAAAGGAGGGACCTCTGAAACCATCTAATTCCAAGTGGCGTCTACTTTAAAATACACTTGAGGTGTCCTACCGAACACACCTGTGCAGCGCGCCCGTCATCTACTTTACGCGGAATACCGAATACCGACAAGCACTCCGGAGACTCCTCCGCCTCTCACCCTGATGCTAATGGGTCGTTGTTTAAGCCGATCGACTGACGAGCTTTAGGATTGGAGAACATCTATGGTGGTGGAAAGGAGGGACCTCTGAAACCATCTAATTCCAAGTGGCGTCTACTTTAAAATACACTTGAGGTGTCCTACCGAACACACCTGTGCAGCGCGCCCGTCATCTACTTTACGCGGAATACCGAATACCGACAAGCACTCCGGAGACTCCTCCGCCTCTCACCCTGATGCTAATGGGTCGTTGTTCTGAGCCGACGACTGACGAGCTTTAGGATTGGAGAACATCTATGGTGGTGGGAAGGAGGGACCTCGTGAAACCATCTAGTTCAAGTAACGTTGACTCCATACATTCTTGAGGTGTCCTACGAACACACCTGTGTAGCGCGCCCGTATCCAACTTTACGCGGAATACCGAGCACCGAAGCACTCCGGAGACTCCTCCGCCTCTCTACCTGACGCTAATGGTGTCGTTGTTCTAAGCCGACGACTGACGAGCTTTAGGATTGGAGAACATCTATGGTGGTGGAAGGAGTGCACCTTTTGAGACCATCTAATTCCAAGTGGCGTCTACTTTAAAATACACTTGAGGTGTCTGCGAACGGACTGTGCAGCGTGCCCGTCGTTGATCTTTACGTGGAGATACCGAAACACCGACAGCACTCCGTAGACTCGTCCGCCCTCTCACCCTGATGCTATGGGTCGTTGTTCTAAGCCGACGACTGACGAGCTTTAGGATTGGAGAACATCTATGGTGGTGGAAAGGAGGGACCTCTGAAACCATTGTCTACTTCCAAGTGGCGCTACTTTAAATACACTCGAGGTGTCCTACCGAACACACCTGGTGCAGCGCGCCCGTCATCTACTTTACGCGGAATTCCGAAGATCCGACAAGCACTCCGGAAGACTCCTCCGCCTTCACCCCGATGCAAATGGGTCGTTGTTCTGAGCCGACGACTGACGAGCTTTAGGATTGGAGAACATCTATGGTGGTGGAAAGGAGGGACCTTGAAACCATCTAATTCCAAGTGGCGTCTACTTTAAATACACTTGAGGTGTCCTACCGAACACACCTGTGCAGCGCGCCCGTTATTTACTTTACGCGGAATCCGAGATACCGTCAAGCACTCCGGAGACTTCTCCGCCTTCACAGCAATACGATGAACGAGTAGAGGAAAGTAATAAGTAAACTATCAAAACACGTACGTATTGCTCTGTACATGCCGCATGCTTGAGGTCGATACAGCCTTCTATATCATAGTCGCGGGAAGCTTCCTGGCGGCCCTCTGCAATGCAGCCTTCTCGGCTGGCGGAGCAATGATCGTACTTGCGGTGACCAGCACCGTGCTGCCGGTTGCCGCAATCGTGCCGATACACTCGACGCTGCTGATTGGTTTGACGTCGACAAGAACATTTTTCTTCTGGCGCGACATCGACTGGAAGATCGCAAGGCCGTTTCTGATCGGAAGTGTCGTCGCCGTGGCGATCGGCTCCCGGCTGTATGTCGAACTGCCGGAGACGATCATTGCGTCCGCGATCAGTATCGTCATGCTGATTGTGATGGCCGCCCGGAAATCAGTTGGCGTCCGGCAACCAAACATCCATGGGCGATAGTCGGCTTCATCCACTCACTTTTTTCAACGTTGTTCGCCTATCAACCATTGCCGCTCGGTCAGCGCTTCGATCAGTGGCACGAACATGCCCAATACCCGCTTGCCCGGTGGCACACCCGCTTCCTGCATCCGCCGCAGGGCGGCTGCGCTTGCGGTGTTGCACGCCAGGATGACCAGATCGCAGCCCTCAGGTCCCACAAACATGGACCGCCACGGGGTCAGCGATAGGATGTCATCGGCATCGCGCACCCCGTAGGGCGCATGGACGTTGTCGCCAAAATAGATGAAGTCGACCTCCGGCAGTCGCTGCTGCGCCGCGCTGAGAACGGTCAGACCGCCGAGGCCGGAATCGAAAATACCAACTGCCATGACGTATCCGGCGCGATGCCCTTCCTCGAATTCAAAGCCGTAGTCATAGGACGCTAGCGGCGTTGGCGACAGCTCATACGTGGCTTTGCGCAGATAGTCCATCATCGCCTTGCGTCCCGCCATGGGGTCCAGCACGTCGCGCCCGATCGGCTGCCCGATCGCGACCCGTACCGGGGCGTCGACGCGATTCCTGAATTCCTTGATCAGCGTCCAAGGCGCAGGGTCTGGTGCAGGTGGCTGGCGATCTGAAACAGGCGCGAGGTATGGCCGTCAAAGAACACCGGAACGACGCGGGCCTGTGATTTGCCGATCATGCGCGCAGTGAACCCGCGCCAGCCCGGATCCATCGGATGCGAAAACGGTCGCACCAGTGCTGACGGTGCCGCCGGGAAAGATGCCGATCGCCCCGCCCTGATCCAGATAGTCGAGTGCTGCCTTGCGGGTCTCGAGGTTCTGGCGCATCGCCTCCTTGCTCTGATCGAACGAGATCGGCAGGACGATGCGGTCCAGATCCTCGGCCTTGCGGAACACGGTGTTGGCAAGAATACGGAAATCGCCGCGCGCCTGGCTCAGGATATGGCCCATCATCAGACCGTCCAGAATGAGCAGGACCTACGAAGTAGAGGCAAAAAAAGTTATTTCCAGAAAATTTTTCTTACGTATTGCTGGGTCACAAATTCTGTGGTACTCGTTCCCGTATCTGTTGTAGCGATAGATGCGTGTCGGCTAGTGTTTTCACTGCTGCAATATCAGTGAGTTCACTATCCATGAGTGCTCCAGCAGAGGTTACATTTGCCTAATTGGTTGCATCGGCTAATGCTTCAATACCATCGAACTTTGAGTGATCTGCATCAGTAAACGCATTCGTGTCTGCTTCTACTTCATATGCGGTTTTAATTTCTGCCCCCGTCTGGTCTGCTGTTGCACTTGTTTCAATTCCGTCTAACTTAGTATGATCAGCATCGGTGAATGCATTTGTGTCTGCTTCGACTCCATACGCAGTTTTGATTTCTGCTCCTGTCTGATCTGCTGTTGCTCCATCCTCAACGTTGATCATTGTGCGTACATTTGCTGGGGTGATCTCTTCGAACGTTTCCTGCGCCAGCCGTATCTCTTCCTAGGATGCGATCTGTTGTGGATACGTTCTGCATCTTTGCATACGTAACCGCATCATTGTCAAGCCCAGCAGTTGGGATACCAGTTAAATTAGCTCCATCAAAGGTTGGTGATGCTCCTGATACGACACTCTGATCAATGTAATTGTTCTTTGTTGCGGTGAGTTTCTTATAGGTCGTGCCATCAGTAATATCATCTAGGGTATCTGATGTGGTATCAAAATATCCTGTTAGATTTGCAACTAGGAATGTAATCAACTGTGTGTAGGTGGTTTTCTTTGCTCGGTTAGAATCTGCTGAATCTCCAGTTGCAAGCACATCAGCTCCCACAGGGGTTCCTTTCGCATCTAAGCCCGATATTGTTTCGTCTTCTGCGTATGCCATATTAATTCTTTGATTTATGTGCCCAAACAGTTGAGTCTGAACCCGCTTGGATTCTCATTTGTACGTTGCATCAACTAAGAGTTCGTATCCATCTCCAATCAGTGTCTGTGCGGTGACTCCTGATGCACTCTTAGCTTTGTTTGCATAATACGTAATGTTTGCCGAGTTCATTTGTCCATCCGGCACTCCCAGCCTGAATCTCAAAGTTTAAAACCATCTCCAATCTCAAGTTCATAGCCATCTCCAATCTCAAGTTTGTACGGTACTAGGATTTGGTTCTTAGCTTTATTTGTCCATGAAGTTGGGTCTTTGTATGTGTTATAAAAAACATCATCGTTATACAAAACATCACCATGCTCGTATTCCCAACTATCACCAGCTCCTAGTTTCCTGGTGAATGTTGCAGTGTTCTTTGTTTTGTTTGTAAACGTGGCCATTATCTAAAGTCAGTTAGTACTGGTGCTCCTCCAGTGTAATTCTGTCGATCTTGCTGTTTGTTTCCGTAGTGAGTGAGGAGTAGCTCAATTTGTCCGGTACGATTCTCCCATTTTCTCTAGTTCCATTTCGAGTTTCTTTATTGTGCGACCGCTTTTGGTTTGTGTAAATGATAGCCAGTCAAGAGCGACGATCATTGATATGATTTTATGCGGCCTGTCGAATCCTGGTTCAACTGCATCATCTGTATCATCACTAGCAAGCTGCGTTTCCTCTCGTGTCCATTCGATCTGAAGTTTTCCTCCAGCATCTACTTGAGCTTGAATGTGTAGTGATAGGAACAATGATCCGTATTTTAAATCATAATGAGGGTTAGTAATCTCAAAGTTCCTGTCTACATGAGTATCATTTCCCAATCCATCTTCAATCTGTGAGCTATCTATAGGGTGTCCTTCTGGTAACAATTAGTTCCATCATACGTAGCATCTAGTCGTTTTATCTTCAGAATACGCTGACTGGTAGTAAGTTGATAGTCTCTGTCCGTAGTCAATGCAGTGGTGACAATAGGAAAGTCAGTATGATTGCTGTCATCATAATCAAACTCATCCTGAGAATTTCAAGGATGCGTGTTTCTACGGTGAACTTCGCTTCATTAATATCATTGATGAAACGCTTTTTGAGTGCTGTGTTGCCTGTGATATAGCCATCTTTCATGCCACACCGTCTCTCAATATCTTGGATGAGTCCAGCTTTAGTTGTTGTTTCTGACAATACCATAGAATTAATTGTTTACTGAAAAAGAGTGCCTTCTAGCACTCTTCTGGAGTTCGGTAAAAATCCCCACTGCTACCGCAACCCCAGAGGAGTGTACAGGTAGGTGTTATACCGCCTACAATCGTATTATACCACTATATTAATAGCCTACAAGTCTTTAATAAGAAACCGTGAAAGTCGATACTTTAAATTACCATCGTCTATGTTGAAATACACACTTGTTGATTTCTTAAAGTCAGTGTCTTGTCCAGTCAGCGTGGTCCTCATGCTCAGCATTAAGTGACTGTCCAGTGAAAAACTTGAGGAGTGCATTTTGCCAGATAAGGTAGGAGGCTTGATCTGCATCAATTGCTCTATCGTAGAATACTCTGGGATATCGTCCAGAGAGTGTGAAGGATGCTTGACTGGATGAAAGAGTATGATCTGCGGTTATCTCGGATCCTGTCCTGTTAGTGCAAAGGCTCCGTGGTCACAAGAGAAGACCTACCGTATTCAAGGTTAGAAGCCTGTCCAGAAAGCCCAAAACTGGCCTGTGAGAGGCTTATTGTTCTATCTGCGACAAATGCTACATCCTGCCCTGTGAGCGTGAAACTGGCTTGATTTGCGAGGGGATACCCCCGTGAGAGTCCAGCACTTTGACCAGTTAGGGTAAATGATGTTCTGCTCTGCGACAATCTCATACGTGGATATCTCCATACGTTAACGTTACATCTTGACCAGTGAAGTGAAGGATGCTTGTGCTGCTACTACCGTCTGCTGTTGTCCAATCCTGCTGTTTGCCCAGCAATACGCTGAGCCAGTAGATGATATAAAAAAAAAAAACCATTGGGATTTGACTTGGTCATAGCATGTTAATGCCTTGATGGTCCTCTTGCTCAAACTGATGGCGCTGTTGGTCTGGTTTCCTGAGCCTGAATCTGTGTTGCCATTCCCAGTTCCAGCTCCAGAACCTTGACCTCTCCTCTTTTTTTTCTTTTCAGCCCCAACTTCTTGGCATCAGACAAAGCAGAGATCCTTCCTGTTGCAGACCCCTGTTTCTCAACTGTCAGGTCTGCTTGAATGTCACCAAAAGTCTTCCTAGCTCCATTGCCACCGTGATGCTTGAAATGCAGCAATTGTCATCTTCTTAGCCTCAGATTCCTGGTCTGCTCAATGAAGTCCTGGAACAAGTTCACACAGGCACTGAAATCACTTCAACGAGCATCTCATGATCCTGTTCTCACAGTGTTGAGAGAATTGGTCTTGATCCCTGCCAACAGATGCCTGACCTTGGACCTTGTGTCAATCCCAGCATATCCATGTTGGACTGGACCTTCCAAAATGGCATGCTGATCAATGTGGACTCTGACAAACTTTTCAAAGTTCCACCTTCTTTTCTTCCTGAGGGCCAGTGGTCTGGAGTTTCTGGATTCTGCCCTGGAAGAGTGTTGTCCACATTGTTGACCCCCAGGTATGATTCTTTTTCAACCCCATGAAAGCCATTCTCCATCTCTGGTTCTCTGAGCTGGGCGCAACATAAGACCAACATCTTGATCCCTTGTGAGCTCAGACAGCAGCTCCCAGACTCTGGCTCTGTCTGCCAAATAGGTTGCCTCAACTGAAAAGCTGCATTGTGATTGGTGCCCTTGCAATCAACTCTTCTTGCTTGGTCCCATAACCTCCAACTGGGTCTACCCTGTCTGCAACCTCACGGCTCCTGACAACATAAGCCAAAGGGATCTTGGTGACACCCAGGCAACCCTTCAACCACTCCTCAATGGCCTCAATTGTTCTTGGCCAGTCTCTTGAGTTAATGGCAGGTGCTTCCACATCCTCATGGTCCTCCTCCCAGTCCTTGTGTTCATGCAAGGCCCTCACATTATCCAAGGTAATGTCTGCAGCTTGAACATCTCTTGATGTCCTCTCCCTGAACTTCAGGAAGTGACAAGCCAACTTGAGATTGTTCTCAGCCCTCAGAGACACTGGGATGCCTGGATTTGGGAGAGTAGGAGCTTGTCCCACCATGTTAGCTTGTGGATTGGGCACAGTTCCTCCCGGATGCCTCACCACCTTGCAAAGACTCTCAACCTCTTCATCCTTCAGAAGCTTGAACTCTTCCAACTCAGTCATGTCTTGGCCCACAGTGATGAACTCTGCTGCCTCATTGCTGAACCCAAGTCTGGTCAATGCCTTCCTGATTGCCGCTTCATTAGCCATGGTGAAGAGTACTTGGTCAAAGTTTCAACTCATCAAAGCCAGTGCAAGCCAGTAAGAAGCCTTGTGTTTTTGCCAATCTGAAAAATAATGAGACCAAGAGTTGCCCAACTGAAATCACAAAAGTGTGAAACTTGGCAAACCGATTTTTCAGACCATAACCCCTCCAGTTATGCCTCATGCCATGAGTTATGCCTCACAGACCTGTGCCATTGAAAGGCATGCCTCCGGAATGACCACTCTGAGGTTTGCCCTCAGAATGACTGTGCAACTGCTTCAGCACATGAGGCAAAGGTCAGGCAAAAATCAAGAGGACATTATGACCCATCAAGGCGTGTGCCCCCTGATTCATGCATCAGGTTACAATGTCATGGGGTTAAGGGGCTGAGGAACTGATCCACATGGATCTCCATCACTGATCACTAGTCTTTTCAATGAAAGGGTGGATGTTTGGGCATAACCAGTTGTTGCACACTTCAGTCGTGGTTTTCAAATGTTCACACTCAAAGCGTGTTTTTTCGGAGGATCCTTGCATAATGTTGCTTTGCACTGTGTAACTTTCCCACATGCAGATATGCCGCAGAACTTCGCATCGGGTGTACAGAAGGTATTGCAAATAAACACATGCAATTATGCACCAGGCCACAGTGAAAGCCATGAATGCAGTCATTTTCAAATTCAAGGCATAATTCAAATCAATTTCTGATGGTGACTCTCCAAGTTTGCAACCATGACTTGTGCTGCTTTCAGCACAACTCACTCAAAAGGGATGAGGAAGCAGCCACTCCATTCAACCCTCAGGGGTGAGGTGGTCATCCTCATGCAACCCTCTTCTCATTTCACCAGTCACTCCCATGCAACAAAGTGCACAGACAAAGTGTGGCAAGGTACCAATCAAAATTTCAGGAGCAGAAATTCAAATTGCTCACCAGATTCCCGGTTTGTCTTGCCGAGTTGCATCCAGCAATACGTAACTGAGACCAGTAGAGGCACACAACAAACATCGCCACGTATTGCTATATTCTTCGTCTTCTTCTTCACTTCTTCCTCTGCTAGTAGGCGGCTTTCTTCTGCCTTTTCTTCTCCCTGCTCACGTCCTCCATTCTCTTATTATTACTTATCAAGGTTTACTCCCAGAGTAGAAATGCTAAATAATAATTACAAAGAACAATAATTAATTATACAATTATTACATGATGTAATATTCGCCGGTTGCAGGTTCTCCAGTTCATAAACTCTACCAGTATCGGCTAAACCGTCGGAACTGCTGATAGCGTGCTAGCGCGCCGGTTGTCGGTTGTTTTTGCTGTTTTTGGTCTTCTACCATGTTTGGAGGCTGGAGAACAGGCCTCACAGCACATTGTTGGAGGCTGGGGCAGCAGGACCTCATCTACCAGGGTATCTGTAAAACACCTTTTTCAGTTCAGTCAGGCAAAACGATAAAATTAGCCATACTCCATTTGACACAAAAATGGCTAATAGGTTATTACTCCGTGGCAAAATCCCTCCCCCACACCCTTCACCAACAAAACGCCCTCAACAAGGTGAGGCCAATTGGAGGCTGGCGCACAGGCCTCATCAGAAAGTAGATAATCTTGGGGGATTGTGTCATCTCAGTCTTGGAATCTAAGAAAATTAGCCATACTTCATTTCATACGTAAAAATGGCTAATATAGGTTATTATTCTGTGCCAAAATCCCTCCCCACACTACCAACAAAACTCCCTCAGTACCTTCGTGTCTCGAGTGGAGTAGCAACATTTTTCAGCATGTGCTACTCAGGGGTGATTAGGGTGAGGTTTAGTCTTTTCCTTCTTGCTTTATATAAAAACACTCCTTTAGTGGCTGTAATCAAGTCTTTTTCTGTTTTTTGTTAATGTTTATCATCATGTAGAATTCTACACGAATTTGGTACAAAAATTGAATTTACTCTCTTAAGAAAACAGTTTGTTAATTTGAGATTTTTGAGGAGTGCGCGCCGGACAGATCTTACAAACGGACATAGATATTTTGAATTTTCCTTAGCACTGTATACTTTTACTATATATAGTTACTGTACTCGACAAAGAATGTACCATATAAACTCTCTCTTCTGCACAGGTGCTACCCATGGCTGAGGGTGTTAAGAGGAGCAATACGATGAATGAGTAGGCCCTGGAAGAAGATTCCATGGCCACGCATCGTCGAACTGCTGCTCCTCGAATTCCCGGCCCTCGCCCTTCATCCGAGTCTCGTCTTTACCGGCGGGAATTGCAAGGTCCGGTCCCGGGCCGCAGGTCAGCTGACAGGCAATCTACGAAACCGAAGGTCACAGGTTCGAATCCTGTCGGGCGCGCTGAAGATCTGGCTCAGCGATTGCGATCGCGGTCAGCCCGCCTGATTCGAGCGCCCCGAAAAGGGCAGTCAGACGGACAGTCATTTCAAGCCGGAGTCACCGTTCCTTTGAGCCGGGCGCCGGGCCGCTCCGCCCGCGGTCAGGATCGCCCCGATGATCCCACGGTCGATGACCGCCGGCTTCGACAGGACTGAATCGGCGTGCGAAATCGCGCTGCTGGACGGCCTCGAGGCCTGTCTGGCTGTGGCCACGATCAGCGCCGCATGCGGCGCCGTCAAGGAGTTTACCGACTTCCTTCAGCGCGTCGCGGCCCAGGCCCTGGCTCACGCTGGTGGCGATCGCACCGATCGTGGTGGAGCTGGCCGAGCGTCGCCGGCCCGCTGCCAATCCAGATCGAGGGGAAGAGAGCCACGGCCAGGCCGGTCGCCGAGCCCCCAGACGCCGGGATGTCGGGGCGATCGGTCCACGGGTGCCGAGTGACGGTAGATCCGCTCAGTCCCATCGGCCTTCCTCGCGATCACGGCCGCATCAAACGTTGCCACGCGGTGCGCCTCGTAGGCGCGATGGACCGCCTCATAGTCGCCCTCGGCGGCCGACAGCATCAGCGTGAATCCCAATGATGAATTCGAACTCTCGGTGCATCAGTTTTCCCGTCGAGTCTTGAAATCCGAAAGTTTGCGGAGCCATCTTCACCCAGCGCGGGTGGCATCTGCCAGCCCAGAAATGGGTGACTGAGGGGGTAGGTCACACGCCGACGAGGTATCCGAGCGCCCGCGCCTTCTCGACGGCCTCCCGGCGACCCGCCACGTTCAGCTTGCGGTAGATGCTGATCGAGTGCTTCTTCACGGTTTCGGGCGCGATCAGCAGCTCGGCAGCGATCTCCTTGTTGCTGAATCGCTTCTCTAGCAAGGCGAGCACGTCGGCGCTCCCGGCCGGTCAGCGGGTCGATGCCGGGAAAGTCGATCGCAACTCGCACCTGCGACTCATCGGGATCGGAGACCCCGTTCGCCGACGGTGCGTCGATCGCCGCCAGGATCGATCCCGCGTGGGTTGAGTTCGTCGCCTTGGACGTCGAGTCGGTTGAGGATGCCCGCCAGCCCCGGTCCGAGGTCGGCGAGCAAGCGCACGGCCCCTCCGGGCTCGGAGACGCTGACGGCCTCCCGGAGCGCTGCCAGCGCCTTGTCGCCGCGGCCCAGAGCTTCTTCGAGCAGCGCTCGAAGTCCCAGCATCTTGACCTGCAGCGGTCGATCATGAGATCTCTGAGCCGGCTTCGAGTCTCTGGGCGATCAGGTTGCTGAGCCTGGTTTCGGGCTTCGGCGCTGCCGACCGCGAGCAACGCCTTGACGAAGGTCCCCGACGGGGAGTAGAGCATCCATCTCGGCGATCGCGCTCCGGCATCCTCGACCTCCAGCCAGAGGGTCGCGCGACCGTTGACCCCCCGTCGCAGGTCGAGCTCAACCAGAAAGGCGTCCGTGACGCTGTGCAGGTAGAGGCTCTCGGTCGCCATCGCGAACTCCGACGCCTCACGGGCGATATCGGCGGCGGCCGTCTCGCCGCCCTGAGCGTGGCGGCAGAGAGCAAGCCCGAAGCATCGAGTGGATGTAGGCAAGGGGCTGGGTTTGGTGGCGGAAGCTCGGCGACTGCCTCAAAGTGCTCTGCGGCGGCGGCGAGATCGTTGCGCTCGTAGTCGGCAACGCCCTGGTAATACTCACCGTGGCGACCGTCGTCGGCAGATCGCGTTCTTGCCCGTGCCGCGCGAGCTCAGCGCCCTCCCGGTGCAGTCTCTCCATGTCGGCCTCGAGCCACCAGGCCGAGACGAGGCCCCAGGTCCACGGTGGAAACTGCGCGGACTGAAAGCGATCGTCCCGCATCGCCTGATCGCGCTACGGCAACCGCCTCATCGATCCGCCCGGCCGTCTGGAGGGCGACGATATTGAGCACAAGCGCGAACGTCAGGCATCGTCGGCTGCCGGAAGGGATCAGACTGCCGGCGCGTGGGCTTGGCGGGCGGCAGCCTTACCGTCACCGCGCTAGGTAGTCCTCAAAGCCCCGCAGCGCTTCGACGGACCCGAGGGCGAACGCGGTCGCATCATCGGGCGCTTCGGCGATCAACGCCTCCGCGCGGTCGAGCAGATCGCTCATGCGATCAAATCTCGCAAGAGTGTCTCCTGTCAGCCATGCCTCCAGGCTGAGTAACTCGGCGTCGCTCTCAACCAGGTCGCGAGGGATCGCGCCGATCCAGCGATCGAGCTGCGTCCACCGTTCCTCGTCCAGCAGCTTCTGGCCGTGAAGCGACGCAGTCTGTATGACTGCGCTTGTCGTCCTCTGCGAGCAGGGCGTGCCGGAACGCCTGCTCGTGGAGGCCCTTCGGCCGGAGAGCCAGCGACATGCGCGACGATGAAGCTCGGAGACGTATTCTTCGCCGTGGGTCTGAGCGAGTTGGCGCTGGAGCATTGACTGGAAGAGGTGGTGGTACCGGAACCATTCGTGCCGATCGTCCAACGGGCACGACGAACAGGTCGGCACGTTCGAGCCAGGTCAGAAAATCGCGGCCGCTGAGGCCATCCGCTCTCCTCTGCGGTCGAGGGCGAGATCGCGTCGCAGAGCGGAGCGCAGAATCGGTCGAGTATGGATGTCGCCAGGAGGTGCGAGCGAACCTCGGGCGGCTGAGCATCGAGCACCTCCGCGGCCAGGAAGTCCTGTGCGATGGGGGAAGTCGAGCAAGGTGGTCCCCCGGGCCGTCGGACCGGCACCGTGTCGAGAGGCCTCGAGTGAGAGGCGGACGCCGGCGGGCCAGCCCTCCGTCTTCCGCGCGAGCTCGGACGCAGACTCCGCCGTCGGCTCGAGATCGTGATCGTTGGCGAGGCAGCGTGCTGATCTCGTCGGTCGTGAAGCGGAGGTCTGCCGCGCGGACCTCTGTCAGCCGGCCGTGGGCTCGCAGCCTCGGCGAGCTCGATCGCCGGGTCGACGCGCGTCAGGAGCACGAGATGCAGGCCTTCCGGGAGGGTGTTCGAGCAGGGCGGATATGGATGCATCGACGTCGTCCGAGCTGGCTGACGTGGTAGTCGTCGAGCACCAGAATCATCGGTTCCGGCAACGAGTCGAGTTCATTGGCCAGCTCGGCGATGAGCACCTCCACCGGCGCCGGTGTCGGCGCCGCCAGCAGGCGCCGCGTGTTTGACAGGCTTCCGGGCACGAGGCGTCGACCGCCGCCGCGATCAGCTCGACGAACGCCGCCGCGTCATCGTCGCCCTCGTCCAACGAGATCCAGGCCGACGGGCGCGAGGACGACTCCAGCCATTGGCTCGCGAGCACGGTTTTCCCGTACCCGGCCGGGGCACAGATAAGAGTCAGTGGCAGGTCGCGGCCGAGGTCGAGACGGTCCAGCAGCCTCCGGCGCAGCAGTGATCTGGGCGGAGCGGGAGGCCGGTGGAGCTTTGCCGTGACGATCTGTCGCTTCGGCTCAGCGATTGCTGGCTCGGTCTTCGGTCACCTGTCAACTACCCTCACAGCAAGCCCCGAGGGATCATCCCGGGTCAGTCGCTTGTCCTGACGCGGCGCGAGTCTATTGGGCGCACGGCCAAATGGCAGACCAGCCTTACTCAGACCAGCCTTACTCGTTGCGCGCGTCCGGGCGATCCACGTGAGGATGGTGCGAAGTCTTCAGAAACTCCGGTTGGCCATCCCGCTGGGTAGGCGTATTGGTGCAGCTCGCGGCGCTACCCGTCGGACGATTCTATGGCCGATCGCGAGGGTCGCGGAGCATGATTGAGCGGCTTTGCCTCCTTCAGCTCGCTCTGGTCGTCCTGCGACTGGTACCAGCGGGCGTAACGGTTGGCACCGGCGTTCGCCGTGAGGCCGTGCGCGTAGACGCTGATTGCCACGGTGATTATCGCCACAGTCACGATCAGCTCGGACCCGGGCAGGTCGGCTTCCTTGACGACCAGTGCGGCGAAGACGATAGTGGCGAGCCCGCGCGGGCCGAACCACCCGAGGTAGGCGATCGTCGGAAGCTTCAAACCGGTCCCGATCATTGAGATCGCGACTGGAACCATCCGCGCCACCGTCAGCGCGAGCACGACCATCGCTATGACCTGCCAGGTGACGTTGCCGATCGCCGGACCGAGCAGGACGCCTCCGATGATCAGGAAGCTGATCTGGATCAGCGCGTCGCCAAGGTCTGATGCGAGAGCCTCGCTGCCCTTCATTTGCCTTCGCGTGACTTCGCCGTAGACCAGGCCTGCTGTGAAGCAGGCGATGAATCCGCTGCCACCGAACTGATCAGCCACAACGAAGGCGCTGACTGCCGCCGCGATTACGGCGACGCCGCTCCAGCTCGGACTGATCCATTTCCGATTGCTCGCGGCGATGAGCAGCTTTCCTCCGATCCAGCCGACAGCGACGCCGACCGCCACTGCGACGCCGACCGCCAGCAGGAACGTGTCCAGGATCTGGTTGTCACCCAGGCTTTCCTCTGCCAGCGCGATGAAGACCAGCACGAACGGCAGGCTGACTCCGTCGTTGAGGCCGGACTCGACGTCCAGTGCGGTCCGTATCCGTTCGGGAACCCCGAGGTTGGAGGTCACCGCCTGTCCGAGGGCAGCATCGGTCGGAGCGATGATCGCGCCGATGATCGCAGCCTCCCAGACCCCGAGATCGGAGAAGAGCAGAACCGCGACCATCCAGCCGATTCCGATCGTCAGCGGCAGACCGATACCGAGCAGCCGGCCGGGAAGCGCCGCGTCCTTCTTCCACGAAGATGGATGCAGTCGCGCCGCGCCCGTGAACAGGACGAGTATGAGCGTTCCCTCCAGCAGGACGTTGACGATGTCGCCGGGCTTGTCGGTGCCAAGGTCGACTATGTCGAGGCCTTCTGATCCCGCGGCCAGGCCGAGCGCGACGAAGACCATCGGCCCCGTTATCGCGGTGGTGGCGAAACGCCGCTCGACCAGCGCCCAGATGAAGATACAGAGAGCGACGAATGCGATCGCCCATTCACTCATCGGCTCGAAGCCCCCGCTCCTGCGACTGTCGCGTCCTCAGACACCAGTGCACCTTCGAAAACCATAGACGTTGGATGCGAATTCTGGGGCTCGTTCATTCCAATTCCTCGGATCATGGACCGGCGCCCCTCCGGCCTGGGCCGAAGGGGCGCGGACTCCGACATTCAGAGTCCTGAAACGGTCACAGTTACTTAGTTGCTGCCGGCTGCCTGCTTGACGTTGTCAGCGCTGTCGCTGTCGACGTCGCGCTTGGTCACCTTGTCGGCCTTGGTCATCGCCGCCTCAACCTGCTCGGCCCACTGCTCTTCGAACAGGGCGACGATGCCGGAGCTGTTGTTCGGCATCACGTCTTCAACGTTCTCCTTGATCTCCTCTTTGTCGCTGTGGGAGACGATGCCGCCAATTCCCGCTCCGACTCCGGCACCGACCAGCGCCGCGCCGAGGATGGCCGGAGGAAAGATGAGTCCGACGACGGCTCCGCCGACCGCTCCCCAGCCGGCACCGTGGGCGGCCGTGTGGGCTGTGTCCTTGACATCGATCTTGCCGTCAGCGTCCCGGGTGACGAGCGCCACTCCGTCAAGCTTGATCGTTCCTGCTTCCTCCAGTTCGCTCAGTGCATCCCAGTCGGACTGGGCAGCACCGGCATCCGAGTACGCGGCAATGTAGAGGTCGATCGGTGCGTCAGAATCAGCCATATTGTTGCTCCTTCACGAGTCCGCCGGTGTTTTCTCATCTGGCGCCTCGTCCGGACGGTTCCGAGGTGAGATTCAGGTGGCCGTTTCGGGCCTACGGCACAGTAGAATCTCAGGGCGGGGCGAGGTCTGCCAGACCCGAAATGGTTACCTGAAGGGGTAGGGGCTCCATGGCTCCCGGGTCGCGGCGAAACGCCCGCAGGTCGCTAGTGGCGAAGCCATGGCCGCATGAGGCTACAAGGCGAGGCCGATGCCCCGTCGAATAACCCTCTTGGGGCTTGCTGTGGGCTGCTGCCGCAGGCATATTGACTTGCGACCCGTTAAGTGTGACCCGTTCGATGTCTCGGCGCTTCGACCGAGATTTTCATAATTTGAGCGGAGCAGCCGGATTCACGACGACTGGAAGAGGACTATGAATACTGAAACGAATCAAAGCGCCGAAACAGGCGTCAGCGACGGGTCCGAGGCGGAAGGGGATCGACCCCACTCGAATGAATCCCGCAGGAGCAGTAGACGCAGGCGATTGGCCGCGTCCAGCCGTCGTGCTTTCGCATATCTGGCCGTCACGACTTTCTCGGTGGCCGTGGTTTCCGGCATTCTGGTCAGAATCCTTGATGAAGGCGAGTTCAATTCGGTCGGCGACGGCATATGGTGGGCGATCGTGACCATCAGCACCGTCGGATACGGTGACATAGTCCCGACTTCCGGCTGGGGCCGGTTGATCGGCTCGCTGGTTCTGGTATTCGGGGTCACTTTCGTCGCTTTCCTCACGGCGACGGTCACTTCACTCTTCGTGGCGGACACCCAGGAAGACATCGACGCCAGCTCCGAGGCGAAGCGCTCCGCTGAGCACGGCAAGCACGGTCGCGCTGCTCGAGGGATTGAGCAAGCGCCTCGATTCGATCGAGAACAAGCTGGACCAGGACCTCGCCGCGAAAGATGAGGAATGAATGCTCTGAGCCAATTCCTGGCAGGCCTGAGCGATCCCGACACTGGTGGCTGGAACAAGCGGCTCTGGCTTGACTGGGCCCTCGCCAACGCGGTCGCCTACACGGTGATTCTGCTCTTCGTCTACGGGATGGCGACGCTGTCGCTCGACGAATCAACGACGGTCGATCTCAAGGGCAATACGGTCGCCCAGTTGCTGGTCGCGACCGTTGGAGCGTTGATCTACGGTGTCATTCTCGGCAGGCTTCAGTGGCGGGTCATCCGCGAGCGCGTGGCGATCCCCCGCCGATCCTGGGTAGTCGCCTGCGTCGTCCCCGCCCTGATCAGCTGGGTCGTGATCGTCGTACCCGCCGCCACGAACGCATCAGGCTCCGACGGGGAGCTCCGGACCGCGTACTTCCTCGCCGTCAGCCAAGCTCTTGCCCTCGGCCCCCTCCTCGGCATCTCGCAGGCCAAGTGGCTACGCCCTCACACTCGGCGCTGGGCCTGGTGGATAGGCGGCAACATCGCCTCCTACCTGGTTGTCGGCGCGGTCTTCTACGTGCTCTCCCTGATCTTCAGTGGCTTCGACTTCACAGGCAGGGCTCCCCGCTCGAGGCCTACATCGCGCTGCTCCTGACGACGCCGCTGAGCGGAGGATCCTGCTCTGGGTCACGGCACCTTCGGCCTTGACGGGGGCCAGCAAGGGCTTCTCCAGCGGCCAGCGGACCCGCACCGTGCCAGCTGAGCGCCCTCAGTTGACATGCGCGTCGGGCGCCTCGGGGCCGAAGCTCACCAGGCCGATCCGGCTCCGTACGCCCCGCGGATTCGTCGGGCACGTTCATCCCCGCCCCAGGTGTACCCGGTAGTACTCGACCCCCTCGCGGACCGAGCGGAACTGGCGATCGGGCGGGATCAGCTCGTCGAGATCGGCGCTGGCGACCATGTCCCGAAGCGGTCCGTGCGTCCGGGCCGACAATCACGGTGAGGTCATGTTCCTCGAGCTCGCCGATCAGCTTCGCCAGCATTTCGGCGGCGGTCACATCGATGCTGGTGATCGCCGAGGCATCGAGCAGTACCGCACGGGGCTCCTCCGAGTCCTCGACCAGCCCCATCAGCTCTTCGCGGAAGTGGGAGGCGTTGGCGAAGAAAAGCTCCCCGTCCCAGCGGACGATCACCAGACCCGGCACCGTCTCGGCGTCGGGGGCGCGGGCGACGTCGCGGTAGACCCGCTCGCCGGGGACGCGGCCGAGCACGGCGACGTTCGGGCGGGTGGCGCGCTGCAGCAGCGCCAGCAGCGTGAAGCCGACACCGATCAGGATCCCCTGCAGGATTCCGAGCAGGAGCGTCCCGGCGAAGGTGACCGCTGCCGAGACCAGGTCGAGCCGGGCCGCCAGCCAGAGGCCTCGTCCTCGGCTGGGCGCTGAAACCGCCACAACCTGCGTAGCTCGCCGACCTTGATCAGCCCGAGGACGGCGACGATGATGATCGCCCCGAGCACGGCGCTCGGCAGGTTCGAGAGCAACCCGGTCAGCGCCAACAGCACAACCGCGACGGCCAGCGCCGTGACGAGGCCGGCCAGCTGGGTGCGGGCGCCTGCGGTGTCGTTGAGCGCGCTCTGGGAGAAGCTGCCGTCGACCGGGAAGCCCTGGAAGAGGCCGGCCCCGAGGTTCGCGGCGCCGGAGGCGACCAGTTCCTGGTTGGGGTCGATCCGGTAGCCGTGCCGGGCGGCGAACTCACGCGAGACGGCGATCGTTTCGACGTAGACGAGCAGGGCGACTGCGGCGGCGGCACCGAACAGGTCTCTGATCCCCCCGAGCTCGGGGATCTCGAGCCCGGGCAGACCCGCTGGGACTTCGCCGACCACCGCGACCCCCTCGGCCGTGAGGTCGAACGTAACGGTGACGAGGATTCCGAGCACGACCACGATCAGGCTCGCCGGGAAGCCGCGGCAGCCACCGCTGCATCACCAGAAGCAGCAGGATCGCCCCGCCGCCGAGAGCGAGCGTCGGGCCGTTCGTCTCAGCGAGCGAGGATGCGATCTCCCAGACCGTCTCGAAGAAGTCGTTGGAGTCCACCTCGATCCCGAACAGCTTTGGAAGCTGGCTGGCGATGATGATCAATGCCGCGCCGGCGGTGAAGCCGGTCAGCACCGGGCCGGAGAGGAAGTCGGCGATGAAACCGAGCCGGAGGAGGCCGGCCGCGAGCAGCAGCCCGCCGGCAACCAGCGCCAGCAGGGCCGCCGCGACCACGGCCTCGTCGGCATCGGCTGCGACCAGTGCGCCGCCCAGGCTGGCGGCGACGAGGATCGAGAGGGTCGAGCCGGGGCCGATCTGGAGCTGCCGCGAGGTCCCGAGCACCGCGTAGATCAGCGCGGGCACCACCGAGGCGTAGAGCCCGTAGACGGCCGGGAGCCCGGCCAGCTGGGCGTAGGCGAGCGCGGCAGGGATCGTCGCCGCCGCCACGGTGAGCCCGGCGATCAGATCGCCGGACAGCCACTCGCGCTGGTAGCCGGCGATCCAGTCGCGTATCGGGAACACGGCGTCCGCCCGGCTCCGTCTCCCTAGCTCAGCTGCTCGAAGTCGTTGAGCACCCAGGTCTTCTCGATGTAGCCCTCGAGCGGGCCATAGAACCTGAAGACCACGAAGAAGCCCATCGCGGGATCGGGCTTGATCCAGTTCTTCTCCTTGCCCTTTGGCGCTGTCGCTCCGAAGTAGATATCGACAGAGCCGTCCTCGTTGACTTCGGGATCACCCAGGCTGCTGACCGTGATCGGGCCATCCGATTCGAGCAGGCTGCGGCTCACGGGGTTGTACGCGGTGACCGCCCAGAATCGCTTGACGGGAGGCTTGGCAGGCACCCGCAGCCGATACTGCTTGTCACCCATGAGGAAGTCACCGTCCTTGTCCCTGAAGGCGGTCAGGTAGGACGTGCCCACGCCCGGGGTGGTGGAGAGCAGGCTCGGTGAGACGCAGATGGCCTGGTAGAGCCAGAGGGTCTGAGCGTCGGTGTCGACGTGGCCGTCGATCACGAACTCGGTGTTGCGGACGAACATCTTCTCCCAGTGCCGGCCCGGCCAGTATTCGATCTCCGGGTCTCGCGACGCGTAGACGATGGCGCGTGACATGGCCACGCCCTGCTTCGCGGCCTGGTCGAAGATGCCCTGCATGCGCGCGTCGGGATCGAAGGGCTGGCCCTTCTCGATGCCCAGCGTGGCCAGCTTGCCCAACAGCGTCGTCGTCGAAGAGGGCGGTCGGCTCGTACTGGATGATCTCGTTCAGCACCTTGTACACGGAGCCGTCCTCGGGAGCCAGCGTGTTCGCGCCCATGCCGGAGATATCGGTGGCGGTGTGATCCCTGGGCCCGCTCGCGAGGGGGTAGGCCTTGAGGCGGTCCTTGAACCACTTCACTGCCGCGTCGCCGGTACCGACATCGAAGCCGCGCATCATGGCCCAGATCCGATAACTCGGGGAGTGGACGACGAGGTAGCCGCTCGGCTCCGCGCCCGTGTAGCCGGGCGGCAGGAAGAGGTATTTGCCGCCCTCGCCCTTGTCGGGTCCGGTCGGGCCGAAGTCCGTGAGGAACTTGAAGAACGCGTCGTTGGCGTTGCCCATCATGCCCGGGGGATCTCGACCACCGTCGGGCCATCCAGCTTGAGGTCGAGGGAAGCGACCGCATACACGGTGCTGTTGTTCCCGGTCAGGTAGTTCTCACTGGGCTTCATGAAGTCAGCGAAGACGCCGATATCCGAGGCCGTCGCGAACTTGAAGTCACGGATCTGTGACTTCACGATGCTGTAGACCGAGAGCGCCGGGTAGAAGTCCATGTACGCCTGGGTGGCGCGCTGCAGATCCAGCTCGTCGTAGATCTTCTGCGCGGACTCAGCCGTGGGGAAGGCGCCGCCTTCGAACTCCAGCGTGCCGAACTCGGTGGTCATCTTGTCGGGTGCCGGCGCGAAGTCCTTTGAGGTCTGCTTCGGTCCGGCTGTCTCGAACAGGTTCCTGGTCTCTTCTGGTTGTGACATAACTGTCCTTTCGGGCTGTCTCTACTGGGGTCGTTCTTGGTCGCGCTGGATACCCGCTATCCGACAGCTCCACGTCATTGGGCACCCAATCCCTGCAGGTGCCACGGCGTCTCGGGCGGGCTGGCTGTGCTCCCAGCCGCCTCTGTGCGCAGTGCGGTCATCTGCCGCACTCGAGCACATCTGGCGAGAGCATCGTCCTACGGGCTCGGCCTCGCTACCCCCGAAGCGGGTGGAAACTGGCCGAGCTGGGTGCCGCCCCCCACCGACCCCAGGAACTACACTGCCCGCTCACCTCGACGATGTCATCCGGCTTCCACGTCCTGTTCAGGAACGGCGCAGGGGTCCGTAGAAGCGGAAGAGCGTGAACCAGCCCCTGCTGGGATCGGTCTGGACCCAGTTGCGTTCCTTGCCTGCGGGCGCCACCGGGCCGAAGTGGATGTCGATCGATCCGTCGGGGTTGGCATCGGGGTCCTTCTGGCTGTTGACGCTCGGGTACGCCTGGTCGGTCTGCAACTGCGAGCGGCTGGCCGGGTCGTAGAGCGTGACCGACCAGAAGTCCTTGACGGGGACACTGGGCGGCACGTGCAGCCTGTAGGACTTGGCCCCGTCGAGATAGGCG
>CAVXWS010000065.1:0-39155 GCA_963765415.1 uncultured Gammaproteobacteria bacterium
AAGGGACAGACCACGTTTTAAGAAACGTTGGTGAAGTGGCAGGCAACCGCGCGTTATGAACTCGAGCGGACCATCAGACGCGATCGATCGCAACCGCGCGAATATTGAAGCTGCCCATCTTCGCTCCTCGCACAAACCTGAGCTGCGATTGATGTCATCGCTTCATCTATCCCATTGACCATATATATCGCCTGCAAGATATTACGCAGTATTGATATATCGCCCGACACCGTTTTTTCTGCGCTGGCCGACGTCACCCGCGCGCGGTATATCCTGTTCGGCGCAAACACACCGTGGTAACGGGCCAGGTTGACGCGCGGTTTGGGCACCAAAGCGGCCAGCCGGGCGATGAAATCGAGCGGCTCGACAAAATCGCCGGGAGTGATTTTGAAAAGCCGAAGGCTGGCCCGAAGGGCGGAAGGCAGGATGCCCGGAGCAACATGACGTGCGTGGTGCCGTTACGATGCGGCGTCTTCAGTCGGGTCGCTCCTGCGCATCCCTGCGCCCGCGACACTCGTGAATCCGTTCACATCGTATAGGACGTCGCCATTTGGGGTGAGCGACAGGCGATTGCGGTCTTACTCCGGCGTTGAATTCAACAAGAACATAGCCTCTACCAGTGGTGGCACCTTCTTCGTAAACTTGCCGAACCATTTGCTGTAGATCGGCGTGATCTGTCCGCTGCGATTGAGCTGCGCTAGCACGGTATCTGCCACCAGTCGAAAATCGGAATCATTCCTTCGTACGGCCAAAGCAAATGGCTCGTACGAGAAGATGTCGCTGGCAATCGTAAACTGTTCATCTCCCTCATGGGTCAACACGAGGCCAATCAGAACCACTTGGTCCGCAGAAAATGCATCGACCTCGCCATTGATCAGGGCCTGCATGCCAGCTGAAGCAGAATCGACCGGTACGATCTTGGCGTCGCTGACCGATTCCTTGAGTGTCGCTGCGAGCGCATCCCGTGTCGTAGTGCCCTTGGATACAGCTACTTTCTTACCCTGAAGTTCAGAAACACCCCCCACGCCGGTCTCCTTCAGACTCAACAGCGAAGCTCCGGTGACAAAGGTCAACTGGGTGAAGTCTACAAGCCTCCCACGGGATATAGTCTTGGTTGTGGCGCCACACAGTATGTCGATGGAGTTGTTTGCCAACGCGTCGAAGCGGTCCGAGGACGATACCGGCACATACTCGGTTGCCAGATCCGGGTTACCCAGGATGTTTTTCACTTCATTAACAATACGCACGCACAAGTCAATTGAATATCCCACCGGCTTGCCATCTTTGTCGAGAAACGACATCGGTGGTTGAGCTTTGCGAAAACCGATGCGTACCTTGCCGCTCTGTTTTATCTGCTCAAGCGTGTCCATTTGCTCTGCCACACTTAGAGTTGGTGCGAAAAACACGGCCATGCTCAGCAATGCCAATACGAATCTCATCCTGAAATCTCCGATCGAATGGTTTGAAATGGACGGGCATCTTACTAGATTCTGGCCAACAAGCACCGGTATCTGTGAATAGCGCATTCGGATATCCACTTAAATCGCCACAAGCATCTTTGGGCTTACAAGAAGTACGAACGGCCGTTTCTTCGACAGCATTCCCTCCTTGCTTTCGTCGCTCGGCCGTCGGTCCGAGCCGCGAACCTCGATCCGGCAATTCCGGCACCCGAATCTCCCCGGCAATGGGTTCGCCGGCGCACTTTTCGCTGTGGCACCAATCACCAGGCCAGCCGCCACCGTGGCCGCACCGCAGACGTCACAGCCCAAGGCAGGTCATCGTTGGGGCATCCCTCTCGTCGAACAGCCCCCGCTGAGGCGACAACCGGCACGGCGGCCGCCTGGTGGCTTCGGGCTCAGCCGCTTTCGCATCCAGGTGGGTGAGGATCTTCTCGATGACCTCGGGATCCTCGATGCAATGATCCGCACTGCCCCGCCGCAGGCCGTGCAGGTCTCGATGTCGATACTGAAGACTCGCTTGAGGCGCTGCGCCCAGATTATTGCCATGGATGGCATGTATGCCGGTTTTGCAGGAGCAAAAACCGGTCATCGCAGCGCACCGACGAGTGGCATGTCTCGTTTCGGCCGATCCGCTCGGGCCGACGGTACGCCTGACGCTCTGAAATCGGTCCTCATTGGCCCGACCTCGGCTATCGCGATCCTATTAACCGCCGGGTCATGTGCAGCCGTACATCGCTCTCTTCGGTAAGCATGTGGAACAGGTGATGCGGTCCGGTGGCCTTATCGATCAACCGGTCTAGGTCGTCGCGGACCTGGGCATACAGCCGCGGTAGACGCAGGTCGAAGACATTGAGCGCGTGCGTCAGCGGGTCCTTGCGTCGGCGCGCCAGGATAGTCTCGACGCCGTCCTTGTAGAGGTCGCCCAGACAGATGTGCACAGCGTTGAACAAAGTGGCCCAGCCGTTGAACCAGAACATCAGGTCGATATCGAAACGCTCACCGGCTGCCGGACCTTTGGCCAGCACCTCGTACAGCAGCTCCTTCTCCTTGACCGTCTCGCCTTCTTCCAGCAGTTCGGCACGGCCATAGCCGTCGATGGTGGAGCTGGTCATCAGGATAGGCGCATCCGGCCGGCAGGTCAGAACAAAGCTGGCGTCCTTGAGGATCGGTGCCAGCTTGTCGGGTGCCTGCGGGTTGCGCTTCAGGCGGGCCGAGGGCGCGGTGGACAGCACCTGCACCTGGTGGCCGCGCTCGCCCAGCTCTGTCACCAGCCGCGCGAAGACGCCTTTGTGCAGCACATCCATGGAGAAGTTCAGTCCGGTCTGCTTGTGCAGCAGGGCCAGCTGGACCTGCTTCGCATAGCGCGGCGCGGTTTCCACGATATTGGCGATCTTGGCCACCGGGATGCGTTCCTTGAGCTGGCCGTGCCGGTCGACATAACCTCCTGGTGGAACTCGTCGAAGCTGATCTGCAGCAGCACCTTGGCCTTGGGCCAGTGCCCGGGACGCGCCCTTGACGGCCTCCGCCATGGCCTTGATGACCCGCTCGGTCTCGGCCTTGTCGTTGGCAAAGTCGCCATTGAGCAGGATCGCGAAGGTGCTGACGTGACGCATGGCGCGGATGCCACCATAGAAGGCATCCAGGTGCTTGGTCAGGTCGCCGCCGGTGAACAGCACATTGTCGGTCAGCGCGTCGACGCTGCGATAGACCATACCGGGATCGGCGTCGACCGGCTTGAGCGGCCGCCAGATGAACATGCAGTGGCGACAGGTCTGCGGGCAGCCCATGGCGGGGATGATGCCGGCCTTTGCCAGACGCGGGCTGCCGCCATCAAGGCCGGGGGCAGGCAGCGCGTCGACCAGCGCCAACCGTTCCCGGTCCTGCTCGGTGAGCATGTCGGCGTAACGCTTGCGTTCGTGTCGGGCCAGGTCGCCGTAGGCGCTCTTGTAGTCCTTGCTGAACAGGCCCAGACCGGCCCAGACGTGTTGGATGTAGTCCGCCAGTTGCGCCGCATCGCCGCCCTGCCCGGCCAGCAGCCGCCGCAGTTGATCCTGCTGGGGCGGGCCGCCGGGGCCGGCCTTGAACCAATGGTCGATGTAACCGCGAATAAATACATCGCTGTCGTCGTAAAGCAGAAGGTCCATCAACCAGCGGCGCGCCGGCGCCTGAAAGCCGGCCAGCACCTGCTCTCGGTAGCCGGCGTGCACGTTGTGTTGTATCCAGTGGAAGGCATAGAGGTAGCTGAGCAGGAAGCTCAGGTCCGCCGTATCCGCCCGCCCGGCCAAGCGCTCCGCCATGGCGCCGGCGGTCATGCGGTTGACTTCGTTCTTGAATCGCTGGCGCATAGCCGGCAGATAGATCGCCAACAGCTGTTGCTGCCGGGCGTAGAGCGATTCGATGACAGGGACGACGGCGGACATGACGGTGACGACTGGGCGAGTAGCAGGAAGAGAGCCGCAAAAATAACACAGGAACACCCTGACCAGGTTCCCGGAGGCGCGGCGCCAGCCGCGCCGCAAGCCGCCGCTTCGATCTACTGGCTCTTGCTATCGGCGGTCCCGGGCATCACATCGACGGCGAAAGCGTCTAAGACCACAGCGTCCTCAACGGCTTTAAGGACCAGATTCGCTGGTAATATTCGCCGTCCATGACAAGCTTGTCAGTTTCTTCGATTTGCTTCTGTGCGTATTTCACCGGAACCAGCTTGGTCGCTACGGCGACATCGATATCACCGCGCTTCAGTGCCTCGACCGCCTCCTTCAATTCGCCCTTTTGCAGTTGCTCGTTGGCCCGGCCGCTAGGAGTCTGCGCGGCAGAACATGACGGGCCTGCGGCCTCCCCACTTCGGCGTGCTCCGACGCTCCTTTTCGTCGCATAGTACCCACTATGTTCCTCAAACGACCGCCAGATCACACTCGAATTGGGTAACCCTCGGCATCCGCCAGCTCTACCGCGCAGGCTCCTAGCCCGCATATTGCATGAGGGGATCGGAATTTCTGGGAAATCCGGCGAAGCAGTTTGGCCGACCCCCCTCGTGCAATATGCAGGTTGGCCGGATTGATCGTGGTGGTCAGTTCCCAGGCGCCGCGACTGTCGCCCAGGGCCGCGAAGGCCATCGCGGCCCAGATGGCACTATGGGTGTACTGGCTGCCGTTTTCGCGCACGCCCGGCACTTCGCTTTTGATGTAGCCGGGGTCAACGTCGGACTGATCGAAGGGCGGATCGAGAAGCTGAACGAGGCCGTCCTCACGGCATGCCCGGAGTTCGTCCAGGACTTCCATTGCCATGTGTACGCGTTCGCCGTCGCCGGCCCCGGACAGAACAGCCCAGCATTGAGAGATCGAATCGATCTTGCATTCGGCGTTGTCCGCCGACCCGAGCGGGGTGCCGTTATCGAAATAGGCTCGGCCATACCAGGCACCATCCCAGACGTGCCGCTCGAGGCTCTCGCCCAGACGCGTGCCTTCCGCCGCGCCAACCTCGGCGAACTCGAGATCCTAGCCCAGGCGCACCAGGTCGCCGAATCGTACAATAAAGGAAGTTTCTCATCTGACCCCAAATGGCCTTGGCCTCCAAATGGCCTGCTCGGGAGTTCTGAACTGTGGTGAATATTTTGTTTTTGGTGCTTGGCGTGGCCTTACTTACCGTTGGTGGTGAAGCCTTGATTCGAGGTGCATTGTCTGCCTCGAGACGTCTCGGTGTATCGCCATTGCTAAGCGGTCTCGTTATCGTAGGCTTCGGTACTTCGGCGCCAGAGTTGGTGGTTTCTGTAGATGCAGCGCTAAATCGGCAACCGGATATTGCTATCGGTAATGTCGTGGGTAGCAATATCGGCAATATCTTGTTGATACTAGGGGCATGCGCCCTGATCACACCTCTGGCAGTCAAGCCAATGGTACTACGACGGGACGCAGCCACAGTCGTAGCAGCAAGCATATTGTTTATTATTTTGGTAGGTGGAAGTGCTCTGGGTCCTGTCGATGCCGCGATTTTCTTGATATCACTGGCGGCTTACCTAATATGGGCTTATTGGAGTGAACGTTTGGACGCCTCACCTTCTGCGGAACTACACAAAGCCGAAGCCGAAGAACTTACCGCTCTGCCAAAGTCAGTAGCGTGGACTGTAACAATTATAATTACCGGCCTACTTCTGTTAATTGCTGGGTCACAGGTGCTACTTCTAGGGGCTGTCGGTATTGCAGAGCACTTTAAGGTTTCCGAGGCAGTTATCGGCCTGACGTTGGTAGCAGTTGGCACATCCCTCCCCGAGCTTTCAATTTCGATGATCGCAGCGCTGCGAGGGCACGCAGATGTGGCCGTTGGAAATGTTCTTGGCAGCAATATCTTTAATTTGTTGGGCATTCTAGGTGTGTCATCCTTACTTCAGCCCCTTCCAATCCATGCAAGAATTCTGGCATTTGACCAATGGGTTATGCTTGGATCATCTGTCCTGCTGTTGGTTTTCCTGTATACGGGGCGTCGTCTAAACAGGTTGGAAGGTGGAATACTCTTGGCTGGCTACGGAGCTTATGTCGGCCTGAGCTTTACTTCATACGGTAGCTAGACCAGATGACCGAGAGGTGATGAACAGCCTTACAAGGCACTGCACCGAACCGCCATTTCGCTGCGCTTCATCGCCGCCGGTGAGTTTAATCGTTATTTTCGATAATTTAGATCGAGGGTGGACAATGATTAACAAATATGTGGCAATAATTTTTGTTGTCGGCGCTCTAGCCGCAGTCCCTGCACATACTTATGCGGCAGAACCTCATATTACGCAACACCTTATCGCGTTATCTCCTGATGTACTAAATCTGCTTAGAGCGGAAATGCGTGAAATCGCCGGGGGAGTGCAGGGTATCGCCTTATCTCTGGCGACCGCGGACTGGAAGTCAATCGAAGAAACCAGCACGAAAATACGTTCAAGTTACATCATGGAGAAAAAGCTCACTCCGGCCCAGAAGAGGGAATTGGAGAAAGCGCTTCCCCAGCAATTCAAGCTACTCGACGCAGAGTTCCATCAAAGAGCGGAAAAGCTTGGAGCGGCGGCTACGGCCCACGACCCTGAACTTGTCGCTTTTCACTATTCCCGCTTGGTGGAAAGCTGTGCCCGTTGCCATTCTTCATTCGCAGGCAAAAGGTTCCCGGGATTCACTTCTCTGGTGCCGAAAGGCCACCATCATTGAGCGAGACATAACAAATCGCTTGCGTGTTACAGGCGCGAACGACGCGTTTGCACGACAGGTCGATCATTGAGTCTAATAATAGGTAATTGACATGGATAAGGAAAAAAATAATCTTGTTGAGCCGGCTCATGATTTAACTAAAGAGCATGAAGATCCTTTTATTGAAAGTTTACATCGTATTATACGTTTTGCTGTAAAAGTGTTAGCGGTGCTAATGGTATTGGTTATCGTTTGGGGTATAGGCGACGTCATTTATGTCTTGTACCAACGCATTAGCACTCCTCCATTTTTACTTCTAAGCATTAATGACATTCTTGCGACATTTGGTGCCTTTCTTGCGGTACTAATTGCTATTGAGATTTTTATCAATATTTCGATGTACTTAAAGACTGATGTTATTCCAGTCAGACTGGTGGTTGCTACAGCCTTAATGGCCATCTCACGTAAAGTAATTATTTTTGATTTCGAGAAAATAACACCGCCATTTATTCTTGGAACAGCAGCAGTTGTATTTGCTCTTGGAGTTACATATTGGCTTATTTCAAAAAAGAGCTAGCCCGCATATTAGACGAGGGCGGAAACCTTGCTGGGGTCTTACTGCAGGAATCAAGGGTTCCTGGATCCGTCGACGCCATTGTCTTCGACGGTACGTTTTGTCCTGATCGGCTTTCTGAAAAATCCGGCGTTGCATCTCGCCCGATCCCCCTCGTGCAATATGCAGATTAAGGAGTATCGATACTCGGTGGCATGGCTGTTATTGAGACTTCGTATGGGCAATCAGCTTTCTGTTGAACTCCTTGCTCGACATTGTACCGCTGGCACCCTCACCTCCACCGCGTGTTCCAGCTGGTCATCGACCAGGGCAATCGCCTGGCCATCCTGCTCGACGCCATCGACCGTCACCCGCGTCGCGTCGCCCTTGCCGTCGTCACCGGCGTGGAGTTTGCGCGATGGCGATGTGATAGACCGTCTCCCGGTAACGGTAGTGGATCTTCAGCCCGTCCCAGTGCGCGGCAGGCAGGGCGCGACATGCAGCCTGTCCACTTCCAGCCGCAGCCCCAGCAGGGATTCCAGGATGAGCCGGTACATCCAGCCGGCCGAGCCGGTGTACCAGGTCCAGCCGCCGCGGCCGGTGTGGGGCGCCACCGCGTAGACATCGGCCGCCATGACGTAGGGCTCCACCTTGTAGGTCGCGATGGCCTCCGGCGAGTTCGCATGGTTGGCCGGGTTGATCATGGTGGTGAGTTCCCAGGCGCGCGCGCTGTCGCCCAGCGCCGCGAACGCCATGGCCGCCCAGATGGCGCCATGGGTGTACTGGCCGCCGTTCTCGCGCACGCCCGGCACGTAGCCCTTGATGTAGCCGGGGTCCAGGTCCGACTGGTCGAAGGGGGGATCGAGCAGCTGGATGAGGGCGTGCTCGCGGCGCACCAGGCGCTCGTCCACGGCCTCCATGGCCATGCGCGCGCGTTCGGCATCGCCCGCCCCGGAGAGCACCGCCCAGCTCTGCGAGATCGAATCGATCTGGCATTCGGCGTTGTCCGCCGACCCGAGCGGCGTGCCGTCGTCGAACTAGGCGCGGCGATACCAGGCGCCGTCCCAGCCGTGGCGCTCGATGCTCTCGCCCAGGCGCGCGCCTTCGGCCGCGCAGACTTCGGCGAAGTCGGCGTCGCCGTGCCGGCGCGCCAGCGCGCCGAACTGGCGCAGCACTTCGTACAGGAAGAAGCCCAGCCACACGCTTTCGCCCTTGCCCTCGATGCCGACCCGGTTCATGCCGTCGTTCCAGTCGCCGGAGCCGATCAGCGGCAGGCCGTGCGCGCCGAACCGCAGCCCGTGCCGGATGGCCCGCACGCAGTGCTGGTACAGGCTCTCCGCGGTCATCGGAGCGGCCGGGCAGGTCGTAGTAGGACTCGTCGTCCGGATTGAGCGGGCGGCCTTCCAGGAAGGGCACCGGTTCATCCAGCACGCCGGTGTCGCCGGTGCTCGAGCACGTAGCGGCAGGTCGCCAGCGCCAGCCACAGGTAGTCGTCGGAACAATGGGTGCGCACGCCCCGGCCGGAGGGCGGATGCCACCAGTGCTGGACGTCGCCTTCCGGGAACTGGCGGCCCGCGCACAGCAGCAGCTGCTCGCGCAGCAGCCCGGGCTCGGCGTGCACCAGCGCCATCGCGTCCTGCAGCTGGTCGCGGAAGCCGAAGGCGCCGCCCGACTGGTAGTAGCCGCTGCGCGCCCACAGGCGGCAGGCCAGGGTCTGGTACAGCAGCCAGCCGTTGGTCAGCACGTTGAGCGACTCGTCGGGCGTCTCCACCTGGACCGCGCCGAGGGTGTGGTTCCAGTAGTGCCAGACCGCCTCCAGGGCCCGCCGCGCGGCGTCGGCGCCGCGGAAGCGATGCACCAGCCGGTTCGGCGTCGTCGCCGCCGGGCACTCCCCCCAGGCCGAGCCGGAAGGTGATCTCGCGCTCCTGCCCGTCGGCCAGATCGAAGCCCACCTGGATCGCGGCGCAGGGATCCAGGCCGCGCCCAGCCTTGCCGGACAGGTGGGTGCGCGCCATCGCCGCCGGGTTCTCCAGGCTGCCGTTGCGGCCGATGAATTCGGCGCGGTCGCAGGTGACGGTCCGGTTCGCGTCGTCCACGTCGAAGAAGGCGACCCGGTCGGGGAACTCGGTGTTGTAGGGGTTGCGCGCGTAGAGCGCGCCGCTGTCGGGATCGACTTCGGTGATCACATGCATGGCCGATCTCGGCCGCAGGTCGCCCAGCACCCATTCCACGTAGCCGGTGGCGGAGAGCCGGCGCGGCCGGCCGGACGTGTTGCGCACCTTGAGCACGGAGAACTTGACCGCCGCATCCTGCGCCACGTAGACCCACAGCTCGGAGTGGATGCCGTCCTCGGCATGCTCGAACACGCTGTAGCCGAAGCCGTGCCGGCTGACGTAGGGCGTCGCGCCGCGCCTGGGCAGCGGCGTGGGCGACCAGAAGTGGCCGCTCTCCTCGTCGCGCAGGTAGAAGGCCTCGCCGCTCGCGTCGGAGACCGGGTCGTTGTGCCAGGGCGTGAGGCGGAACTCGTGGGCGTTCTCGCCCCAGGTGTAGGCCTGGCCGCTCTCCGAGATGACGCTGCCGAAGTGGGGATTGGCCAGCACGTTCACCCAGGGCGCCGGCGTGAGCTGCGCCGGCGTGGTGGTGATGACGTACTCGCGCCCGTCGGGGGTGAAGCCGCCGATGCCGTTGGCCAGGATCAGATCGCGCCGCGGCGGTTCGGACGCGGCAGGCGCCTCGTCCTGTCGCGGCCGGCTGGGCATCGAGGCGCGGCACGCGCACGCTGCGGCGGACCGGGGCGGTTGACCTGTTCCGCCAGGGTCCCCCGGCTGTCGCTGAGGATGACGCGCGCGACCGTCTGGAACAGCGTGCGGTCTTCCTCCGAGATCTGCTCCGCCGAGCGCACGAAGATGCCGCCCGGCCGGTCCATCACCTGGGCCTCGAGGCCCACCGCGACCAGGCCCAGGATCTGGTCCTGCAGCACCTGCCGGTAACCGGCGCGGTCCTCGTTCCAGATCACCAGGTCCACCGCCAGCCCCTTCAGGCGCCAGTAGGCATGGGCCTGGATGAGCTGGCGCACCAGCTCGATATTGGCCAGGTCGCCGATGCGCAGCAGGACGATCGGCAGGTCTCCGGAGATGGCATAGCCCCACAGGCCGGACTGCCCGCGCCGGTTCCGCATGAGCACGCTGCGTCGGCGCGCAGCGCGGCATGGGCGTAGATCACCGAGTTGGCCAGGCGCGCGTAGAGCTGCGCATCCGCCTCGCTGGCGTTGATCTGGCGCAGCACCACCTGGGCGTGGGTCCAGGCCAGCTCGAAGACGCGGTCGGCCAGGCGCCGATCCTGGTATTTCTCGACCAGGCCCAGCGCCGCGTCGCGGCTGTCGCCGATGCCGTAGACCAGGTCCACGCTGACCGACTGCTCCGGCTCGAGGGTGATCCGGCAGCGGATGGCCACCACCGGGTCGAGCACCGAGCCCTGGCTGCCGGACAGCGCCCCGGCGGCGTCCATCGCCCGGGGCGCGGCGACGCTGCGGCCGCGGCCGATGAAGCGCGCGCGGTCGGTCTCGTAGGAAAGCTCGCCGACCGTCCGCGTCGTGCACGGCCATCAGGTGAAACATCCAGGGCGCCTGCTCGTCGCGGGAGCGCGGCCGGCGCGTGCACAGGATGGCCCGGCGCGCCTCGACGATCTCGGTCTGCACGAAGAGATTGCTGAACGCCGGATGCAGGGCGTCGGCGGCGGCGCGGCGCCAGCACCACCTCGGCGTAGCTGGTGACCTCGATCGTGCGGCGCGTCGCGGGAACGGTTGGTGATGCGCACCCGGCGCAGTTCGATGTCGTCTTCCGGCGATACGACGATCTCGGTATGGGTATCGAAGTCGCCGTCGCGGCGGCGAAACTCCGCGCGCCCTTCCGAGAAGATCGCCTCGTAGTGCTCCGCGCGCGCTGCAGCGTCGGGCTGGTGCGCGGTGGACCAGACCGCGCCGCTCGTCGACGTCGCGCAGGTAACAGAAGGTGCCCCAGTGGTCGCGGGTGCCGTCTTCGCGCCAGCGCGTCACGGCCAGGTCCTTCCAGCGGCTGTAGCCGCCGCCCGCGTTGGTGACCATCACGTGATAGCGGCCGTTGGACAGCAGCTGCACCTCCGGGACCGGCGTGTCGGGGCTGTCCAGCACGCGTATCGGCATCTGCGGGCTGTCCGCGCCGGCCTGCGATGCCGGTGAGCTCGGCGGCTGTGGGCATAGAACGCCGCGGCCTTGGGGATGCGCTCCTGCAGCAGCAGCAGGGTGGCCTGGAACAGCGGGTCGGACGCGAAGCGCCTCTGCATCGGGCGGTCCAGCAGCAGGTAGGCCAGGGCGAGCAGGCTCATGCCCTGGTGATGGGCCATGTAGGAGCGCACCAGGGCATGGGATTCGCCGCGCCGCTGCCGCGCCGGGGTGTAGTCGATGGCCTCGTAAAAGCCGAACTGCGCCTTCCGCCCCGGCGGCGGCGAGCCGTTGCAGGTTCAGGCAGGCCGCCTCCGGCGCCACCATCAGCGCCAGCACCGAGGCATAGGGCGCGACGACCAGGTCCTCGGCCAGCCCGCGTTTCAGCCCCAGGCCGGGCACGCCGAAGGCGCGGTACTGGTAGTTGAGATGCACGTCCACCGTGTTGTAGCCGGATTCCGACATGCCCCAGGGCAGGCCGCGCTGCTCGCCGTACTCGATCTGCCGCGCCACCGCCGCCCTGGCGGTCTGGTCGAGCAGCGTGTGCTCGTAGCTCGGCATCACCAGCTGCGGCATCAGGTACTCGAACATCGAGCCGCTCCAGGACAGCAGGATCGGCTCGCCGCCGGCGCTGGTGAGCAGGCGCCCGAGGGCGAACCAGCTCTCCTGCGGCAGCTGCCCCTGGGCGATGGCGACGAACACGCTCAAGCCGGGCCTCCGAGGCCAGCAGGTCGTAGTAGCTCGCGTCCCGCCGCCGCTCGTCCACGTTGTAGCCGATGCTCAGCAGGCGCGATGCCTTGTCGTACAGGAAGCCGTATTCCATGTCCGCGAATTCGCCGGCCTGCAGGGCCAGGCGCTCGATGGCCGCGATCCGCGCCCGGGCGCGCTCGCTGCCCTGCTCGACCTGCCGGCGCAGATCGCTCAGCCACGCCTCCTGCGCGGGCGTGGCACCGCCTCCGGCCGGCTCGCGAGGCGGGTCGACAGCGCCACGTCGAGCCCCGCCAGGGCGCGCAGCGTCGGGATCGCGTCGATTTCGGGCAGGTCGCTGAGCCCGTCGGGCGCCTCGGCCAGCCCGGTCCACGGCGCGAGAAAGCTCAGCTCGTCGCGAACCGCCCGGCATTGCCGGGCCAGCGCCCGCGGCCCACCAGCCGGCCTGGCTCTCGGGCTCGCTCGTGCCCAGCTCAGCGGCCACCGCCTCGGCGGATCGCGCCAGCCGGTCGAGCAGGAGCCGCGCCGCCGGCAGCGTGGCCGGCCGCGCATCGCACGCGGCATCGAGGTCCGTCGCGGAATTCGGCCAGCGCGGCCGGCGCGGCGTCGCCCGCGGCCTCCTCCAGGATCCCCAGGGTGTCGCCCAGGCCGTCCAGCCAGCGCGGCTCCAGGATCGGGCGATCGAGCAGCGCGATCAGGCCCGGGCGCAAGGTCAGCAGGTGGCCCGCCAGGTTGCCGCTGTCCACCGTCGAGACGTAGGCGGGGTGCAGCGGTTGCAGCGACTGCGTGTCGTACCAGTTGTAGAAATGACCCCGGTGGCGCTCCAGCCCCGCCATCGTCTCCAGGGTATGGGCGGTGCGCTCGACCAGTTGCCCGGCCGGGATGTAGCCGAAGTCGTAGGCGGACAGATTCGCCAGCAGCGCCAGCCCCATGTTGGTGGGCGAGGTGCGATGGGCCAGCGCGGCATCGCGGTATTCCTGGTAGTTGTCCGGCGGCAGCCAATGGTCCTCCGGGCCGACGAAGGTCTCGAAGAACGCCCAGGTCTTGCGCGCGATCCTGCCGAGAAAACGGGTCTGCTCGGCCGTCAGCCGGGCCTCGCGGCGGGCCAGCGGCAGACTGATCCACCAGGCGATGACGGGCGACAGCCAGCCACAGGAGCAGGATCGGGCCCGCCACGGCCAGCGCGGCCGGATTCGCCGCCGCCAGGTAGATCGCCGTGCCGGCGGCAAGCACCGGGGCGAACCACATGCTGCGGAACGAGGCGGCGAGGTCGGTGCGGCTCAGCCGTTCCTGGTCGCCCGAGGGATTCCATTCCAGCAGCCGTTGGTGCGTGACCAGCAGGCGCCCGAGGGTGCGCAGGATCGCATCCAGGCTGTAGAACGCCTCGTGCGGCAGCGTCACCAAGGCAAAGCCCGCCTGGACGAAGCGCTGGCCGGCGGCGTGCGCGGCGGCGGCGAGATGCTGGCCCGGCCGCATGTCGCCCGGCTTGCGCAACACGTCCAGCAGGCGCGGCCAGCACGGGCGGGATCAGGAGGATGCCGAGCACCGCCAGGGTCCAGAACCAGGTCGACGAAAACACCGTCCAGCCCAGCAGCAACAGCAGCGTCAACGCCGCCGGCACCAGGCTGCGGCGCAGGTTGTCGAACAGCTTCCAGCGCGACAGCGCCGAGAGCGGATTCTTCCGGCGCCGCCCGTCGGGCCCGGGCACCCACGGCAGCAGCCAGCCCGCGAGCTGCCAGTCGCCGCGGATCCAGCGGTGGCGGCGGTTGACGTCGGCGCCGTAGCGGGCCGGGTATTCCTCGTACAACTGCACGTCGCTCAACAGCCCGGCGCGGGCGTAACAGCCTTCCAGCAGGTCGTGACTGAGGATCCGGTTCTCGGGAAAGCGCCCCTTGAGCGACTGTTCGAACGCATCGACGTCGTAGATCCCCTTGCCGATGAACGAGCCTTCCTGGAACACGTCCTGGTAGACGTCGGAGACGGCGCGGGTATAGGGGTCGATGCCCGGCTCGCCGCCGTGCAGGCGCGCATAGCGCGACTGACTGCGTGCCGGGCAGGCTCACGCTCACGCGCGGCTGCAGGATGCCGTAGCCCGCGCGCACCCGCCCCAGGGCCGCGTCGTAGACCGGACGATTCAGCGGGTGCGCCATGGTGCCGACGAACTGGCGCGCGGCGTCGCGCGGCAGTTGCGTGTCCGTGTCCAGGGTGATCACGTATTTCACGCCGGCGAGCACCGCGGTCGCGCCGACCACCAGGGAGAAGCCGTCGCGGTTGCCCTCCCGCAGCAGCGCGTTCAGGTCCGCCAGCTTGCCGCGCTTGCGCTCGTAGCCCATCCAGATCCGGTCGTGCGGGATTCCAGCGGCGCGGGCGATGAAACAGGAAGAAGATGTCGTTGCCGCCGCCGGCGTATTGCGCATTCAGCGCCTCGATCCGCTCCCGGGCCAGCTGCAGCAGCGGCGCGTCCTCGGCCAGCGTCTCCTCGGCCGCGTCGCGCAAGTCGGTCAACAGGCCGAAGTGCAGGTTGTCGTCGCGATTGGCCAGAAACCGGACTTCCAGCGCCTCGACCAGGTCCTCGACGTTGCCCGGGCTGGTGAGCATGGTCGGGACCACCACCAGCGTGCGCGATGCCGGCGGGATGCCCGCGGAGAAGTCCATGCGCGGCAGCGGATGCGGCGACGCCAGCAGGGTGACCAGCCAGTTCACCAGCGCGACCGCGAGCTGGCTGGTGGCCAGCAGCGCGAGGACGCCCAGCGGCGCCAGCGCCCAATCGGCCACGCCGTCCGCCCGCGCCTCCGCCAGCAGGCCTGCGGCCAGGAGCACCGTGATCAGCGTGATCGTGCCCAGATACAGCAGCAACGGGAGATCGGCTTGCCCCGCGCCGCAGCGCCGCGAGCCGGGGACAGGCGCGCCCGCGTGGCCCTTTCCAGCTCGGGCCGGCCCCGGTCGATCAGGTAGAAGCCCACGTGCGCCGTTCGGTCGTCGCGCCCTGCTCGCGCCGCGCCGCGTCTGCGCCAGCTCGATGGCATGGCCCGCCACCGCCTCCTCGGACAGCCCGCTGGCCTTCGCGACCTCCTCGATGACATGGCGGTAGCGGTCGCGGCTGGCGAAATCCATCGCGGCGTAGGCCGCCGCCCGGGTCCGTCCGCAGGGTCCGTTCGACCAGGCTCATGGTCTCGACGAACTCGCGCCAGTCCATGCGTCCCGAGCAGGCGCAGACTGCCGATGCTGTTGCTGATGGAGACCTGGTCGGCGGCCTGCTGCTGGTTTCCCGAGCGCACCAGCTGCTCGATGCTCAGGCCCGACTCGGCCAGCTGCTGCTCGATCCAGGTCAGCGGCAAGGCCAGGGCCGGCCCCTGTCCCTGCAGGCGGCGCGCCAGCTCCGACACGAACGGCGTGGTCATCGGCGGATTCGATCGCGCCATGTCGGCGATCACCAGGATCAGGTTCTTCGGATCCTGGCGGGCGATCTCGGTCAGCTTGTCCGCCCAGGCGACGGCCAGATCCCGGTCCGTCCTGCCGGCGGCGATGCGCACCGCGACGCGGCGCAGATTCTCGATCAACGCCAGGCGCAGCATGATGGGGATGGCCCACAGCTCGCCCAGTCGCAGCGGGGTGACCGTCTGGTAGGCCGCGACGAAACGGCTGAGGCTGTCCGGGTCCACCCGCCCGTCGCCGTGGGCGATGGTCTCCAGGGCGATGTCGTACACGCGCGGCAGCCCGGCCGAGACGCCTTCGGCCAGCGCCGGCAGTTCGCGGCTGTAGCCCTTGGGCAGGTGGCGCCTGGCCGTGCGGATCTGTTCTTCGACGAGATAGAAGTTATCGAGCAGCCATTCCCCGGCGGGCGTGATGCGGTGGTTCGCCGCGACCGCCGCCCGTCAGCCGGTCGCAGGTCTCGATCAGCACGCCCTCGTTCGCGGCCAGCCGCGACAGCAGCTGGTCCGGCACGCGTCCCGGCTGTCAATCGGTGAGCGGACGCGAGACGCACGCCGTGCTGCTCCATCTGATCGGCACTGAACAACTCCGCCCGCAACGGCGGTTCATCAGGCAGGGGCTTGCCGGCCGCGCCGTCTCCACCCAGGAGCAACCTTGTCAGGCCTGTCCTGGTCAGAAGCCACGACTTTGAGACCTTCGAATTGCCGGCCTTCCATGCTGATCGCACGCTATTCTCCCGACCGCTCGGCGAACGGCCGATTTACGTCAGGTGGCGCGACACCACGGTGACTTTGATCGGAATGCTCGGGGCGGCTGCTTGATCCGAAGGTCTGAAAGCCAGGCTCCAGACGGCGGCGAAGTAATCGGGGCGGCTGATACGCCCTGGCATTGTTTCTAGATCATACGCCCTTTACCTATCGGGCCAGCGGAGCAATTGACTGTTGCAACTCGGACATGCAGAGGGCCGTCCAGGCTTCACGGAACCGCCCCTTGTGTGCCGGGTTACGGTAAACAGGATGCACGCATCAGACTTTCTTATCGATCGATAGATTTATCTTGCTATTCCGCCTGGAGAGCGTACCGTGGCAATACCTGATCGTAGTGGTCGGTTTTAGGACGCCCACTTCCCCCAGACTCACGGGAATGGATACCACCCACGGAGGGTGAATCATGGAAGGCACGCAGATCATCAGCACGACGGACCCGATCAACGGCTTCTGACATTCGCAATCTGAAGACCAGCCCTCATGTCGTCGAAGGTGACGATACCAACGACCTGACGATTTATTTCGAAAACGAAGCCTCTCGCCAGACATATTTAGACATCCCCGTTGAACTCCCGGAACGGGATCTATCCAAAACCATGAGTAATCCGACGGACGATTATTCCAGCTGAGGCATCACTCATCTGGTGCGCGCTCGCCGCTCGGCGAGACACCTCAAAAGGACATATACCCGTGAAACAACAGACTCTAGATCTACAGGACACCGAGACTTCCGGCCAAAACGTCGACGACCGTTTAATTGAATTGGCCGAACAGCGCTGGGATCGCAGCAAATCCCTGGCGCTAGCAGAAAACGAAGGCATTGATTTCAACGACGAGCACTGGGCAGTCATCACGTTCATGCGCAAGTATTACCTGGATCACGGGCTGCCGATCAACGCGCGAGCCACCGCCAGGGCGTTGAACAAGAATTTTTCCGGCCAAGGCGGCAATAAGTACCTGCGTCGGCTTTTCAGCAAGGGGCCGGTGACGCAAGGCAGCCGGCTCGCCAATCTGAGAACTCCGGCGTACGCCACGGACCCTTCGTTTGGCACCAGCTACTGAGATGGGACGGATCCTGGATTTCGGACGCGGCCTTGCCTCGCCCGGATTCGCCGTTGAACCGACCACACTTACTGCACGGTGCCAGACGCACCCGACCCACATGAGCGAATGCGGCAACATACCCGAGGATGCGGGACTGCGCGGAAACATCGGCCAGACGCCCTCCCGGCCTCAGTCCGCGGGTCTCCCTTTCAAAGTTAATCAGGAGTAAACCCATGTCCAAACTACAGCGATCAAACAGAGAAACAAAGAAAGAATCCGTTCTGACCCCGAAGGAAAAGAAGGCCGCCAAGCGGGCGAAGAAGCATGCCGGCGATCACCAGCCTTTGATCGTCAAGGCTCCCTGATCGTCGTCCTGACTGACGAAACGCCTGAAAATGCCGCCGGCTTCAAGCCCTGAACTCGGCGAACCCAAAACCTGCCCGTACTTCGCATTGCCTGGCCGATTCCAGGCTTGGCAAGGAGTGAGCCGTTGATTAGATCGATCCGTCGATCTAAAGCAATAGCAGGGCATTCGCTCCTCCCAATAGGTGGCACAACAACCCTGCCATCCTGATGATGACAAGGAGGCATCAATGTACCGTTTGATGAAGTCGGATAAGTTCACCCTTGAACACGTGACCTCGGGACGCCTGTCGTCGTATCGACAGACGGAGGTACATCACTTTCGGAAATTTCGCCGAGCCCATGAGGCCTGCGAGGATGCCAATAACCAAGGCAGGTCCCGCTACTACCTTCTCAATGACTCGGGCCAGGAATACTACGACGGCACCTGGATCGACTAGGGCCTGCCCACCGGGGACTTAGGCGCAGCGGCCTTTCGAACTGCCCTTTCATGTCGGTTTTTTCATCGGTTAATGTGTGCGGAGCGCCCATGCTCAGGCGGTCCGCAATGCGCGGCCGTAAAGCCAGCCGACGCGACATCAAACGCTGCCCAAGTACCGGCAACTGAGGTCACGCTGAACCGGGGCCGAGATTCCGGCAGACATGACCCTGCCGGACTTTCAGCTAATACCGTGATCATGTAAGAGAGCCGCTGGGAGCGGCAACGTCTAAGGTCTACTCGACGGTGCTTACGGTGATGACTGCTCGCCCGCATGGCTTGACCCGGGCAAGGCTGTATCTGAACTATCCCCCGACAACCCGCTTCTATGAATTGCCCCATCCTGCCATGAGCTTCGCGATCTGGTCCCTCATCATCGGCGTCTTGCTAATCGTCATGGTGCTATCAGGCACCTTTTTGAAGAGACTGCCACTGAGTACCGCCATGCTCTATCTGGCCGTCGGCTTCGCTCTGGGTCCGGCCGGGTGGGCAGTCGTGGCGATTGACCCGTTCAACAACGCCGGCCTCCTAGAGCGGTTGGCAGAAGTGGCGGTTCTGATCTCACTCTTCTCCGTCGGTCTGAAGCTAGGCCTGCCACTATCGAACCAGCATTGGCTGTTGCCGTTGCGCCTGGCATTCGTTTCCATGACGCTGACCGTGGCGCTAATCGCGGTAGTCGGTGTGCTGGGGCTCGACCTGCCGTTGGGCGCAGCCGTCCTGCTAGGCGCGATTCTCGCCCCCACCGACCCGGTGCTGGCCTCGGCCGTGCAGGTCGAATCGTCAGGTGATCGCGACCGCCTGCGGTTCAGCCTAACGGGCGAAGGCGGGCTCAACGACGGCACGGCGTTTCCGTTCGTTATGCTCGGACTGGGCCTGCTGGGTCTGCATGACCTGGGTGAAGGGGGATGGCGCTGGCTGGCGGTAGACGTGCTCTGGGCCACGGCCGGCGGTCTGCTGATCGGCGGCGCCCTAGGCGCTCTGATTGGCCGACTGGTGGTCTACCTGCGCGCCCGTCATCACGAGTCCGTTGGTCTGGACGAGTTTCTTGCCCTGGGGCTCATCGCCCTCGCCTACGGCATCGCAGTGCTCGGCCACGCCTATGGCTTTCTTGCCGTGTTCGCCGCCGGCCTCGCCCTGCAGAGGGTGAAGGAGCAGTCAAGCCTAATTCACTTACCCGTCTCGGAGACCGAATGGCCTCCGCACGAACATGCCGACGACGAGTCCACGGCTGATGTCAACCATACCGATCACGCCAGCGCCTACATGATGCAGGCGGTACGAGGCTTCAACGGACAAATGGAGAGGATCGGCGAGTTAGCCATCGTATTGGTTGTGGGGACCCTGCTGGCGTTCACCCAACTTTCAGCCGGTACAGCGGGGTTTCTAGCTTTACTGTTCTTGGTAATCCGGCCCGTCTCCGTCTGGCTCGGCTTGATAGGTGCGCCAGTCTCCCGCGACCAGCGCCTCATGATTGCCTGGTTCGGAATTCGGGGCATCGGCTCGGTCTACTATCTGATGTACGCCATCGACCATGGTTTACCTCAGCCGCTGGCGGAACAGATCATTGCCGTCACGCTCGCCGTCATCACGGTTTCAATCGTGCTGCACGGCATCTCCGTGCGACCGATCATGCGTTTCTACCGGCGACGCAAAGTGCAACGAGACCAGTAGCGTCTGGCGAACTCAAGCAGGGGAACCCTTGGAGTCGTCAAGCCCGCATTCTACGACCTTCGGCCCTTCGGTATGTCGCCTTGCCGACGAGTCATTCCCCTGGATCAGCAATTGCGCGAAATCCTCGGCCGGCAGGGCGCGGCTGAAATGAAAGCCCTGCCCCTCGTCGCACAGTCGGTCCCGAAGGAATACGAACTGCTCGTTCGTTTCCACACCCTCGGCGATGACCCGCTGCTCGAGGATCTTGCCCATTCCGATCACCGCACTGACGATGTTCGCATCGGCGGCGTCGGTGACGATATCGCGCACGAACGATTGGTCGATCTTCAGAGTGTCGATGGGGAAACGCCTGAGATAGCTCAGGCTCGAATAACCCGTACCAAAATCGTCGATCGCCAGCCGAATCCCGAAGGCCTTGAGCCCTTCAAGCACCGACATCGAGGCCTCCGCGTCGTGCATGAGGACGCTTTCCGTCAGCTCGAATTCAAGAAGACTCGGCGCCATCCCGGTCTCTTTCAGGATCGTGGCCACATCCGCCAAGAAACCCTTCTGCCGGAATTCTACCGCTGAGATATTCACCGCCACGGGCAGCACGCGCAATCCGGAGTCCCGCCAGGCCATCGTCTGCCTGCAGACCTCGCGCAGCACCCAGCAGCCGACCCGGACGATCAGGCCGCACTCCTCGGCAATAGGCACAAAGCGCTCGGGGTAAACGAGCCCGAGATCCGGATCCACCCAGCGAATGAGCGCCTCACTGCCGGTCGTCGAGCCGGTAGCGAGATCGATCTTCGGCTGGTAATGCAGCAGGAACTCGCCCTGCGCCAAGGCGCGGCGCAGACCGCTTTCGACGGATAGCCGGCGGATCGCGCGGATATTCATGTCGGGACGGAAGAACTGATAATCGTCGCGGCCGCTCGCCTTCGCTTGATACATCGCCGTGTCGGCATTTCGCATCAGAGTGTCCGAGTCGATGCCGTCATCGGGAAACACACTGATTCCCGCGCTGATAGTAACGTGCAGTTCGTGCCCACCTATGACCTGCGGCAAGGCGAGTGCGGTGCGCAGCTTTTCCATGATGTGGGCCGCATCCTGCGGTTGCTCGATCTCGGTCAGCAGCACCAGAAACTCGTCGCCGCCCTGGCGACATACCGTATCTGTCGTTCGCACGCAGGTGGCCAGACGTTGCGCCACCGATCGAAGCAGTTCATCGCCGATCGCGTGTCCCAGCGAATCGTTGATACGCTTGAAGTTATCCAGATCGAGGAACAGCAGCGCCACCTTTGTGCCGTGCCGGCGGGCCATCCCGATCGCCCGTGATAACCGCTCCATCAGTAGCGCCCGATTGGGCAAGTCAGTGAGAAAGTCGTGTTGGGCCAGATGCTCCATCTTCCGCGTCATGGCGCGTGCCTGGCTCACATCGTGGAACACGATCACCGCGCCGGTCACCTGACCGTCCCGATCGTGGATCGGCGCGGCCGAATCCTCGATGGCGGACTCGAACCCATCGCGGCGGATCAGTACACAGTCCCTGGCCAGTCCCCCGGTCCTGTCGTCGTCAATGGCACACTGCGCGGGGTTCGCGGCGGGTTCGCGAGTCCTGCCGTCGATGATGTGGAATACCTCGGCCAGCGGTCGCCCCAAGGCCTCCTCGCGCGACCATCCGGTCATCGCCTCCGCGACGAGATTCAGATAGGTCAGCTTGCCCTGCAGATCGGTGCTCAACACCGCGTCACCGATCGAGTTGAGCGTGACCTGGGCGCGCTCCTTCTCCGCGAACAAGGCCTCTTCCGCGGCTCGCAATCCGAACTCGATCGATTTGCGATCGGTGATGTCCTCGACCGTATGCACATACGCGTCCGGTCCGGTCCCGTCACCCATGGTCGCGCTGTTGACGCGCGTCCATACGACGCTCCCGTCTTCACGCAGAAAGCGAACCTCCGACTGGAAAGGCGCCTGCGCCCCGGCTGCATCCTCCCACTCGTCAAGCACTCGCCGGCGATCCTCAGGGTGAATGGACGCGCCCCAGCCTATGTCCAGTGATTGTTCGAGGCTCAGCCCGGATATCTCTTGATAAGCGGCGTTGGTGTAGACGCAACGACCGAGCCCATCGGAGACGAATAGACCGAGCGGGGAGGTGTCGCTCATAGCGCGGAAGCGTACCTCGCTTTCGCGCAAGTCCTCCTGGGCCTTCATTCGATCGATGACGTAACGCAAGGAGCGCGGCAACCAGTGAGTGTCGAGATGGTCCTTTACCAGATAGTCGTGTGCGCCGCGCTGCACGGCTTGGCGTCCAGTTTCTTCATCGCCCATCGCGCTCAGGACCAGAATCAGCGCATTCGGCGCGGCCTGGAAAACCCGGTCAAACACCTCGAGACCCCTGACATCGGGAAGCACAAGATCGAGCAGAATCAGCTCGATCGCCTCCCTGCCCAGGCGATCGAGCGCATCGTCGAGACGCCTCACCCATTGGACACGACACGGACCCACCTTCGATCCCGTGAGCGCCTTCCGGATCAATCCGGCATCGGCGGTATCCTCCTGGACGATAAGCACACGGGTAAGAGCTGTCTTCATCGTAAGACAGCGTTTAACTGACGCAGTTTGGTCAAGACTCGTTGAGCCAGTTCGATCGCCAAGAGGCGTGGTGCGCAGCCAGATCGGCAACATCGGCATCTGCGATTCTCCTCTCCCAGACCGGGCTCGGGCGGATCGACGAGTCGACCATCAATATCCGTCAATGCGGCTCGCCACGCAGGACGTGTCTGGTCGGGTCACTATGAAGGCGACTGGCAGGCTCATATCTTATCTCCTTAGTGTTGCCCGGCGATGCGCTAGTGGGCCATGCGGTTAATCCTGTAACGTATCGGTAATCGATCATGATTATCGCGCCTCTATAGTCGTTCGGTTTTACTCGCGCCAACATCAATTCATTACAATACTTTCCGCATGGTCCACCAGGGCAAGGCCGACCCTTGTCGGCTCAGGACAGGTCAGGGGATACCGGTCCTTGTACTGTTTCCTGATTCTCCGAATCTGCTCGTCGGCTTGGTCCTCCACGACCCCAGGGGCTTCCTGGGTCTTGTCCTTGGACCGCCTCCAGCTGCCTTGGACGAGATTCCAATTCATAATGTTCTCCTGCCGATCTGGCGTCCCTCGTCGCGGCTCGCAATTTGCCGGTTGCGCGTGTCGCACAGCGACTTTCCGCCATCGGCGGGTTATGCGGAGAAGACCCAGACCGACTCCGCAGGAACCTCGAATTTATTCAAAGGCTATTTATACCCATTTTCACAGTCTGTTCGGATCCGCACATACAATCGGTTTCATTTGATCGATATTTGCGCCCGGAACAAAGCAATGACGGCAGGGGCAACTGTGATCAGAGGGGCGTTCGTCTCGGCACCTCGTCTTTGAAACGATCGGGCCTGAAATCGATCAAGAACGACATTTGAATCAAGTAACCTGTCCGAGCGGAATTCCGGTGTCAGCAGGACCCGGGGCCGCTTGACTGACGCTCCGCATGAGAGGCGAAATGCTCCACCACGCCGCAATACTGAGCGTCATCGCAGCCGCCGTCGGGCTGCTGGGGCTTTCCGGCATCTCGACCGTGGTCGTCGTAGTCGCCAAGGCTCTCTTGTTTTTCCTGGTTCTCCTGCTACACCTGTTTGCGCTCTCGCTTATCGTCGGAGTGTTACGCCGTAGGTGACCGCGGTGTCCCTCCATCTCGCCGACCTACCCAGATGCGCGGATCGTACTTACGCTGATGGGGCGGGACAGGCTATCCAGGCCTCACCGACCTTTCACGGAAATGCGCTGTCCTACTGTCATCGATCCCTGCGCTGAGCCTGGAGATGACTAGACACCCGCCATGCCCGGCAGACACGGCACTTGGCCATATGAAGATCTCAATACTCGCTGCTGCGATCGCTGTCTGCGCCCTGTCCGCGTCGATCGCATCTGCGCTAGACGTCTCCGGGCCCTCCGGACCGATGATGCGTGGCATGGGTGGTCCAGGCATGATGAGCGGTCCTCGATGCGGCTCGGGCATGATGACCGCCGCTGCACCGAGGATTAAGGATCTGAGTGACTTCAAGATCCACCTCATACAGATCACCGAGCGCATACCAATGCGCACCGCAACGTTCGCTATGTCCGGCACCCTCGGCGTGTCTTGATGCCGTAGCGGACGCGGCGGCGGGGAGCACCAGGGGGCTGGTTCCATGAAAAGGGTTGGCTCCCTTCGAGCCTCGTCATCGAACGGAGGCATCGACCTCAGGGCACGATATTTTTCCTGTATATGACACGACCGACTTTGGACGGTCGCGAGGCGCCACCGGGCACCGAGCACCGTCCATTACACGCGTGGACTCCTGCCGGCAACTTAGACGAGCGCAATCGAACTTCACACTCGGCTCACCAGAACCGGGACACCAACCCCATTTACCGCCATTGACCCCGCTTTCCGATCTTTCCACACCCATATATCGGCAAGGGTTGGCTCTACACCGTCTGAACGCCGAGCTATGTTCGCTACCGTCCAGACGATCACCGGGTTTCGGTTCATGTTGAGGGCAGTCCAGTTTGGGAGATCGTTCGTCCGTGGTCGGCATTCGACCTAGAAGCGGTATCCGTTTCTCTAACGATGCCGCTTACCGGGCCTCTCCAACACCAGGAGTGTCCACATGCCGACCACCAATCCCATTGCGAGCGGAAATCGGCTGCTTGCGGCTGTATCACGCAAGGATCGTCAGCGCTTCGAGGCCGGCTGTGAGCAAGTGGAACTGCCATTTTCCAAAGTCCTGGCCGAACCCCGCGAGCGCATTCGTCACGTTTACTTTCCCACGGAAAGTATTATCTCGCTGACAACACCCGTTGAAAAAGGAGTCAGTCTCGAAGTGGGTCTGGTCGGCGATGAAGGCATGCTCGGCATCTCCCTCATCCTCGGGGTCGATATCTCTCCGCTGCACGCCCTGGTGCAGGGCGAAGGCAAGGCGCTACGAATGAGCACAGCGCTTTTTCGCCGCGAACTCGGGCTTAGCCCCGCGCTGCTGCGCGGCATGAAGCGCTACCTCTACGTGCTGTTAAGCCAAATAGCGCAAAACGCTGCCTGCACCCGGTTTCATGTCGTGGAGGCACGTCTCGCCCGTTGGCTCCTGATGACACAGGATCGGGCACACGCCGACAAGTTTCATATCACACATGAGTTTATGGCCTACATGCTGGGCGTTCGCCGCGTTGGAGTCACCAAAGCAGCCACTTCGCTGCAAAAGCGCAAGCTGATCAGCTACAAGCGTGGGGACATCACGGTGCTCGATCGAAGCGGCCTGGAAGCGGCCGCGTGCAGCTGCTACGCGACCGACATGGCAAGCTACGCGCGGATGATGGATTAGGGGGGGGCAGATTCGCTTTCATCCCGGCCTTCGGAAAGACCCAGAGCTTCTGCATCTTCTGATTCCATTAGGGGGACAGTTCTCACGGCGAGTCTCGAGTAGGGCCATTGCAACACCCGCCGACGGCAACTGGGGGCAGCCCTAGCCCGCTGTGTCGAGCATGATACCTATGTGCAGTAGGTCATGAACGGTTCTCTCCAGGCGTCGCCTTCATTCCCCAGACGTGCCTTTCACTCACCATCGGCAGCGATTCGTCTCGTGGGAACTGACATCTATCATGCGGTCGGCCACACGCTACTTTTTGCCGAGCTCTTCAAATTGCTTGGCCTTCTTCTCTACCACGTCCTGTGTTGCACCGTAGGTCTCCTGAACCTTTCCCCCCAGCTCATCGCTCTTGCCGGCAATCTCGTCGGCGGGATCGCCGGTGACCCGGCCCCATTGGCCCTTGACCACGCCCTTGAACTGCTTCCAGTTCCCTTCAATGATATTCCAGTTCATATCCAACCTCTTTATCTTCAGCAACCCAAAACGGCGGATTCGCCCATCGCGGAGCGGCGCCGTAGCGGACGATTCCGGAGTGGCGACGCAGTATGCATTACGGAGCTTAGGCGCAAGTCCGGGCGTGGTCTGTTCGGTGTCGTACATTGTGGCGCCGCATCGATGCCTAACATGGCCGAAAGCCGGGCCCCCTTTGACACCAGAGGGCTCGCTTTGCAGACAAGGTCAAAGTGCGCAGCGGCGAGTCCTGGTCCGTGCCCAACGCAACCTGGACTCTGTGTTCGCTGGCGTACAGACCAGGTTGGGCGGAATCAACAATATTTGCATCGCCGACAACTACATCGCTGCCGGAAAGAAGGCCGCTGTTGCGCGATTCGCCGCGGCACAGTAGCCCCGATGGGTCACATGCCCGGCCCCCGTTCAGCGTGCTGATGATGCCTGCGCGCGGGGCACTACGGCATTGGGGCACTGTTTTTGTGTTGCCGCCAGCCCGCGTTTATTAACACCTGGATTTTGAGGAGAAACGAAATGACACTCGGGACAATTCTTATCGTCGTATTGATTTTGATGCTGCTCGGCGTGATCCCGACCTGGCCACACAGCCGGAGCTGGGGCTATGGCCCCAGCGGCGGTCTCGGCCTGATCTTGGTAGTGGTGATCGTGCTGTTTTTGCTCGGCAAGATCTGAAGCTATTGCACCGCGCTTACCTACCGCAAACCCATCGATATTCACCACCGCACCGCTTTGCGGTGCCCAAGAGGCCTCAGCCCGCGCCCGCCGATTCGATCCGCACTTCGAGCAGGCATAACAACCTACCCCTTCAACCTGGAGAATCCAGTCATGAAACAACTCAGACGCTTTCGAGTGATATTCCTGCCACTCCTGCTGCGCCTTGTTCGTCGGCTGTGCGGGCACGGCGACAACAGGAGAGCACCGGCGACTATTTCGACGATACGGTACTGACGACCAAGGTAAAGGCAGCCGTTTTCAACGAACCGTCTTTGAAATCCGCTGAGATCAACGTCGAAACCTTCAAAGGAGTGGTGCAGCTCAGCGGCTTCGTCAGCTCGCGGGCCGACATCGACAAGGCGGTTGAGATTGCCCGTAAAGTCCCGGGCGTAAGGTCGGTCAAGAACGATATGCGCGCCAAGTGAAAGTGGACCCGAGGCCAAAGCAGCAAGCTTGCGGTTACCCCGCCGCTTAATCGTTCCTGGGCGTCGTCGCCTGACGGATGCTGTCACCGGCTTTTTCCACCTGCTCGCGGGCCTTTTCCATCGCGTTGTCGATCTTCTCGCCGGCCTTTTCCGCCGGACCCTGCTGCTCGCAGGCAGATAGGGTCACAAGTATCGCGCCTGCCAACAAGACACTCACGGCCAGGGCGCTACCGAGCATTCCAATAAATCGCTTGATCACGATGGAGATCTCCAGGGAGTCAAAAGTAGGTTTTTAAAAAACACCCGGCTACGGCATACCGCATGTGTAGGTTTATAGACGTCGCTCATCATTCGTCGTCGCTGACTTCGTGACCGATAATGCTACCGACTGCGGCACCGCCGACGGTTCCAAGTACGCCGCCAGTGAGCACCGCACCTCCGACGGCACCGACTCCGGCCCCGATCGTGGTGTTCCTGTCTTGCCTCGACATGCCGGAGCAACCACCCAGGCCGAGCAGCATTGCTGCGGCTACTGCACTGAGCACAAACCTCGCTGTCGTCTTCGTTGGGTCGAGCCTTTTCTTCGCCGCTATCCTAATTTCAGATGGACCTGCCAATAGCGCAACCGAAAACCATACGGAAAGCCACACGGGACCACGAACTTGCTTCGCCAGGTGCGTGCCGAATTGCAACTTTGTGCTTCGTCGCTCTGCGGACATTGCGCGATTGGCTGGTTCCGTTGGCGTCAATTTACGTGGGGCCCCGATCTCTGTCTGTCTGCTAACGCACCTTGCCGACGAATTGACGTCTCTTCTTGTCGCACTCGGATCCTTGCTGCTTTCGTGCGCTATCGAACAGAGCTAGACTAGAGGTAGGACAACCGTGGCCGATTTGATGGCGTTCGCCAGGAGCAAATCGGTTCGCCGTCCGGAGCTTGGTCGAACCTTTGGAGGCGGCTCATGAGGGATTCTCACCTTCCCCAACACGACCCCCGTCAGAATCACCTGCTCGCCGCCCTGCTGGCGGAGGAGCGCGAACGGCTCTTCCCGCGTATGGAACTGGCCCCGATGCCGCTCGGCGAGGCGGTCTGTGAGCCCGGCATGCCGATGCGCCACGTCTATTTCCCCACCACCTGCATCGTGTCGCTGCTGTACGTCATGGAGGACGGCGCGTCGGCCGAGATCGCCGTGGTCGGTAACGAGGGGATCGTCGGTATCTCGGTGTTCATGGGTGGAGAAACCACGACCAGTCGGGCGGTGGTGCAAAGCGCCGGCCACGCCTACCGACTGAAGGGGCAATTGCTCAAAGACGCGTTCTTCCGCGCCGGTCCGATGCAGCGCCTGTTGCTGCGCTACACTCAGGCGCTGCTGACCCAGATGGCGCAAACGGCGGTGTGCAATCGGCATCATACGGTGGACCAGCAACTTTGCCGCTGGCTGCTGTTGAGCCTGGACCGCCTGCCCTCGAACGAGCTGACCATGACCCAGGAGCTGATCGCGAACATGCTGGGGGTGCGCCGCGAAGGGGTCACCGAGGCCGCCGGACAATTGCAGCGGGACGGGTTGATTCACTACAGCCGGGGCCACATCACGGTGTTGGATCGCCGCGGGCTGGAGGCGCGCGTGTGTGAATGCTACGAAGTGGTCAAGAAAGAGTTCGACCGCCTGCTCCCGTATGATGCACCCGTTCGGTGAGCGGGCGATGCAGAATGCTTAGACTTCCTGGGGGTCTTTCCAGGACCACAGAGTCCTCCACGCCGCGATTGAGAAACGCACAGGCCGAGCCCCGGTGATAGAGCTGAAAACAACGGTTGAGGATCTCGGCCCAGCGGCGGTCTGAGGTCGGTCTTCAAAGGCCGGGGACTGGAATGTGGAATGGCGGTCACCAGCCGGGCACCGACAATTAGTTGCTGTCCCACATCACGTTGCACTCGGCCTTGGCCGCAGCTCTGAGCAATTCGATCAAAGGCAAGGCACGGTGCTGAAGACTAACGGCAACTTCGTCGTCCTCTTCTTGCACGGATTCTTCCGGCTCGGACAACTGCCGATCGGCCTCGACTGCCGCCTCCAGGCGCTCCAGCGCGGCTGGGGCATCTTCTGCAAGCAGTGCGCTGGGCACCGTACCCGTGTGTCCCATCATCTTGAGCAGCCGGACGGCCACGTCGCCGAACATCGTTATGTCCGCGTAGGCCGGACAGGAAAAGGTTACAAGCATGATTACTTACCCCCTCACGTATCGCACGACGACAAGGTCGAGAAGTTTCCTTGCGCAAGACAAACATAAAATGAATCACCACACCCGGCCCGGTCTGTTCGGTGGCGTACAGACCAAAGGGTCCCCGGTTTTTCTAATATATATGCGTGTGATTCCCAGATGCTGCACACTGCATCGAGGATTCTCGGCCAGAATCATCGTCGATGGTCCGAACCGGATTAGCAGATCGACCCGCGGAGCGGGGACAAAGCAAGGCGTTTCCTCCGATCCATAGCCACACAAGCTATGATTGAACGCACACAAAGTCCAGGCGAACAAATCGCCAACTCAGTGATCCATGGCCTGGCACTGCTGGCCGCCGTCGTGTCCATACCGTTACTGATCGCCCCGACGCTCCCTCTTGGCGCCGCCCACCTGATAGGCCAAAGCGTGTTCGCTGCGCCGCTCTGGTGCTGCTTTATTCGACCTTGACGCGCTTCCACGCCTTGCCGGCGGGTCGCGCGCCACGCAGATTGTGCTGAAACTCGATCACTGCGTCATCTACGTATTCATCGCAGGCAGCCATACACCGTTTGCGCTGGGCGCGATCGGCATTACCTGGAGTTGGATACTGTTTGGTCTGGTTTGGGCGCTCGCGGGCTACGGTGTCGCGTTGAAGGTATTCGACCGACTGTCGGATCCCTGGCTGTTCACCGGTCTTTATCTGGCCATGGGATGGTTTGTGCTGATCGCGGCCGTGCCACTCGCCGACAATGTGCCGATGCCCGGGGTGCATGGCTCGTAGCCGGCGGTCTCGCGTCTTCGGCGGGCATCGTTATTCTTCATGCTCGATTCCCGCTGGCGATGCGCGCACGCGATATGGCACGGCTCCGTTGTCGCCGGCTCCAGCCGTCACTGCTTCGCCGTGCTGAGTTACGCGGTGTGATGTTTCATCGATCGACGGACCGCATTCTACCCAATGTCGCCTACTCTTTCGCGCCCCCCCGCGGTCGTTCAGAAATCGTCCGCGACGAGGACATACGCATAGGCGGCCTTTCCACGACCACCGCGCACATAGACTTCGTCCGCAACCTCGTGGATCCGGTTCCGGACTTCATCGAACGCTTTCAAAAAGCCCATATCAGCACTACTCATTTGCGGACAGAGTCTCTTGAGAGCGTCCACTCCTATAAAAAAGGAAACCTCGATCGCGCGATCGTAGCCCCAGAAGCGGATCCGCTCACCGCTTTCATCGAAGCTGCGGCTTGGGTTCGAAAAGCTCAATTTCATCAATTCACACTCCGCGCCTGGTCCGGACCCCAGGGTCCGCGCTCCGAACGCATTCTGTTGAGGTATTTGTACTGGCCACCGTGGGCAGAAGGGCCGAGAGTCTTGTGTTCCTCGATCTTGGCCGGATAAGGGTTGAATCGCCGGTTGAGGATCTCAGTTGACAGCAGAATACAGCCGTTGCCTAGCTTCCGAAGTATGTGGCTTTCTTGCGAGGGTTTCCGTGCGCTGGCGTACACAGCGCGAGAATCGTTCCAATGCGCTGAGCTGATTTGTGGCACGCTCGATTCATTCGGCCGATTGCTCCATCCCCCAAGCGGGGTTGGGGTGAGGGAATCGGCATCGACCCGTTCCAACTTAATCCCCTCATCCGAACCTTCTCGCTGGGGGAGACTCGCTCTCTCCCACCGGACAAGGACTTGGGTGAGGGAATCGGGTTATCTGTTTCGCGACAAAGACCACTCACCAAGGTATATAAGTAGTAGTTCGGATGACCGAGCTAGCATCCCAAACGGCGCCTGCCGTTTGCCGCCCTAGAGGAGGACGGCCGTGACGTCTAAACAGCCAATTCAAGAACATCCGCAAGCATCTCCCTCAGACCCCTGCCGTCCCGCTGATGGACGGGGAATCGAGCCCACTTCACGGGAGAAAATGGGTCACGAGTCGATTGAGCCTTCCTGGAAAGATTGTATTTTCCGTCAGCGTGAAGAGCTGGCGAGAATGCTGCGGGAACCGCTCGCGTTACTCGCCGACAAATGCAGACCGGCTTGGTCCGATCGCGACCAATTGAATTCCGTGCTTCTGGGAGGCTTCTCGAGCATTCCCTATTGCACCTACCTGTATGTCCTCGGCAGCGACGCGATACAAATCAGCGACAACGTGGCCCAATCCGGGATCGTGCCCGGACACTACCAGCGTAATCGCGGCGATCGCCCCTATATGAAGGAATCGATGCCCGCGTGGGGCTTTCTGCTGTCGGATGCCTATATCAACCAGGTGGCGCGTCGCCCCTCGCTGACCGCGCTGCAAGTCGTGTTATCGGGGGCCGGCACTCAGGGCTACCTGGGTGCGGATTTCGACCTGAGCGGTCTTCCGGTAACGTCGGCTCTCTACCACGAATCCGATGTCTGGCGACAGGTGAAGGGCGACCCGGCAATTCGGGGCCATCTGTTCCAGCAGACCCGGATCGAGAGCCCGATGGACGGCAATATGAAAAATGCGCTGTCGATCCTGGAGGAACTACTCACCGAGCGCGGCGTCTTCCAGTGCCAGATTCACTTCTCCAGCAGCCAGGTCACCATATGGACGATCGATGATCCGTTGCGCTATCGCATCCTCGACCATGAAGTGCTCACCGATCCGGACATCTGTCTGCTGTACCCACCGCACCCCTACCCCGACGATGCGACAATAGCTCGGTCCGATATCGCCCGCCTGCTGTCCGCCATGCAGGTGCTGCGCACGGTCGATACCACCATCTACCTGCGCACGGGCTCTATCAACGTTTTCAACGGAATGATCAGCCTGACGTTCTCATGCGACGGGTCGCACTACATGCGTTACGACGAATTCCTCGCCAAGGGCCAGTCCTTCTGGTCCGGCATACCCGCGTAACGGCGAAGGCTGGAAGCATCCAGGCTTCGCCGCCCCAGCTCTCGTGCTCATTCCGGGCCCCTGTCACGCATAAGTGCGACATCAGCGGGTTACGGCCTGCGGACGCATTCCCTTCAGGAACTTGAACAGTTCACTGTCGGTGGAAAGTACGAGTGTCGTGTTTTCCGCGATGATGGACTTATAGGACTGCATGGTCCGGGTAAACTCATAGAACGCCACCGATTCTGGACTCTGGTTGTACGCACGCGCGTAAATTTCGGTCGCTTTCGCGTCCGCCACGCCACGAATTTCCTCGACCTGCCGGTAGGCTTCAGACTGGATCTTGTTGAGATCACGCACCCGATTGCCTCGGATCCTGGCGGCCTCGCCGTTTCCCTCCGACAGGAAGCGCTCGGCGATCTGACGGCGTTCGCTGATCATTCGATCATAGATCTTCGGGCGGACGCTATCGTTGTAGTTGATCCGCTTGAAGCGGATATCGAGCAATTCGATGCCGAACACGCGAACCTTCTCCGCGGCCGCCGAAAAGATCTCCTGCTCGACCAGTTTGCGCCCCTTCTGTATCGGCACCAGTGACCCCATATCCCGCTCCGCATCAGTCAGTAGTACGTCGCGTAGCGGCACACGATCCTTGGTGGTACGGATGATCTCGATCAACTCATGTTTGGCGACCGCATTGCGTGTCTCGCTACCAAGAATGTCGTCCAGGCGCGATTGCGCGCTACGCTCATCACGCAGGCGAAGAAAGTACTGCAGGGGATCGGTGATCCGCCAGCGGGCAAAGAGGTCGACCGAGATGTAGAGCTTGTCCTTGGTCGGCATATCCGATGGACTTCCGTCCCACTCCAGCACCCGCTTGTCGATAGGATTGACCTCCTGGATGAAGGGCGCCTTCAGCTTCAAACCAGCGGAAGTCACGGGCGCACCGACCGGCTTCCCGAACTGGGTGATGATGACCTGCTCGACTTCGCTCACCGCATAGATGGAGCTCATCGCAACATAGACCAGGAGCGCAACAGCCCCCAAGGCAATGATGAGTTTGTTCATGGCCGGACTCCATTTCCAGCATTGAGATTCAGCAATGGCAGAATGCCGCGAGCTTGATCATCGACGATGATCTTCGAGCGTATGCCCGGCATGACGTCCTGCAGAGTCTCGATATAGATACGACGACGCGTCACTTCCGGGGCCTTGCTGTACTCCGCAAGGAGCGCGCTGAATCGGGCAACATCGCCTTCGGCTTCGTTGATCCGTTTAAGCCGATAACCGTCGGCTTCGCGGATGCGTTGATCTTTCTCGCCCTCGGCCAGCGGAATGACCTTGTTGTAGTCGCGCCGCGCCTCATTGATCAGCTTCTCTTTCTCTTGCTGGGCCTGGTTGACCTCATTGAACGACTCTTGTACCGGTTTTGGCGGATTGATGTTCTTCAATTGCACTTGATCGATGCTAATCCCCATGACGTACTTCGTTGAGAGCGCCTGCATCTTGGCCAGCGCTTCGATTTCTATTTCCTGTCGGCCGATGGTGATTACCTCGTCCACCGTGCGATCGCCGACGACTTCCCGCATGACTGATTCGGACACGTAGCGTAGCGTTTCGCTCGGCTCCCGGACTTCGAAAAGGAATTTAACCGGATCCGCGATGCGATATTGAACCACCCATTCCACCAATGCGGCGTTGAGGTCACCGGTTACCATTTCGGTCTCCCGCTTACCGTCGCGAGGACCCTGATAGGGATCACTGGCACCAGGGGTCTTGAACCCGAATTCCTGCTTTAGCTGCCGCTTGACCGGCAAGATAGTCGCCGTATCGATACCCAGCGGCAGTTTGAAATGCAGGCCCGGTTGGACATCCTCGAGGTATTTTCCGAAGCGTTGCACAACCGCCACCGAGTCGCTCGGGACGGTGTAATAGGCCGTCCAAGCACCCAGGCCGATCAGTGCGATAACGACAAGAACGAAGATGCCGCGCGGGCCGCCGCCTGGAAGAAAGCCCTCCAGCCGGTCCTGTCCCTGGCGGATCAGTCCATCAAGATCGTTGAGTGTAGCCTTGTGGCCCCAGGGGCTAGCTGTAGACGGTTTATCATTGTTAGCCGGCATTTAGGCCCCCTTAATTGACATGCGCGCTTGAGCTCGAATCTAGGTCTTTGGACCCGCGTTAACCTGGTGACATCTTCACGATACGATCGCTCCATCGTACGTACCGGGGAATCGCCATCTACCCCGAATCAACCAACATTCCTTCGTTTTCACCTCGCTCGACGGCTCGACGGTCATCCTTTTCCTGGGGCGATTCCACCCTCGCCGTTACCGGCCGTCGACCGGCATCCTGGGGGACCTTGATACTTGACGGCGGCTGATCGCACTTCATAGTAGCCTTAGGTTCAATCCATTCTGCGCTGGACGCAGGTGGTCGCGTCACTTGGTCGAATCGGCCAAGAACGAACTCTACTCCTAAGGTCGTTGCTCTATGACGGGTGATTACTGACATTGGCTTTCTCCTGGTTGGCGGCCCTGCCATACAAGCGGGTTTCCGCCCAATCAAGCAGGATTATCGCCTTCTCTCGCCATGGCCACTGTGCGCTAGCGTACCTATCTCGGGATAGTTCCTGACCTGCTCTGCCATTGGACCCCCTTGATCCCTGCGTTGTCGCGCGTCCGGCCCCGTGAGGCTCCCGCTTGCCGAAGGCCGAGCATTTTTCTCGTTGATTGTCTGATTGGCTGGCGCTTACACGATGGCATACGAGCTGCCGTGTCGACGCCTGACGGATAGTCCTTGTGTTGGCTGATGTGCGCTGTTCGGCCCTTCCTGAAACTCTCTTGATTTCAGCCACACCATTGGAAACAGTGAGCGCGACTGTACGCTGCCGCACAGACGTCAGCCGGGCGACTCTGTTATAAAAGCGCTTTATTTTCGGAATATCTCGGCATCCGCAAACCGCCATATTCAGATGAGTGACAAACAGCGACTGCGGATGAGGCTGCCGTTGGCATTGAGTGTGCGCGTGACCTCGTTGTCTTCATGAATTACAGCGACCCCAAGAAGCGGATCAAGCCCATACGAAGGAGCGGCCAATGATGAAGATTCGGCAACCAATTGTCTTGTTCATTCACCCTCTCGTGTTTCTCGCGTTTCTGATACCTGTCCCCGGCGATGTGTTTGCCCAAGATCGTTCCGCCGCAGTACCCGAGCATGCGAGCGCAAAGCGCTTTGGCAGCGGATGGGCTTGTGATCGAGGTTATAGAGAGACAGGTGGTGATTGCATTGCCGTCGAACTGCCGGCTAACGCATACAAGTCGGACACCTACTACGGCCAGGGCTGGGAGTGTAATCGCGGATATCGGAAGATTGACGAGACGTGCATCGTCATCAGGGTACCTCCCAATGGATATATTGCCGATGCCTCATCCGGGCCTGGATGGAAATGCCACCGAGGCTACCGTTTGGAAAACCAGGATTGTGTTGCAATCAAGGTGCCCGAGAACGGCTTCTTAACCGACGCTTCGTACGGCCCGGGCTGGGACTGCGAACGTGGGTATCGAGCGAACGAAAAGTCCTGTCTCGCCGTCAAAGTACCTCCAAACGGCTACTTGACGGACCTATCGAACAAATCTGGTTGGAAGTGCGATCGTGGGTACCGCTCGGACGGGAAATCCTGCGTCGCCATCAAGGTACCCTCGAACGGCTATTTGACAGACGCTTCATACGGCCCGGGCTGGGGGTGTGAACGAGGCTATCGAGCCGCTAGAAAGGCCTGTTTAGCCCTGAACCTGCCGCAGAACGCCCATATCAACTATTCAGGCAACGACTGGGAATGTAACCAGCCCTACCGCAAGCGACAAGGAGAATGCGCTCGTCGTTGACTGAACTGGCCGGGTGGCGTCTCATCTCCCCCGTCCGGGCTGGCTTGAGTTCTCGTTAGCCAAAAGCGGCAACGAGTCCGACCGGATAAACTGCTGTAAGCGCCAGGGTAACTATTCAGCTCATTCAGGCCAGGATCTGCCGCCTCACTCACCCTGCGACCCCATAAAATCCGGGTTCTTGCCCTGGAACGACAAAGCCAACGCCTCGGTGGCTGTCATGCCTTGTTTACGGCACGTTGACAAATAGCTGTGAACCCGACAGAAGATCTCCGCACCCTCCATGGATCGAGAGCAGCCCGATATTTTTTGCTGCACGTTGGTCATGCGCAGATCGTTCTCTCCCTGGTTGTTAGTAAAGGGCACGTTTTTCACCACCATGAAGCGCAGGGCGTCTTGCTCAAAGTCGCGTAATCGCTCCAGCAGATTTCTCGCTTTCGATCGTTTCGGCCTGCCCCTTTGTCCCTTGCGTTGGCCCTATCGTGCCGCTGGCACCCTCACCTCCACGGCGTGTTCCACCTGATCATCCACCAGTGCAATCGCCTGGCCATCCTGCGCAACCCCATCGACGATCACCCGCGTCGCGTCGCCCTTGCCGTCGTCACCTTCGAGAGTTTGTGTAATGGCAAGGTGATAGACCATCTCCCGATAGCGGTAATGAATCGTGAGTCCCTCCCAGTGCTCCGGCAGGCAGGGTGCGACACGCTGCCTGTCCACTTCGAGCCGCAGACCGAGCAGTGATTCGAGGATGAGCCGGTACATCCAGCCGGCCGAGCCCGTGGACCAGGTCCAGCCACCGCGGCCGGTATGCGGCGCAACCGCGTACACGTCGGCAGCCATCACGTAGGGCTCCACCTTGTAGGTTGCGATGGCCTCCGGTTGTTCGTGCGCCGGAGCATTGATCTGACGCAAACGCGTTCGTTGCGGCCCGAGCATGACAATCTTGCGGAATTCCACAGCGACATTGCAATTTATGACATCAATGGACCCTTGTTCTTCGGATCGGCGCTCAAGGCGCTCAAGAGTCTCACATAAGTGGCGCCCGATGTACGTGTGGTCGTGCTGGATATGACCGAGGTCAGCATGCTCGATATGAGTGCGATCGTAGTGCTGGAATCGATTGCCGATAATCTGTCGATGCGGGGCGTCGGGCTTGTGATAAACGACCTTAAGCCACGCATGATTTTGAAGTTGCGCCGGGCTGGAATACGAAAAAAGCTCGGAAAAGTAGAGTTTTCACGGAATCTGGATGAGGGTTTACGCAAGGCGCTGGCTATGGGTAAACGTAGCTTGTCGGGTTAACCAAGATTTCAAGATAACTGCGGACAGATCCTGGTCTTGAGAGGCCGTGCCGATAAAATTTGAGTTCCCGATGAGGAATCTTTCAACGAAATAAAGACGCCCGGAGCATTGCACTCCGGGCGTCTTTGCTTTGCGGTCTCGAGCAGCTTATTCGAAGGTCTTACGCATCAGAACGAGGTTGTCGAGCACAAGATTCGACGACCAGATGATAGTGGATCCGGGCGATAGGATTTCGTGGGGAGCGATTTGAAGTCGCGACGATTTCTCGGCAGTTGGGTTCACTGCCGGGGCAACAAGTCCCGTACGCTGTTGACAACGACCTGTCAGGAACGGTCTCATGCGCCAGGCATCCAATGTTTGCTGGGCGAGGACGAGACCCATGTCCGCCTGGAATTCCAATGCATCAGTGGCAAAGCCGCGCAACAGTTCAAACAGGACGGAGAACTCGTCAGTTTGCGCTCTGACTGTCAGTCAACGGCTGTCCTGGCAGGTCGACCTCGAGCCACCATCACGCCGGTATCGTTGCTGATCTCGACAACCTGACACACCTTGCGAACCAAGCGCTGCATCTCGAGATTCTGAGGCAGACACTCGAAACGAAAACGCCTGACATTGCGCTCGACCGCGCCTTCTATCAGCGCCTCCAGCAAGAGACGGCCGATTCCCTGCCCCTGCATATCGTCGACCACCGTGATCGCCACCTCGGCACATTCCCTGTCATCGTGCAGGCGAATGAACCGGGCCACGCCTACACCGCGACCCTCGTCCCCCGTCTCGGTCAGCAAGACTATGCCGATAGCGAAATGATCGACTTGATCCAGTTCGGTGAAGTAACGCAGCTCAGCGTCGGACATCGAGTGTTTGCCGCCCATGAATCGCTTGTGTCGGGATCCGGGTGAAAGGCTCTGAAACCCCTGACTTAACAGCTCCTTGTCGCCAGGGCGGACGAGCCGCAACCGTAGCGACCCACCACCGCGCAGATCGATCTGCTTACTGAAACGCTTCATCGTATTTCGCTAACCCAGCCATGACTTCTGACTCCAGAGTTGAAACGACACCATGTTATCGGGCCGATTTGCCCTATAATATGCTGCACTGCAGCATTCGACATCAGTATGGGTTCGGTGTTCCGAGAAAAGCAAAAGTTTCTTTGTGACAGTATGTTGTAGCCGGAACCTTTGGCGGTTTCCGAATCGTTCGGTTCCCGGGATGGGGTGTGGGATTCGGAGGTTCAAATCCTCTCGTCTCGATCAATGAATACAGAGGCTTAAGAGTGATTCCTAAGTCAGTTTCTTGGTGAAGATCAGTATAAAGTACCGACTTTCGAATCCGTCGAAACGAACGCTGCCTACAGATTGGCCGATCGGGTCATCGCATCGGCTCCTACGCAACACGGGCGAGACGGCAGCTCAATGCAGTCGCGGTTGTCTCCGCGGATGGCGTGGATGAGCGCAGTCAGGCATCGCCGAATGGGCGGTGCGACGCCAGGTCGACTTAATACGCTGGATTGGTTCCATACCCGATCATCGTAACGCCGTTCGCGCGGACTGTTCCCGTTCCGCCGTCTCGTCAGTTGTCGCCATGTTGCCTAAAACATTTCATTTGCCATATATATTAAACGGCGTATATTCATTCAAATGAATATAACCGCTGACACTTTGTTTTCCAGCCTCGCCAACGACACCCGCTTGCGCAGCCTGATGCTGTTGCTTGGTCATGATGAGTTGTGTGTTTGCGAGTTGACGCATGCACTCGGGGTAGCGCAGCCGCACATCTCGCGGCACCTCGCCTTATTGCGCGAGAGTGGGCTGGTTACAGACCGGCGCGAAGGTTTGTGGGTGCACTATCGCATCAACCCCGAGCTTCCTGCCTGGGTATCGAGCGTCCTGCGGGATGTCTATGACGGTGTATCGGGCCAAAAGCCATTCCGCAACGACGCTTCGATATTGGACAAGATGCCCAACCGACCCGGTGCGCCAAGGTGTGAGCAATACGTACTAGTCAAGCAGACTTACACAACA
>CAVXWS010000066.1:0-6243 GCA_963765415.1 uncultured Gammaproteobacteria bacterium
CGCTGGCTGCCTGAGGTCGCCCAACCGGACCGGTGTCCAGTCCTGCGGTTCGCGCCACCTGATCCCGGGCTCGAGCGCTACTCGGGTATCCCGGCTTTTCGAAGATCCTCTAGCAGGGCCTGCTTGAAGGCGGGCTGCGCGATCGGGATGGCCTTTTCTATGCTGCTTACGGTAGTGGTCGGGCTCAACATCTGCACTTCTTCGGCCACCCACTCCGCATCGTCCTGGCGGCCTGCTCTTACGTAACTGGCCGCCAGAGGTATCTTGATTTGAATGGCGTTGGGATTGCGCTCCTGGCCACGCTCCAGAACTCCTATCGCCGCGTCATAGTCACCCAGCGCGTAATAGGTCATTCCATAGGTGACCAGATACTCGAACGAATAGAAGGGGTTGTATCGAATCGCCTTGTCGTTGAGCTCGATTGCTTTTGCCGGATCTCCACGAAACACCTTGATCAAGGAGAGCAAGCCATACCCGTCTGCATAATTCGGCGCGATCGCTATTGCCTGGGCCGCGGCCTGCTCCGCTTGATCGAATTCTTTGCGCGCGAGATGAACGAAGCCCAGTGCCCAGTAGGTCTGCGGCACCGAGTCATCCAGTGCCACCGCTCGGTTCGCGAGCTGCAACGCACGATCCAGGGTCTCTAGCGGTGATTCAGTCCATCCCCGGCGGAAGTCGAACGCCAAGGTCACTGCCAGCGCACCGTAGGCGCGGCCATAGTGTGGGTCGAGTTCGATCGCCTTGCGATACATGTCACGCGCACGCGCATTCGTCTCCGCGGAGCTGACTTTTACGAGGCGCTGCCCTTCCTGAAAATAGTCGTATGCCTTCAGGCTGTCGGTTGCCCGCTTAGCCAGGCGGCTTTGCTCTCTGCTTGTTATCTTCACGGCAAGTGCCTCAACGATACTGCGGGTCACTTCATCCTGAACCGCAAAGAGCTCCGTCGCTTGTCGATCATAACGCTGTGCCCAGACGTTGAATCCGGTCTTTGTATTGACCAGTTGTGCATTGACTCGCAAATTATTGCCGAGCCGGCGGATACTGCCTTTGAGGGCAAACTGAACGTCGAGGTCGGCCCCCACCTGCTCTGGTGTGACCTGCCGGCCTTTGAGTGCCAAAGAGGTATTGCTGGCGATCACCCGCATATCCGCCAATCTTGAAAGGTCGGTGATGATGTCTTCGGTCATGCCATCGGCGAGGTATTCCTGATTCGGGTCGTCACCGAAATACTCGAACGGAAGAACCACAATGGAGGCGGGCGCTATGTCGCGCCCACCCCCCGCCGACCAAAGCCACACCCCGGCGACGAGAAGGCCCAGCGTCGCAACCGCAACAGCAGCGCCCATGATTAAACCGGTCTTTTGCGGGACCAATCGACGCGGCGCCCCCGGAACTCCCTGGACTCCCAAGGCACCCGCGTCGCCGTTGTCCCCGGGTCGGGTCACCTGTGCAATCAGCTGATAACCCAATTTCGGGATGGTCGCGATGAAGCGCGGCTGCCGCGCGTTGTCACCCAGAGCCTTGCGCAGTTTGATCACCGTGTTGGTGACGGCGTCGTAACCGACCACGGCGCCGTGCCAGACGTCCCGCTCGAGTTGTTCGCGTGTGACGACCTCATTGGGGCGCGCGGCGAGATAGACCAGCACGTCCATCGCCTTCGGCTCGAGGCGAGCGGTCTCGTTGCCGCGGGCGAGCACGCCCACGGACGGCGACACCCGCCAGTCGTCGACAAAAAAGTCGCTCGCTTTTGGTGCCTGCACGCTTGGAGATTCTCGGTGAGCCGTTAATGCATCCTACCGAACCCGAACACCGGCTGGTCAAAATACCATAACCATCTGTTTTAAATTACGAAAAAGACCGTCGTATTGTCCGTCGTACTTTCCGTCGTGCTTCGGTCGAGAATTTCTCCGGGCCGCTGGTCGACACTCTGACAGAACCTCAATCCAGGGGGCATTTGAGAGCGATGTCCGAATCGACCTGTCAAACTGGCGACACGACGGCACATACCGCAGGTCGGTCAGGTCACTCGTGGCTGACATGGCTTTGCGGCACTTTACTGCTGCCCGCTGCGGGATTGGCCGCTGCCCAGGCGGACACCGACCGCCAGGACCATCTAGACGGCATCAGCGCATCTTGCTCCGCATATATTCCCGAAGATGCTAGGACAGTAGACAGCTTCGGCCTATGCCAATCCGATCACGGGGGCGCAAACACGCTTTATGCCTGCGTGCACTTCGTGTCCGCAAAGGGGAACTATCGCGTGCTCTTCAGCGGTGGCCGCCATCCCGAGGCGATCGCCAGGCTCACGACAATCGGCGAGGTCAACGAGCTGCTTTGGCATAAAGCGAAGCGGTCGAATCAACCGACCTGCGATTTTCCGCCACCGCCCCAGTTCCCGACCGGAACAACCTTCATCGGCGCCGGCGTGTGCGAAGACGAGCAGGCACAGTCGGTCCCCTGCGCTGTGTTTCGTGACAAGTCGCCGCAACGCGCGACCATTGCAGACCACATGGTTCACTACCGGGCCGATGGACTGGGCCCTCACCACACGTCGATCATCCTTCTCGGTGTCAACGAAGACGCCGCACCTGCCCAGCTGGCATTTCAAATCGGCCTGGAATTGCTCAAGACATCTTGCTGTCAACAAAGCGGCCTGAAATACGTCGAGCACGCCTACCGGTTATTCCCGGGCTCGATCGTCTATCGATCGGCTTATCAACACTACAGACAGCAGGCCCTCAACGGCGGCCCAGCTGACCCTTGGCCTGAGAACAACGGAGAATCACGATGAACGACAATAGGTCCTTATTTATTGCCTTGGCTCTGGCAACGATGGCATCACTCGCCACCGCGGAAGCCATCTCACCTCCCGAACAAAGAGGTGTTTCTATGCCTGAGGAAGGTATTCAATTGCACCCGGCCAATACCGCGCGGGTCTGCCCGTCGGATACACTGCCACAGAACGACAGCGAGGCCACCCTGCAGGCAGTCATCGATGCGACGTTCGAAGGCACTTACAGCGGCGAGGCCTGCTGGCTTGACCGTGAACTGCTTCACCAGGCCGTCGCTCGGCAACAAACGGGACAGTTCACCCCGATCGGTTGAGCCATGTTGGGCCGCCGTCCCAGGAAAAGTTGGCAACCGCTCTAGCGTCTACGCGGATTCGAGCAGCCGGGATGACGGTCTGGAGCCGTGACACCATCGGATTCCCTGGTCGGGCCGGTGCGAATTGCGCGATGGCTGGCCAATCGAACGGGCGCGATCAACCCTGAGGAGACATTCCCCAGTTCGGAACTAAGGACCGCACACCCTGGAGAGACCTTCCCGGACTCGGCCGGAGAACTGTCAGATCGCGTTACTCCCTCGCTTGATTTGACCTGCAGGAGATCACAAATTGCCGCGAATCGTTTGCGCTCAGCTCCGAGGCGCTTCCCCTGACCGAGCAAACTACCATGCATACTGAGCGCTTGAATTGCGAAAGAAAAGCCTCGTCGCGACGCACGTGAACTAAACTTTCATTCAGCGAGAGAAGACGAGGGTCGGTTACTTCCGACTTCCACAATTTTTCTTTCTATCCGAGGCAAATCGCGTCGCGCCCCCTGCAAATGATTCGCTGCTGCTTACACTGGCTTCCAGTCGTTTCGATCTTTCGGATCTGAGTAGCGAGTCTCCATTACGCGATGCCGCCGTCGTTGCGCAAAGTCATCAAGAGGAGGTGGGCATTGGACATCAGCGACATCGTGATTCATATCAGTGAAACCTTGGATGACAGTGGCATCCATGGCTTGCAGCGCGAAATTGGTGAACAGAACGGCGTTTACAGCGCCTGCATGCATGAAAAAACGCGCCACCTCATGGTGGTTGATTTTGACCCGATGGAGGTGCGGCCAAGCCACCTTGTCCACGCAGTGCGCGAACGTGGCTTGCATGCCGTGATGGTCGGCTTATAGGACGCTGCAGAAACAATCAACTAGGAGGTCATATATCAAAATGAATACCGAAGAAGAGAGCAAGGATGTGGCTGAAGAGATTGTTGTAACTGCATGGCCTGAAGACTCCGACGCCTCACAGGCTAAGGAAATAGGAAGTAAAAAGGACGAGAAGAAGAAAGACAAGAAGGCTGAGAAAGAGAAGAAACGTAAGAAAAAGAAGAAAAAGAAATAATCTCCATACCTCAGCACCTTGTTTCTTCACCTGGCGGGCCATGCGGGAAGTTCGGTAACCCACAGCCGGTCCACAAGGCGGGTTGGCAAGGCACGCGAGCGCAGGACTGGCGGTCGCCAATTTCAGCGAGCGTAACGCGGTCAACGTGGCTTGTGGACCGGCCCGGAGGGAGCGTCGCTGATAAGCCAATGTTGCGTTGCACCCCTTGAAAAGGGCCTGCCATTCCCTGCAGTGTGCGCCTTACCTTGGCTCATCAGCGGCGCTCTGTGAATAACCGAACTTCCCGCATGGCCCACTAGGACCCAGACGTTGTGCCGGGTCTTTGTCGCGGGAGGAATGTCTCTTCTTGGCTGTATGCCTCCTTCTGGATTACAGAAAGTCAGCAGTCATCCATCTCAAACAGCCACCCATTGAGTCTGACTGCTAGCGACTGCGCCTTTACGTTCTGTCGTCTAGCCCCGTTAAGGCAATGCCGAAGAGCGAAGGACTAAGTACTATGTGGAGTTACGCACTCGCCGAACTGGTAATATCGGTCAGGCGCAGTGGTCCCGACAACGCGCCATACCCGAAGCCCTATGGGAGAAAAGTCTTGACGCAAAAACAGCAGCACCGTGACGCGAATCAAGAGGTACGAGTCTGCAAAATTTGTGGCGACACCTTTCTGGCAGGACAGAACACTCGGACGTGCACCTGCTCGCCTGCCTGTGAAGCACAGCAACTTCAACGTAATGAACGCTCAAAGCAACGGCGCTGGTAGAAAGCGTCTGGGAAGACTGCATCCATCGAACAGCAGGTCATGGCCGGACTCGGACGGAGCTGAGTCGAAAGGTGGTACCTCAGCGATTGCTGCGTCGCACTAGACGGCTATCGACTCTTCGCAGACCTCAACAGAGCAAACAGCAATCTCCCATTCTTCTCATGAAACGGAGGCTGGATGCTGGCTGCCCCGACAAGACCAAGCGGCTGGATGAATTCAGATCAAATATAACGTAACTATTCCGCGGATTTTACGGGACCTGAGGACATGGAAAACCACAATCCACCTCGCGCCGGTGAAGTTAGCGCCACGTGCCCGAATCCCGATTTGATTGCATGCAGAAGGAAGCATTTCGGACGCGACGTCTGGCATTTCGAGTGTGCACAAGCAGTGGAGGTATTAGCAAAGGACAGTGGCATTTTTATCACATGCTCGGGACTTAATGGATTCTGTTGTGTAGACGACGGCAACAATGTCTTCGTTGGGTCAACCGAAATAAATTCGTTTAAGGATTTCCTGGAGACGACGTTGAGTTACCTTGGCTTAAAGTAACCGTAAGCTGAATGCCGACGCGCTGTACGCCCAAGAGCACGTTCAGCCAATTCGCTCCGTTTCTGCTGCTCTTGGCCCAGGCTATCTAGTTGTTTAATTCTGATGCAGTTGCCCCGTTGAACGATCTGCGCTCCACGCAAGGCAAAGAGTGGGGGCCTGCTTCTGGCTGACAGCAGACAAGAAAGCCGGCCGTCGAGGCTGCTTTCACTTTGCTGCGACGTAACAATGATGGCGTGTCGGCGTAACAGTCCGCTTTTGATCCGCCTGCCATGAAGCCGGAGGGTCGGCGCAGATGACTCAGTAACGCAACTCGGCAACGGCGCCGAGAGCTGCATTGATGTCTTTCAACGTCGGCGGATACAGCTCGTAAGGCTCCGCGTAGACCCCATAGCAGGTCATCCTGCGTACCTCGGGTTGGGTGTCGGAGGCCAGCCAGAAAGTGATAACCGGAGTAGTACGCCTGGCTGCCGCCCCAGAGTCCAAACGCAGCAACTATCACTGGTGCCCCGCTAACCACGCGCACGACGGTCTGCTGGATTCGCGTTACGGCAAAGGTCTCGGCTTTAACCTCAAACCCGGCATGGTCCACACGACTGATCTCGAACGCACAGTGCGGCTTGTAACTGTCGAATCCACCGGCGCTGATCTGGTCACCTGCCCCCGCCTTGTCGTTCTGGACATAGACGCGTGCCTTGCCGGCCGGTATCCGAATGTCGCGCTTGAGGACCACGCTGGCGGCGTTCAGCAATACGTACGAGTCAAGGCATGCA
>CAVXWS010000067.1:0-31459 GCA_963765415.1 uncultured Gammaproteobacteria bacterium
CCCTGGTCTGCCCGCACGCGGCGATTCGCTCCAAGGTGTTCGGTGAGGATCAGATCGCCGACGCCCCGGAGGGTTTCCTGCACGTCCCGGTCAAGGGCGGCAAGGACTTCCCCCCCGGCACCCACATCAGCTACCAGGTCGCCCCGGACGACTGCACCGGCTGCGGCCTGTGCGTCGAGATCTGTCCGATCCGCGATCGCGCCAATCCCGAACGAAAGGCCCTGAACATGGTGCCGATCGAGCACGACCGTCGAGGTTGAACGCCGCAGTTGGGACTATTTCATCGGGCTCCGGGAGTTCGATCGCACCAAGTTAAAGGAGACCACTCTGAAGGGGGCGATGATCATGCAGCCGCTGTTCGAGTTCTCCGGCGCCTGTGTGGGCTGCGGCGAGACACCCTACATCAAGCTCGCCACCCAGTTGTTCGGCGATCGCATGCTGATCGCCAACGCCACGGGGTGTTCTTCGATCTACGGCGGCAATCTGCCAACCACGCCCTACACCACCAATCCCGCAGGGCCGCGGCCCGACCTGGAACAATTCGCTGTTCGAGGACAACGCCGAATTCGGTCTGGGCATGCGGGTGGCGATCGACGTGCAGGCCGAACATGCCCGGGAGCTGGTGGTCGAACTGCGCGAGGCGATCGGCGTCGAACTGGCCGACGACCTGTTGAACGCCGAGCAATACAGTGAGGCCGAGATCTTCGAACAGCGTGGCCGGGTCGATGCCTTGAAGATCAAGCTCACCGGCATGAGCGAGCCGCTCGCCGGCACCCTGGAGGGCATCGCCGACTATCTGGTGAAGAAAAGCGTCTGGATCATCGGCGGCGACGGCTGGGCCTACGACATCGGCTACGGCGGCCTCGACCACGTGCTCGCATCCGGTCGCAACGTCAACATCCTGGTGCTCGACACCGAGGTCTATTCCAACACCGGTGGCCAGACCTCCAAGGCCACTCCGCTCGGCGCGGTGGCCAAGTTTTCCGCCGGCGGCAAGCCGATCGTGAAGAAGGACCTGGCAATGATGGCCATGGCCTACGGCAACGTCTACGTCGCGCAGGTCGCCTACGGCGCCAGGGACATACAGGTGCTGCGTACTTTCCTGGAGGCCGAGTCCTACGACGGACCCTCGCTGATCATCGCCTACTCACCCTGCATCGCTCACGGCATCGACCTGGCGAACAACCTCCGCCAGCAGGACCTGGCGGTCAACTCCGGTCACTGGAGCCTGTTTCGCTACGACCCGCGCAAGTCCGCCGCGGGCGAGAATCCACTGAAGATGGACAGCAAGGAACCGAGCATCCCCTATCACGACTTCGCCGCCAGCGAGACCCGCTTCGCCATGCTCGAACGCACCCATCCGGACGATGCGGCGCGCTACATGAAGCTGGCCCAGAAGCAGGCCAAGGCGAAGTTCCACCTGTACCAGCAACTCGCGCATCTGGCCGTCGACAGCGGGCCGCCGGACAGCGAACACACCTGACCACGCGCTCAACATCGATCTCGGAGAACTTTATGGACCTCACAAGCAACTGGCTCGGCCTGTCCCTGAAGAACCCGTTCGTGCCCTCGGCCTCGCCTCTGAGCCGCAGCCTGGACGCGGCCAAGCAGCTCGAGGACGCCGGCGCCTCCGCCCTGGTGATGTACTCGCTGTTCGAGGAGGCGGTACGCGCCGAGGAGGAAGGCATGGTGCGCTTCCTTCATCACCAGGATCACGGCCATGCCGAGGCCGACGGCTTTCTGCCCGATAACGTCGACTTCCCCGGCGAGTTGGATCGCTACTTGGAACAGGTCGCCTCACTGAAGGCCTCGCTCGATATACCCGTCGTCGCCAGCCTGAACGGCGTCACCGCCAGCGGCTGGCTGGAGCATGCCAAGGAGATCCGCGACGCCGGCGCCGACGCCCTGGAACTGAACGCCTACTATGTCGCCGCCGACATCTGGGAGGAGGGCCAGTACGTCGAACAGCGCTATGTCACCCTGCTGAAGGCCTTGCGCGAGGAGATCGAACTGCCGATCAATATGAAGCTCTCGCCCTGGTTCAGCTCGGTCGGGCAGATGGTGAAATCACTCGAGACCGCCGGGGCCTCGGGAGTGGCCCTGTTCAACCGTTTCTATCAACCGGATATCAATGTCGACAGCATGCGCCTGCAACACAGCCTGCATGCCAGCGACTCGGCTGACGCCCTGCTCGCGATGCGCTGGGTGGCAATCCTGTACGACCGGGTCGAGTGCTCTCTGAGCGCCACCGGCGGCATCCACGACACCGAGGATGCCATCAAGCTCCTGCTGGCCGGCGCCGATGTCGTCCACCTGTGCACCGCGCTGCTGCAACGGGGTCCGGGCTATCTCGCGCAGCTGATCGACGGCGTTCGGGAATGGATGGAACAGCAGGGCTTCAACTCGATCGACGAGTTCCGCGGCCGGGTCAGCCAGATCAGCGTCCAGGACCCGGCGGAGTTCGAGCGCCTGAATTACATCCGCATCCTGGACAACTATCGCAACAAACCCGGAATCTGGGTCTGAGGCGCATGGGGATCGGTTGAGCCTGCCCGACATGGCCGGCCAGTCTCTTTACCCGGCGATCCCTTGTCCGTCGCGCGGGAATGCGGCACGCGCGGCGCATGCGGGCTAAACTACGCCTTCGTGCCACATTCCTGATTCCCATGACCGATCCCTATATAGCGCCCTCGCGCGACCGTCCCGACACCCATCAACGCGGCCAGGACAAAGTCAGTCGCATCCCGGTCAAGGTCGAAGCGACCACCGAACTGCCGCGCAAGCCCGCCTGGATTCGCGCCAGGGCGCCGACCGGCGCCGGTGTCAGCCGAATCCGCAAGATCCTGCGCGAACGTAAGCTCAGCTCGGTGTGCGAGGAGGCCATGTGCCCCAACCTGGGCGAGTGTTTCAGCCACGGCACGGCGACCTTCATGATCATGGGCGACATCTGCACCCGGCGCTGCCCATTCTGCGACGTGGCCCACGGCAGGCCGCAGCCGCTGGACGCCGACGAACCGCACCAGCTGGCCGAGGCGATCGCCGAGATGGCGCTGAAGTACGTCGTGGTCACCTCGGTCGACCGAGACGATCTGCGCGACGGCGGCGCCGCGGCATTTCGCCGAGTGCATCCGGGCGGTCCGCGCGCTGTGCCCGCAGACCACGATCGAGATCCTGGTGCCGGACTTCCGCGGCCGGATGGAGATTGCCCTGGAGGCAGTTCCGGGAGGCCGCACCGGACGTCTTCAACCACAACCTGGAGACTGTGCCGCGCCTGTATCGCCAGGCCCGGCCCGGCGCCGACTACCAGTGGTCACTCGAGCTGCTGCGAACGCTTCAAGCAGCGGCATCCGCAGGTGCCGACCAAGTCCGGCCTGATGCTGGGCCTGGGCGAGACCCGCGACGAGGTCGAGGCGGTGATGCGCGATCTGCGCGGGCACGGCTGCGAGATGCTGACCCTGGGCCAGTACCTGCAACCGAGCCGCGAGCACCTGCCGGTGGCACGCTTCGTCACGCCGGAGGAGTTCGACGAACTGCGCCGGGTCGGCGAACCCATGGGCTTCTCCAACGTGGCCAGCGGCCCGATGGTGCGCTCCTCCTATCACGCCGACCTGCAGGCAAACCCTGTGCTGGGAGAGGAATGAATATCGAAGATCTCGCTACGCGCGCCGCGCTCAAGGCGCTGGTACTGCCGCCGGGTCTGTTCGTCCTCGCGCTGGTGCTGGCGCTGCTGTTCTGGCGCAAGGCTCTGGGGCGGCTGTTGGTGGTCCTGGTCGCAGCCGCCCTCTATCTGCTCAGCACTCCGCAGGCCTCGGGCTGGCTCGCCGGCGGCCTGGAGCGCTATCCGCCGCTCGACATCGAACAGGTCAACGCGGCAGACGCCAATGCCATTCTGGTCTTGATGGGCGGCCGTTATTCGCGCGCACCCGAATACCAGGGCCGCGACACCGTCGGGCCGAGCAGCATGGCGCGACTGAACTACGCCGCCCGCGTGCATCGGCAAACGGACCTGCCGGTGATCGTCGCCGGCGGTCGAGCGGGCATGACGGGCGAGCCCCTGGCACAGCTGGCGGCGGAATATCTGATCAGTCAGTTCGGGATCCAGCCGCTGGCCCTGGAGAAGGACAGCAATACCACCTGGGAGAACGCCCGCAACAGCCGGGAACTGCTCCGGCAGTTGGGCATCGCTCGGGTCCTGGTCGTCACCCATGCCGCACACATGCCTCGCGCCATGCTGAGTATGGAATTCGCCGGAATCGATGCCGTCGCCGCACCGACCCGCTTCGTGCACCGCCCCGGGCCGGAACGCTGGCAGGACTGGTTGCCCGAGCGGCGACTCGCTGGCCGACAACACCGGCCTGCTGCACGAATATCTCGGCTTGCTGTGGTATCGGTTCAGTTACTCGTGACCCGGGACCCCCGAAACCCTCACATCCTCTGGAGTGATCAATGGCAAACGAAGGCTATCACGAACCCATTGAGGAACTGTCCGACGAGACCCGGGACATGCACCGGGCCATCACCTCGCTGATGGAGGAACTGGAGGCGGTCGACTGGTACAACCAGCGGGTCGATGCCTGCAAGGACGAGGAGCTGAAGGCCATCCTGGCCCACAATCGCGACGAGGAGAAGGAGCACGCGGCCATGGTGCTGGAGTGGATCCGGCGTCAGGATCCGCACTTCGACAAGGAGCTGAAGGACTATCTGTTCACCGACAAGCCGATCGCGCACAAGTAAAGGCCGGGGAAAGCGCTGCGGCCGAATTCTGCGCCGTTGAGCCAATGCGGCTCAGGTTCTTTCGGGATTTGGCGGCAGGTCCACCAGACGCTCGTTGTAGCGCTCCATCAGATAACACAGGCAGTCCTGGCGAATGACCCGTTCATCACGGGTCAACATCGACGGCATCAACGAGCAGCGGGTGCGAAGAACGCCCTCCCTCAGCTCGAAATAGCGCTCGGCAACGTTCTGATCACTCTCGTTGTGAACCCTCAGCGGAAGTTGGTCGGCGTGTTCCGACCAGCCGAATGCCGTGCCCGCCGGTAGCTCACGAAAGTTCAGGTGATCGAGGTCGTCGAGCAGCCGCAGGCCCTCGCCCAGTTCACCGAAGGAGAAAGGCTGAGTCTCGGGGATGCGTACCGTTGCCACGGTGTGAAACAGATCGATGTCCTGCGGGACGATCGGCTGCTGCGGATACTCGGACAGGTTAAGGCAACCCTCGAGATAGTCGATCACATGCGTCGTGCCGTGCTCCTGACCGGACTTTCCGCATTCCAGGGTCACCGCCGGCCCGAGTGCGGCCAGGGCCATGGAGGCCACCCCGCGCGGGCGGATGAAGTACACCACCGTGCGACCGAACATGGCGGCCAGATGCAAGGCCTCGTTCTCGATGACGTTGATGCAGGCATAGTGGGGATTCAGGCCGGTATTGTTGTGTACATCGACCGAGGCGAAGATCTCGCGCGCGGCCAGCGTGTCGATGACCTCACGCATCAGATCGTGCTCGGGGGTCGCCGCGAGCTCGCTGCCTGGCCAGATGCGATTGAAATCCGGCTGCTCGGGCAGATGGCGAAGACCGCGTTCCGCCGCGGCGGTGTTGCCGATGAACAGGCTCATGGAACGCGGAAGGGTCCGGGAACCGCCACCGGGTTCGTAGGCGCGCAACAGCTGGCGCACCGCCTCCCAACCGGTGGTCTCGTTGCCGTGCATCAATACCGAGACAAACAGGCCGGGCTCCCGCCGTCCCGGCAACTCGATCAGGGTCGGGCCGCCCAATCGCTGGTGCAGGGCCTCCGCAGGCAGGTCCGACAGGCCCTCGGGTAATTCGGTCAGGCGCTTCAAGCCAGGCAATTCAAACTCTCCATAGGTGGATCGGCTGCCCCTGATTCTGCTGCTCTCGATAGCTCTGTACCAGACCCGGGAAATCCTTGCCGTGCCTGGCCACCCAGGCGCGCTGCCAGCGGCTGCCGTTCTGGCCGCTGGTGACCCGCTGGCGAATGATCTCCAGCCAGTGCTGCTGTTCCTCCGGCGGCAGGGCCATCGCTGCCAGCCCCCGCTCGGCCATCGGCAGCAAGTGATCGAGCAGCAGTTTCTTCACTGCCCGGCGGCGACCGCACCACTCAAGCTCGGCGTCCAACCCGTCGCGAGCGGCGGCGTAGAAGTTGGCCTTCGCCGTGGCAAACGGGATCTCGGTCTCCAGCGGTGCCCGACGGGCCAGCAGATCCTGCAGCAGGCCGAAGAAAAACGCCGCGTTGGCCACGGCGTCGGCCGGGCTCGGACCGGCGGGGACGACCCGATGTTCGATCCGCAGGTGTGGTCGGCCGCGCGCGGAAAAGCCGATCAGCGGCCGGTTCCAACGCCAGATGGTGCCGTTGTGCAGACGCAGATGCGCCAGGCGCTCGGGCGGCTCGTCCATCAGCATCGGCAGCAGCACCGGAAAACGGTCGCGATTGGCCTCGAAGCATTCCAGGATCGATTGTTCCGCGTAGCGCACGCCAAAGGTCACCCGCTGCGCGTAGTCCGAGCCGGCGACCGCAACCGCCTGCTCGAACAGCGGGATGCGAGTCTCGTCCCACAGATCCCGGCCAAACAGGTAGGGCGAATTGGCCGACAGCGCGACCATTGGGGCCGAAACGATCTTGGCGGCATTGAAGGCGCGCACCGCATCACGCACGTCGACCTTCAGATGGATCTGAAAGGAAGTCGCCGCGGCCTCGAGCATCACGTCTTCGTGACTGAGACGCAGCGACTCCCGGCCGTCGATGGCCAACTGTACCGGACGACCGTGGCGCAGCCGGAATATCCGCTCATTGAGCGCACCATAGCGCTTCAGCGACGACATATTGTCGAGACAAAGGTCACTTTGGCGGACGGTAGGCAATATGCCGATCATGAGCACGCCGGCCCCGTGCTGCGCCGCCGCCTGGTCACAGATCTGCCACAGGTCGCGCAGCTCCCGATGCATGGTCTCGAACACCCCGGGGCCGAGATTCCCCGGCGGGGTGTTGACCTCGAGATTGAAGGTCGCCAGCTCCGGAACCACCAGCGGATGTTGGAGCTCGTCCAGCACGCGCTCGTTGACCCCGACCGGATAGCCCATCGAGTCGACCAGCCAGGCCTCGAGTTCGAAACCCGCCATGCGGTCCTCGGCAGTCAGCTCGCCGGCGGCGATCCACTCGGCCAGCAATTCGGTCTCACGGGTCAGGCGTCGACGGAATTCGTCGAGGTCGGCGGTGGTGAATCGGCTGTCGGCGATCTCCTGACCCATGGCCGAAGATTAACCGGATTCGCCGGCCAATTGTCGATCCAGCTCGGCCAGGCGCTGCGGCGTACCGACGTCGACCCAACGGCCCGAGTGATACAGCCCGGTGACCCGCTGTTGCGCCATCGCGGCACGCAGCAGAGGCGCCAGCGGAAAGGCCCCGTCGCGACAGCCGGCGAACAATTCCCGACGATAGACGCCGATGCCGCTGAAGGTCAGGCGATCCGCGCCGGTCGCGTCGCCCGGATCGCTCACCCGACCCTGGCTGAGCACGAAGTCGCCGGCCGGGTGGTGTGTCGGATTGTCGATCAGTACCAGCTGCGCCAGCATGCCCGCGGCAAGCTCGAGGCGGCAAAAGTCGAAATCGCTCCAGATATCGGCGTTGACCACCAGGAAGGACCCCTCGCCGAGCAGCGGCAACGCACGAAAGATACCGCCGCCGGTTTCCAGCGCCCGCCCCTCTCCCTCGGCCGAGTAACGGATTCGCGCCCCCCAGCGGGATCCGTCACCCAGGCCGGTCTCGATCTGCTCTCCGAGGTGGGCGTGGTTTACGACCAGATCGGTGATCCCCGCCGCCACCAGGCGCTCGATCTGCCAGACGACCAGCGGCTTGCCAGCGACCGGTAACAGCGGTTTTGGGGTGTGATCGGTGAGCGGACGCATACGCTCGCCGCGACCGGCGGCCAGGATCATGGCCGCGCGTATCATCGGCGAACTCTCACTATTGCCGTTCCTACAATCGAGATTCTCATGTCCAAGAGCACCGCTAAAGGTGTAAGGTTAGGCTCGAAGTAGTGATCAGATTTTGATAGAAAATTATTAAAAAATATTATAATTCTGGATCTCGCTGGGGCCTGGGACAGTGGACAGAAGAACAAGAGTTCTGGTCGTCGAGACGAACGACTCAGACGCCGCCATCATACAGACACTGCTGGAGCACGACTTGCCGTTCCTCGAAGCGGTGGTGGTCGACGATGCTCACGGCTACGCCATGGCCCTGGTCGAGCGGCAGTTCGCCGCCGTCGTCGTCGGCAACGATCTGGGCTGGGCCAGCGGCGCCGAGTTGATTCGGTCGTTTCGTTTCAATAATCCCGAACTGCCCGTCGTGTTGATGAGCGAATCGCTCACCTCGGACATGATGATCGAGGCGCAGCTCAACGGCACACGGGCCTGCCTACCGAAAAACAGCGCCGGTTTCCTCGCCCTGATCCAGTTGCTGCGGACCAGCCTACCCGAGCCCGAAACCGAGCCCGAAATCACTCCGCGGCCGCAGGCGGATACCGAACGGGGTGAAACGCCGCAGCGTGCAGACTCGTCGACCCAGCCCGAGCGGGAAGACAGCGCCCCCGATCAGCAGGACCGTTATCGCGAGGAATATCAGCAGTTTCTGTATGCCGTGTCACACGACCTGCAGGAACCGCTGCAACTCTCGGCGCGATACGCCTCATTGCTGCTTCACGACCATGGCGATCAGCTCAACCCGCATGGCCGTCAGATCCTGAAGAGCCTGGTCAACAGTTCGCAGCGCGCACAGGCCATGCTGGACGACCTGTTGACCTTCACCCGACTCGGATTTCGCGACTCCGGGCACGCACCGGTGGATCTCAATGCTGTTGTCCATGACATCCTCGCCTCCTACCAGACCCGACTCAACGACATTGACGCTGACGTCGTGGTTCACCACCTGCCGACGGTTTACGGCGACAAGATGCAGCTCAGCCGCGTACTGCAGAATCTGATCAGCAACGCGATCAAGTTCCGCGGCGCTCTACCCCTGGAGCTGCAGATCGGCGCCCGTGACGAGGCCGACCAGTGGCGGATCGCGGTCAAGGACAACGGCATCAGCATAGATTCCGACCAGTTGGAGCGAATCTTCGGCATGTTCCAGCGCCTGCACACCAGCGATGAGTTTCCCGGGAATGGTATGGGACTGGCGATCTGCAAGCGTATAGTCGAGAATCACGGCGGGAGGATCTGGGCAAGATCTTGGCCAGGTAAGGGTAGCAGCTTCTATTTCACGCTATCGAAGGCAGCGGACGACGGATAAGTAATCTGACATATCAAAGTCTCGGGAAACATTGATGGCAGCCGACCCACTCAGAGTTCTACTGATTGAAGACAACTCTGAAGAAGCCACCTTGACGCGGCTGAATCTCAGTCGCATCGACCAGCCGCAGTATGAGATCGAGCATGTTCAGCGACTAGACCGCGGGCTGTTTCGACTCGCCAGCGGTTACCGACCGGACGTCGTGTTGCTCGACCTTAACCTGCCCGACGTCGACGGGCTGGAAGGCTACCGCGTACTGAACGAACGCTTCCCGGCTTTTCCGGTCATCATGCTGACCAATGTCGACGACGAAGAGACCGCCGCCCTGGCGGTGCGGCGCGGCGCCCAGGACTACCTGATCAAGCGCGAAGTCAGCTCGCCGCTGTTGAAGCGTGTGATTCGCTATGCCATAGAGCGACAGCATGCCGAACGCGCCCTGCGAGAAAGCGAAGAGCGCTACGCGCTGGCGGTATCCGGCGCGAACGACTGCATCTGGGACTGGGACAAACCCAGCAACGGGCTGTACCTGTCACCCCGCTGGCGGGAACTGACCGGTTGCAACGACTGCGACGGCCTGCACTCCATCGATGAGTGGTTCGGCCGGGTTCACGCGGAAGACGTGGAGGCACTCGAGAAGGCCATGGACCACCACTCGGCGGCCGGCGACAGCCACTTCGAGTGCGAACATCGAATCCGGCGCCGGGACGGCAGCTTTCTCTGGATCCTGGTGCGAGGACTTGCGGTATACGACGAGACCGGCGACTGCGTGCGCATGGCAGGTTCGATGACCAATATCTCGCACCGCAAGCATGCCGAATACCGCCTGATGTACGACGCCCTGCACGACGGCCTGACGGGACTGCCGAATCGTTCGCTGTTCACTGACCGGCTCAGCCAGGCGCTGCGGCGCCACAAGCGCGACGACGACCTGAAATTCGCCGCCCTGTACTTCGACCTCGATCGCTTCAAATACATCAACGACAGCCTCGGTCATTCGGCCGGCGACGAATTACTGGTGCTGATCTCGCAGCGACTGGGTCGCTTTCTGCGCCCCGGGGACACCCTGGCCCGCCTGGGCGGCGACGAGTTCGCGATTCTGTTGAACGACATCGAGGATCTTGCCGACGCCACCATGGTCGCCGACCGGATCCATGAGCTGTTCAAGGAGGAGTTCGTGATCCAGGGACACGACGTGTTCACCAGCGCCAGCATCGGTATCGCCATGGCCTCGCAGAGCTACAACGATCCGGATGAGGTGTTGCGCGACGCCGACCTGGCCATGTACCGCGCCAAGCACGAGGGCCATCGAGATACCGTGATCTACGACGATGTGATGCATGCGCGGGCCCTGGAACGCCTGAATCTGGAATCCGATCTGCACCGGGCCTTCACTCGCAACGAATTCGCCGTTCATTACCAATCGATCGTCAATCTCACCACAGGGCGGATCGTCGCCTTCGAGGCCCTGCTGCGGTGGCGGCACCCTGTGCGGGGACTGCTGTTACCCGATGAATTCATTCGGACCGTCGAGGAAAACGGCATGATCACGCCGCTCGGCTGGTGGACCCTGGAGACCACCTGCAAGCAGGCACGTGAATGGCAGATCCTGTTCCCGACGGATCCCCCAATCGGAATCAGCGTCAATGTGTCCGGCAAATTGTTCCGCACCCCGAATATGGCCAATCGTCTGCTGGCGATCCTGCAGCAAGCCGAACTCGAGCCTTCGTCACTGCGCCTGGAACTGACCGAGAGCACCTTCATGGACCACCAGGCCGCGGTCACCGAGGAGATGGAGAAACTGCGCGACGCGGGGGTGCAGTTCTATATCGACGACTTCGGCACCGGATATTCGTCGCTGACCTATCTGCAACGATTCTCCTACGACACGCTTAAGATCGACCGATCCTTCATCCACGAAATGGAAGAGAGCACCGGCAATGGTGCGATCGTCGAGGCTACCATCGCGCTCGGGCGTATGCTGGGCATGAACGTGATCGCCGAGGGTGTAGAGTCGGAAGCGCAGTTGAATACGCTGAGACTGCTGAATTGCCCCGAGGCGCAGGGCTTCTGGTTCTCCAAGCCGCTGGCGAACTGGGAAGTCAACGACCTGTTGTTCGAGCGCCGCGAGCAATCCCAAAGCCACTGAGGGCCGGCGCACACCAGCGCGGTCAGCCGCGCATCGAGTCGAAGAACTCCTGGTTGGTCTTGGTGACCTTGAGTTTGTCGTAGAGGAACTCCATCGCCGCCAGCTCATCCATGGGGTGAAGGATCTTTCGCAGGATCCACATCTTCTGCAGCTCCTTCTCCGGCATCAGCAGCTCTTCACGCCGAGTACCGGAACGGTTGATGTTGATGGCCGGGAAGATCCGTTTCTCGGCGATGCGGCGATCCAGATGGACCTCCATATTGCCGGTTCCCTTGAACTCCTCGTAGATCACGTCGTCCATGCGCGACCCGGTCTCTACCAGCGCCGTGGCAATGATGGTCAGAGAACCGCCCTCTTCGACATTGCGCGCAGCACCGAAAAACCGCTTCGGCTTCTGCAGCGCGTTGGCATCGACACCGCCGGTCAGCACTTTGCCCGAAGACGGGATCACGGTGTTGTAGGCGCGAGCCAGACGGGTGATAGAGTCGAGCAGGATAACGACGTCTTTCTTGTGCTCGACCAGGCGCTTGGCCTTTTCGATCACCATCTCGGCGACCTGAACGTGACGTGCGGCCGGCTCATCGAAGGTCGATGAAATCACTTCGCCGCGCACCGAGCGCTTCATCTCGGTGACCTCTTCCGGACGCTCGTCGATCAGCAGCACGATCAGATAGGCCTCGGGATGATTGTGCGCGATAGACTGGGCGATGTTCTGCATCAGCATGGTCTTACCGGCCTTCGGCGGTGAGACGATCAGACCGCGCTGCCCCTTGCCGATGGGCGCGCAAAGCTCAATAGTGCGTGCGGTGATGTCCTCGGTACTGCCGTTGCCCATCTCGAGATGAAACTTCTTGTTCGCGAACAGCGGCGTGAAATTCTCGAACAGGATCTTGTTCTTTGCGTTTTCCGGCTTGTCGAAATTGATCTCGCTGACCTTGAGCATCGCGAAGTAGCGCTCAGAGTCCTTGGGCGGTCGGATCTTGCCGGAAATCGTGTCGCCGGTGCGCAGATTGAAGCGGCGGATCTGGCTGGGCGAGACATAGATATCATCCGGTCCCGCCAGATAGGACGAGTCGCCCGCGCGGAGAAACCCGAAGCCGTCCTGGAGAATCTCCAACACGCCGTCGCCGTAGATGTCCTCGCCTTTCTTGGCATGCGCCTTGAGGATGGTGAAGATCTGGTCCTGCTTGCGCGAACGGGCCAGGTTGTCAATGTTCATCGATTGGGCCAGCTCTACCAGTTCGGAGGCCGGCATTTGTTTCAGCTCGGTGAGATTCATCGTTTTATCGGATTATCGGATTATCGGCGATGGGGAGAAGAGACGGATTGAACGGGATCGTGCTTCGACCAATGCCGCCAGGCAGGCTCTACTTCAGTGGGATGGCCGGTTTTGTATTGTTACGGGGAACAGCCGACCGGGACGGGCGACTAAGGTAGAGTTTAGCATCAATCGGCGTCCCGTCCAGCATCTCACGCTGCGCGCGGACGCCGGCCACCAGAATAGAATTCCGAGATTCAGATGTTGCTATCGATAAACGCGGTCAGCTGCGACTTTGAAACGGCGCCCACCTTGGTTGCCTCGACCTCGCCGTCCTTGAACAGCATCAGCGTCGGGATTCCGCGAATGCCGTATCGCGGCGGGGTATTCGGGTTGTCGTCGATGTTCAGCTTGGCAATCTTGAGTTTGCCCTGGTACTCGTCGGCGATTTCATCCAGCACCGGCGCGATCATCTTGCACGGGCCACACCATTCGGCCCAGTAGTCCACCAGGACCGGGGAGCTGGATTTCAGGACTTCTTCTTCGAAATTGTCGTCCGACACAGGAACGATCTTGTCACTCACTGACGTTCTCCGGATGCTTAGTTAAATAAAGGAATGGCGATCAGGGCGGCGCGGCAACGCCCTATACCCGCTGGGGATTGGCGCAGATCAATTAGCTTACAGACACGGCCGCACGGAATTTTTTCAATTTGAGCCGATCGGAAACGGTATTTCAAGCCCCACAATAACGAATTTGCGTTATTCTCCGGCCCCATGACCGAAAAGCATCTGACGGATACCCGGTTCGACAGCCTGGGATTGGCCGAGAACATCATGGACGGCGTCCGCGCCGCCGGCTTCGAAAATTGTACGCCCATTCAGGCAAAGGCCTTACCGATTGCGCTCGACGGCCGTGACGTCGCCGGGCAGGCGCAGACCGGCACGGGCAAGACGGCAGCCTTCCTTCTCGCCGCGCTTCACATGCTGGACCAAGAGCCGGCCGACCCGAACCGACGCCCAAACCAACCGCGGGCGCTGATGCTCGCACCGACCCGCGAACTGGCCCTGCAGATCCACCGGGACGCCGAGACCCTGGCGGCACACACCGGACACAAGGTCCGCGTTGCTTACGGCGGCACCGGCTACGATAGCCAACGCAAGGCGATCGAATCCGGATGTGACATCCTGATCGGGACTCCGGGACGGCTGATCGACTACTTCAAACAGCACGTCTTCGATCTGCGTGCCATTCAGGTGGTCGTGCTGGACGAGGCCGACCGGATGTTCGATCTCGGTTTCATCAAGGATATTCGTTATCTGCTGCGCCGCTGCCCACCGCCGGACGAACGACTCGGCATGCTGTTCTCCGCCACCCTCTCCTATCGGGTGACCGAGCTTGCCTACGAACACATGAACAACCCGTTCATCATCGAAGTAGAGCCCGAGCAAGTGACCGCAGAGAAGGTCACCGAGATCTGCTACATGACGGCGAACGAGGACAAGATCCCGCTGCTGATCGGGCTGCTGGGACGATGGGAGGATGCTCGCGCGATCGTGTTCGTCAACACCAAGCGGGTCGCCGACAAGGTCTGGGGCTTTCTCGAAGGCAACGGGTACGAGACCGCAATCCTGTCCGGCGACGTACCGCAGAAGAAACGCACGCGGCTGCTGCAGAAGTTCGCGGATAGTGAAGTCTCCATCCTGGTCGCGACCGATGTCGCCGCCCGTGGTCTGCACATCACCAACGTCACCCATGTGGTCAATTTCGACCTGCCCGAAGACGCCGAGGACTATGTCCACCGAATCGGCCGCACCGCCCGCGCCGGCGCCTCCGGCGACGCCGTCAGCTTCGTTTGCGAGACTTACGCCTTTTCCCTGCCGGAGATCGAGGCATACATCGGCCACAAGGTACCGATCGCACACGTCGAGCAGGAGATGCTCGCTGAGGTCGACCCCAGGAGCCGGGTACCCAACCCAGACAGGAAGCCGCCGCGGCGCGACAGCCGAGGACACGGCGGCGGGCGAGGCAAGGGGCCGGGGAGCGGCGGCAAACACACAGGCGACGGTGCCTCGAAGAATCGGCGATCCCGCGGACCCAAGCCGCGGGCCGGCAAACCCGGCAGCAACGGGTAATACCCGGACAACACCCGGGGAACGGAGGCACTTCGCTGGATATTCCGGTCGAGAACAAGTGCAGTCGCTGCCTCGGGTCGACCTGCTGCACGTACACGACCGAGGCCTTGGGCGCACTCCGCTCCAAGGCCGATTTCGAGCATGTCCTCTGGCAGGTCTCACATCAGCACGTCGAGGTCTATCGCGACCACAGCGGCTGGTATCTGCTGACTCGGGGCGAGTGCGAACATCTCGGCGAAGGCGGTGCCTGTAAGATCTACGAGACCCGCCCGCAAGTTTGCCGCGACTATAAGAACGACTGGTGCGAATACGACGAACCCGCCGAGAAGCACTTCATCGAACACTTCCACAACTACGCCGAACTGCTCAATTACTGCAAGCGGCGCTTCCGCCGTTGGGGGCAGTAGGGGCGGGGACGATATCGAGGCTCAGGCGGCCGCCTCAGCGTCATGCTGGCGATGGTAGCCGAGAACGCACTCGACCTCGTTCTTGGACCCGAGGATAACCGCCACTCGTTGGTGATAATGTCGAGCTTCTTCTGCGTCTCGCCCTGGACATTCTCGCTGCCCGCCGAGCCCGGCACACCGACCGGTTCGCCCTTGTTGACCAGATTCGAGATCACTTTGCAGGCGGTAACGATGTCGTTCAGCAGCGAGGTGAAATCGCCGGTCGCGCCCTGAATCTTGCGCTGTTCCTCGATGATGAACTGGGTGATGGTCGTGCCGTTGTGCATAGTCGTACTCCGCCGGCTGGACGCCGGGTATATGTCGCGCCGACAGGCGCGGTCCCGACGCGGGAAGATTCGGAAACGGCGCGGATTGCATTCGATTATTCTACTTAACTAATAAACTAAAGATCCGGCCGGGTCAGCGGATGGCATCGGGTTTCAGAGGGCGTCCTTCAGCCCACTGAGCAAGGGTGAAAAATCAGCCACCGCCGGATAGTCCTCGATCGAACGTTCGGGCTTGCGACTGTCCGGCCGGCCGATCGCCAGCAGATGCGAGATACCATACTCGCGCGCCGACGCCAGCACCGGCAGGCTGTCGTCGACGAACAATGTCGTCAGTGCATCGAACGGCAAGATGGCATGTAAACGGACCCAGAAACCCGGATCTTCCTTTGGCAGCCCGATGTCGTGCGAGCACACGATGCGATCAAAGTGCCCGGCAAGCCGGGTCTTTTCCATCTTCAACGCAATCGCCTTCTGGTGCGCATTGGTAACAAGAATCCTGCGTTTGCCGGCCGATTGCAGTGCCTCGAGGAACTCCGTCACATACGGGTGCACCCGGATGAGGTGGTCGACCTCCTGTTTCAGCAACGCGATATCGAGTTCCAGCTCGCGGCTCCAATGATCCAGGCAATACCAGTCGAGTGTGCCGGAGATGTCCTGATAGCGAAGGAACAACTCGTCCCTGGCCGTCTGAAGGTCAACGCCGCGGGCCTCGGCGTAGCGCTTCGGCACGTACTCCAGCCAGAAGTGGTTGTCGAAGTGCAGATCCAGCAAGGTACCGTCCATATCGAGCAGCACCGTATCGATTCGCGACCAATCCAACACGTCTGAAGCCTCCGCCATTGCACCCTTCACCGCGAGATATGGCTACATTTAAGGCTGACCCCGCAACCCAGCACAAGTCCCATGAAATATCCGTTGCTCGTCCTGCTCACTGCCGCACTCGTGTCGATGGGCGCACGGGCCAACCCCTGGGCAACCGACGATCCGAAGGCATTGGAAGCCTGGTTCGACGCCCAGGATGAGCTTATCGAGCGGGCCTTGAACGTCAACGAGGGCGAACTGACCTTCCTGTCGAACGCTCCGGAAACACCCGTCCACCACCACAGCAATCGACTCACCATCGACGCCGGTTCACTGGTCGATGGCTGGGTGCAACTGCGGCAGTGCCACACCGGGCTGGACCCCGTCGGACAGGCGCAGATCCTGTTCAGACCGGAGGCCCTGCGCGCCTTGAAGATCACTGGCACGGACAAGATTAGCCGGGCCTGGGTGGAAGACTACTCGGTCCAGATGGAAGACATTCGCCATGGCGCAAGCCTGTGTCTGGAGGCTGAGACACGGGCCTTGCACGACCTCGGCGGCAGTTTCTTCGAAATGCGGAACGGCCCCTATATGCGCCGTTTCCTCGACGGCTATTACCCGATGCGCATCACGCTGGACATCAGCTACCCCGACGATCTGGAGTTGGTCGACTACAGCCCGGAATACCAGCCCGGGTTCAGGCCGCGCGCCGAAGCGCAACGGATCACGGTCGACGCCTGGTTCGAGGGGCGGCTGCACACCAGTTTCCGTTTTACCCGGCGTGAGGTCCGCACTCATTGATCGGGGCCGCTTGCAGCTGTGGTCGAGTGTGTTTCAAACTGCCGAGGACATAACTCCGACAACGACAACATCAAGGGCAGGCCCACTCATGCGACCCAACATCGACTCCGTCATCGAAATCGCCCGGCGAGCCGGGAGCGCGATTCTCAAAGTCTACGAGAACGAGTTTGAAATCGAGCACAAACAGGACAAATCGCCCCTGACCGAGGCCGACCTTGCCTCGCACAGGATCATTCGCGACGGGCTGAAGGCACTGACGCCGGACATACCGATCTTGTCCGAGGAATCGGCCTCGGCGCCCTATGCCGAGCGCCGCGTCTGGCAACGTTACTGGCTGGTTGACCCGCTGGACGGCACCAAGGAGTTCATCAAACGAAACGGCGAATTCACCGTCAACATCGCTCTGATCGAAGCCGGCGCCCCCGTCATGGGCGTGGTCTATGTCCCGGTCAGCGGCGTGCTTTACCAGGGCGAATCCGGTGTCGGCGCCGTACGCATCGATGACGATGGGATGAAGATGAGCATTCATGTCACCGATCGACGACGCGATCCGATGCGGGTCGCCGGCAGTCGCACCCATGCCGGTGACAGCCTGACGCGCTTCCTCGAACGCATCGGCGATCATGAGATCCTCAGCATGGGCAGTTCCCTGAAACTGTGCCTGGTCGCCGAGGGCAGCGCCGACGTCTATCCGCGCTTAGGCCCCACCTCGGAATGGGATACCGCGGCAGCCCAGGCCGTCGTCGAGGCCGCTGGCGGCCAGGTCACCGACACCGATCTGCAGCCGTTGCGTTACAACCAGAAAGAGTCTCTACTGAACCCGTATTTCCTGGCTTTTGGCGATTCCGGCGAAGACTGGAAGGCCTACCTCGATTAGACTCTGGATGGGCCGAGAAAAGACCGAACGACGCCACCGGACCTGGAGGATGAGATGTCCCTTGTGACAGGTAAGTGGGCCATCCCGGCCATCGCTGTCTCGCTGCTCGCCTGGGCCAGCACGGCGACCGCTGTGACCGGCGACTCGAAGACCCTACCTGAACTCGATAACGCCTTGGAGTTCGACGACGCGCCGCTCGAACAGCTGCTTGAGTACCCGGATTGGTTCAAGAAGAGCTTCCTCGACCTGCAGGAGGACCTGCAAGAAGCCGTAGCGGCGAACAAGAGCGGCATCATCGTCTATTTCGGTCAGAAGCGCTGCGCCTATTGCAAAATGCTGATGGACGTCAATTTTCAATTGCCGGATATTGTCAGCTATACGCGCGAGCACTTCGACGTCTTGCCGATCGACATCTGGAGCCCCGAGGAGATGACCGATCCGAGCGGTCGGACGATGGGCCAGCGCGACTATTCGGTGCAACTGGGGACCAACTTCACACCCTCGCTGGTGTTCTACGATGCCGAGGGCAAGATTGCTCTGCGCCTGCGCGGCTATTACCCACCCTATCAATTTCGCGCCGCCCTGGAGTACGTCGCCGGAAAGCATTACCAGCGAGAGGCCTTCGCGGTTTACATGGCGCGCGGGGATGCCACCTTGCGTTTCGAGCCGGGCGACTTGATCGAAGAGGGTTTCTTCAGCCCGCCCCCACACAACATGGATCGCAGCCGCTTTCCGGCGCAGCGGCCATTAGTGGTCTTCTTCGAGCAAGGCGACTGTCACGCCTGCGACGTATTGCACACCCAGCCGTTGAAACAGCCGGAAATTCACCAGCTTTTCAACCAGTTCGACAACGTCCAGCTCGATATGTGGTCGGCCGTTCCAATCGTCACACCCGACGGCCGGCGGACCACCGCGCGCGACTGGGCTCGGGAACTCGGCATCTTCTACGCACCGTCGATTCTGTTCTTCGACGAACGCGGTAAGGAGATCATACGGGTCGATTCGGTAGTGCGCTTCTTCCGCCTGCGCAACGTGCTCAATTACGTCATCAGCCGCGGCTATTTGGCCTACCCAAGCTTCCAGAGCTGGCGGGTCAACAGCGGCGGCGCCGGTAACGAGCTGTAACCGCCCGCCGGCACGGCGGACACTCGATCCCATCCCACCTTACTCGCAGAAGCGACGGAGATATTCGTCCAGGTCATCGCGCCGTTGACGGAGGCTTTCCCCCCGGGACGGCCGATAGCCCTGACGCAGCTTGCGCCTGACTCGCTCGAGTGCCTGCGCCTTGTGCAGACACGTCTTTGCCGATCCCCTCGGAGCCGCTCCCTCGTCGCCACCAATCGAACGGATATTCGACCGCGTCCGCCTCACCTCCTTGACCCTGTCCTCGACATAGCGCCGTTCGCTCGGCCGCAGCGGCGACCCGACGCGGTTTTCCGGGCTGAGCGTAAACTCCGCGCCGGCGCCCGGGGCACAGGGTGTGTGTTGGAAGACCCAGCCGTCACCTTCGACGCAGCGATAAATCCCCTCGGCACGCAGGTCCGAGCCGGTGCCGAACACAACTCCCAGGAAGGCGATGACTGGGAGACAAGACCACCGATGTATGCACTTGAGTTCCATCTCTTAAGCATTCCATTCAAGTAATTAAGCTAAGCGTCGATCTTACCAAAGGTATTACTCAACGAAACGGCGACCATGGCTACGCACGTCATGAAGGGCGGAGAAGACCTCAACTCGGTTCTGACCCACATCAAGGAAGATGCCTCCCACAATCAGGCGGTAATGTCGCGCAGCCAGCAGCGTGAACTGGACCTCCTGGGGGCCGATTCGCTGCAGGACCTACTGCACCGCATGACCGAAGGCCTGCGCGTTTCCTGCACGGTCGACGAGATACGCGTCATCCTGCTCGATCCCTGCGGAGCCTGGAGCGGCCTGTTCGACACGCTCAATCTCGACCCCAAACATTTCGTCGGCCTGCGATTGCTCGATAACCCGAAACGTCTGCCCCCCGGCTTGGCTGCGAGCGACCAGCCGCAACTGGGGCCCTGGTGGCCCAGACGCCATGCCGGGGTATTCCTGCAGCGGCTCGGCAGCGTCGCCCTGGTGCCGATGCGGCGCCAGGACGGTCTGGTCGGCGTCATCGGCCTGGGCAGCCGCGACCCGCATCGGTTCACGACCAAGCTCGCCACGGATTTCCTGCAGCGCCTCGGGGCGATCGCAGCGGTCTGCCTGGAGAACGCCTTCAATCGTGAACGGCTGCGCCTGACCAGCCTGACCGACCCGCTCACTGGCCTGTATAACCGACGCTATCTCGAGCAGCGCCTGGCGGGCGAGATCGCTCGCGCCCAGCGCCATCGACAATCTCTTTCCTTCCTGTTCCTTGACGCCGACCATTTCAAGCGCGTCAACGACACCTATGGCCATGACGCCGGAGACCGGGTACTGGTGCATCTGGGCGAGTACCTCAAACGCATGCTGCGTACCAGCGACATCGCGGTGCGCTACGGCGGCGAGGAATTCGCCATGGTGTTGCCGCAGACCGAATTGGCGAGCGCGCGCGACCTGGCCGAGCGCATCCGACGCGGCGTTGCCGCCCACCCGGCGCGGCTCGACAGCGGTGAGGCAATCCACGTCACCCTCTCTATCGGTGTCAGCGGCACGGGCAACTACTGGAACGACAGCCCGGAAGCCCTGGCGACGGAGTTGGTGCACCTGGCAGACGAGGCCGTTTATGCCGCCAAAGAGGGCGGCCGCAATCGGGTAGCGCTGGCGCAAAACCGGCGCCCGGGACCCACCCTTGGCCCGGCGCCCGAAGTGGGAACGAGGTGATTGATTTCATTCCCTTTCTTCCGGCCAAAGAGCGCTTGTGACCCGGTTAGCGGTTAACTGGGAACCCGGCGATTCTTGTGCATATTTTTCACTTCATGGACCCAGGCCGTCGCCGATAGCAGCGGTACGGGGCCTGATCCGCTGCCAATTCGAACTACGCAACACCTCGGCTGGCATCGTTCGCGTACAGCGGACTGGACCCCGACCACTTCTCTCCCGCCCAGCCCGCCAGGCTGTACACTCGCTTCCCGTCTGCGCTCGCATCGCTGCGGCGCCGGAAAAGCGTACCCAAGGCAAACAGCGCAACCCATGGTGAAAAGCCCCACCGCCCGCTCTATAGTGGGCCGCTAACGTTGGAATTCGACCCATCGACAGGAAACAGGCAATGAGCGAGAAAGATTGCTGCACGGACAGCAGCTCGACGTTTCGGGCGACCTTGGGCTCGTCCGCCGATCATCCGGACGCATTTCGACAAAGCGTTCGCAGCGCCTATGCCGAGGTTGCCGTGGCCAGCAACCAAGGCAACAGCTGCGGGCCAGAGGCGGGCTGCTGTGGCGTCTCCAACGACGTCGCGATCAACGCCCTGATCTCCTCGCGCCTCGGCTACAGCGAGGCGGATCTGACGCAGGTACCGCAGGGCGCGGACATGGGGCTAGGGTGCGGCAATCCCAAGGCGATCGCGGCGCTGAGGCCTGGCGAGGTCGTGGTCGATCTCGGCTCGGGCGGCGGATTCGATTGCTTCCTGGCCGCGGCGGAAGTGGGGGAGCAGGGCCGGGTCATCGGAGTCGATATGACCCCAGACATGCTGAGCAAGGCACGCGCCAACGCGGCCAAGGGCAGTTATACCAATGTCGAGTTTCGGCTCGGCGAGATCGAGCACCTGCCGATCGCCGACGCCACCGCCGACGTGATCATCTCCAACTGCGTAATCAATCTCTCACCCGATAAGGCACAGGTGTTTCGCGATGCCTTCCGGATTCTCAAACCCAATGGTCGACTGGCGATTTCCGACGTCGTCGCAACGGCCGAACTGCCCGAGGCGATGCGCACCGACGCCGCACTGATCGCCGGCTGCATGGGCAACGCCGCGCTGATCGGAGAACTCGAACATCTGCTGTGCGAGGCCGGCTTCATCGAGATCCTCATCCAACCCAAGGACGAATCGCGCGAGTTCATCAAGGACTGGGCCCCGGGCCGCGGGGCGGAGGACTATGTGGTGTCAGCAACCATAGAGGCGCTCAAGCCGCCCGCCTTACTCGAGTGCGCCACCGATAGCGGTTGCTGATCTCCCGCAAACCCATTCAGCGCATAGGAAAAAGCCCGGAAAACCGGGCTTTTTCTTGCCGCAGTCTTCAGGCTGCGCTCTATCGCCTATCCCTTCCGCGCAGCATGAAATAACCGCCGATCAGAATGGCCGCCATCGGCAGCAGTGGCCAATTGTGCGTCAGCAGGTGCAGCAGGCCCTCATGCGGCACCTCGGCGTGCACGCCATGAGCCAGCGCCGCAGCCGAAGGCAGCGAGCCGCCGGCGGTGATCAGGATGTGTGGCAATTTCATCTTCGCTCCTCGTTTATCGAATGCAATCTACAGGCCCTTGCTCAGGTGACCTTGACCTGCAGCATCTCTTCGCCGTCCTCGTCGGTCAAGTGCACGGCACAGGCAATGCACGGATCGAAGCTGTGAATCGTGCGCAGGATCTCGACGGGCTGCTGGGTATCGTACAGGTCGTGATTGTCCTGCAAGCGCCGCTTCGTAGGCTCCCGGCTGATCGCTGCGGGTCGCGCGGACCGGCATTCCAGGTCGACGGCACCACCGCCTGGTAGTTATCGATCACCCCATCCTTGATCGACGACGTAGTGCGCCAGGCCGCCACGCGGGCGCCTCCGTGAAACCGACGCCCTTGGCCTCGCGCGGCCAGTCGACGGGTCCCAATGGGCCGTCGTTGAAGGTCTGGGTGTTGCCCGCACGGATGTTGGCGATCAGGGTGTCGTACCAGTCCTGCATCTGATCGGCGATCAGCTTGGTCTCCAGCGTGCGCGCCGCGGTGCGGCCCAGGGTCGAGAACAGGGCACGTGGCGTCGGCGTCGAAGCGCGCCAAGGTCGAATTGACCAGTTCGCGAGTCGCCTCATGCGCCCTTGGCGTAGAGCACCAGCACCCGCGCCAACGGACCGACCTCCATCGCCTTGCCCGTTCCAGCGCGGCGACTTCAGCCAGGAGTATCCGTCATCGACGTTGAGCTGCTGATACGGCGGCTGCGGTCCACCACGGCCCTCGTAGTCGAGCTTGGTCTCGCCATCCCAGGGGTGCAGGCCCTTGTCCTTGCCTTCCTGATAGTCGTACCAGCTATGCGCGACGTACTCCTGTATCTCCGCCTCGGCGCGCAGATCCACCTCGTGCACCTCCTCGAGGTTGCGATCGAGGATGGCGCCGGGCGGGATCCACCAACTGGAAGGATCGTGCAGATCGCTGCCTGTCTTTGGCCGAGGGAAAATCGCCATAGACCAGGAAATTGCCCAGACCTTCGCCGCGGAAGAACCAGTCTTTGTAGAAGCCGGCGACCGCCAGGGTATCGGGCACATAGACCTGATCGACGAAGGTGCGCATCTTGTCGATGATGCTCTGCACGGCGGCCAGGCGCTTGGCGTTGATCGCCGAATCCGAATCCAGATCGATCGGATTGGGCGCCCCACCGACCAGAAACATCGGGTGCGGGTTCTTGCCGCCGAAGATGGCGTGCAGCTTGACGACATCGCGCTGCCACTCCAATGCCTCGAGATAGTGAGCGACCGCCATCAGGTTGGCCTCGGCCGGCAGCTTGTAGGCCGGATGACCCCAATAGGCCTTGGCGAAGATCCCCAGTTGCCCGCCCTCGACGAAGCACCTTGAGCTTCTTCTGCATGTCGGAGAAGTAACCGGGCGAGGACTTGGGCCAGTTCGACAACGACTGCGCCAGCTCGGCGGTCGCCTTCGGGTCGGCACTCAACGCCGATACCACGTCGACCCAGTCGAGCGCATGCAGATGGTAGAAATGCATGACGTGGTCGTGTACGTACTGGGACGCAATCATGAGATTGCGGATCAACTGCGCGTTGGCCGGGATCTCGATAGTTCAACGCGTCCTCGACCGCGCGCACCGAAGCGATACCATGCACCAGGGTGCAGACACCGCAGATACGTTGCGCATAGGCCCAGGCATCGCGCGGGTCACGACCCTTGAGGATCAGTTCGATGCCGCGCACCATGGTGCCCGATGAATAGGCTTGGCCGATCTTGCTGCCATCCATCTGCGCCTCGATGCGCAGATGACCCTCGATACGGGTGATCGGATCAACGACGACTCGCTCAGTCATTTTTCGTTACCTTGTACGTTAGACACGGCATGTGGATCAGTCCGCCAGATTGTCGGCCGTCAGGGCCACCAGGCTGTCCACATCAATCGTATCGTGGGCCTTCATCTTGCCGACCTCGAAGTTCAAGCGGCAGCTGCCGCAGGACACCACCAGGGACTCGGCACCGGTATCCTTGACCTCGCCCATCTTGATCTCGTAGGCCTTCTGCCGCAGGTCCGCTGCCCGGTTGATCAGGAATACCCCGGCCCCACCGCCGCAACAGAAGTTGTACTGACGGTTGGACTCCGTCTCATGCAACTCCAGTCCGAGCGCCTTTATCACCGCCCGAGCCTCCTCGAAGGAACCACCCATCCGACCGACCTTGCAGGGATCGTGCAATGCGACCACCTTCTTCTCTTTCACCGGCCTCAGCTTGAGCTTGCCCTCCATGACCTGTTTGCCAAGGAATTCGGAGATCGACATGACCTCGAACGGCAGTTCGTGACCGACCATCTCCGCCCCCTCCCAACGCAACGAGGGAAACGCGTGACCGCATTCCGGGGTGATGATGATCTTGGCGCCGCAGGCGGCGGCCTTGTTGATGATGCTCGAGCTGGTCTTGCGCTGGGTGTCCTCGTGTCCCGAGAGCAGCCCGAAGTTCGCCCCCTCGTAAGCCTCGGTACAGAAACTCCATTTCACCCCCAGGTGATGCATGATCTTGGCCGTGCCGGCCAACGCATCGTTGAACAGCATCAGGTCCAGACCGCTGGTCAGCACCATGATGTCCGCCGGGGCATCGTCGACCGGGATCTTGAATCCCAGCTTCTCGTTGATCTCGTTGAATTTGTACTCGAGGATCTCGACATCGGCGTCGAAGATGGTGCCCTTCTCCAGCTGTCCCTCTTGCATCACGCCGCAGCTCATCCGGGATCAGTCCCGCCTCGGCCATGGCCTGACGATTGACCCCGACCATCTCGGCAATGTGTATCCCCATCGGGCACATCATGCTGCAGCGGCCGCACTCGGTGCAGGAGTCGAAGACCAGCGGCTGCCATTCGACCAGCTCTTCGGCAGTGATGTCCTTGGTGTAGAGCCGGTGCAGCCAGCGCATGGGGCTGACCTCGCGTCGATACACGCGCTTGAGCAGATCGAGCTTGCGGATCGGCGTGTACTGGGCATCCTGGGTACCGAGATAAAAATGACAGGCCTCGGCACACAGACCACAGTGAATGCAGCTCTCCAGCTCGACGGCCATGTCGGCGTCGATCTTGTCCAGGAACACAGCCTTGGCCTTGCTGACCCGTTCCTGCGGCGGCATATCGACCGGTTTGGCCAGATCCGCCAGATTGCTCGACATGCCGTAGAACAGCGCGAAGGTCTGCTCCATGTCCTTGGTCATAGTCATGCCTGCACCCCCCTGCGCTCGAACTTGACGCCTTCCTGTATCCGCGACGGGATGAATAGGAACATGTGCATCAACTTACCGAACGGCAGCCAGATGAGCAGCAGCTCGGCGCTTAGGATGTGCAGGGCGAGCATGGTCTCGTAGCGCAATCCCAGATGGGCAAAGGCCATCAAACCGGTGACCAGAGGCAGCGTAGTGACGAACCAGCTGATGTAGTCATCTGCAGTGGAGATGGTCTTCAAGACCGGATCGGTCAGGCGGCGAATCAGCAGGAAGATCATCACGCCGAGCGTCAGCGCCGCCGCGACAGTCACGACCTCGTTCGGCACGCCCGGCCAGCTCAACCCAGTCAGGCCGCGGATGAATTCGATATGCGGCACGAACAGCAGGATGACGATGAAGAGGCCGATGTGCATGACATAGCCGGTGATCTGCTGCACCATCACCCGCCTGCCGAGCGTGGTCGGCAACCAGCTGCGGGTCAGCACCGTGCGCACGCCGCCCCAAGCCAGATTGGTACTGCGCGGCTTCGACAGTACACGGCCGCGTACCAGAAACAGCGTCCCGACCAAACGCCAGAGAATACCGATCAGCATGATGATCAGGGACCAATGCAGCGCCGGTCCCCGGGCGAAATCGAGCAAGCTCATGCCTTGTCCTCCTTAGCCTTGTTCAGTTTGGCGCGGGCGAGCAGGGCGGAGCCTGCGCCGATCGCCACACCGGCCGCCGCGGCGATACCGAGCGCTCCGGTCGAGTTGACGGTGCCCTGGGCCAGCGGCTGATAGAAGCCGCCACGGTCCCAGAAATCGGGTTCGGAACAACCGATGCAGCCATGGCCGGCCTCGATCGGAAAGCTGGTTCCGTCGTTCCACTTGGCGGTGGCGCAGGCGTTGTAGGTGACCGGCCCTTTGCAACCGAGCTTGTACAGACACCAGCCCTTCCTCGCGCCTTCGTCGTCGAAGGTCGAGGCGAACTGGCCGCGCTCGTAAAACGGCCGGCGATAACAGCGATCGTGGATATTGGTCCCGTAGAAGGCCTTCGGCCGGCCGAGATCGTCGAGTTCGGGAATGCGGCCGAAGGTCAGATAGTGCGCCAGCACGCCGGTAATCACGGTCGGGATCGGCGGGCAGCCGGGCACGTTGATGATCGGCTTGTCCTTGATCAGATCGGACACGGCCACCGCGCCGGTCGGATTCGGCTTGGCCATTGGCAGGCCACCGAAGGCGGCACAGGTGCCGACTGCGACAATCGCCGCCGCACCCTTGGCCGTCTCTTCGAGCATCTGCAGATTGGTGATGCCGGCGATGGTCGAGTAGGCGCCGTTCAGACCGGTGGGAATCGACCCGTCGACGATCAGCAGATACTTTCCCCAGTTTTCCTTCATCGCCTCTTCGCGGGCGTGCTCGGCGGCATCACCGGAAGCGGCCTGCAGTGTGTGGTGGTAATCGAGCGAGATGGCATCGAAGATCAATCCCTCCACGGTCGGCGCATGGCTGCGCGTCAGTGACTCGGTGCAGCCGGTGCACTCCTGGAAGGACAGCCAGATGACCGACGGCCGCCTGGCATTCTCCAGGGCAGCGGCGATCTTGGGGATCATCGCCGGCGGCAGCGCCATCAGCGACGCCGTAGTCGCACAGAACTTGAGGAAGCCGCGTCGTGACACGCCCTGTCGGCGTAGACGTTCGGCCAAAGTCAGATCGTTTGCCATGCCCACTCCTCGTGCCCGCTAGGCACTAGGTTTCGCGTGACGACGCACTCTCGCTCAACGCGTGTTCCAGGCGTTCGAGCGCGTCCTGAAGGTCTTCCTTGGGGGTTTTCAGTAGAAGCGGCACCTCGGCCACCTCGATATGCAGAGCCAGACGCTCGCCGCCGGGTCCACGGTGATCGACCAGCCAGACACCGGCGTAGGAGGTCTCGTCGATGCGGGTTTCACCGAGCGCATCGACCACCGCCGCGGTCTCGCCGCGACCCAAGGCGGCGAGCAGTTCCTGTTCGTCCGACGCGCCGAAGGGCATTGCCGAGAGGTCGATAGTGGTTGGTTTTCCGGTGCGACTTAATTGGCGCAATGCATGCCGGATCTCGTGCAGGATCGGGGCGACGTTCAGCGATGTCGCCGCCGTCAGGTCCTCGACCCGCACACCGATGTCATTTAAACCCAACATTGACTCCAACGCCTGGATGCCCGAATCGATCCACCACTCAATATAAATCCTAGCCTGGCCTCCGATGTCTGATGTACATCAGTATATCTTGGTATTCTATCGGTTAATTTTAGACGTGATCGAACCGCGCCAAAATTCGACGACCTCGCACAGGCCTCCGTTCAGCGGCGCCAGGCCCGGATCAGACGCAGCACCTCGGCGGCCGCTTCGGCGACCGCCGGCTGGACGACGGCACTGGGCTGCTCCCCCCAGTCGATTGCGGCCGGTTCCACGCCGACCAGTGCCCGCCGCACCGGGAAGGTATCGGACAAGCGGGCGATGTCGAGCAGATCGGTCAGCCCGACCTCGTGTACGCTCTGGCGATTGCCGCTGAGATAGCGGTCCATGGCCTCGCCCTCGAGGCAACGCACCGAACCGGGCGGCAGGTTCAGACGCGCCGCATCGACCACGATCAGGTTGTCGTGTTCGGCGATCGGCTCGGCCAGGGTGAAGCTCAGGGTGCCGCCATCCAGGAACTCGACGCCCGGTTCGTCGGCAAAATGCTCGACGAGGTAATTGACGACATGGATACCGATACCCTCGTCCGTAAGGAGGTTATTGCCGATACCGAGGACGAGGGTGCTGACGGACATGATAGATTCTGTAAAGTTGACGGTTGACGAGACGATACGCGACCCGGGCGGACCGGGAAACAGCAACACGATCTGCGAGCGAGGGTATGACGCATGTGTCTGGGAATACCAATGGAGATCAAGACGATGGACGGTCTCAACGCCCGCTGCGAAGCGAAGGGCGTGGAGCGTGACGTCAGCCTGTTCATGCTCCAGCATGAAGAACTCACGGCCGGCGATTTCGTCGTGGTGCACGTCGGTTACGCCATCCAGAAGGTCTCGGCGGTAGAGGCCGCGAGCGCCTGGGAGCTGTACGACGAAATGCTGGACAAGGCCGGATCGGTCTAGACCGGATTCGGCAACCGGAGCGCATATGCACGAACTCGCCGTCTGCCAGGCTCTGATGACCCAGGTCGAAGAGATTGCCCGGCGAGAACGGGCCGAGCAGATCACTGCGATCGTCCTGAGGATCGGGCCCCTCGCCGGGGTCGAGCCCGATTTGCTGAGCGACGCCTTTCCGATCGCCGCGGCGGGAACCGCGGCCGAGGGCGCGGAACTGCGGATCGAGAGACAACCGGTGCGAGTGCATTGCCTCGGCTGCGGCGCTGACAGCGATGCCACCGTCAACCGATTGATCTGCGGCGCCTGCGGCGACTACCGCACGCGCCTGCTCAGCGGCGATGAGATGCTGCTGGCCAGCGTCGAACTGGAACGCGCGCCGGCAGCCGGTGCGGCCATTGGAACTGAACTGAAGGAGAAAACGGGTCATGTGTGACACCTGCGGCTGCAACGTCACCGACGGCAATCGACACCTGGTCGAGGCCGGCGGCAGAACTGGCGAAGACCGATCCGGCCGTGAGGCCGTCGACGTCCTGCAAGATCTGCTGAGCGAAAACGACCACCAGGCGGCGCACAATCGCGAGCACTTCGACCGCCACGGCGTGCTGGCGATCAACCTGATGTCCTCGCCCGGCTCCGGCAAGACCGCCCTGCTGGAGGCGACCATCGACGCGCTTGGCACTGAACTGACGGATCGCCGTGATCGAGGGCGACCTGGAAACCGAAAACGACGCCGAGCGCATCCGCGCCAAGGGCGTGCCGGCGGTGCAGATCACCACCGGCACCGCCTGCCACCTCGACGCGCACATGGTGCACGAGGCGCTGCATCAGCTGGACCTCGACGGCGTCGATCATCCTGTTCATCGAGAACGTCGGCAATCTGGTCTGCCCGGCCAGTTTCGATCTCGGCCAGCACCGCAACGTCACCCTGCTGTCGGTCACCGAGGGCGACGACAAGCCGGCCAAGTACCCGGTGATGTTCCGCGCCGCCGACCTGATGCTGATCACCAAGACCGATCTGCTGGCCGTGCTGGACGATTTCGACCCGGACCGGGCCGAAGCGCCACCTGCGGCACCTGGCCAGCGACGGCCCCGGTGCTGACGCTGTCGGCGCGCAAGCGATCAGGACCTGGACGCCTGGCTCGACTGGCTGCGCGGCGAGCTGGCCGCCCAGCGCGAGCGGGTCGCCGCGGCGAGACGGCGACGCCCAGCATCCAGCCCGACGGCGTCGCTGCATGCCCACGGCTGAGCGGATCGCGAGCGCGGCCACGAAGCCGCGAGCCTGACGAGGACCGCCCGATGACACCGCTCGACTGGCTCGCCAAGATCCGCGCACTCGACCTGCCCGACCGGGTGCGCATCATGAACGTCTGCGGCGGCCACGAACGCTCGATCACCCTGGCCGGCCTGCGCGGCGCGCTGCCCGAGACGATCGAGATCGATCCCCGGCCCCGGCTGCCCGGTCTGCGTCTGCCCGGAGGAGGACGTCTACCAGGCGATCCAGCTGGCGCTGCACGACGAGGTGATCCTGGTCGCCTTCGGCGACATGCTGCGGGTGCCGGTCAACGTGCCCGAAGGGCGAGCCGCGCTCGCTGGACGAGGCGCGCGCCGCCGGCGCCGACGTGCGCCCGATCGCCTCGCCCGCCGAGGCGCGGCCGATCGCCGCGGAGAACCCGGACACGCGCGGTGGTGTTCTTCGCCGCCGGCTTCGAGACCACCACCGCACCGGTGGCCGCCATGCTGGTCGAAGGCGTGCCCGACAATCTGTGCGTGCTGCTGTCCGGCCGCCTGACCTGGCCGGCGGTGGCGATGCTGCTCGACTCCGAGGACGCCCGGCTTCGACGCCCTGATCGCGCCCGGCCACGTCGCCACCGTCATGGGCCCGGAGGAATGGGAGTTCGTCGTCGAGCGAGCACGACATGCCGGCCGCGGTCGCCGGCTTCACGCCCGAGAGCCTGCTGGCGGCCATCTACTCGGTGCTGCGCCAGAAGCTCGAAGGGCAGCGCGTTCCTCGACAACTGCTATCCGGAGGTGGTGCGACCGGGCGGCAACCCCACGGCGCAAGGCGCCATGCTCGACGAGACGCATGGAGGTCGTCGACGCCAACTGGCGCGGCATCGGCGTCGATCCCGCGCTTCGGGCTTCGCCCTGCAGGCCGGCATACGCGGCGCACGACGCGCGCCTGCGCTTCCCGGACCTACAACGGACGCCGGCCGCGCGCCGCGCCGGCGAGATGCCGCCGGGCTGCGATTGCGCCCAGGTGGTGCTCGGGCAAGATCTATCCCAACGAATGCCGCCTCTACGGCAAGGCCTGCACGCCGCGCACATCCGATCGGCCCCTGCATGGTGTCGGACGAAGGCGCCTGCCGCATCTGGTGGTCGAACGGCGTGCGCGAGGTGGCCTGAACGCCCCCGGCCGGCGGTTGGCGGTGTATTCGCTGGCATGGAACAGATCCCGCTGAACACAAAGATCGAGGCCGAGCATCGCCAGGAGATCGACCTGCTCTTGACCTTTTTCGCCGGCCAGGACCGAGGCTTCTTTGGCGACGTCGGCGCCAACATGCCGACCACCCTCAATCAAACGAACAGATCTGAACGGGCCGGCCGGCCCGCCCGCTGACCTGCAAATTGCATGAGGGAATCGGAAATTCTGGCAGCGCTGAGTGGTACTTTGTTTGTGGGACAGGACACTAACCCCCTCCCAGCACCCGGGCAAAGCCGGCGATTGGTG
>CAVXWS010000068.1:0-66242 GCA_963765415.1 uncultured Gammaproteobacteria bacterium
CAGGCCACGCGGCTGTCCCGGTTTCAACAGCAAGGAACACAGCGCGGGCGACAGCGTCAGCGCGTTGATCGCCGAGATTACCATCGCCGCGGAGATCGTCACCGCGAACTGCCGGAACAACACACCGCTGCTGCCCGGCAGAAAGGCGACCGGCACAAACACCGAAAGCAGCACGAGGGTGATGGCAATCACCGGCCCGGCGATCTCTCCCATGGCCTTGCTCGTTGCTGCGGCGGGCGATAACTCCGGTTCCTCTTCCATCACCCGTTCGACATTTTCGACGACGATGATGGCGTCATCGACAACGATGCCGATGGCCAGGACGAGCGCGAGCAGAGAAATCGTGTTGGCGGAGTAGCCGAATGCCAGCAGCACCGCAAATGTGCCGATTACGGCAACCGGCACAGCGATGAGGGGAATCAGCGTCGGTCTCAGGCGACCCAGGAAAACGAACACGACCAGCGCCACCAGCGCGAACGCCTCCAATAGCGTGGTTATGACTTTTTCCATCATCGACGAGACGAATTGCGCCGTGTCGTACACATAGGAATAGCTCACGCCATCGGGGAACCGTGGCTTGAGTTCTTCCAACCGCTGCGAGACAGCACTTGCGACCGCAACGGCATTCGCGCCGGGCGAAAGGTAGATACCGACCGGCGAGGTCGGCCGTCCCTTGTATCGGGCCAGGGTATCGAAATTCGCCGCCTCCAGTTCGATTCTGGCGACGTCATTTAAACGGACCAGCGAACCATCGGTTTGGCTGCGCAGAATAATGTCGCCGAATTCCTTGGTCGAGGTCAGCCGCCCCTTGGTTGTAATGGTCAGTTGCAGACGTTGATCGGTGCTCAGCGGCGCTGCGCCGATTCTGCCGGCTGCGGCCTGCACGTTCTGCGACTGCTACGGCGGCAATCACATCACCGGTCGACAAACCAAAGTTGGCGAGCTTTTGCGGATCGATCCAGATGCGCATGGCATAGTCGCGGACGCCAAACACGGTGGCATCGCCGACGCCGGGAACCCGCTTCAGCTCATCGAGCACGTTCAGCGTCACGAAATTGCTCAGATACAGCTGATCATGGCTGTCGTCTTCGGAGTGAAACATGAAGACCTGCAGCATGTCCGTCGAGACCTTGGTGATGGTCAGGCCGGTGGTGCGTACCTCCTGCGGTAGCCGGGCCTCTGCCAGACTGACACGGTTCTGCACATTGACGGTGGCGATGTCCGGGTCGGTGTCGAGATCGAAGGTGACGTTTAACGTATAGGAGCCATCGTTGGCCGACGTGGACTTCATGTAGCGCATGCCCGTCACACCGTTGATGGCGTTTTCCAACGGCTGCGCAATCGCTTCTTCCACCGTTTGTGCATCGGCGCCGGAGTAGGTGGCGGTCACCCGGACGGTTGGCGGTGCGATGTTGGGATATTGCGAAACGGGGATGACCAAAATGGAAATCAGGCCAGCCAGCGTGATCACCAGAGAGATAACCATCGCAAGCCGCGGACGGCGTATGAAGATATCGAATATCATGGCCGTCTATTCCGCTGTTTCAGTGGGTTTAGAGGTTTTTCCCCCGTCGTCTTCGGCCGTTTGCGGCGCGACCTTCGCGCCCGGTTTCGCCTTCTGGTGGCCGCTGATGATGACCTTGTCGTCCACCGACAGGCCGGATTCAACAACGATCATCGGACCCCTCTGCTGTCCGGTCGTAATTCGCTTGATCGCTACCAGGTCGTCGCCACCCACGGCAAAGTACATACGTCCCCTGCTGATCGAGCAGCAGCGCCGACTGGGACACGACCAATTTTTGTTCCGGCTGCTTTCTCACAACGGAGACCTGAACGAGCTGCTTATCAACCAGAAGGCGTTGCGGATTCGGTATGCTGGCGCGTAGCGTCACCGAGTCGGTCGTCGAGTTACCCTGAACTTCGGCGAAGCGGATCTGCCCCTGCTGGTCATAGGTCGAACCGTCCGGCAGTTTCAGTTCGACAAATACGCTGTCGGGTCGTCTACCGGCTTTGCGTACTTCGATCAGCAACCATTGCGGCACCGGGAAAGAGACATACATCGGGTCCTGCGCGACCAGGCTGACCAGGGCATCGCTTTCCGGGCCGACCAGATTGCCGATTGAATAGGCGGTACGGCCGACACGTCCATCCATCGGTGCGGTAATGCGGGTGTAACCGAGGTTGAGTCTTGGCGTTGCTGCAGTTCCGCTTCGCGCACCTGAACCGTGGCCTTGGCCTGCAACAATGCGGATTGAGCTTCGTCCAGTGCAGATTGTGACAGGGTCTTCTGCTTGACCAGCGTTTGGTCGCGATTGAAGGTTTGTTGAGCAAGTGTCCGGGCGGCCTCGGCGCTGGCAAGATTGGCTTCTGCCTGCTCGACTGCGATTTCGAAGGAATCGCGTTCAATCTCGAAAAGCAGCTGTCCTTCTTCGACTTCCGCGCCTTCTTCGAAGTTTCGTCTGTTCAAATGTCCCTGTACACGCGCCCGAATCTGGACCGTATCGATTGCTTCGATCCGTCCGGTAAAGGTTCTTTGTTGGGTCACATCCATCATCCGGGCAGCTTCCACTACAACCGATGGTGGCGGAGTTGTCTGCTGTTGGTTTGACGAACTGCCCGATTCGCACCCCGCCAGGATGACGACAATCAGCAGAACGAATACGGCCGTATTCCAGCCGATTCCCGGTTGCTCCGTTGCGCTGCGATTGTTCGGGCGTGGTATTCATAGTTGGTTCCGAGCCTTTTTCGAGTTGGATGATGTTCAGCATATGTTCATCAATTCAATGCTGTCACTTGGGTGTCGGGGATACCCGGTTGCCAAACGTCATTTTGTCCACCGTGCGATCCCTTGAAATGAAATGGTGGTAGAGCGCTGCCAGTACATGTCCAGCAATCAGCAGCCAGGCCAGCCATTGGCCGAAGATCTGCTTGTGAACGAGATCCATGGGTTTCTCGAAGGCATCGAAAGACATACCCAGGCCATCACTGACAAGCCGGGAGAAAAGCCTGGTATCCTCGAACTTCAGGATCTCGAACAGGAAAAAGAATGGCGCCGATCGTGTCGCGGCCGTCAGCACTGACGCCCACCAGGGAAAGAGTGGTGTCGCTCAATACGGGCAGCTTCGGGTACGAGAGCTGCGCAAGCAGGTGTTCACATTCGATTTCGACGCGCCCGGAGACGAACATCGGTCTGGCCGCCTCCCAGGCCCAGCGCAGGCCGCCGTCAATGGTGGCGATGTGCCGCCAGACATAGTTGATCGCAGAAACGTTCAGGGTCGCGCGAATATCGGCGTAGAGTTCGGCGATCTCGCCGCTGGCTTCGCTTTCACTTATTGCCGGCAGGGTGTCTTTGGCCATGGCTTGATTCCTTCTGTCTGGAGCATTCATAACGAACGCGCGAGTTCACGAAGATTCGTGATTGTGATCGTCGGCTCGATGCCCCAGGGGTCGAATATCGAGTTTTCGATCGCCGTACCCAGGCGCTGCGCAAACCGTACGAAACAGCACCGATCACATCAAACGGATTGCTCGATATCAGCCAGGTGTCGTCGGCAGATGAGGCGGTTGTTTTCAACAAGTGCTCATAGACGTCAGGGTTCGGTTTGAATGTCTGTTTGTCATCGACGCTGACCACGCCGTCGAAGAGATCGAGAATGCCGGCGGCCCTGAGCAATGTTTCTACGGCATCCGCCGTGCCATTGGAGAAGGCGTACAGCGAGTGCCCGTCGGCTCTTAATCCCTCCAACGACTCTTTCACATCGTCGAATGCCGGTAGGCCTCGATACTCAGCCATGAGCGCCGCTTTCTGGTCCGCGGTAAGCCCTGCATCGAGATAGCTGCAGGTGTAATCCAGCGCCTGGCTGGTGCACACGCCGAAAGTTTCGTAGCGGCGCATCAAGCCGCGACGGAACGAGTATTCCAGCTGTTTCTCTCGCCAAACACGAGAGAACTCCTCCGCTTTGTCGCCGACAAACTCCTGCAACTGGATTACAACGCCGTGGGTGTCAATCAGGGTTCCGTAGACATCGAATGCGAGTGTTGCTGACATGAAATTCATCTCCTCGTTTCAATCAACCTTCCATCAGGTTGGCTTCCACGATGGCTGTGGCGAAATCCCGATAGGCAGCACCGACCTGTTTGGCCATCGTATCGGGGAAGGCGTGGAATTCGCCCGACTCAAGTGCCGAAACGATGGCCTTTGCAACAAGCTCGGGCGGTTCGGCGATCTCGCCGATGCCTGCACTTCGCGCCATGTCGGTTGCGATAGGCCCCGGGTGTACGCTGACTACTCGCGTGCCCTGTGCCTGCAATGCTTCGCGCAAGGCCTGGGTCACAGAGTACGAAGCGGCCTTTGATGCGGAGTACGTGGCGAAGTCGGCGAAGCTCTTCATCGAGGCGACCGAATTGAGCTGGACCAAGGCGCCGCCACCGTTCGCCTTCAGCACCGGGGCGAATGCCTGAGCCATGCGCAGCAGGCCATAGACGTTGACTTCCATTTCCTCCTGCATTGCCGCCACGGCGTTGCTCGCCAGTGGGTTTACGACATGCATCATGCCCGCGTTGTTGACCACGATCTCTACGTCGTTCGCCTTTTGTGCGGCAGTAGTAATGCTGCCCGAATCGTGCAGATCGATACGCAGCGGTACAACGCGATCACCGTGCGAGGCGATCAGGGCATTGAGCGATTCCAGGTTGCGAGCAGCTGCATAGACCTTCCGGGCACCCGAACGCAGAAACTCCTCTACGATGGCTCTTGCCGATTCCACGGTTGGCGCCCGTGACCAGGGCAACACGGTCTTTTACTGAATACATTGGGTGTCTCCTGCTTGTTGTTGGTACGGCAACCGACATCGGCTGCTGGTTGAATGGTCATGCAACGGCTCTAGAAACTACGTACCGGGTATTGCCGAGGAGTCCGTCTTTCGCCGGTGGTTGTTCAAAGCCATTGATGCACTTGAAGATTACCAGGCATGCGGCCGTACCCGCCCGGCTTCGAGTCTCCCGATCAACATGAACGGCCCGATCAGGACAGAGGTCATTTCTTCCGGTGTCGTCATTTCCTTGTCCTTTTTGGATTCAAAAGGTGGCGGTCCGAAGGGTAAGAGGGGGAGGGGAGAGCAGACCGCCACCGTAGAAACTGTTTCAGGCCGCCTTTTTCCACTCGAGCTTTCGGAACGCAGTATCCACCGGCGTGTTGGCAAGGTGTTTGGTGTAGTTCGACATCACCTTCTGTGAGACCCCGAGAATCACCTCGAGGATCTGGCGTTTGGTGAAGCCGGCATCCAGGAACGCCTGCACTGCGCTGTCGTCCACGTAGCCACGGTCTCGCACCACGCTGAGGGTAAAGGTGCGCAGCGCCGCCAGCTTGGCATTTAGTTTGTACCATACGGTATAGACTAAATTAGTGTGTACCGTTCGGTCAAGTCTTTTTTCCGCGCGGCTCCCGGGACGGATCAGCTGCGAACGTATCGCGACGCATAAATACGAAATTAGCAACAACTCGTTATCGCATTCTCTGGCGTTCCAAGCGTAACCGGTCAGGCTGGTCTGACTCGCTTGGTTTGTAACGATCGGTATATATGTGTTAAAAGTGAGGTCTCGAAACGAACAGCGGAAACGCCGGAAATGCCCTGGGAAAAGTCATTTGATGAAGACACCGCAATCGAGAATGCGATGCAGGTGTTCTGGGAGAAAGGTTTCGAACCCGCTTCCATTGCGGATCTGCTTGAAAGGACCGGACTGAACAAGGGTAGTCTGTACAACGCCTTTGGCGGCAAACAACAGTTGTTCGTCAGGGCGCTGCAGAGGTATGACCAGGAGCGTCTGGCCATGCTTGCCGGGCTGGAAGCACTGGACGATCCGAAAAAGGCAATTGCCAGGTTCTTTGATACCACCGTGGCGAGGACAGTCGCCGATCAGGATCACAAGGGCTGTTTCCTGTTCAATACCGCTCTGCAGATCAATACCCACGACGAAGAAGTGAACGCCATCGTGACCAACGGCATACGAGAGATCGAGGCGTTTTTTCGGCGCAGTATCGAAGTAGGTCAGGCTCGTGGTGACATCCCGAAAGAACTCGACCCTGAGGCCACGGCCAAAGCACTCTTGGCATTGATCGTCGCCATTCGGGTGCTTGGCCGGGGCGTGTTCGCGGAAGCCGCGCTGCACACGATCGCCGATCAGGGTAAGCGACTGATTGGCCTGAACAACGCCGGCAGTTCCTGACTGCCTGCCGTCTGAGAACAGCTTCTCCTGGTGTCGCCATGAATACGGAGTACGTACACGCGCTGACACCAGCGATCCTGCTGCTTCTGCTGGGCGTTCTCGCGATCGCGATCATGCGGCCGCTCCGGCTCAGCCCGATCGTCGGGTACCTGATCGCCGGTATGGCGATCGGCCCACACGCTTTCGATCTGGTCTCTGAAAGCCGAACGACACATTTGCTTGCGGAACTTGGGGTCGTGTTCCTGCTGTTCGACATCGGCCTGCACTTTACGTTGCCGAGTATCTGGGAGGCACGTCGCGATATTTTCGGGCTGGGGCCACTCCAGGTCATCTTTTGCGGGCTGGCCTTCGGTGGAATCGGAATAGCCTTTGGCCTTGCCCCGGAATACGCCGTGATCCTCGGCGGCGCGCTTGCGCTCTCCTCGACGGCGGTCGTTGTCCAAACCCTGGCCGAAAGAGGTCAGCAGAACTGCCCGGTTGGCCTTACCGGCACAGCAATTCTCATATTTCAGGATGTTTGTGCGATCTTTCTCCTGGTATTCGCTGCCTCGTTGGGAAGCAGCGGGGACACCTCACCCAATTCGACGGGGCTCACCACCGAGGTTGTATTGGCGGTCCTGAAAGCCGCCTTGGCGTTCATCGCCGCCGTCATGATTGGGCGATACGCCATCAAGCCCCTGTTCAGACTGCTGGCGCGAACAAAAAACGAGGAGGTCTTCACCGGCATGGCGCTGCTGTTGGTTCTTGCCACCGCGGTTGCCACCGGAGGTGTGGGCCTTTCCCTCACACTCGGTGCGTTCCTCGGCGGCATGATGATTTCCGAGACGCCCTACCGGCATGTGATCCAGACTGAGGCAAAGCCTTTTCGTAATCTGTTGCTCGGATTCTTCTTCATCACGGTAGGCATGTCGCTGGACTGGCACCTGATATTCGCCCATTGGGCAGAGATCCTGGCTTTTCTTTTGGCGCTCATCGTAGTCAAAGCGCTTCTGGTTGCTGCTGCAGCGCGCGTCTTTGCCTGGTCGCTGCCGGGCGCCGTGCAACTTGGTTTTCTGCTCGCACAAGGCAGCGAATTCGTCTTCGTGATCATCGCCATGCCGACGGTACGCGAGGCGCTGGGTGAAGGCACGGTCGGCATACTGATCATAGGTGTCGCTGCCAGCCTGGCCCTGACGCCGAGCGTGGCGGCCGTGGGCAACGCGTTGGCCCAAGTCCTGAAGAAAAGATCGGCGGCCCCCGGTTCCAATGACGATGCAACGCCAAGCACCAAGATAGCCCCGGTTCTTATATTCGGTATGGGCGACATCGGCCGCTCGGTGGCCGACGCACTCGAAGCGCACAATGTGCCCTATGACGTCATAGAGATGGACTACGATCGCTTCCTGGCGGCCAGCGCGGATGGCTATCCGGTGGCATTCGGAGACGTGGGCGATGTTCGCATGATGGAAACTCTCAGATTATCGGAGCGAACAGCCGTTGTGATAACCATTGTCCGCTACGAGCTATCCAAGGCATTGGCGCCGATCGTGCGAGGGCGCTACCCAAACCTGCTCCGTTTCATCGCGGTCGACAGCGATGAGGACGCGGATCGCTTCAATGCGTTGGGGCATCGAGCGGTGACCAATCGAAGTGTCCCCCGGGGGCTGGATATGGCCGCGACAGTGCTGCGCTCGCAGCACATCGACGATGCCAAACTCGAAACCTGGATGCGGCGGCAGCAGGAACGGGCGCTCCAGGTGAGCGGTGATGGTCGGGCAGAAGCCGTGGCGGGATAAACGCCTTGCCCGCCATCGATTTTCTTTTTTTATCGGCCATGCCTTCGAACCCGATTTGCCGGACACGGCCTCGCAGGGTTCGCCAGCAAATCGTCCTTGCGGCGTGAACACTTCATTTCCAACCTCGTCGCAGGGGGCAGAACCAAGATCGGCGTGGCACGCGAGTAGGTCTCCGGGTCACCGCCACGGACCGGCTAAACCCCTCCCGTCCGATCTCCTCCTACAGCTTAGCCTAACCATCGGCGGCCCCCTATAATCGGGTACCACACCGGCCACGCTCAGCCTTATCCCGCGAGATCGATCGAAGCGATGCAGAAACTGCTCGAGCTGTTTTCCAGACACCCTTACTCCGTGCTCGTGGGTTTGCTGCTGGTGTCGGCGCTGGCGGCTACCCAGGCGTCCAAGGTCAAGGTCCAAATCTCGGCCGAGCAGATGCTTGTCTTGGACGATCCTCAGCGGCATTTCTACGACGAAGTGCGACGGGTGTTCGGTGAGGACAAGGCGGTGCTGCTGGTACTCGAGGATCCGCGCCCGTTGGAGACGGCCAAGCTGGTCGCGTTGCGCGAGGTGATCGACCGGTTGACCGCGCTGCCGTGTGTGGCTCGGGTCGAGAGCCTGTTCACGGTGCCACACGTTCGCAGCATCGACGGGTTCCTCGACAAGGAGCCCTATCTGGCAAAGCTCCCCGATACCCCGGAAGAATCGGCTCGTCTCCTGGAGCAGGCTTTCAACAACCCGTTCGTGCGCAACGTTCTGCTTTCGGCAGACGGCCGGGCCATGGCGGTTGCGATCATCCTCAAGGAGGTAAAGGACGGAGCCGACGACATGCAGCTGACTGCGAGAATCGACAAGATCACTCGCGCCCTCGAGCCGCATTACCAGTCGGTCTTCAACATCGGCTTTGCATACGTCCGTAACGAGATCGCCCAGCGCATCGTTCAGGAACAGGCGGATCTATTGCCGCTTGCGCTCGGGGCCCTCCTTATCGCCTTATTTTTTCTCCTACGGCAACTTATCGACATTGTCACTCCGGTAATTACGGCGGGGCTGAGCATCTTCTGGACGTTCGGCATGATGGGTCTCGTGGGCATTCCTCTGAACATCGTGACGTCGACGGTGCCGATCCTCCTGATCGTCGTCGGCTCGACCGAGGACATCCACCTGCTGTCGGAGTTTCGCCATGGCCAGAACGAGGGGCTGAACAATCAGGCGGCAATCGAGCGCATGGCTCGGAAGATGGGGCGAACCGTGCTGTTGACCTTCGTGACCACCTATACCGGCTTTCTGTCCGTAGGGCTGAGCGGCATCGAGGTGCTTTGGCAGTTCGGTTTCGTCGCCTCCTCCGGTTTGCTGTTCAACTTTCTCATCACCGCCTCTTTGATCCCGGCGGTTCTGAGACTGGCCGGGCGCTGGCAGTTGGACGGAAAGACGCAACTCTATCGTTCCCGCGGATTTCATCTCGCCGCGGCCTATTGGCGCTGGCTGCACCGCTACCGCTGGCAGGCGCTGTCCGGTCTGGCGGTTTGCACCATTGTCGCCGCGGCAGGGATACCCTCGATCAAGGTCAACCACAGTGCTATCGACAGCTTGGGAGCGGAATCCCGTGTCGGTGCCAACGTGGAACGACTGAATGCGCGGTTCGCCGGATTGGAGTCGTTCGTGGTAGTAGTGGATTCCGGCATACAGGACACCTTCCTCAAGGTTCGCTACCTGAACGAGTTGGTGAGGATCGAAGAGTTCATCCGCGAAACCGGCCTGTCGCGATCGACCACCTCGTTCGCCGACTACATCATGCTGCTCAATGGGGCCTTCCAGGAATTCGATACGGCGAGGATGCCTCTGTCGGACGAGGTGGTCGACGAGTTGATGATCTTTCTGAACTATGACCGGGTGAAGGCCTATGTCACGGAGGATTACAGCCGGGCGCGAATCCTGGTCCGTCACGACATCGCCTCGACGGAGCAGCTCGAGCGGCTGATCGACGATCTGCAGACCTTCCTGACGGCAGAGATCGACCCGGGCCTGCGAACGCGGATCACAGGAAATTCGGTGCTCACGCTCTCCGCCACAAAGGCGATGATCGCCGGCCAGCTTCAATCGATCTTGCTGCTGCTGCTGTTCTTCGTCCTGATCATCTCCTTCCTGTTCACCGACCTTCGGGTGGGGTTGCTCGCGGCGATACCGAATGTCTTCCCCGTTGTCGTGTTGTTCGGCGTCATGGGTTTTGCCGAGATTCCGCTCAATATCGGCACCGCGATGGCCGCGGCGATCGCCATTGGTATCGCGGTCGACGACACCATGCATTTCATGCTGCGCTATAATCAGGAGTTGAAATCGACCAAGAGCCAGGCCCGGGCGATGCACTCGACCATCCACGAAGAGGCCTTGCCCGTGTTGGCCACCTCGGTCGCACTGATCGCGGGCTTTCTTGTCTTCTCCCTGTCGGACTTCGCCCCGGTGGCACAGTTCGGCATTCTCAGCGCGCTGGTGATCGCGGCCGCCCTGCTGGCGGACTTCGTCATCACGCCGGTGGTGATCTCCGCTCTGCGCCTGGTCACCCTCTGGGACCTGCTGTCCTCGCATCTGCAGCAGCAGGTCATCCCGATGAGTCCGCTGTTTCGCGGCATGCGACCCTGGCAGGTACGGCGTTTCGTCCTCTCCAGCGCAGTCATCGACCTCGCGCCGGGGGACTACGTATTTCACCGCAACGACGACAGCAACGAGCTGTATCTGGTAATGCAGGGGGTCGTCGAGGTCTCGGTGCCGGGCACGGAGGGTGGCTCCTCGGAGTTGCTGGTCAATGAATTTGGGTCGGGTGAGGTGTTCGGCGATGTCGCCATGCTGGCGGAGGAGCCGAGAAGGACCAACGCCATTGCGTTGACCCGTACGAGGCTTCTGGTCCTGACCCGCGAGGCAATCAACAGCGCCACGCTGCTGCATCCCTTTATCAGTTCCAGGCTTTTCTACAATCTGGCAAGGGATGTCAGTCGACGCTGGGTGGACTTCATCGCCCGGGTCAAGGCAAGGGAGGATATTCAGGCGCGTGACGAGGAGGACACGGAAGATGATGAGAGGCAAGGCCCGGCGTCCAGGCCCGACGAGGTGTAATTCCGGCGATCGACCCGGAGCGGGTGGCAGCAGAGTCCGTACCGCGTTCGGCGCGGTCCTCTGTGCCGCGATGGCGTTGTCCCTGGGTTCCGCGTTTGGCGACCGGCACGTCGTGTACTTCGCTGAGCCCTACAGTGGAAAGAAAGTGACCCAGTACACGGTAGAGCTGCCGCTCAGCCGCGACGAGACCCAAAGTTACCGGGTGCCAGCCGATTGTGCGGTCATAATGCAGACGGCCAGTGCCGGTGCGCGACAGTGGGGAACGCGTATACAACGTGGTGTCTGGTGGAAAGTGGAGAGAGACTGCCGCTACCACGAGTTCCTCAACCGATACAGCGCCGCACCGATTCAGGATTTTGTATCGGACTACGACTTCATGAACGCCTACCTTCGTGATCTGCCTATCGGGTTTCGATGCAACTATCCCGGCGCTGACCCCAGTGACCCGGAATGTCCTCCACTGCCGCCCGGGATCCCCGAGATCTCGCAGTTGCTGCCCTTCGCCGACCGTGGACTCGACGCCCGTGGTGGGTATGCCGAACCCTGCCGGCTGAAAAACGGTATCTTTCGCGGCCGTTTGATACGCGACGCATCCGGTATCCACTGCGAGCCGGATCCCGACGAGCCCGGCTTTCGGGTGATATCGACCGATTACGCGGATGTCAACGGAGACGGAGTACTCGACGTCGTGCTGCGTTTAGTCCCTCTGGCGCCCGGCGCCAGCCGTATGCCCCTGATCCTGCCTCTGACGCGCACCACGCCAGACGCTGCCTTCGACGTTCCCAAGGAAATCAAGCTGCCGCCCACAGGTCACCGGCCTTAGCCTGCATATTGCAGGTTAGGGAAGCACGGATGCAGTGCTTGTTTGAAGACAGGCGACAAGCGTCGTTTTCATCGTTGTGTGATTTGAGATGCCCAGGAAGCACTTATCCAGTATCTTCTCAGCGATTGCGCGGCTTGGCGCGGAACTCGCGACGCATATCCTGGCGTTCCTGCGGCGAGGCCTGGCGAAACTTCTCGATCCGGTCTCTGGCCTGGGCGCGTTGCGCCGGAGTCATCGATTGCCATCGTTCCTTCAGCCTGCTGCGGCGTTCAGGCGGAAGCGACTGGAACCATTCACGCTGCCTCTTAATACGTTGCTTCTGCTCCTCGGGCAGCTCCTTCCAGCGCTTCAGTCGTTGTTTCAGACCCTCGCGTTGCTCAGGCGTCAACTGCTGCCAGCGCTCGAGATTACTGTTCGCTCGCCGACGTTGTTCCGGCGTCATCTCCTGCCAACGCGTAATCCCCGTTTGCAGTCGTTCCTGGCGATCCTCCGGCAACTGGTCCCAACGGTCCTTCAATGGGGCGAGCAGCCGCCGTGCCTCGGGGTCGAGATCTTCCCAGGGGCTGCCGATCGCCAGTCCCGGTAGACTCAGCAGCGCGAGCAGGGCAAGGGTCCACGGCCGCACTGCGATCGGCAATCGGTTCATCGGGGATCCTCCGGCTTTGATGAGGTTGGTAGACGAAGCCTGGGGGCTGGTGGTTCCGCCGAGTTTTCGCGGCTTTCCGGTACATCCAGCGGGTCGACCAGCTGACCATCGACATCGGTGCCCCATTCCGCCAGATAGAGGAGGAGTTCGATCGACGGCGGTTCGTTGTCCGCGGCCATGGCGGAGGACAACAACAGACCGCTGCCGACCCAGAACTGCAGTCGTCTCACGGCGAGTCTCCGTCTGTCTGCGCCAGCATCAGCCAGTCGTAGAACTCGATCTCTTCGATCAATTCGATGTCCAATTCGGCCTCGGTCATCTCGACCAGCACCTCGTCGGCGGCGGTCAGGGACTGGAATTGAAACTCGTGCATGGGGGCCTGCAACCAGACCGCCAGGCCGATGGCGATCCCGAATACAGCAGCAAGACCGCTCGCCGACAGGGTCCAGGTCGGAAAATCGAAGCGGCGATACCAAGCGCATTGCCCGTGGCTTTCGAGCGCCGCAGCGCGGGCCTGTCGCAGTCTGGAGAGACTTTCGGCGTCGAGTACGTCGACGCAGCGATCAAGGCCTCGTCTGACGGTCTGTTCTAATGCTGGTTTGCTCTTCATCGCAGTGCTTCCAGGCGCTGACGCAGACGGGCCAGGCCCCGCGACAGATGAGTCTTGACGCTGCTGGCCGTGCACTCCATGGCCTTGGCAGTCGCGGCCACGTCGAGTTCTTCCCAGATACGCAGCAGCACGGCCTGACGCTGGCGCTCGGGCAGTTCTTGCACGGCCTGCGATATCGCAGCCATGCTGCCGGCGTCGTCGATGGCGTCCTCCGGCCGAATTGCCGACGGATCAGCCAGGGCCTGGATCGGGTCGCCGCTGTTCTCCGTGTCCGAATTGTCGCGCAGCCAGACCCGCCAGCGCCGTCGGACCCGGCCGCGCCGGTGCCAGTCACGGATCTTGTTCTGCAGCACGCGGTAGAACAGCGGCGGCCAGTCCTGCTCGGTCTTACCGGCATAGCGGTTGACGAAGGCGAGCATGGCGTCCTGCACCAGGTCGAGTGCCTCCTCGCGATCGTGTGTGGCCAATTCTGTCATGATCAATGCACGTCGTTCGATTCCGGCGAGAAACCGATCCAAGCGTTTTGACTGGGCGTCCGTGTCGGTAGTCATCGCCGATGTGTTTGCCGTCTGTTCAGTGACCGATTCTCGCCCGAACTCATTCCTGGTCTCTCAAATCCCGATTTCGGGTTTCCCACTTGTATTAACGCACGGGCGGCGGTTTGGTTGACAACCCGGCCGGGAAGGAGCGTTTTTCGTGACTTTTTCACGACGGCTGTCAACCGCCGTCCGGCTGGTGCGTTGTAGAGGACGAGGGATAGAAATCCGAGCTTCTCGGATTCACCTCAATCCTAACCGGAGACCTGCCATGAAATTGTTAACCGCGTTTTCCACACTTTTGGTTCTTCTGCCACTGACCGCCAAATCCGTGGATTTCGGTGATCGGGTCGAGCATCGTCTGGATCGGCGCGGCGACCGCATAGAGAATGGTCTCGATCACCGCGGCGATGTGATCAACAACCGACTTGACCGTCGTGCGCAATGGGCCGAGCAACACGGCAAGCCGCGGCTCGCCGAGCGCCTCGATAGCAAGGGCGACCGCTTGGATTACCGCATGGATCAGCGCGGTAACCGGATCGATGCCCGACTGGATCGAAAAGGGGCTCGATTCGATCGCCGCTGGGATCGTCGTCATCCTTGAGCTACCGGTGCTGGGGCGCGACCGAGCCTCGGCCCGGTCGCGCCGCCGGCGTTCGCATATTTCATCCCGAGGAGACGAGAAGATGCGCTATCCATGGCTGATGATCTTTCTGTCGCTGGGCACTGTTCCGGTGGTGGCCGAACAAGAGGATCCGGTGGCGATATGGGTCGAGGGACAGGCCCTGTTTTATGATCTTCGCGATCTCGAATCGCACAGCCACCGCGAACGGATCCGGATTCTCGAGCAGGCCGAGGAATGTATCCAGCGGACCCATGACCGCCAGGCGTTTCGACAATGCGAGGAGACCGAGCAGGTGGCGCGGCGACAGCTTCGCGTCGAGCTACGCGAGGAGCGCGCGCAGTTGCGGCAGCGACGCGACCAGCTCTTGGATCGGCTTTGAGCCTTCCAGCCGTGCGGCTCATCTCTCAATGCGCCTGGACGGAAGCGGCGGCAAGGCATGCCCGCTTGAGGCGGCGCAACCACTCCTGCACTCAAGAGCTGAGCCGATCACGCCTGCAGCCCACTAGAGCGATAAGGTCGATTCGGGAACGAACACGGTGAGTTGTTGCCCCGGCTTGATCAGCTTGCCCTGGATGTCGTTCCAGCGGCGCAGCTCGCTGATGCTGACCTGGTAGCGCCGCGCGATCAGGTAGAGAGAATCGCCTCTTCTCACCCGGTGCCGGATACGCCCTTGAGGCTTTGCGGGCACGCTGGAGTCAATATCGAGGCGTGCCACTTGCAGGGGTTCTTGCAGACGGCCAGGAATGATCAGGGTGCTACCCGCCCGTATCCGGCTGCCACGTAGATGATTGGCGCGTTTCAGGGACTTCACGCTGACTCCATAGCGTCGGGCGATACCGCCGAGGGTCTCGCCGCGCTGGATACGATGGTTGAGTTCGTCGGCCGGCAGGCGCGCATCGCTGTCCAGCGATGCCAGGCCTTCGCTTAGGCGCTCGCTCGCGTCGACTGGGACTACGATCCAGTGCGGGCCGTCGGGCAGGGTGGCCAGCGCCTTGAAGCCGGCGTTCAGACGCAACAGATGCTCCTTGTCCAGTTCGGAGATTCGCGCGGCGACTCGCAAGTCGGTGCGCTCGCTCACATTGACGCGATGCAGGCGCGGTTTGTCAGGCACCTCGGGCAGATCGACCCCGTAAAGCTCAGGCTGGGCGACGATCTCGGCGATGGCGAGCAGCCTCGGTACATAGGTGTCGGTCTCACGCGGCAGGTCGAGATCCCAGAATTCAGTAGAGAGATCCTTCGCGGCGTTGCGGCGTATCGCCCGCGAGAGCCTGCTGGGTCCGGCGTTGTAAGCCGCCAGCGCGTGCAGCCAGTCGCCGTCGAAGCGGCCATGAAGATGCTCGAGCAGACCGAGAGCGGCGTTCGTCGAGTCGAAGATGTCGCGTCGCCCGTCATACCATTCGTCAAGCCGCAGTCCGGCCCGCCTTCCGGTGGCCGGCATGATCTGCCAGAGACCTGCGGCGCCGCTGTACGAGTGGGCCGTCGGCCGATAAGCACTCTCCACAGCCGGTAGGAAGACCAGTTCGGCCGGCAGGCCGCGTTGTTCGACTTGCTCCAGAATCAAATGGAAGTAGAGTTTGCCCCGCCCAAGCAAGGACTCGATCCGGTGCGGTGACCGAGTCAGCCGTTGCAACTCCTTCTCTATGCGTGGATTGAGCGGGTGCTCGAGTTGGTAATTGCGCCGCAATCGATCCCACAGATCGGCCGGCGCGGACCGCTCGAGATCGACGGAAGCGATATCTGCCGCCGAGCCGGGCGGCTGTTCTGAGCCTTCGCTGTTCGGCTCTTCGATTGTCGCTTCAATACCGGTCGCTCCGGAGGCGCCGGGCAGGGAAGCGGCGACTGCGGGACCGTCCGACGATTGCGGGAGTGCCTGGCGAAGCACGGATCGACCGCAGGCGACGAGTTGAAGCGCCATCGCAACGACGACGAGCAGGCGCAAAGATGCTTGGGTTTGCCTTCTCTCGGACGGCGACCGAGAATGGCGGGCGTAGGCGTATGGTTGGGCTGGCGGCATGGTCGGCGCATGATACGAAAGGCGGTCGTAGATGACCAACCTGGATCGGTATCAATCTAATAATCAGCCTGAAGTATATTTTTTATACTACTGAAATAAAAAGTAATTATTTATTCTTATTCTCTGAATAACTGGCCCAGCGGGATCTATGCGAACTGACCCGAATGCGATGGATTTAGCCGAGTGGTTCGAACAGCTACCGGGTTCCCTGGTGTTGGAGCGCGAACGCGAGATCCTCTCGGCCTATGGCGAAGGTTTGTTCGGCTACCAACTGATCCAAATCGGCTCCCTCGGTGCTGACAATGCGCATCTGCAGCGCTGTCCGGTGCAGCGTAAACAGATCGTTTATCCGCATTGGCGAGCGGGTCGCTCTTCGCCGGGGATAATCGGGGTGCCCGAGCAGTTGCCGATCGCAACCGACAACGTCGACGCTGTGATTCTGCCGCACACCCTGGACCTGGCCACAGATCCGCATCAGGTGATCCGCGAGGCAGAAAGGATTCTGATCCCGGAAGGCCGACTGATACTGACCAGCTTTAATCCGTGGAGCTTTTGGGGCCTGTGGCGGCTGGTACTGCAGCGCACGGGCCGCCTGCCGTGGACCGGTCATTTCGTATCTTATCCCCGCTTACAGGACTGGCTGAGATTGATGGGCTTCGATGTCGAACGCAGCGAGGTGATCATGTTCCGCCCACCAATCCGGAGTGAATCCGTTCTCCTAAGACTGCAATTGCTCGAGACTCTGGGGGCAAAGTATTGGCCGATGCTGGCTGGAGTGTATGTGGTGCAGGCGATCAAGCGAGTGTCGACCCTGACTCCGGTCGGTTCGCGTTGGCGGCGGCTGCGGACTCTGGGTCACAGCGCCGTCGAACCGAGCACTCGGGGGCTGCCCCGTGGTTGATCGCGTCGACCTGTATACCGACGGCGCCTGTCGAGGAAATCCCGGTCCCGGCGGCTGGGGGGTGGTGATGCGCTTCGGTGATCGTGAGAAGGAACTCTACGGCGGCGAAGCCGAGACAACGAACAATCGCATGGAGCTTATGGCCGTGATATCGGGCCTGGAACATCTGCAGCGATCCTGCGAAGTGCGTGTGACAACCGACTCGCAATACGTGAAGAACGGCATCACCCAGTGGATAAACAATTGGAAGCGCAACGGCTGGAAAACGGCGGCAAAAAAACCGGTGAAGAATATCGATCTGTGGAAGCGACTCGATGCCGCGGTCGCGGCGCACAAGGTATCCTGGGCCTGGGTCAAGGGTCACAGCGGTCATCCTGAGAACGAGAGGGCCGACGCCCTGGCTAACCGGGGCATAGACGAGATCTGAACGATGAATTCAGCGAGTACCGAACTTCGCCAGATCGTACTGGACACCGAGACCACCGGCCTGGAACCGGAACAGGGGCATCGGATCATCGAGATTGGCTGTGTCGAGCTGATCGATCGTCGAATGACCGGAAACAACTTCCATCAGTACCTTCAGCCGGATCGTGAGATCGATGCCGGGGCGATCGAGGTACACGGCATCACCAATCAATTTCTTGCCGACAAGCCGCGCTTCGCTGACGTCTCGGAGGACCTGATGGCCTATATCAGCGGCGCCGAGTTGGTGATTCACAACGCGCCTTTCGATGTTGGGTTTCTGAACGCCGAGTTGACCCGGCTCGGGCAATCGCAGCCGCTGGAGCACTACTGCCGCATCATTGACTCTCTGGTTCTCGCCCGCGGTATGCACCCCGGCCAGCGTAACAGCCTGGATGCGCTGTGCGGGCGTTACGAGATTGACAACTCGCGCCGCGAAAAGCACGGGGCTTTGCTCGACGCCGAGATCCTCGCCGATGTCTATCTGGCTATGACCGGCGGGCAGACCTTGTTGTCCCTGAATGCCGAAGAGGTATCAGACGGCCACGGCATGGCGGTCAGCAAGATTCGGCGGCTTGGTAATGATCGCCCCGGGCTTGCTGTTATCCGGGCCTCAGCCGAGGAGTTGAATGCACATGAGCGGCAGCTGGACAAGATCGACGAGGCCTGCGAGGAGGTCAGTGTCTGGCGACGCTAGTGGGCCAAGCGAACGCTGGGCCCACTAGCCCGCTCGGCATTCACCCGGTCATCAGTCTAGCTGGGCGGTCCACTGTTGAGGTACCGGCATTCGACCGGTGATTCGCCAGGTGGCCTCCGGCGGGTCGATGCTGAGCTTCCAGTTGGCCGGGCCGAATTTAGTGGCCCGACCTTCGTAGCGGCCATCGGCGGTCCTTGCCAGATCGACGCGAATGTCCTGGTCCGAGCGAGTCGGGTGAAAAAAGGTCAAGGTCAGGCTGCGGAGATCGCCTATCGGTGCATCGTTCAGTTGCACGTCGACATTGCCGGTTGACTCCTCGACTGAGATCGACGCCTGCACGCCGAGTTGCCTTGCCATCGAAAAACGTGCGGCATCCTTGTGCACGGCCAGGCCCTTTTTGTAGTAGTCGTCCGTGACCAGCCCATCGTCGCTGTCAATCGCAATCCCGAGCGTGATGAAGCCGGCAACCACGGCGGTGGCCGGCAAGCTGATCAGGAACCAGGGCCAGAACTGGCGGTACCAGGGTTGAGTGTCTTCCCGAAATCCGTTCATTCTCGCAGATTACCCCGCTATCGACCGACCGGTCCAAGAAAACGCGCGGTTTCGTCGACACGAAGCTCGGGATTGTTGAGCGACTCGATATGGAACGTGATGCGGCTGCTGGCAGTCTTCAGCTCGATCGGATCGACCTGAATACGCAACGGCAGATCCAGAACGGCGCCGCCGCCGATGCGGATCTCGTCAGTCTGTCCGACCACCTGCATCTGCTTGATACCGGAAACCCTTAAGCGGAAAATCTCGTCCAGTTTCGACATATTGATCAATTTGACGTGATAGACGTTCTCTACCAGCCCCATATCGGTCTCGTTATAAAGCGCATTACGGTCGCGCAGGATATCGACTTCCAACGGCACCCGGGTCAACAGGCCCCAGACCAGCGCTCCGGTAATGACCGACAGCAGGATTGTATAAATCACCACTCGGGGGCGCAGCAAAGAGGTGCTGCTCCCCTCGAGGGCATTCTCCGTGGTGTACTTGACCAGTCCTTTGGGGTAGCCCATCTTGTCCATGACATCGTCACAGACGTCGATACAGGCTGCGCAGCCGATGCATTGGTACTGCAGACCCTCGCGGATGTCGATACCGGTCGGGCAGACCTGCACGCAGAGTTTGCAATCTATGCAGTCTCCGAGTCCGACCTCGCTTCCGCTGGCGCCGCGTTTGCGCGAGCCTCGCGGCTCGCCGCGTCGTTCGTCATATGAAATGACGAGGGTGTTGCGGTCGAACATCGCGCTCTGAAAGCGCGCATAGGGGCACATGTAGATGCAGACCTGTTCCCGCATGAAACCGGCATTGCCATAGGTGGCAAATCCGTAGAAAGCGATCCAGAAGCTTTCCCATGGTCCCAGGTTCAGGCTGAATGTTGCCCCCCATAGCTCTCGGATCGGCGTGAAGTAACCGACGAAGGTGAAGCCGGTCCACAAGGAGAACAGGATCCAGGCCGTTTGTTTGGTGGCCTTGACCCGCACCTTCGAGGCATTCATGCCGCCTTGGTCGAGTTTCATGCGAGATCTTCTGTCACCTTCGATCCATCTCTCGATCAGCATATAGGCCTCTGTCCAGACCGTCTGCGGACAGGCATAACCACACCAGAGACGACCGGCCAGGGCCGTAAAGAAGAACAATGACAGGGCGGCGATAATCAAGAGTATCGCAAGATAGAAGAAGTCTTGCGGCCAGAAAACCAAGCCGAAGATGTAGAACTTGCGCTCGGGAAGATCGAACAACACGGCCTGGTGGCCGTCCCATTGCAGCCAGGCGAGGCCATAGTAAAGACCGAGCAGGGTGAGCATCGCAATATTACGCCACAGCGCGAAAATTCCATGCACCTCACGCGGATAGATTTTCTTGCGCTTTTGGTAGAGCTCTTGCTCGATCTCCGGCTGCGTAGAACCGCTCGGTTCCGGGGTGATGCTCTGTTCGGTCATTGAAATAGCCTAGGTCGCTGGTTCGTCGCTGCCCCTTGGCGCATTGCCAACTCGGGGCGGACAAGGCCGGCGAAAATAGCAGGTCAAACCGCTACTCAAAGAGGTCACCAGCCAGAAGGCAAAAAAACCGATGGTATAGCCGGCCATGCGAGTGATATCCGGCAGTCCGGCGATCAGGCTCAATTCGATCGGATCGAACAGAGTGAAGAATACGATGGTGGCGAAGGCTGCGGTAACAAAAGATGGCCACAGTATCGACACAAACTGTTGAACGAGCGGCAGGCGTGTGGACTCTGGAAGGGTTGCTGGTTTTGTGGGCATAACGGATCCTGAAAAGTGAGAATGCAGTGTTCCGGTCCGGTGGCGCACCCGTCAGCCACAGGCGAATTCTTTCGATGTCACCAGCTGCTCTCCATGCTTTTCGTCAATTACCGAAGTGCTCTGAGCGTTTGAGCTCGTCGAAAAGAAACGGGCAGCCTCCGGCGAAGGCTGCCCGAGTCCAGCGCCAGCTCTTACTTGGCCGACAGGCTGTACACGTAGGCCGACAACAGATGAACCTTGTCCGGCCCCAGAAGTTCCTGCTGCGCAGGCATGATGCCATTGCGGCCCTTTGTGAGAGTTTCCTTGATAGCGCCAAGGCTGCTGCCGTAAAGCCAAGTCGAGTCGGTCAGATTGGGCGCGCCCAGCATCGGATTTCCTTTGCCCTCCATACCGTGACAACCAATGCAGCCAGCCGTGGTGAAGGTCTGTTGACCGGCTTGGGCCTTGGCAGTGTCGGCAGTGCGCCCCGATAATTGCATAACATAGTTGGCGACGTTGTCGATTGCCTCGTCACCCAGATGTGCCTGCGACGGCATGACCGCAATCCGTCCCTGGGCGATCGATTGGGTAATCTGTTCAGGGGTGCCGCCCCACAACCAATCGTTATCGGTGAGGTTCGGATAGCCCCGCGCGCCGCCGGCGTCCGATCCATGGCATTGCATGCAATAGGTGAGGAACAAGCGCTTGCCCATTTCCCGGGCCTCCGCGTACTCGTCCTTGGTTGCCAGGTCGGCGACAGCGACCGCAGCGAACTGCTGATAGATCGGTCCGTATTTGGCCTCCGCCCTGGCCATCTCGCTATCCCACTGGCTTTCGGTGCAGGATTCGGTTGCCCAGGGAGTCTTACACGAACTACTCCAATTCAGGAATCCCTTGAAAGTACCGAGGCCTGGAAATAGTGCCAGGTAGAGGGCGGCAAAAATCAAAGTGATGTAGAACAACCACAGCCACCATCGCGGCAAGGGATTGTTGAACTCCTGCAGATCTCCATCCCAGGTATGTCCAGTCACGTCGCCTTGTGCGGATTCGCCACTGCGTTTGCGCATCGTCCACCAGATCAGCCAAAAACAGGCCAGGATGTTGCCAACGGTGAGAACGATGATCCAACCGCTCCAAAAAGTGCTCATGATTTGTTCTCCGTATCCTTTTTGATGGTGGCCTCGTCTTGCGCCTCGTCGGCGAAAGGCAGGTTGGCCGCATCCTCAAAGGACTTTTTGCGTTTCTTGCTGTAGGCCCAGATCACGATTCCGATAAAGGCCACCATCAGTACGACGGTATGCCAAGCTCGAAAGTCGTCGATGCTCACTTAGCCGCCCATTGCTTTGAGGCCAGTCCGAGATCTTGGAGATACGCAACGAGCGCATCGGCCTCGGTCTTGCCGCTGACTTCCGACTGGGCTTTCTCCATCTCCTGCTCGGTATACAGTTCGCAGGTTGGACAGGTGGCCCCGACGGCAATGTTGAGCGCGGCCATCTTGGCGGCTGTGTGCTCGCCATCGAGCTGGTTCTCGAACAGCCAGGAGTACGAGGGCATGTTCGACTCGGGCACCACATCACGAGGATTGTTCAGATGAGCGTAGTGCCAGTCGTCACTGTAACGGCCGCCGACACGCGCCAGATCAGGACCGGTCCGCTTCGAACCCCACTGGAAGGGATGGTCATAGACCGACTCTCCCGCCACCGAGTAGTGCCCGTAGCGCTCGGTTTCCGCGCGGAAGGGGCGGATCATCTGCGAGTGACAGTTGTAGCAGCCCTCGCGAACGTAGATGTCGCGACCTTCAAGTCGCAGCGCACTGTACTTGGTGACGCCCGGGGCGGGCTCGGTGGTCTCGTTCAAGGCGAACAAAGGAACGATCTCAACCAGACCGCCTACGCTGACTACCAAGACGACGATGATCGCCAGCAGGCCGATATTCTTCTCTACGACTTCATGTGACATTTTATCTGCCCCCTATCCGATCAGTGAGCCGCTGCGGCAGGAATGGCTTCGTCGTCGACGGCTTTGCTGCCCGCAAGGGTCTTCCAAGTGTTGTAGGCCATGATCAACATGCCGGTCAGGAACAGAATTCCACCGAGCAGACGCACGTAGTAGAAAGGATAGGTGCGCTCGACCGACTCGATGAAGGAGTAGGTCAGGGTGCCGTCGGCATTGACCGCGCGCCACATCAGTCCTTGCATGACACCCGCAATCCACATGGCGGCGATGTACAGAACGACACCGATGGTTGCAACCCAGAAGTGCACCTCGACGAGTTTGGTGCTGAACATAGTTTCCTTGCCGAACATGCGCGGGATCAGGTAGTACAGCGAGCCTATTGAGACCATGGCGACCCAGCCCAGGGCGCCGGAGTGGACATGACCCACGGTCCAGTCGGTGTAGTGGGATAAGGCGTTGACCGTCTTGATCGACATCATCGGGCCTTCGAAGGTCGACATGCCGTAGAAGGACAGAGAGACGATAAGAAATTTCAGGACCGGATCGGTGCGCAGCTTATGCCAGGCACCCGAGAGGGTCATGATGCCGTTGATCATCCCGCCCCAGGAGGGAGCGAGCAGGATCAGCGAGAAAACCATTCCAACCGATTGTGCCCAGTCGGGCAGTGCGGTGTAGTGCAGATGGTGAGGACCGGCCCACATGTAGGTCGAAATCAGCGCCCAGAAGTGCACGACCGACAGCCGGTAGGAAAAGACGGGGCGGCCGGCCTGTTTGGGGATGAAGTAATACATCATCCCGAGGAAAGCGGTGGTCAGGAAGAAACCGACGGCATTGTGACCGTACCACCACTGCACCATGGCATCGATGGCACCCGGGTACATGCTGTAGCCCTTGGTCAGGGTCACCGGTACAAAGGCACTGTTGACGATATGCAGCAGGGCGATGGTCAGGATGAAAGCGCCAAAGAACCAGTTGGCGACGTAGATGTGCTTGACTTTGCGGCTGGCGACCGTACCGAAGAAAACCACGGCATAGCTGACCCAGACTACCGCGATCAACAGGTCGATCGGCCATTCGAGTTCGGCGTATTCCTTTCCCGAGGTGATCCCCAGGGGCAGAGTGATTGCAGCCAGGACGATGACAATCTGCCAGCCCCAGAAGGTGAATGCGGCCAGCGGACCGGCGAACAGACGGGCCTGACAAGTGCGTTGCACGACGTAGTAAGAGGTGGCGAACAAGGCCGATCCGCCGAAGGCGAAGATCACGGCATTGGTATGCAAAGGACGCAGGCGTCCGTAGGAAAGCCAGGAAATGCCGTTGATAAGCTCTGGGAAGGCCAATTGGGCGGCAATGACAACCCCGACCAGCATACCCACGATGCCCCAGACCACCGTCATGATGGAGAACTGGCGTACTACTTTGTAGTTGTATGTCGTCTGTGAATCCATAGCTCCTCGTCTCCGAGCGAATTGGTAAGCATGTCTCACAGCCCTTGGGGCCAGAAAAACATGAATCGGGAGCCTACTTTGGAAAACAGACGCCGTTTTGATTTGCGTCAAATGTGGAGGTGGCCCGATTGCAGGCAAGGATTTTCGTCGCCTGTCAGTTGAGCCAGGTCAAACGGGTAGATGCTAATGGGCGAATTAATCCACAGGAATTATTTGGACTCAGGAATGGTTTTCGCCTTGTCATCACAGCATTCCTGGTGCGTGACGAGGGCCTTTAAACCCTCGATATCAAGGATTTGAACATGTTTGCGCTCGACCCGCAGCAGCCTGTCCTCCTGAAACCGGGTGAATAAGCGGCTCACCGTTTCAAGGGCCAGGCCCAGGTAACTGCCTATTTCCTGGCGCGACATACTGAGGAAGAAATCGGTCGCCGAAAAACCGCGGCGATGGAATCGACAGGAAAGGCTCAACAGGAAGTTCGCGACCCGCTCCTCGGCGGTGCTTTTGCCGAGCAGGGCGAGCATCTCGGTGTCTTGGCCGATCTCACGGCTGAGCAGTCGGAACATTTGGTGTTGCAGACTGGGCATCGTGCTGGCGAGATCTTCGAACCGGTCGAAGGGGATCTCGCAGATCGCCGATGTCTCGAGCACCCGTGCGGAGCAACCGTGTCGGCTGGTCTGAATAGCGTCCAGGCCGAGCAACTCTCCCGGCAGGTGGAAACCGATGACCTGTTCGCTGCCGTCCGGGCACTGAGTGTAGGTCTTCACCGAGCCGGTCTTGACGACATAAAGGCTGGCAAAGGTCGAATCCATTCGAAACACGTAATCGCCTCGTTGCAGAGGGCGGTTGCGCTTGACTATGGAATCGAGCTTCTCGACATCATCGCCGGAAAGACCCATGGGCAGGCAGAGCGTTGAAAGACTGCAATCCTTGCACGCAACTCTGATCTTATCGAACGAGATGATGTTTTTTTCCGACACGCTGCGATCGTTGCTCCGATGGGTTGTCTTCTTCGCATTCTACGCAAAGTCTGATCTGGATCAACATCGACGGAAAGTCATCGATTCTACCGGCACAAAAAAACCGGCCGCCCTTGGGGCGGCCGGCCTCTTACTCGCCTGGTACCTAATCAGTTACCGCTGGGTGCCTGAGCCGGTGCCGGCGGAGCGCCATAGGGCGCTCCATAGCCGCCGTAGGGTGCGCCGTAACCCATGGGACCGCCGTAAGGACCGCCATAACCACCGTAACCCGGATAGCCATAGCCACCGTAGGGATAACCACCGTAACCGTAGCCGCGACCGTAACCGCTACCGCTACCGCGACCGCTGCCACTCATATTCATGTTGAAGTCGCCGAAACCGTCACCCCAACCGTCTCCCAGTCCGCTCCAGGGACCACCACCGCCCCAAGGACCACCACCCCACCACGCGTGCGCGCTGGTCATAGAGAAGGCGGCAGCGCTGACGATGGCGGCTGCACCCAAAGCCTTGGCAAATTTTTTCATATTGAAGAATTCTCCTCGAAATTTATGAACACAGCAGTGACCGGCCTTACATGATTTTTCGCCGTAAAGGGCGGGCATCCGCGAGCCAGGGCAGACGCCCGACTGAGGAGAATATAGACTAGCAGATTGAGTAGGGCCAGTGATTCGTCATACATTAACCATGAAAGAATTGCTAATTTATTAATACAGCGCGAAACGCCGGTTTGGCGCGCTTTTCGATTGAGGCTGGGGCATCGAATCTGATACCGTTCAGGTCGGTCCGGTGGCTTCACCGTCGAGTCCCATTTCGGCTTCATCTTATGACCAAGTTCATCTTCATCACGGGCGGTGTCGTATCCTCCCTCGGCAAGGGTATTGCGTCTGCGTCTCTGGGGGCCCTGCTCGAGGCGCGTGGCTTGAAGGTCACGATGATCAAGCTCGATCCGTATATCAACGTGGACCCAGGGACCATGAGCCCGTTTCAGCACGGGGAGGTCTATGTCACCGCCGACGGCGCGGAAACGGACCTCGATCTCGGTCACTACGAGCGCTACATCCGCACCACCATGGGGCGGAACAACAACTTCACCACGGGCCAGATCTACGAGAACGTTATCCGCAAGGAACGACGGGGCGAGTATCTGGGGGCGACGGTTCAGGTCATTCCGCATATCACCGACGAGATTCAGGAGAGCGTCCGGCTGGGAGCCGAGGGTGCCGATGTCGCTTTGGTCGAGATCGGCGGGACCGTGGGCGACATTGAGTCTTTGCCCTTCCTGGAGGCGATCCGTCAGCTGGGGATTGAACTCGGGCATGAGAACGCCTTGTTCATGCACCTGACCCTGGTGCCTTATATTCCCGCCTCGGGGGAGATCAAGACCAAGCCGACCCAGCACTCGGTAAAGGAACTGCGCTCGATCGGTATTCAGCCGGATGTGCTGCTGTGCCGCGCCGATCGCACCATTCCCGAGGCCGAGCGGCGCAAGATCGCGCTGTTCACCAATGTCTCCACCCGCGCGGTCATCTCCGCGGTCGACGCCGATACCATCTATCGCATTCCGTTGCTGTTACACGAGCAGGCGTTGGACGAGATCGTCGTCGATCAACTTTGCCTGGACGTGCCGCCCGCGGATCTGACCGAATGGCAGGCTGTCGTTGCTGGGCTGGAACATACGGAGGGCGAGGTGGTCATCGCCATGGTCGGCAAGTATGTCGATCTCACGGAATCCTACAAGTCGCTCAACGAGGCGCTGATTCATGCCGGTATCCAGACCCGGACGAGGGTGCGGATCGAGTTCGTCGATTCGGAAAAGCTCGAGACTGATGGGGTCCAGATCCTCCGTGATCTGGATGCGATGCTGGTTCCCGGCGGCTTCGGTGAACGCGGCGTCGAGGGCAAGATATCGGCGGTGCGTTATGCCCGTGAGAATGGCATTCCTTACCTGGGGATTTGTCTGGGTATGCAGGTGGCGGTGATCGAGTACGCGCGCAACGTCGCCGGACTGGAAGGGGCGCACAGCACCGAATTCAACCCGAAGACGCCACATCCGGTCATTGCCCTGATCACCGAATGGATCAACTACGACGGCTCGGTCGAGCAGCGCACCGAAGCGTCCGATCTGGGTGGCACCATGCGGCTCGGTGCCCAGGATTGTCGCCTGGCGCGCGGTACCATCAGTAAAGCGCTGTACGGCAAGGATGTCATTCAGGAGCGCCATCGCCACCGCTACGAGTTCAACAACCGCTACCGTCAAGATCTGGAGGACGCGGGCATGAAGGTCGCCGGCACCTCAATCGACGGCCAGCTGGTGGAGATCATCGAAGTGCCCAACCACCCCTGGTTCGTCGCCTGCCAGTTCCACCCGGAGTTCACCTCCACCCCACGCGACGGCCATCCGCTGTTCTCCGGTTTCATCCGGGCCGCCGTGACGCGCCGATCTGCGAAACCGGCTGGAGGCCGTATCGGCATGAATCTGCGGTTTCGAGGTGGGCCTCGACCGGCCGCTGTTTCTGATCGCCGGCCCCTGCGTGATCGAGAGCGAGCAACTGGCGCTCGATACCGCCGGGAAGCTGCGCGAGATCACCGCAGACCCTGGGTATTCCCTTTATCTACAAATCTTCCTTCGACAAGGCGAACCGCTCTTCGCACAGCAGCTACCGCGGCCCCGGGGTCGAGGAAGGACTGGCGATCCTGGAACAGGTCAAGCAGCAGATCGGCGTGCCGGTGCTGACCGATGTGCACGAAGATACGCCCCTGGATGAGGTGGCTGCGGTTGTCGATGTGCTGCAGACACCGGCCTTTCTGTGCCGACAGACCAATTTCATTCAGAACGTTGCCGGGCAGCGGCCGGCCGGTGAACATCAAGAAGGGCCAGTTTCTCGCCCCCTGGGACATGAAGAACGTCGTCGAAAAGGCCCGAGCGACCGGGAATCAGGCAGATCATGGTCTGCGAGCGCGGCGTATCGTTCGGCTACAACAACCTGATCTCGGATATGCGCGCGCCTGGCGGTGATGCGCGACACCGGCTGCCCGGTGGTGTTCGACGCCACCCATTCGGTGCAGCTGCCCGGAGGTCAGGGCAGCGTTTCGGGCGGCCAGCGCGAGATCGTTCCGGTGCTGGCGCGGGCAGCGGTGGCCGCCGGCGTCTCCGGCCTGTTCATGGAGACCCATCCGGATCCGGACCAGGCACTGTCCGATGGACCGAATTCCTGGCCGCTGGATCGATTACGCGAATTGCTCGAGGTTCTGGTCGAGATCGATCGACTGGTCAAGGATCGGGGCTTCGCGGAACAGATCTCCTAAAGAGGCTTCTCTGACTGTCCGTCGCCGTTCGGTGCCGACTCGGGGCCAGGAACGATCTACTACGCTCGAAATTTGGAGTAACGCATGTCCGAAATCATCAATATCCGCGCTCGGGAGATTCTCGATTCCCGCGGCAACCCCACCGTCGAGGCGGATGTCGTTACCGCCGACGGCGCCATTGGTCGCGCCGCTGCGCCTTCCGGGGCGTCGACCGGTTCGCGCGAGGCGCTGGAACTGCGCGATGGCGACAAAGCCGTTATCTCGGCAAGGGCGTCCTGCAGGCGGTGGCCAATGTCAACACCGAGATCCGCGATGCCCTGATCGGAATGGAGGTGTCGGATCAGGCAGCCCTCGACCGAAAGATGATCGAGCTCGACGGCACCGACAACAAGACTCGCCTGGGCGCCAATGCGATCCTGGCCGTCTCGCTGGCGGCCGCCCACGCCGCGGCGCAGGAGAAGTCCATGCCGCTGTACCAGTCTCTCGGCCAGGGCCCCTACCGGATGCCGGTGCCGATGATGAACATCATCAACGGCGGCGCCCATGCCGACAACAGCGTCGATCTGCAGGAGTTCATGATCCTGCCGGTCGGCGCCGGCTCGATCCGCGAGGCGGTGCGCTACGGCGCCGAGGTCTTTCACGCCCTGAAGTCGGTGCTCGAGGGCAAGGGCCTGACCACCGCGGTCGGCGACGAGGGCGGCTTCGCCCCGGATCTGCCCTCCAACGAGGAGGCCATCGAGGTGATTCTGGAGGCCATCGACAAGGCCGGTTTCAAGGCCGGCGAGGACATCTATCTGGGCCTGGATGTGGCCAGTTCCGAGTTCTACCGCGACGGCAAGTACGTTCTCGCCTCCGAAGAGCAAGGAGTTCGACGCAGCCGGATTCGCCGACTTTCTGGCCGGCTGGGTCGATCAGTATCCGATCATCTCGATCGAGGACGGCATGGACGAGAGCGACTGGGACGGCTGGAAGACTGCTGACCGACAAGCTGGGGCAGCGCGTCCAGCTGGTCGGCGACGATCTGTTCGTCACCAATACCGAAGATCCTGCAAGGAGGGCATCGACAAGGGGATCGCCAATTCCATCCTGATCAAGTTCAACCAGATCGGCACCCTGACCGAGACCCTGAAGGCGATCGGCATGGCGCACGACGCCGGCTACACCGCGGTGGTCTCGCACCGCTCCGGCGAGACCGAGGACACCACCATCGCCGATCTGGTCGTCGCCACCGGTACCGGCCAGATCAAGACCGGCTCGCTGTCGCGTTCCGATCGGGTCGCCAAGTACAACCAGCTGATGCGCATCGAGGATCAGCTGGGAGATGATGCGGTCTACGCCGGCAAAAACGCATTCCCGATCGAGGTCTGATCGATCTCGCTCATCGGTCGCATGGGGCTGGGCTGATGGACTGGCGCCTGCGCCTGGTGTTCGCCGTGTTGGCGGTGATGTTGCTCGCGCTGCAGTACAGATTGTGGGTCGGGGAAGGCAGTCTCGCCGAGGTCAATCAGCTGGAACGCCAGATTGCGAGACAGCACGCCGAGATGAGCGAACTGCGCGAGCGTAACGATGCGCTGCGGGCTGAGGTAGCGGATTTGAAATCGGGGCTTGGGGCGGTCGAGGCGCGCGCCAGACGTGAACTCGGAATGATCCGCGACGGCGAGACCTTCTATCAGGTGATCGAGCCACCCGGACCTCGCGATGAGTGAACCGCGATTTTGGGCCGTAATTCCTGCCGCGGGGGTAGGTCGGCGAATGGGCGCCGATCTGCCAAAGCAGTACCTTCGGCTCGCTGGTCGGCGGATCATCGATCTGTCGATCGAGGCCATGCTGACCCATCCGTTGATCGATGGACTTTACGTCGCGCTCGCCGCCGAAGACCCTTGGTGGTCGGGATCGGAGTATGCCGATCATCCCGATGTGGTAAGGGTCGCCGGCGGTGCCGAACGCAGCGACTCGGTCCTGTCGGCGCTGCTCGAACTGAGAAAACGCGCCGCCCCGAACGATTGGGTGCTGGTGCACGATGCCGCCCGCCCTTGTGTCCGCCGCGGGGACATCACGAATCTCATCGAACGGGTTCGATTGCACCCGGTCGGCGGCCTGTTGGCGGTGCCGGTGCGCGATACCATGAAGCGTTCGACCGCGCAGAATGAGATCGTCGAAACGGTCGCCCGTGAAGGATTGTGGCATGCCTTTACGCCACAGATGTTCCGGCTTGAGGCCTTGATCACGGCCCTTGCGCAGGCAGCGAACGCGTCGATCGAGATCACCGACGAGGCCAGCGCACTGGAGGCCAGGGGCGCGGCCCCGCTGCTGGTGGAAGGTCGGGCGGACAATCTGAAGATCACCCGGCCAGAGGACCTCGCCCTGGCCGAGTTCTATCTGACCGCGCCCTGACTTGGCAGACTCAGCACCTGGCGGGCATTGTTGCTGGTCGCCACGGCGATCGCCTCGCTCGATTCATCTCGCAGCTGCGCCAGGGCCGCAAGAACCTCCGGAAGATATTCGGGGCTGTTGCGTTGATACTGATGCGAGGCGACCGTCAGGTCCGGAGCATCGGTCTCCAGTACCAGCGCCTCGAGCGGCAGGGAAGAGGCCAGGGCTTTTAGTCTGGTCGACCGATCATAGGTAAGCATGCCGCCGAAGCCGAGCTTCAAACCGAACTCCAGATACTTCTCCGCCTGTTGCCGCGAACCGTTGAACGCATGACAGATCCCGCCGGGCAGGCGGTAACGGGCCAGGGTTCGCAACATCTCATCGTGCGCCTTGCGGACATGCAGAATCACCGGTAGACGATGTTGTTCGGCGATTTCCAACTGTCGCTCGAGAAAGCGCTGCTGGTTCGCGCGATCGAGTGCCTTGATGTGGTAGTCGAGGCCGATCTCGCCGACGGCTATGGCCTGCTCGGCGACCAGCCAGTGGCTCAGGTCGCTCAGGTGCGGGGGTTCATGCTCGTCCAGATAGACCGGGTGCAGGCCGAGCGCGAGATGAAGGGCAGGGTCGCTGCGACAAAAAGCCACCTGCGTCGACCAGTGTGCGCGAGAGACCGCGGGTATCACGATGTCGCTGACCCCGGCACGCTTGGCGTTGTCCAGCACCTGTTGTCGATCGGCGTCGAATTCCTCGACGTCGAGGTGGCAGTGACTGTCGATCAGCTTTGCAGTCGGCACGTTCCTCGCTCAGTGTCGGTTCTGGAGAATGGATGGCCGCCCCTGATCGTTGTCGGATTCCAAGCGGTTGCGCATATGATCGGCGGTGCGTTGAAAGGCCTCGGTCAACTGCTGAGTCAAGTCGGAATCCAGCTCCATGTCGTCCAGTGCGCGTTGCATGCACAACAGCCATTGATCCCTTTCCGCTGTGCCTATGGGAAAGGGCAGATGACGTGCCCGAAGGCGTGGATGACCATACTTCTCGATGTATAAAGAAGGTCCGCCCAGCCAGCCGGAGAGAAACAGCACCAGCTTTTCGCGCGATACCCTCAGACTTTTAGCATGCAGCGCACGCAACGGCGCGACCTCGGGCAATGCGTCCATGTAGTCATAAAAGCGATCGACCAGTTCGCGTACGGCCGACCCTCCGCCGATTTGATCATAGGGTGTACTGGATTCGGGTTCAGTCATGCTCCGTGATTTCCATTGATTCGGAACCTGTGCGACAGGCCGACCATTCTTCAACGGCCCAAGGCCAGAAGTCTGCAACGCTCTCAGGTTCTGGGTCATCGACATTTTGGCTTAGAAAACGCCAGGCGGCGAGGAGTGTGCGGATCGGTCGCCGCTGCGCGATGGGGTCGGCTTGTGTTCGCTTGCTGAGTTTACGTCCCTGCGCGTCGAGAACCAAAGGCACGTGGGCGTAACGAGGCGTTGGGTAATTGAGCACCCGTTGCAGCCAGATCTGCCTGGGTGTGGAGGCCAACAGATCCGCACCACGGACCACATCGGTGATCTCTTGATCCTGATCGTCAACCACAACGGCCAATTGGTAAGCGGTGTAGCCGTCGGCTCGGCGAACGACGAAGTCGCCGACGTCCCGGTCGAGCCGCTGTTCAAATAGGCCGGAAAATCGGTCCTCGAATGCGATCGACGCATCGCCAACCTTCAATCGGATCGAGCGGCCTCCGGTCGGGCGCAGGCATCGACGTCGGCAAGTGCCTGGATAGAGCCAGCCGTTCGCACCGGTTTGTTCCGCGTGACGAATGTCCGAACGGGAACAATCGCAGGCGAATGCCAGATCATTGCCGAGCAGGTCAGCGATGATCTCACGGTACCGCTCAGTGCGAGTCGATTGGCCGGCAACCTCCGTATCCCAGTACATGCCGAGCGATTCGAGATCACGACGAATTCCGTCGGCCGCGCCGTCAATAGTGCGCGCTTCGTCTACGTCCTCGATACGCAGCAGCCATTTGCCTCGATGGGCGCGTGCATCCAGATGACTCGCCATCGCAGAGACGATTGAACCAAAGTGCAGCGGGCCGCTCGGAGATGGGGCGAAACGGCCGCGGTAAGGCCGTGTGGACATCGATGAGCCAGGAGGAAGCCCGAGTCGCTCAGGCGCGCTCGCGATCTTCCTCGAGCGTCTTGCAGTCAATGCACAGGGTGGCGGTTGGGCGGGCTTCGAGGCGCCGGATACCGATCTCGACACCGCAGGTCTCGCAGTAACCGTATTCGTGGTGTTGCAGGCCCTCGAGGGCCTGACCGATCTTGCGGATCAGTTTGCGCTCCCGGTCGCGTGCCCGCAGTTCGAGGCTGAACTCCTCTTCCTGAGACGCGCGGTCGTTTGGGTCGGGAAATTGGGTGGCACCATCCTTCATGTGCCCCATGGTGCGGTCGACTTCCTCCATCAAATCCTGTCGCCAAGCCAGAAGAATTCGCTGGAAGTGAGCCTCTTGCCGCTCGTTCATGTACTCCTCGCCCTCCGCCGCATGGTAGGGGGCAATGTCATGAATCAGGTTGTGGTCTGTTGAGTCGGATGCCTTCATATCGCGTGCGGCACTCCAGATCGGTAATCTCAAACGAAGAAAATAGCAAAGGAATGACACCCAGGGCAATTCAAAGCTTCGCCACCGATTCAGCGACAAGCTGCGATTCGAGGCAGATATGAGTTAATCTCTACGGCCAATTCAACAGGGGCCGAGGCAACTGGGCAAGAAAATGGCGGACCTGGAAGTTTTGATTTTTGATGTCGACGGCACATTGGCCGATACCGAGCGAGATGGCCACCGCGTCGCCTTTAACCGCGCCTTTGCGGCCGCAGGCTTGGATTGGGATTGGACAGACTCGGTGTACGGCGAATTATTGTCGGTAACCGGCGGCAAGGAGCGCATTCGCCACTACATTGATCACTACAGCCCGCAATTCGATTTGCGGGGTGAACTTGACGACATGATCGCCGAACTTCACGCGACCAAGACCCGTTTCTACACCCAAATGCTTGCCGAGGCGGCAATCCCTCTTCGTCCCGGGATCGGCCGAATTATTGCCGAGGCTCGAGCTGAGGGGCTGAGGCTGGCGATTGCGACGACGACCACGCCCGCGAACGTCGCGGCCTTGCTGCAGAATTCACTGGGAGCCGATTCGCCCAGCTGGTTCGAAGTCATTGCAGCGGGGGACATTGTCCCGGCTAAGAAGCCCGCACCGGATATCTACGCCTGGGCGATGGCCAAAATGGGGATTCGACCCGATGCCTGTCTGGCCATGGAGGATTCGGAAAATGGCGTGCGCTCGGCATACGACGCGGGAATAAGGGCCATCGTCGTGACCAAAAACGACTATACGAAACATCACGATTTCACTGGTGCGGCTTGCGTATTTGACCACCTCGGAGAGCCCGACTTTCCCTGTCAGGCAGGTGACTGCAACGCGAAAGTGAAAGGTTTGGTCGACCTTCGAACACTGAGGTCGATTCATACCAATGTTGAATGATCTAAAGTGCTTTCAATTTGCTTGCCCGCGACGATTCTGATTCGAGAGGCGGTTGGTCCACAGGTGCGTGGCGCCAATTACACTCGCCGGCATGGCGGCGAAGTTTATGACTGGGATGAGCATGAGTACGGTCGCGCCGGCGCCGAAGCTCAAGGCGCTCAGGCGCTTAGAACGAAGCAGACTGCGTTGAGCCGTGGGTGACAGATCGTGGTTACCCATTGGGTAGTCGCCATACTCCAATGCCAGGAACCAAAAGCCCAAGAGTATCCAGAGTGCCGGCGCCAAGGCATTCAGGCCGGGGACAAGGAATAGCAATAGGATCGGGACTGCCCGGGTGGCAATGTAGAAGAGTTTGCCTAATTCCCCAAGAATCGAATCGATAACCAATTTGATCGGCGGAACTCGCGAGTCGCTCGTGGGTTTTCCGGTGAGAAGCTCTTCGGCCTTTGCCGACAATATGGCATTGAAAGGCGAGCCGACGAGATTAGCGATGACCGTAAAGCCATAAAAGGCGCCAACTGCATAAGCAAGCGCGAATACAGCCCATAGAAGAGAGCGCAGGTACGAGAGCCAGCCCTCTTGCGGCAGAAAACGGTCCATGAAGCCCTCGAAATAGACCGTGGACAGCCAGATCGCCGCGGCGATCAGCAGGATGTTGACCAATATGGGGATCAGGACGAATTTCTTGAGCCCGGGTTTGAAAAGCCACCGTAAGCCCCGGAAAGGCAGAAAAAAAGAAGAAAACACTTGAAACTCACTCGGCTCAGCCGACAATATTTGGAATCGCAATGATACCGTAGCGTCAGCAGATCGAACCGCAGGGGCGTTGGGCGGGATTCGCCGCCTGGATCGATCGACGCGATGTAAACTTAACGCGCCCTGTCGGGGTTTATTCGTTACACTATGGCGCCGGCGAAAATGTCGGCGATTCAGTATGTTAAATAGTTCCCGGTGAGATGATTATGAAGACAAACAAAGTGCGGGGAAACGCAGCCCTGAGACTGGCGGCTCTGTGCGTCGTCGTGTTTCTGTCAGGATGCGCATCGCAAAACAAGAACCCTGAACTGCCAACGGCGACTGGTGACGCGGAGTTCGCGACGCGCTATCGAATCGCCCCGGGCGACAGTGTTCAGATCTTTGTCTGGCGAAATCCGGAGGTCAGTACCTCGGTCCCGGTTCGCCCCGACGGACTGCTTTCCGCGCCATTGCTCGAGGAGATTCCGGCGGCCGGCAAGACGCCGGCGGAACTGGCTCGGGATATCGAGCAGGAACTCGCGACCTACCTGCGCGATCCGCTGGTCACGGTGATTGTCAATAGCTTTGTCGGTACGTTCAGCGAACAGATTCGTGTGCTTGGCGAGGCCTCGCAGCCGATGGCGTTGCTGTACCGAGATTCGATGACCCTGCTGGATCTCATGATAGCGGTGGGCGGCCTGACGCAGTTTGCCGATGGCAACAACGCCACTCTGGTGCGCAGCGTGGATGGCAGGCAGGAACAATTCAGAGTGCGCATCGACGACCTGATTCGCGATGGAGACATCAGCGCTAATGTTGACATGCAGCCGGGAGACATAGTGATTGTACCGGAGGCCTGGTTCTAGGCCGGACGCTGCACGATGCATGACGTAGTCCAGTTGGTGATGCGGTATGTCAGAGGGGTCTGGCAGTACCGCTGGTGGATGTTGGGAGTCGCTTGGGTGATAGCCCTGATCGGCTGGATTTTTGTCGCGCGCATGCCCAGTGAGTTCCAGGCCTCGGCGCGCGTCTACGTGGATACCAGTTCGGTGCTGCAGCCTTATCTGCAAGGACTGGCGATCAGGAACAGCGACACACAGCGAAAGATCTTTCTCATGACTCGGACATTGTTGAGCCGCCCGAACCTGGAAAAGGTCATGCGTGTAACGGACCTCGACTTACAGGTCAAAACTCCGGAAGACAAGGAAAAGTTAATCGATGATCTGAGAGACAACATTAAGTTTGCCGGGACCAGCCGCGAGAATCTTTACACAATCCAATACCTGGACGAATCTCCGGAATTGGCCAAGCTCGTCGTCAAATCGCTACTTACGATCTTCATGGAAGGAAATCTCGGCGAGGCGCGCAAGAGCCAGGATTCCGCAACCCAGTTTCTCGAACAGCAGATCGAGGACTACGAACGACGTATCCGCGAAGCGCAAGAAACACTGATCCGGTTCAAGCAGCGCAACATGGATCTTCTGCCGAACGAGAAAGGCGGTTACTACCAGCGAGTACGTGAACTGCAGGGGCGTGTGGCGGAAGCCGAGCTGGACCTGCGCGTACAGGAAGACCGTCTGGCCGCGTCCAAATCGTACATCGGTGGTGAGGAACCCACGTTCGGGATCGGTCCACCACCGAAGCGGTCTCTCAAATCCATGGTCGACACCTCGACGTATGACCGGCGAATCGGCGCTATGGAGTTGCGATTGGACGAACTGCTGGTCAAGTACACCGAGCGTCATCCGGACGTCACTTCGACGAAGAAAAGCATTGCCGAACTGGAAGCGAAGCGTGACAAATACGTCTCCGAACAGTTGAAGATTCTAGGCCCCACGCAATTTGGCGAATACGACGTCGACGCCAACCCGTTCTACCAAGAGATGCAGATCAGTGTCGCCAAGCTGGAGGCCGACGTCGCCGGCAAGCGGCGAATGCTCGATGAGTACAGGTCACAATTGAACAACCTGGACGGAAAACTCGATAAGTCGGTCGACCTGGAACGTCGTCAGGCGGAGTTGCTGCAATCGATCGAGTCGATGAAGCAAAATCAAGGTACACTGAGCGCCCGGCTCGAACAGGCTCGTCTCGGCCGCGAGGCCGACACCAACTCTGAATCGGTGCAATTTCGAGTCATCGACCCTCCCCGTGTGCCTCTCAAACCGTCTGGGCCGAATCGGGTGCTGCTCAGCTCTGGCGTGTTGGCAATCGGTTTGGCCGCCGGGATCGCGATTGCCTTTTTGATGTCCCAGTTGCGACCGACCTTCGATGAACGCCAGGTCTTGAATGAGGCGTTGGGTCTGCCGGTGCTCGGCAGTGTCAACATGGTGTGGACCTCAGAGCAGGTCAGCACACGAAGAGTTCGTAATGCGACCTATATCGTTTCGTTTACCTCCTTGCTGCTTACCTTCGGAGTGGTTCTTGCGCTTTACCAGTTCGATATTAATGTTCTGCCGCGCCTGGCGCAGTCACTGAATCTGAGCTGATTATGAGCATCATCGAAAAGGCGGTCGGAAAACTCAAAGGAAATGCGTCAGGGCGTCAATCCGAGTCAGATCAAGTTGTCGACAAGACAGAATTTTCGACCGTTGATCGTATCCGTCAGTCTGGAGTTCATGATCGACCGTTTGCGGGGGTTGAATCGGTCACAAATCGTTCTACAGACGACTTAATCGCGCAAGCCGATTCGATTGGTCCTCAAGACGTCGTCGAAGATGACTCCGATCGATTCATCTCGATCAAGGAACTGGGCGTCGAGGGGATTTTGTCGCCGCTGCTGGAAAGGAGTCGTACGGCGGAAGAGTATCGAATGATAAAGCGCCCTCTTCTCATGAGGGCATTCGGCAGCAGCCCGATGGGAGAGACACACAGAAATCTCATCATGTTGACCAGTTCGGTCGAGGGTGAAGGAAAGACTTTTACGTCCTTGAATTTGGCCATTTCGATCGCGATGGAGATGGACCGAACAGTCCTGTTGGTTGACTCCGATCTGGCGAAACCCGGATTGTCCCGCTTGCTGCATTTGAATAATCTCCCTGGTCTTACGGATCGCTTGATTAATCGCAATGTAGATCTCGGTGAGCTCTTGGTAAAAACTGAGATCCCCAAGTTCAATATCCTTCCGGCCGGCCGCCGACACCGTCGCTCAACCGAGCTGCTGGCGAGTGCTAATATGCGGCGATTGCTCGACGAGTTGGCACTTCGTTACTCAGACCGTATTGTGCTGTTCGACTCCCCACCGCTTCTCGCTACCAGCGAGGCCAGTGTGCTGGCGCAGCAGATGGGGCAGATCTGTCTTGTGGTCGAATCCGGCATAACGCCACAATTTCTTGTCAAGGACGCATTGTCTCAGCTCGAGTCCACCGACAATGTCTCGTTGGTGCTCAATAAGTGCAAGCCCGATCTGTTTCTCGGCAAATATGGGTACGGTTACGGATACGGCTATGGTTATGGATATGGATATGGCTACGGCTATGACCAACAGCAACGCGACAAATAGACCTGGTTTAGCAACTTCATGTCTCTATCGACGAAAATCAGAAGTCGTCTCCAGTCTATGGCTGTGCTTTTATGGCATTGTCGAATTGGTCTGCGTTGCGGCAGCGAATGACGAAAGCGACTGGGACTTTCGGTGGAAAATCGTCTTTACACTGGGCTGGTTTTCACCGACAACCGACGGTGGAGTACGGATAATGAATCGGAAACGGCGATCGAATTACGGCCTGGCGTCTCGTTCGACCGGGAAGGTGCTCGAGCGCGACTGAATCTGGATTACGATCTTGGTATTTACCAGGGTCTGCAGGGCGATAGCGGGACGAGGTTCGTCAACCTGCTCGACGCAACGCTTAATAGCGAATTATACGAGAACAGCTGGTTTCTCGACGCGCAGGGCCGGTGCGGATCCTAGTCAGTTTCTGGAGCCTGTCGACCTTGGGTACCGACGGGGTGTACGACGACGGCAACTCGAAACAGGCGTTCAGCTTCTCGGTCAGTCCTTATTCCCGCCATCGCCTCGGGAGATATCTGGACATTCTTTCGCGTACGACCTTCGATCTGGTCGATGCCGAGAATAGTGACATCTCCGGGAGCGGCGGCGTCGATTTCATGTTGACGCTGCAGAGCGGTCGCCATTTCACCCGATTCCCCTGGAGCATTTCGTTCCGGGATAGTGTCGTAGACCAAGAGAACCGAACCGACGAGCGCCGCAGCTCTGGCCGGTCAGGTTAACTTCAGGCACAGCCGCCAATGGAACTTCTTCAGCAGCGTGGGCTTACGAAAATAACGATGTGAAACGAGTGGAACGACACCGATGGATTGACTTGGTCTCTCGGTGCTGGCTGGACCCCAAATCCTCGAACGAATCTTTCCGCCAGCTATGGCGACGTTATTTCGGATCCGTAATTGGAGTCTGCAGCTTTCTCATCAATCTCGTCGTACCAATCTGTCCACCCGTTTTTCCAGGTCGGTGACAAACGCGCGCAGTGTCGTACAGGAGGCGCTCACCGGTACGTTGCTGGTCGACGGTCAACCGGTCATAGATTCCATAACCGGCGACCCGGTCACTCTCCAGGTGTTAGTGCCGCGACTGATCGATGAGGACTATTGTCCAGGCCGCTGCTCGCGGTAGCTGTAACCGTAGATGGGAAACGCACTTCATTGAGCCTTCAGACGAATTGGTCGAATCGGACTTATGAGATAAGCGGCAGAGAAGAAGACGCTTATGGAATCACATCGGTGCTGACGCGAAATATTTCCCCTCGCACCACTGGCAGTGCACGCATCTCCTGGCAACAGAGTCGAACCCGATGTCGGCACCGATCGTTCCACCTCGCTGATTGGACTGGGCGTTTCCAAGAGACTTGGCCGTTACAGTTCAGTGACCTTGGACATCAGTCATCGTCAGCAGGATGACGCAAATGGCGATAGTTTCGACGAAAATCGATTGTCCGCCGGCTTTACGACCAAACTCTGGTAGCCATTTCGATGTATGAAGAATTTTACGGATTAGAGGCAAAGCCTTTTCAGCTGAGTCCGGATGCGCGGTTCTTCTTCAATTCCGCGGCTCACAATCGGGCCATGGCATATCTTCGATACGGCCTCAAGCAGGGCGAGGGATTCATCGTCATTACCGGAGGTATCGGTACCGGAAAGACGATGCTCGTTCGCAACCTTTTTGCCGAGCTCGATCAAGACGACGTCGTGGCGGCTCAATTGGTATCGACGCAAATCAATGCGGAGGACGTATTGCGAATGGTCAGCGCAGCGTTCGGTCTGGTACACGAGCAACTTTCCAAAGCCGCGCTATTGAGAAATCTGGAGGCGTTCTTTCGTGCTCGACGAGCGGAGGGTAAGCGCGTACTACTGGTAATCGATGAGGCGCAGAACCTCTCTCGGCGTGCGGTCGAAGAGCTGCGAATGTTGTCGAACTACCAGGATGGGGGCAATCCCTGTTGCAAAGCTTTCTGCTTGGGCAAGTCGAGCTGAAGCGCAAGCTTCAAGGGCCAGGGATGGAGCAAGTCAGGCAGCGTATTATTGCGGGTTATCACTTGCGGCCACTCGACCGTGACGAAGTCCAGGCCTATGTAGAACACCGCCTGAATCTGGTCGGATGGCAGAGATCGCCGGACTTTTCGGAACAGGCATACAACAAAATATTTGATGTGACTGGCGGTATTCCGCGCCGCATCAACACACTTGCTGATCGTCTGCTCTTGTTCGGCTGCCTCGAAGAACTCCGGAAATTTGAGGCGCCGCATATCGACACGATTGCGGCCGAGGTTGCTCAGGAGACCGGTGATGCGCTGGTCGAAGATGATGCAGGAGGCAGTGCAGTAACGGCCGAGCTGGGCATGAGTACCGATCTTGCCGAACGCCTCGAAAGTCTGGAAAGCAAGCTAGACAAGCTGCTCGAGCTGCGACGAATGGACTTGAAATTGATGCAACAGTCCATGCTGGAGCAATTGGAAAAGCTCGGTGACTCATCTGCCGAGCGAGAGTATGAAGCCTGAGGACATGTCGGACCGGAAAATAAATCTGATTTGCGTCGTTGGCGCGCGGCCGAATTTTATGAAGATCGCGCCATTGATGCGGGTATTCCGGGATAAGAGAGATCGATTCGAAGCGACCTTGTTGCATACGGGTCAGCATTACGACGATGCGATGAAGGATTCATTTTTCCGACAGCTATCCATTCCAGAACCCGACATAGATCTGGAGGTTGGATCAGCGAGTCATGCTCAGCAGACTGCCGAGATCATGAGACGGTTCGAGCCGGTTTTGGACAAGTCCAATCCGGATGCTGTGTTAGTCGTGGGTGATGTTAACTCGACGATTGCTTGTGCCTTGGTGGCTTCGAAGAAGCAGGTCCCGGTGATTCACGTCGAGGCTGGTTTGAGAAGCTACGATCGCACCATGCCAGAAGAGATCAATCGAGTTCTGACCGATCGTATCTCCGACCTGCTGTTCACAACCGAGCCTGACGGCGAAATTAATCTCATGGCAGAGGGGATCCCGCCCTCCTCGGTCCGCTTCGTCGGCAACGTCATGATCGATACCTTGCTGGCAAACAGAAAGAAGGCGGTGCCGGCTGCAGAGACCTTGGCAACGCATCCTCGCGCTCGGCACTTTGACGCGCAAGGCAGGGGTTACGGTGTTCTCACCATGCATCGACCGTCAAACGTCGACGACCCTGAAGTTCTTGCTCAGTTACTGTCGACGATTGTCGAGATCAGCGACGAACTTCCTATCGTCTTTCCGGTTCACCCGAGGACCAAGGCGCGTATTGAGCGGGGAAGAATGGATGCTCTGCTCGATCGAGGCAACATAGCGCTCATGCAGCCTCTGGGCTATCTGGAGTTGCTGGGGTTGATGCAGGAAGCACGTGTCGTACTTACGGATTCCGGTGGGATTCAGGAGGAAACGACAGCCTTGGGAGTGCCGTGTATCACATTGCGCGAAAATACCGAGCGACCGATCACCGTCACGGCGGGAACGAATACCATTGTCGGATCCAGTCCCGAGAAAATCCGAAGATGTTTTCGCGATGTGATGGAAACCGGCGGTAAGAGCGGAAGAATCCCGGATCTTTGGGACGGCCATTCCGCAGAGCGTATCGCAGACGCGATTGAGGCATGGATTCCTACGCGAACGCCGGATGACGCCCACTAGAGCGAGTGCGGGAAGCAATGCGCAATGCGATGACGGTCGATGTCGAGGATTACTTCCAGGTCTCGGCATTCGAGCGCTACGTCGACAGAGCGGCTTGGGAGCACATGCCGTGCAGGGTAGAGCGCAACGTCGACAAGATCCTGCAGATGTTCTCGGAGGCCGGCGTCAAGGCAACTTTTTTTACCCTCGGTTGGATTGCGGAACGCTATCCCCAAATGATACGAGAGATCATCACTGAGGGTCACGAATTGGCCAGCCATGGCTGGTCGCATGTCCGGGTACCCCAGCAATCGCGAGAAGATTTTCGCGACGATGTCGTCCGAACCAAGAAACTGTTGGAAGACCTCAGCGGACAGGAAATACGTGGTTACCGTGCGGCCAGCTATTCGATCGGTGCGGACAATTTCTGGGCGCTCGAAGTACTCGAGGAGACAGGATACGCCTACAGTTCCAGCATCTACCCGGTAAAGCACGATCTGTACGGGATCCCGAATGCTCCTCGTTTCGCATTCAGACCGAATAAAGGAGGCAATCTGGTCGAGTTCCCGGTAACCACGGTAAGGATGGCGGCGAGGAATTTTCCGTGCGGAGGCGGCGGATGGTTCAGACTAATTCCGTATCAGCTTTCCAGGCGTGCGATACAGTCGGTTAACAATCGAGATCGTGAATCAGCGATTTTCTATTTTCACCCATGGGAGATCGATCCGGAACAACCCAGACAAACCGGTCTTGATGGAAAGACTCGATTTCGCCACTACGTGAATCTGACGATAATGCAAGCCCGACTGGAGCGATTACTTCGCGACTTCGATTGGGGACGGATCGATCACGTATTCTCCGTCAGTTTATCGGCTGAGACTGACTCGTGAAACCTGCTTTATTATATATCACTCACCGAATCCCTTACCCACCGAATAAGGGAGACAAGATTCGTACTTATCATTTCCTGAAGTACTTGTCCAAACGATATCGAGTCTATCTCGCTACCTTTATAGACAACAAGGCCGATCTTGAGTACAGGCAGCGGGTTGAAGTGTTCTGCGAAGAAGTCTTCTTTGCGCAGATCAACCCAAAGTTTTCAAAAGTAAAGAGTCTCGCCGGTTTTTTTCGGAATGAGCCACTGACTTGCACTTATTATCGCCACCGAGAAATGAACGCGTGGGTAAGTGATATTGTTCAGCAAGAAAATATCGATAATCTGCTCGTTTCCTCGTCGGGGGTAGCGTCCTACGTTATGCATGAGAAATATTCCGAGGCAAATCGGATAATCGACTTTATCGATATGGATTCCGAAAAGTGGCGGCAGTACGCGTCGCTTACCTCATGGCCGTTGAGCGCTGTGTACCGAAGAGAGGCCCGTCAACTCCTTCGTGTCGAAACCCGGCTTGCGGGTGCTTTTCGTCACTCGTTTTTCGTGTCCGAGGCAGAAGCGAATCTGTTCAAAAAGCGTACTGATTGCGACCCGTCCAAGGTTGAGTTTATCAATAATGGTGTGGATCTCGAATATTTCTCGAGCAAGATCTCTTGTGATTCGCCGTATCTGACAGATGAGCCCGTCATAGTGTTTTCTGGCGCTATGGATTACTGGCCCAACATCGATGCCGTCATTTACTTTGCAGAAGAGATATTTCCGCTCGTCAAAGAACGAGTGCCATCAGCAAAGTTCGTCGTGGTCGGAGGGAATCCCGACAGCAGGGTGGCGGCTCTCGGTGAACAGGAAGGCATCACCATCACGGGCTGGGTCGATGATGTCCGGCCTTATGTATTGCATGCCTCGGTAAGTGTCGCGCCGTTGCGCATCGCTCGTGGAGTCCAGAACAAGGTGCTCGAGAGCATGGCAATGGAGGTGCCAACGGTGGTTACCCTCGAGGCGCTCGAGGGCATCAGCGCACTCGCTGAAAAAAACGTCCTTGTGGGCACGAGCACGGCAGAATTTTCGGCGAAAGTCATTGCGGCGATCAGCGGTGACTTAGACCGTCTGACGATCGGAAAGGCCGGACGCGAATTGATCGAGCGTGATTTCAGTTGGGAAGAGAATCTTCAGCGAATAGATAAGTACTTTCCCCCGACCGGCCACGATATATCCTTACCCGGTTCGGCTGCCAACTGATGAGTCTTGGAGACGTGATGCCGCCGAAGTCGATCGAATCGATCTCCGATTGGCGCGTCGCGACTGTCTTTCTTTTCACGATCTATGTGGCGATCGCCTGGCTGTTCTGGCCAACGATTGGCTCGATGGTCGATGTCTGGAACAACTCCGAAACCTACACCCACGGGTACATCATTCTCCCGATCAGTTTGTGGCTGGTGTGGAACAAGCGACACGTGCTCGCCGCGCTTCGGCCGAAGCCCGCTTTCTCAGTCGCCATCGCTTTGGTTGTCAGTCTGGTCGTGTGGGCTCTTGCGCGGTTGGCGAGCATATCAGTCATCGAGCAACTGGCCTTGATTGGGTTCGCAGTATGCTCGACATGGCTGTTGCTTGGCCACCAAACAGCGAAGGTGCTTGCGTTTCCTCTGTTTTTTCTCTTCCTGGCGGTGCCCATGGGCCAGGACTTGGTCCCTCCATTGATGGAGTTTACCGCGGACTTTACCGTAACCATGCTCGAAATCACCGGCGTTCCCGTGTATCGGGAGGGATTGTACTTTGAGGTGCCCACGGGGCGCTGGTCGGTGGTCGAGGCCTGTAGCGGTATTCGCTATTTGATTGCATCTGTCACCCTGGGTCTTCTCTATTCGTACCTCGTTTATCGTTCAATCTGGCGTCGAATCGTATTTGTCGCCTTATGTGTAGCAGTCCCAATCCTAGCCAATGGGTTACGCGCCTATATCATTGTGATGATCGGTCACCTCAGCGACATGACTCTGGCGGTTGGCGTCGATCATCTTATATATGGCTGGGTGTTCTTCGGAATTGTGATGGCGATCTTATTCTGGCTGGGCTCCTTCTGGAGCGAAGCGCATTCGTTTACCGCAGTTCAAGTACGGCATTCCCATGGGTCGAATAATCAATCTACTTTCTTCATGTTTCTTGCTACTGCGGTGGTGCTGGGGTCGTCGGCGTCGGCATCGATAGCAACACAGAAGTTCGCGCTTGAAGAGAAGTCGCTCTTTAGAACCGTTTCACTGCCGGCCGAAGTTGGCGTATGGAAACGTACAACAGATGAGATTCCTGAATGGAAGCCCTATCTCGTGAGTGCGCCCCTGGAGTTGGAACAGACGTATGAGTCCCATATGACTCGCGTGCGTCTATACATCGCGACATTCCCAAAGCAAAAACAGCCATCCGAGGCGGTAAACTCCATGAATCGGCTGGTGGATCCGATGAGAAAGGACTGGAAGGTCTCGCACAGAGACCAACATGAAGCCGCTGGTGGGGACATTTCAGTCAATATCGCGAATGTCGAGAGAAAGATCGCCGGAGAAAGGTTGGCAGGTCTTCGCATATGGCAATGGTACAGAATCGGCCCCTATCATGCGGCTCATCCCTACGAGGCGAAGCTGCGTGAAGTACAGAACCTGGTGACTACCGGGCGCACGGATGGCGCGTTTATCGCCGTCGCGACTCCGTTGGGTTTCGACGAACAGGCAGCGGACAAGACGCTCGAGGAATTTGTGCGAGCGATGTTGCCCATGATAGACAACACTGTCGATCAAACGATTTTTGGCCCGAAGGGCGAAGAAGCAGCGAGCATGTAGCCAGCAATGTGTGGGTTGGTGGGTATATTCGACACCTCGGGGAGACGGGAGATAGATCTTGGTCTTCTGAACCGAATGAACGACTCTCAATTCCACAGGGGTCCGGACGAGGGTGGTCGGCATACCGAACCCGGAGTAGGACTTGGCCATCGACGTTTGTCGATTATTGACTTGTCCAGCGGTCAACAGCCTCTGTTCAACGAAGACGAAACAGTGGTGGTGGTCTATAACGGCGAGATCTACAACTTTTCGGAACTGCGCCAGGAACTTCAGGCATCGGGGCATAGGTTTCGCACACAATCCGATACCGAGGTTGTCGTGCATGCCTGGGAGCAGTGGGGTACAAAATGCGTCGATCGATTCCGAGGTATGTTCGCGTTTGCGATTTGGGATCGAAACCAACGCAGCCTTTTCCTGGCGCGTGATCGCCTAGGCATCAAGCCGCTCTACTACGCACTATTGGACGGCGGGTTTTTGCTGTTTGCATCCGAGCTGAAGGCGATCCGCCGGCATCCGGGTTTCCAACGCAGGATCGATCCGCTTGCGATAGAGGATTATCTCGCCTTCGGCTATGTTCCGGAGCCGCGAAGCATCTATGCCGACTGCGTCAAACTTCCACCCGGCCACACGATTCTCTGGCGGCAGGGAGAAAAAAGCGTGCCGACCCCCATGGCGTACTGGGACGTTCCCTACGAAAAAGATCAGCCCGTCTTGGACGAGGGTTCGGCGGCCGAATCTTTGGCGGCACTGATCCGTGAGGCGGTAGAGATCCGGTTGATATCGGAAGTACCTTTGGGTGCCTTCCTTTCCGGTGGGGTGGATTCAAGCACGGTGGTCGCCATGATGGCCAATATCAGCGTCGACCCGGTCAACACCTGCTCCATAGGATTCAGCGAGACCGAGTTCAACGAGACCGAATATGCAAATTCCGTTGCGCTTCAATATGGAACGAATCATCGAGTCGAGGTTGTCGATCCTTCGGATTACTCCTTGATAGGCATGCTGACGGCTATGTATGACGAGCCCTTTGCCGACAGCTCTGCGATACCCACCTATCGTGTCTGCCAACTGGCGAGACGGAGTGTCACGGTCGCGCTTTCGGGAGATGGTGGTGATGAACTATTGGCAGGCTACAAGCGCTATGGCTGGCAACTGGATGAGGATCGAGCCCGCGCCCGATTGCCGGCGTGGATTCGCCGAGTACTTGGGTTTGCCGGATCGATCTACCCGCATCTGCCGACTGCGCCGCGCCCGTTGAGAGCCCGGTCTCGGCTGCGGACGCTCGGCCAAGACTCGGTAAAGGGCTATGTGAACCTGATCTCGGTGCTTGACGATGATCTACGCCAACGCGTGTACAGCAGCCGCTTTAAGGCCGAGTTGCAGGGGTATGGCGCCGAACAGGTGATGAATCGCCATCTGCAAAATCTCCAATCGGATGACCCGTTGATCCGACTGCAATACCTCGACATCAAGACCTATTTGCCCGGCGACATTCTCACCAAGGTCGACCGTGCCAGTATGGCTCATTCCCTCGAGGTGCGAGTCCCGTTACTTGATCACAAGCTGGTCGAGTGGTTGGCAACCGTTCCATCTTCGCTCAAACGACGCGGTGAGACTGGAAAATATCTGTTGAAGAAATCGATGGAGCCCTATCTGTCGAAGGATGTTTTGTATCGGGAGAAACGTGGTTTTGCCGTGCCTTTGGCCGATTGGTTTCGTGGTCCGTTGCGCGGGCAACTTCAGGCGGCCATAACCGGTGACACTCTGAACGACACCGGGATCTTTCGGCGGCGCCGGCTGGAGGGGCTGATGGAAGAGCATCTCGGCGGGTTTGCGGACCGCAGCGCCTCGCTTTGGTCGCTACTGATGCTCGAGGCCTTCTTACGCGCCGAAGCCGGATGATCGATGAAGATCCTGCACATCCTCGACCATTCTTTGCCGGTGCATACCGGCTACACTTTTCGCACACGATCGATTCTACTTGAACAGAAGAAGCTCGGGTGGACGACTCTGCAGGTCACGGGCAGTAAGCATGCGTCGGATGGGCCGGATCCGGAAGAGGTTGACGACCTGATCTTCCATCGATGCGCCCCATCATCCTCGCTCCTCAGCCGCTTGCCCGTGTGGAATCAATATGAGGTTGTTCGGGGGCTGGCGCGGAGGCTGGACCCCTTGATCGAGCAGTTCCAACCGGACATTTTGCACGCGCACTCTCCAGCGCTGAACGGCATCGCTGCTTTGAGCGCGGCCAGACGACATGGAAAACCGGTGGTCTACGAATGTCGCGCCTTTTGGGAAGACGCCGCGGTAGATCACGGCACCACGACCGAAGGCAGCCTGCGATATCGAATGACTCGCACGCTGGAGACGCGTGTGTTCCGCGGGGTCGACCGAGTCACCTGTATCTGCGAGGGTCTGCGCCGGGACATCCTGGGTCGCGGGCTACCGGCGAACAAGGTCACGGTGATTCCTAACGCCGTCGACATCGACAGCTTTGGACAGAGGGGGGCGCCCGACCCCGGTCTGCGGTCCGCGCTCGGCTTGCGGGACAGCCAGGTATTGGGATTCATCGGTTCGTTCTACGCTTATGAAGGACTGTCTTTGGCGGTAGAGGCGATAGCGCTCCTGGCGGAGCGCCTGCCCCAAGCGCGCCTGCTGCTGGTCGGTGGCGGCCCGCAAGAAGGCAACCTGCGCAGACAGGTGGCAGCGCTCGGTTTGGCCGAGCGCGTTGTATTCACCGGAAGGGTGCCGCATGCCGATGTGCCCAGGTACTATAATCTGATCGACATCCTGGTCTATCCGCGGCTTTCGAAGCGGATCACCGAGTTGGTGACGCCGCTGAAACCTCTGGAGGCCATGGCGCAACGGCGCCTGGTCCTGGCTTCCGATGTCGGGGGTCATCGCGAGCTGATACAGGATGGCGAAAACGGCCGTCTCTTTCGTGCGGGCAGTGTCGAAGCGCTGGCAGATGCGATCGTAGGGATGTTCGACCAGCGCACCGATTGGCAACGCCTGCGTGACAATGGCCGCGCCTACGTCGAGGCCGAGCGCAGTTGGTCGTCATCGGTAGCCCGCTACCAGCCGGTGTACCAGGGACTGGCGGGTTGAATCGATGAGCGGCTGGATGACGAAACTCATCAGCGGAGCGGTGTTTCCACTGCACGAGAGACTGAAGGGTCACCATTCAGTCGAGTGGCGCAAGCGGCTCGAAGTCTCTCAATGGCTGTCTCCCGCAGAGATCGAGCGGCTGCAACTGGATGGCCTGCAACGACTGTTGACACAGGCGTATGAGCAGACCGGATACTACCGTCGAGTGATGGATGATCTGGGCATGCGGCCCCAGGACGTCAGCGGGTTGACCGATCTGCAGCGCTTGCCGTATTTGAACAAACCGCTGATTCGCGAACATCAGGACGACCTGAAGGCGAGAGATGCCGGGCCGCTCAAGCGCTTCAACACGGGCGGTTCCACCGGACAACCACTGATCTTCTTCGTCGGCAAGGAGCGCATCTCTCATGACGTCGCGGCCAAATGGCGAGCCACTCGGTGGTGGGGAGTCGATATCGGCGATCCGGAGTTGGTGGTCTGGGGATCGCCGGTCGAACTCGGTGCGCAAGACCATCTCCGCGATCTGCGGGATCGGCTGCTTCGCTCCCGGTTGATGCCCGCGTTCGAGATGTCACCGGCCAAGCTGGACCGGTATGTGGCTCAGATCGTCGCCTTCCGGCCGGTGATGGTGTTCGGCTATCCCTCGTCGATGGCGCTCATCGCTAGGCATGCGGAACGGCTCGGTACGGATCTCGGTTCCTTGGGTGTCAAGGTTGCCTTCGTCACGTCTGAGCGCCTGTATGACGAGCAAAGAGACGACATCGAGCGGGTGTTCGGTTGTCCTACAGCCAACGGCTACGGTGGTCGAGATGCCGGATTCATTGCACATCAGTGCCCTGAGGGCGGCATGCACCTGAGCGCGGAAGACATCATCGTCGAGATCATCGATGCCGGCGGCCGAGTGCTGCCGCCAGGCGAGGCCGGTGAAGTCGTCGTCACGCATCTCGCGACCGGGGAATTCCCTTTCATTCGCTATCGAACCGGTGACGTGGCAGTCATGGATACAGGGCGTTGTCCCTGTGGGCGCGGGCTCCCGATGCTAAAAGAGATCCAAGGGCGGACCACTGATTTCATTGTTGCGCGTGACGGTACCATCATGCACGGACTGGCCCTGATCTACGTGGTACGAGACCTGCCCGGAATCGAGTCATTCAAAATCGTACAGGAATCACTCGAGTTCACCCGGGTCCTCATCGTTCCCGGTGAGAACTACCAACGAGGCAACGATCAGACGATCGTCACGGGTTTTCGCCAGCGACTCGGGGCCGAGGTCGAGATCCGGATCGATCATGTGGCTCGGATCGAGCCTGAACGCTCCGGCAAGTATCGCTATGTCACGAGTCAGGTGCACGTCTAGTGGGCTGCTTGGTAAGTTCGGTCACTCTCATAGCCCACTAGTATCTTTGCTCAGGGGACCTCTATCCCCTGTTCTCGGAGCAGATCGATCAGTCGGATCAGGGGAAGGCCGATCAGCGCATTGGGATCCTCACCCTCAAGCCGCCGAAACAGACTGATGCCCAGACCCTCCGACTTGAAGCTGCCGGCGCAATTGAACGGTTGTTCGGCGTCGACATAACGTTCCACCTGGCCTTTCGCCAAGGACCGGAAGTGCACTCGGTAGGGTTCGCATACCGTGTTCGCGAGCCCGGTTTCTGTGTTCAGCAGACAGAGCCCGGTATAGAAGGTCGCCACCTGTCCGGATGCGGCTAACAATTGCTCGATAGCCTGTTCTCGATTTCCGGGCTTTCCAAGCATGCGGTCGGCAATGCATGCAACCTGGTCGGAGCCGATGATCAGGGCGTTATCATGTCGTTTACCGACCGCTCGGGCCTTCGCTTCGGCAAGCCGCACAACCAAGGCGCTGGCCGCTTCGTCGGGGCCTGGTCGCTCATCGATCTCGGGTGAATCCGTCACAAACGGCAGACTGAGCTTTTTCAGCAGGGTGGCCCGATAGGAGGAAGTCGATCCAAGTATCAAAGTCGGCCGAGTGTTCAGGTTAAAGCTCCGTAAACTAAAGAAAGCGTTGTCGGGTGGTGTGAGGAACTGAAATGCCGTGGCGATTCTTGACTTATCCAGACTCATCACCTAGAAAGACAGGCTGACCATTCTGTTGCGCTGCAACAAATTGCGCTGGCGCCAGTTTGAAGCGCCACTATGATAACCGGCCAAAGCCGAACCAAGGGGGAGAACTTATGCCTGTCGAGGACCTGCTGCTCGCCGGCGGCAAGCTCATGCTGCTGGGCATGGGTATCGTCTTTGGTTTTCTTATCGTTCTCGTTTTCACCATGCGTGGCATGTCGGCCGCCGCGGGTCTGCTCGACCGCGGCAAGACCGAGCATGGGTCGACCGCGCCTGCTTCGGGGACGGTGTTGCAGCCTGTCGGTCAGGATCAATTGGTCGCGGTGATTGCCGCCGCTGTAGCCCGCTACCGCGCTGCGCGGATCGGATGAATGCCCACCAACCTCAAGCCGTAGACTCGAGACGCTATGACCGCTAAAAAACTCGCCATTACCGAACTCGTCCTGCGCGACGCCCACCAATCCTTGTTTGCAACCCGCATGCGTCTCGACGATATGCTGCCGATTGCCGAAAAACTAGATCAGGTTGGCTATTGGTCGCTGGAATCCTGGGGTGGGGCGACCTTCGATGCCTGCATCCGCTACCTGGGCGAAGACCCTTGGGAGCGGTTGCGCGCCTTGAAACAGGCCATGCCAAACACGCCGCAGCAGATGCTGTTTCGGGGCCAGAACATCCTCGGCTACCGCCACTATGCCGACGATGTGGTGCAGAAGTTCGTTGAACGTGCGGCTGTGAATGGCATTGATGTCTTTCGAATCTTCGATGCCATGAACGATCTGCGCAATCTAGAGACCGCAGTCAATGCGACCCTGAAGGTCGACAAGCACGCCCAGGGGACGATGTCCTACACGGTTAGTCCGGTACACAACCTGCCGTATTGGTTGGACATGGCAAAGGGTCTGGAGAACATGGGGTGCCACTCCATCTGCATCAAGGATATGGCCGGTCTGCTGAATCCCTATGTCGCGTTCGAACTGGTCAGTCGACTGAAGGAAACCGTACAGATCCCGATTGCCATGCAGTCCCACGCCACCACCGGCATGAGCACTGCGACGAATATCAAGGCGGCCGAAGCGGGCATCGACATGATCGATACTGCGATCTCTTCGATGTCCATGACCTACGGTCACAGCGCGACGGAGTCGGTGGTGGCCATCTTGGAAGGCACCGAACGCGATACTGGCCTGAACCTGCACCTGCTCGAGGAGATCGCCGCCTATTTCCGCGAGGTGCGAAAGAAGTACGCCAAGTTCGAGGGCTCGCTGCGCGGGGTTGATTCACGCATTCTGGTCGCTCAGGTACCGGGCGGCATGTTGACGAACATGGAGAATCAACTGCGCGAGCAGAACGCCACCGACAAATTGGATGCCGTGCTCGAGGAGATTCCGCGGGTTCGCGAAGATCTGGGCTTCATCCCACTGGTCACCCCGACCTCACAAATCGTCGGGACTCAGGCGGTGATCAACATTCTCATGGGCGAGCGCTACAAGAACATCACCAAAGAGACCGCCGGCGTGCTCAAAGGCGAGTACGGTGCAGCGCCGGCGCCGGTCAATGCCGAACTGCAGGCCCGCGTGCTCCAGGGCGGTAAGCCGATCACCTGTCGCCCCGCCGACCTGATCAAGGCCGAGGTCGAAAGACTGACCGCCGAATTCCGTGGCCTGGCCTCAGAGCACAAGCTGCGGGTCGCCGATGCCGAGATTGATGACGTGCTGACCTATGCGTTGTTCCCCCAGGTAGGTCTGAAGTTCCTGCAGAACCGCGACAATCCGGATGCCTTCGAACCGGTCCCAACCGGCGCCGAGGTATTGCCGGCGGCGAAGGCTGCAAAAGCTCCCGCTGCGGCCGAAGGCCAGCCCGAGGCCTTCACGGTGACGGTGAACGGCCAGGCCTACAATGTCGTGGTCGCCTCGGGCGGGGATGTTCAGGCGATCCAATCCGCAGCCCCTGCCGCGGCCCCGGCCGCTGCGTCTGAACCGGCCGCCTCCGGCCCGGTCCAGGATGTCCCGGCGCCCCTGGCGGGTAACATCTACAAAGTCCTGGTCAACGCCGGGCAAAGCGTCAAGGCCGGCGATGTGATCGTTGTGCTCGAGGCCATGAAGATGGAGACAGAGGTGCGGTCGCCTTTCGACGGCACGGTCTCGCAGGTCAATGTCAAGGAAGGCGATGCGGTACAGGTTGGCGACAACCTGCTGACTCTGGTCTGACGCGCATATGGAAATCGGTGTAGACGCGCTTTGGCGGTCAATGGGGATCGCCAATCTCGAGTGGGGCCAGCTGCTGATGATCGTAGTCGGCGGTCTGCTGATCTTTCTCGCCATCCGCAAGGGTTTCGAACCCTTGCTGTTGTTGCCGATCGGTTTCGGTACGCTGCTGAGCAATATCCCGGTCGCCGGTCTGGCCGAAGGCGCTCTCGGCCAATTGATGCTGGCGGCAAACCCGGATCATTTGACGATGCTGGCTCAGTCGTTGAATGTGCCGATCGAGGAGATCGGCTCAGCGCTCAAGCATGCCGATCTCGCGACTACGGCGGCGGCCAAGACGCTGGCGTCGAACCTCGGCTATGTGCCCGGCATGCTGTACCAGTTCTATGAGGTCGCGATCGGATCCGGCGTGGCGCCGCTGTTGATTTTCATGGGCGTCGGCGCGCTAACCGATTTCAGCGCCCTGATCGCTATGCCCAAGACCCTGTTGCTGGGAGCCGCCGCGCAGTTCGGGATATTCACGACCCTCATCGGCGCCCTTGCACTCAACCTCGTGCCGGGGTTCGACTTCAGCCTGGCCGACGCTTCGGCAATCGCCATCATCGGTGGCGCCGATGGTCCGACGGCGATCTTCCTCGCGTCGAAACTGGCGCCGGATCTGCTGGGGGCAATCGCGGTCGCCGCCTACTCCTACATGGCCCTGGTGCCGATCATTCAGCCGCCGATCATGAAGGCTCTGACCTCGCCCAAGGAGCGGGCGGTAGAGATGTCGCAGCTTCGCCCGGTGAGCAAACTGGAAAAGATCCTGTTCCCCTTTACCGTGCTGCTCTTGTGTCTGCTGTTCCTGCCTTCGGCCGCACCGCTGATCGGGATGCTCACCTTCGGTAATGTGCTGCGCGAATCCGGGGTGGTCGACCGTTTGAGCAAGGCGGCCCAGAACGAGATCATCAATGCGGTGACTATCATCCTGGGCCTATCGGTCGGCTCCAAGCTGCAGGCGGACAAATTCCTCACCGTGGAGACCTTGGGTATTCTCGCGCTGGGGGCGATGGCCTTCTGTGTCGGCACGGCCGCCGGAGTTCTGATGGGCAAGCTCATGTACAGGATCTCCGGCGGCAAGGTCAACCCGCTGATAGGCGCCGCCGGGGTGTCGGCCGTGCCGATGGCCGCCCGGGTAGTTAATAAGGTCGGCCTGGAGGCCAATCACCATAACTTCCTGCTCATGCACGCCATGGGTCCAAACGTGGCCGGCGTAATTGGGTCGGCAGTCGCGGCCGGCGTCCTCCTGGCCGTTGTCGGGGGGCTTTAGCCTCAGGTAAGCGCTTGTTTATGTTGACGACCTGAACTAAGTTTATTACCCTTCCGCGCTTATGGCGCAGCCCTTACCGGAGTTTGTAGATCCCTGGCGGGTCTGCGAGCAGGGCAGAAACTATGTCGGGGCATACGCCCTTGACGAGCTTGCCCGCTTAACGCCGCTTCTGGCCTCATCGCAGGGAGAAGCGGCGTTTGCGTTAAGGTTTGGGTACGACGACGAACACCGGTTGCTGGTCGCCGGTCGGGTCGAAGCGAATCTGTCGCTCATCTGTCAGCGTTGTCTGCAGCCGATGGACCTGGTCGCCAGGGCCGTCGTCGCACTCAGCCCGGTGCGAGGTCTGGAAGAGGCGGCGAGGCTGCCTGAGGAACTGGATCCTCTGTTGGTCGAGAGCGATCAGCTTCGGCTGCGCGACATTGTCGAAGACGAGCTGATCATGGCGATCCCGTCGATCGCGCGTCACAGTGAGTCCGAATGTCGGTTGATGGCCGAGGCGGAAACGGGTGAAGAGACCGAGAGGCAGCATGCTGCGAATCCGTTCGCTGTTCTGGCGTCGCTGAAAAAGTCCGGCGATGGCGGATCGGGTTGATTTTGAAATCGAAACAACGAATCTAGCTTTTAGGAGAACATCATGGCGGTTCAACAGAATAGGAAAACGCCGTCCAAGCGCGGCATGAGACGCTCGCACGACAGCCTGAAGGCCGAAACTCTGTCGATCGACCCCACTTCCGGCGAGACGCATCTGCGCCACCATATCACCCCCGACGGTTTCTATCGCGGGCGAAAAGTCGTCGACAAGTGATCGCCGCCGGGTCACCCGCGGGTCCGGGCCCGAAGCTCGGTTCGTGATCGCGCGCATTCGCCAGATTCGACGAGGTTAGACCGACGTTGGGCAACAAGACGACGATCTCCCTGGATGCGATGGGCGGTGACCATGGCCCGTCGGTAGTGGTACCGGCGGCACTGTCTTTTCTCGAGCGCGATCCGGATGTCGAGCTGATCCTGGTCGGTCGAGAAGAAAAGATCTGCGAGCATCTGGGCAAGCGGCCGGTTCCAGACCGCCTCCACATCGTTCATTCGACGGAAATGGTCGGCATGGACGAGCTACCCTCCAAGGCCCTGCGAAACAAGAAAGACTCGTCGATGCGGGTTGCAATCAACCTGGTCAAGGAGGGGCGGGCGGACGCCTGTGTCAGCGCCGGGAACACCGGCGCTTTGATGGCGACCGCAAGGTTCGTGCTGAAGACCTTGCCGCATGTGGATCGGCCCGCGATCATTACCTCGCTCCCCGCGGTCAATGGCCGAACCTGGGTGCTCGACCTCGGTGCCAACGTGGATTGCTCCGCGGAACATCTCTACCAGTTTGCGGTAATGGGTTCGGAGCTGGTCAGCGCGGTCGAGAATATCGATTCACCGACGGTTGGCCTGTTGAACATCGGCCAGGAAGAGATCAAGGGCAACGAACAGGTCAAGGGTGCGCACGAGCTGCTGTCCGCCTCGAGCACTCTGAACTATCTTGGGTACATCGAGGGAGATGATATCTTCCTCAAGGACAACCTGGACATCGTGGTGACCGACGGCTTTGTCGGCAATGTATCGCTCAAGACCAGCGAAGGCGTGGCCAAGTTGATTCGTCATTTCATAAAGGTACAGATTCGGAACAGCCTGATCGCAAAGCTGTTGGCGGTCTTCGCATACCCGATCCTGCGTGGACTCAAGCGCCAGATCGATCCCCGCAACTATAACGGTGCAAGTTTGCTCGGACTCAAAGGCATCGTCGTCAAGAGCCACGGCGGAGCCGATATAATGGCGTTTCGCAATGCCATCGCGATTGCCAAGAAAGAAGTCAACTCGAACATCGCGGAGCGCATAGCGCAACGAGTCGAGGCTCAACTCGGACATCGGCTGAACGACCGGGCGAGCGCATGAAAACGTTTTCTCGGATCACCGGTACGGGTGGTTATCTGCCCGACAACGTATTGACCAACAAGGATCTAGAGAAGACGGTCGATACCACCGACGAGTGGATACGTGAACGCACCGGCATCCTCAAGCGGCACATCGCACTCGATGGCGAAACGACCTGCGATCTGGCAGAGCAAGCGGCCAGGCGCGCCATCAAGGCGGCGGCGATAGAGCCGGCTGACTTAGACCTGATCATCGTCGCTACCACGACCCCTGACAAAATATTCCCGAGCACCGCCTGTCTTCTGCAGCAGCGACTGGACGTCCATGGTTGCCCTGCCTTTGATATCCAGGCCGTGTGTACCGGGTTCATTTACGCTCTGGCGACGGCCGACATGTATATACGCAGCGGCATGGCACGTTGCGCCCTCGTCATCGGCGCGGAGACCTTCTCGCGCATTATCGATTGGACGGATCGCGCCACCTGCGTGCTGTTCGGCGACGGGGCTGGCGCGGTGGTGCTCGAAGCATCGGACAAGCCCGGCATCCTCTCCAGCCATTTACATGCCGACGGTGCTTATGAGAGCCTACTGCATGTTCCCGGCGGCGTATCGCGTGGCTTCGATCTTGATGACGCAGGCGGTGATCCGCACTTCACCCGGATGAAAGGCAACGAAGTCTTTCGCATGGCGGTCAATACACTGGGGCGGATTGTCGACGAAACGCTCGCGGCCAACGGACTCAAGAAATCAGACGTCGACTGGCTGGTTCCGCACCAGGCCAACATCCGCATCATTCAAGCAACCGCGCGCAAGCTGAGCATGTCGATGGACCGGGTTGTGGTCACTGTTGACCAACACGGCAATACCTCGGCCGCTTCCGTGCCCCTGGCGCTGGACGTAGCCGTGCGAGACGGCCGAATAAAAACCGGCGAAACTCTATTGTTGGAGGCCTTCGGTGGAGGCTTCACCTGGGGTTCCGTGTTATTGAAATTTTAAGAAGAGAGATCGCGCTTTCATGAGCAAGACTCCCGCATTCGTTTTTCCTGGCCAGGGCTCACAAGCTGTTGGCATGCTGGCAGAGCTGGCCCAAGTCCATGCGGATATCCGAGCAACATTCGATGAGGCATCGGATGCGCTCGCAATGGATCTGTGGCAACTCAGTCAGCAAGGTCCCGACACGGAACTGAATGCAACGGCAAATACTCAGCCCTGCCTGCTCGCCGCGGGTGTGGCGGTGTGGCGGGCTTGGCAGTCGCAAGGCGCTGCTGCGCCAGTCGTAATGGCCGGTCACAGTCTTGGTGAATACACCGCACTGGTGGCCGCCGGGGCCCTGCGGTTCACCGACGCGGTTCACTTGGTGCGCAAGCGCGGCGAATTGATGCAGGACGCCGTACCCGGGGGGAGCGGGGCAATGGCCGCCATCCTCGGACTGGGCGATGATGCCGTACGCGCGGTCTGCAGCGAGGCGCAGCAGGGCGAAATCGTAGAGGCCGCCAACTTCAATTCACCCGGGCAGGTGGTAATTTCCGGGCAGGCCGCTGCCGTGGAGCGCGCGGTTGCCGGGGCCAAGGCGGCCGGTGCTAAACGCGCCATGCTGCTTTCGGTCAGCGTCCCCTCTCACTGCTCGTTGATGAAAGCTGCGGCCAAACGCCTTAGCGGCATCTTGAACGACATCGAGATCACGACTCCGGAGATACCGGTGATCCACAATGTCGACGCAAGTCCGGCGGCAGATGCGGACACGATTCGCACACGCCTGGCGCAGCAACTGTATCTGCCAGTGCGCTGGGTCGAAGATGTGCAGCAACTCAAGTCCCGGGGCGCTGAACTACTCATAGAGACTGGGCCGGCCAAGGTCCTGACGGGGCTGGCCAAGCGAATCGACCGCGATCTCGAAGCGATCTCTGTCACTGATCCCGCCGGATTCGAAAAAGCATTGGAGATGACGAATGCTTGATCAGGAAATTGTCCTCGTGACAGGGGCCAGTCGTGGTATCGGCCGGACAATTGCCGTCGCCCTGGGACAAATGGGCGCGACGGTCGTGGGTACGGCGACCACCGACTCCGGCGCCGAGTCGATAAGCAGGTATCTGGAAGAGCTTGGCATCAAGGGCGGGGGGCTGCGTCTGGACGTCGGCGAGCAGGTCTCGGTCGATCGGGTCAACAAATCGATCAACGAGCAATTTGGCGCCGTGACGGTGTTGGTAAACAACGCGGGCATTACTCGCGACAACCTGCTGATGCGTATGAAAAGCGACGAGTGGGACGACGTTATCAACACGAATTTGAACTCGCTGTTTCGCGTCTGTAAAGCGTGCCTGCGAGGGATGACCAAGGCTAAGAAGGGCCGGATTATCAACATCGCCTCGGTGGTCGGCGCGAGCGGCAATCCGGGGCAGACGAACTATTCCGCGGCCAAGGCCGGCATGATTGGATTTACCAAGTCGCTCGCCCGCGAGATAGGCTCGCGCGGGATCACCGTGAATGCCGTGGCGCCGGGCTTCATCGATACGGATATGACCCGCGAACTATCGGATGAGCAAAAAGCGGCCTTGCTTAGTGGAATTCCCCTTGGTCGCTTGGGAAATCCCGAGGAGATCGCCGCCGTCGTTGGTTTTCTGGCCTCTCCCGGCGCCGCGTACATCACCGGAGAGACCATTCATGTCAACGGCGGAATGTATATGTCGTGATCGATCGAGATAGAACGATCTCACGACAGGGAAGTGGTTAAATTCGACCACTGGTCGGTCATTATTTCAACTTTGACCTCGCGGTTTTAAGGAATACAATACGGCGGCATCGTGTGGCGCCGGCTCACGTTTTAGCGGAGGAACTCGTCCAAATGAGCAGCATCGAAGAACGCGTGAAGAAGATCGTCATTGAACAGCTGGGTGTGAAAGAGGAAGAGGTCAATACCGATTCTTCATTCGTGGATGACCTGGGCGCCGACTCGCTGGATACAGTCGAATTGGTCATGGCGCTGGAAGAAGAATTCGAAACGGAGATCCCGGACGAAGAAGCAGAAAAGATCACGACGGTTAAGCAGGCAATTGATTACATCCAGTCACACAGCTGATTGCGATTTGCCGAAGGTGTAAACGCAGGCCGCCGATGTCCCTGCAGATGGGAGACAGGCGGCCTTCGCTGTGTTTCGCGCAAGTTTGAGGTGAATCCTTTATGTCAAATCGAAGGGTAGTCGTTACGGGTCTGGGTCTTGTGGCTCCGGTTGGGCTGGACGTTGCCAGCGGTTGGGGAAACATCCTGGCCGGGAAAAGCGGCATTCAACCTATTACCCATTTCGACGTAGAACCTTTCAGCGTGCGCATCGGTGGTCCGATCTACGGCTTGGACCTGGAGAAATACGTCTCCAGGAAGGAAGCCAAGAAGATGGACCCGTTCATTCACTACGGGATGGCTGCCGGCATTCAGGCTGTCGAGGACTCGGGCCTGGAGGTCAGTGAGGCCAATGCCGGTCGTATCGGTGTTGCAGTCGGCTCAGGGATTGGTGGTATCGGTGGTATCGAAAATGGTTACCACGCCTACCTGAAAGGTGGGCCCCGCAGGATTTCCCCTTTCTTCGTGCCGGCAAACATCATCAACATGGTGGCCGGAAACCTGTCCATCCGTTACGGCATGAAGGGCCCGAATATCTCGATCGTTTCGGCCTGCAGCACCGGCGCGCACAACATTGCCGATGCCATGTGGATGATTCAACGCGGAACCGTCGACGCTATGGTCGCCGGCGGATCCGAACATGGAATGACCCCGACGGGTCTCGGCGGCTTCGCCGCCGCCCGGGCGCTTTCCACCCGTAACGATGATCCAGAGGCGGCCAGCCGTCCCTGGGATCGGGATCGAGACGGCTTCGTGCTCAGCGACGGAGCCGGAGTCATCGTGATCGAGGAATTGGAGTTCGCCAAGGCGCGCGGCGCCAAGATCTACGCCGAACTGGTCGGCGCCGGCATGAACTCCGATGCTTATCACATGACGGCGCCTTCGCCCGATGGCGCCGGGGCGGCCGAGTGCATGCGCCTGGCGCTGCAGGATGCGGGCGCGAACCGCGACCAGGTTGACTACATCAATGCCCATGGAACCTCGACGCCGGCCGGTGACGTGGCGGAGACCAAGGCGGTCAAAGTGGCCTTCGGCGATCACGCTAAGAAACTCTGCGTCAGTTCCACCAAGTCCATGACGGGCCACATGCTCGGAGCCGCGGGTGGAGCAGAAGCTCTGTTCACCATCCTCGCCATCCACAACCAGGTGGCACCGCCGACGATCAATCTGGATAACTCGGATGACGAGTGTGATCTCGACTACGTCCCCCACACCGCCCGGGAGATGAAGATCGACCTTGCGCTGTCCAACTCCTTTGGCTTCGGTGGAACCAACGGCACACTGGCGTTCCGCCGCTTCGACGGCTGAAGCGGATAGGTATCCGTTATTATCCTGGCCGTTCTGATTAACGGCGAGCCAGACGGCGATATTACGCCTCTGGATCGCGGCCTGAACTACGGCGATGGCCTGTTCGAGACCATCGCCGTTTTTTCTGCTCGGCCCTGTCTTTGGCAACGTCACGTCGACCGACTGAACGCGTCCTGCGCGCGTCTTGGTATACCGGCGCCGTCAGCTGATGATCTACGGGCGGATCTAGACAAGTTGCTTTCGCAGCTGGACACCGCCGAGTCCCACGGCTGGGTGTGGAAAGTCCTGTTGACCCGTGGTAGCGCCGGGCGCGGATATCGTCCGGACCCGGGTTGTGCGCCCCTGCGAGTCAGTAGCCTGTACGAATGGCCCTCCTACGGCGCGGGGTCGGCTAGTGATGGCCTCGCCCTTCGAACCTGCGAAACGCGCCTGGGTCAGAATCCGAGCTTGGCCGGAATGAAGCACCTGTGCCGGCTGGAACAGGTCATGGCGCGCCGTGAGTGGTCCGATCCGACGGTCGACGAAGGACTGATGCTGGACTCACTCGGTCAAGTTATCGAAGCCACCTCCAGCAATCTGTTTCTGCATCGGGGCCGACAACTGATTACGCCCAGTCTGGATCTCTCCGGGGTGACCGGGGTGGTTCGCGGCTTGATCCTCGATCTCGCCGAACAGCAGAACACGCCCGTACTGATCCGGCCGGTTAAACCACGCGACCTGAGCGATGCGGATGGTCTGTACCTGTGCAATTCTATCGCCGGCATCCGTCGGGTAAAACGCTGGGAGGGGAGAGAATACGACTTACGGCTGGCCGACCCGGCGCCGATCGTATCGGCCATGCAAAAAGTTCACTCCCCGTGTTAAGTTATTACGATAAGTCACTGTTAGTGATTAGGTTGTTTCCTTGAGCCCCGGAACGCGAATCTTCGGCTGGCTGGTCGGCTGCGTCGTCATTGCCGCGAGCCTTGTCGCCGGTTGGTATTGGGTGGACTATCGGACCTTTGCCTCCGAGCCGATGAAAGTGCCGGCAGGAGGGGTCGTCTACACGGTACCCGCAGGCGCGAACACCCGGCAGATCGCGCGCGAACTCCACGAACAGGGGTTGCTGCGTGAGCCGCTCTATTTCCGCCTGCTGGTGCGGCAGCAGGAACAGGGACGTCATCTGCGCGCCGGAGAATACCAAATCAATCCCGGTCTCACCCCGGCCGGTCTGCTTGAGTTGCTGGTGTCAGGAAAGTCGATCGAATATTCATTGACCTTGGTGGAGGGATGGAGCTTCAGGCAGTTCCGCACGGCGCTGGCATCGGATTCGGTCCTGACTCACACGCTGACCGATCTCAGTGACGCCGAGGTCATGGAACGGCTGGGATTTTCGGGTGTGCATCCGGAGGGCCGATTCTTTCCCGACACTTATCGCTTCCCTCGAGGTGCCAAGGACATCCAGATACTGCATAGGGCCTACCGCCGCATGGAGCAGGTTGTGCAGCAGACCTGGAAGGAACGCGATAACGACCTGCCGTTGGCGAGCCCTTATGAGGCACAGATTCTGGCCTCGATTGTCGAGAAGGAAACCGGGGCGGCAGAGGAGCGTCACCAGATCGCCGGCGTCTTCAGCCGCCGCCTGCGCACGGGCATGAAGCTGCAGACGGACCCGACCGTAATCTACGGCATGGGAGAGCGATTCGACGGCAATCTTCGGCGTAAGGATCTGAGCGAAGACACACCGTACAATACCTACGTACACGCGGGTCTGCCGCCGACGCCCATCTGTATGCCCGGCGAAGCGGCCTTACGTGCCGCGGTCCAGCCGGCCGAGGGTAAGTCAATATATTTCGTCTCTCGTGGAGACGGCACCCATCAGTTCTCGAGCAGCTTGAAAGAACACAATGCGGCGGTGCGGCGCTACCAGTTAAAGAGAGGAAAATGAACAGCGGCCGATTCATCACCGTGGAGGGCATCGAAGGCGCCGGAAAGAGCACCTGCCTGGCGTTGATTGCACGGACGATCGAGGCCGCCGGCATCCCGTTGCTCACCACCCGCGAACCCGGCGGTACCGGACTTGGCGAGGAACTGCGCGATCTGCTGCTCGGTCACCGCGACGCAGGCATGTCTATGGATGCCGAACTCCTGCTGATGTTCGCCGCGCGCGCCGAACACCTGCAGACCAGGATTGAACCCGCCCTGAGCACGGGGACCTGGGTATTGTGCGACCGGTTTACGGACGCCACCTATGCATACCAGGGCGGCGGTCGCGGGATCGAGATCGAGCGCATCGCGCAGCTCGAGACCTGGGTGCAGCGCGATCGACGGCCGGATTTGACCCTGTTGCTCGACCTGCCGGTTGAACTCGGTCTGAAGCGGGCCGGAAAACGTTCGCAACTGGATCGTTTCGAACAAGAATCGAAGCGCTTTTTCGAGCGCGTTCGAGACAGTTACCTTCAGCTTGCCCAGAGATCCCCCAAACGCATCCGGCTGATCGATGCGAGCAGACCGCTGCCCGAGGTCGAGGCGCAGATCCTCGAGGTGTTGGCTGCTTTTCTCGACGAGGCGACCGATGGCGGAGAGTGAGCGCCAGACCGATCAGACCGTAGGCTTGTTGCCCTGGCAGCGCTCGATCTGGAACCGTCTGCAAGACCGCCAAGCTTCGGGTTGTTTGCCTCACGCCCTGCTACTGCATGGTCTGCCGGGACTGGGGAAGAATCGATTCGCGGCCTATCTTGCTCAGGCCTTGATCTGCGAGAGCCCGACTGAACAAGACCGGCCCTGCGGTCATTGCCGGGGCTGCCGCCTGGCGAATCTTGGCAATCACCCCGACATACGCTGGGTGAAACCGGAGGAAAAAGGCAAAGCGATCAAGGTCGACGCGGTTCGTGAGGCTTGTGCGCAAAGCGTATTGACGGCCGATGGAGGACATCATCGGGTATTCCTGTTCTCTCCGGCCGAGCAGATGAATGCGGCGGCGGCCAATGCCCTGCTCAAGACCTTGGAGGAGCCGGTGGAACGTACCGTGATTGTTCTAGTCAGCAGCGCAGCGCACCGACTCCCGGCCACGGTCCGCAGCCGTTGCCAGCAGATCCTGTTTCGACCGCCGTCAGAGCAGGAGGCGCTCGCCTGGTTGAGTGACGACAGCGATCCAGCCCCATTCCTCGAGGCACTGGCGCTTGCCGGCGGGGCGCCCCTGGCGGCGGTGGCGCGTCTGCAACAGGGGAGTCCGGCCCGGATCAGTCTCATGCGTGATGACCTGTTCGCGCTGGCTGAAAGGCGGTGCAGTCCGATCGAGGTTGCCAAGGGGTGGCAGGATCTGCAGGCCGGGCAGATCCTTGAGACACTGCAATTCTGGCTGACCGACCTGATTCGGCTAAAAACTGACGCCCAGCCGCCGATCTGTTACTTCGAGGCCGCGAAAGCGCGCTTGCAAACCCTTGCCCAGCGGATAGACTTGCGGAGGTTATTTGAACTTCTTGACCGTCTGTACGACGCGCAGCGAGCCTCGATGAACAATCTGAACCCTCAGATGCTGACCGAGCACTTGTTGATCGAGTGGTGCAACACCTCCCAATCGGGTAAGAACTGACAGATGTCGACACCGGAACCGCCAAGAGCCCGCCAAGGTATTTTGTCTTTGACGATCAAGGACAAGAATGCCTTGTACGCGGCTTACATTCAGTTCATCAAGAACGGTGGCCTGTTCATTCCGACCAGCAAGAGATACAAGCTCGGAGACGAGGTCTTTATGCTGCTCAGCCTGATGGACGAGACGGAACGATTGCCGGTGGCGGGTAAGATTATCTGGATCACGCCTATCGGTTCGGAAGGAAACCGCGCCGCCGGAATCGGGGTGCAGTTCAGCGATCAGGACGGTGGCATGGCCCGCAACAAGATCGAGGGTTATCTTGCCGGCGCCTTGAAATCGGACAAACCGACCCACACCATGTAGCGTTGTCGGATCGAGTCTGTAGGTTCAATTCATGCTGGTCGATTCTCATTGCCACCTGGATCGGGTGGATCTGTCTCGATACGAAGGCGATTTTTCGCGTTTCGTCGACGCTACCGATTCATCGGGCGTGGAACACATGCTTTGCGTCTGCATCGATCTCGAGCACTACGAATCCATGCTCGACCTGGTCGAGACCTACCCCAACATCTCGATATCGGTCGGTGTGCACCCGAACGAAGACGAAGGCCGCGAGCCGGAGGTAGATGAACTGGTCCGACTCGCTGACCATCCCAAGAACGTCGCCATCGGCGAGACCGGCCTGGACTATTTCCATGGCGACGAGTCGGGCCGGGCGCGACAACAGCAGCGCTTCCGGCTTCACATCGCCGCATCCAAATTGGCCGACAAACCCCTGATCATTCACACCCGTGATGCCCGTGAGGACACGATCCGTATCATGCGGGAAGAGCAGGCCGACCGCGCCGGCGGCGTCATGCACTGCTTCACCGAGACTTGGGAGATGGCGCGTCAGGCCCTTGACCTGGATTTCTACATCTCGTTTTCCGGTATCGTTACCTTCAAGAACGCCGCGAGCCTGCGCGAGGTCGCCAGGCAAGTTCCGCTGGAGCGCTTGTTGATAGAGACCGACTCGCCCTACCTGGCACCGGTTCCGCACCGCGGAAAACCAAACGAACCCAGGTATGTCGCTCAGGTTGCCGAGACGGTCGCCGAATTGCGCGGACTGGAGGTCGAGGAACTCGCCCGCATCACTCGCGAAAACTACTACGCCCTGTTCGGGCCATCGCCCGACAATTAGACGATCTTGAAATCGGATAAGGATGTCCGCGCTGAACAAGCCCCCGCTGTATGCTCCGCTGCGATTGTCTCCGAGGCGGTCCCGTTGTCTGCTGCTCTACCGGTTCACGCTCCACCTACTGGCGCTCGCGGCCATCTCCACTACCCGCCTGTCCACTGTCTGGGTGGCGGTAATGGCGACTTTGGTCTGCCTTTCGATGGCGCGCGTCCTGTCGCATTGGCTGCGATCTCCGTCCGGTCTCGGCGTTGTGTCCGCCGTCTGGCAGGCCGACGAGCGATGGCAGCTCGATCTTCTCAACGGGCGCGAATTCCGGTTGCGGGGATGGGACGCGCCGGTGGTGCATCCACGCCTGGTGGTGTTGCGTTTCTGGCAGGATAGGCTGCGCTGCCGTTGTTTGTGGTTGTGTCCGGATTCACTCGATGCCGAACAGCTGCGACGACTGAGGGTACGCCTGCGGCGACATTCGATGAAAAGACCGGTTGGTCAGTCGGCACCTTGAGCAGCCGTCATCCAGGTCCGGAACTCACGCCTTTGTGCGCGGCA
>CAVXWS010000069.1:0-8631 GCA_963765415.1 uncultured Gammaproteobacteria bacterium
GCGCATCGCTGTGCGCGAGTTGATCGAAAAGCAGAGCCGACGCCGGGAGGCGGCGACCGGTGGGGAGAGCAGCATCCCGATCGACCGGGAGACCGAGCGCTGCGTCCAGGAGGGCGGCTATGAGCTCGACCGGGTACTGCCCTACGGCGAATATCTCACCGTGCGCAAGACCGCCAACCTTCATACCGGCGGCACCATCCACGACGTCACCGCCAAACTGCACCCGACCCTCGTCCGGGCAGCTGTTAAGGCGGCCGCGGCCCTTGACATCCCGGTCACCGGGCTCGACTTCATCGTGCCCGATCCGGCCGGTGAAGACTACGTCATCATCGAGGCCAACGAACGTCCCGGACTCGCCAATCACGAGCCGCAGCCGACGGTGGAACGCTTTATCGATCTGCTGTTTCCAAATACAGTGGGGGCTGCGAGCGAACAACATAACCCCGAATCATGAAACTACTGCCCATAGACCAGACCTATGTCCAGGATGTCCTTTTCCGGCTGCTCAACACTCCCAGCCCCAGCGGCTACACGGACCGCACGGTGCACTTGGTGGCCGATGAACTGGAAAAGCTCGGCGTACCCGTCGAACTGACCCGACGGGGGGCGATCCGCGCCACCCTCAAAGGCGGCCGCAGCAGCCCGGACCGCGCCGTGGTCGCGCATATCGACACTCTCGGTGCGATGGTCAAGGCCCTGAAGCCAAATGGACGCCTCGAGATCGTTGCGATCGGCCATTGGAATGCGCGCTTTGCCGAGGGCGCCAGAGTCACACTGTTTACCGACATGAGTTCACATCGCGGCACCATCTTGCCGCTCAAGGCCTCTGGGCACACCTTTGCCGACGCAGTCGACAAACAGCCCTCGAACTGGGACAACCTCGAGCTGCGCGTCGACGAGATCTGCCATTCCCAGAAGGACCTGATGGGATTGGGCATCCACGTAGGTGACTTCATCGCCGTGGACCCCCAACCCGAGGTGATGGAGAACGGCTACATCGTCTCGCGCCACCTGGACGATAAAGCGGGCGCTGCGGTACTGCTGGGCGCCGTCAAGGCGGTGGTCGATCACGATGTGACGCTCCCGGTCGACTGCCATCCGCTGTTTACGATCTCAGAGGAGGTTGGCTCTGGGGCATCGGCGGCACTCCACCAGGATGTTGCCGAAATGCTGACACTCGACAACGGCACCACCGCCCCGGGTCAGAATTCGAGCGAATTTGGCGTAACCATGTGCATGGCGGACATGAGCGGACCGTTCGACTACCACCTGACACGTTACCTGATCCACTTGTGTCAGGAATTCCGCATCCCCTACCAACGCAGACGTCTTCCGGTTCTATCGATCCGACAGTGCCGCCGCCGTCGAGGCCGGCGCCGACCTGCGCACCGCGCTGGCAACCTTTGGCATCGACGCTTCGCACGGCTGGGAGCGGATCCACTGGAACGCATTGGAATCACTTGCCCAGCTGGTCACGGTCTACATGCAGTCACCGCCGCTGTTTCTGCGCGACCAGGACGACCTCGGCCCACGTAACGGCTTTCCGATGCAGCCTGCCTGAGAAGTCGTACAGGAGATGGAAAGTGCGCGCGAGTCGGCGATTATTCTGATGACGGTGACGCAACTCGGACGCTCGTGCTTCGCGTAACCGGCGCCAGATGATTCCGCGATGCGGACAGTCGCCCGGCTCGAACGCGACAACCACCTTCTCAACGCAAAGCATTGCCATCTGCAGCACCAGTGCTTCGGTCACAGCAGCGAACCCGGCAAACTTGCTCAAGGCGCCATGTTCGAACCACCAGCGGATGATAGCGCGGTAGTGCCGGAGGTCGCCGCAAGAAATGCGGTCGGTTGTTGAGCGCATGCGCGCCGGAGATTCGATGCCTTCGTCAAGACGGGAGTCAACCGGGTTCTTACCTACTGCCGAGTTCTCTTGACCCACGCGCGGATTTGGTGCGGATGTAGCAAAACCCCAAGCTGACTCACTTTGTTCATATCCATAGAACCCAGGCTCTCCCATGAACAGTACCCACTCAAAACAAGATTGCTATTTCTGCAGAGTTTCAAGCGGCAAAGCCGACCCCTTTATTTTTGAGAACAGGTCATTTGTCGGCATCTTTGATACCCATCCCGTCAACCCCGGGCATTCCTTGGTCATTCCCAGAAGGCATGTCGTATCAGTTTTTGACCTTGATGAAACAGAACAGGCGGATTATTTCGATGCCATTCGGGGAGTCAAGAGCATTATTGAAACGACTGACATGACAGATCTTTATGAAAATATGCTGAATAGGGATTACCTGAAGGACAGGCCCAAAGATCACATAGAAAAGGTTCTTCAGCTGCCTTTCCTGGGTAACAAACCGGATGCCTACACTGTCGGAAACAATGATGGAAGCGAAGCAGGACGAAGCATCGATCATTTACATGTGATTCTCTTGCCTCGTTATCGCGGAGACGTGGAGAACCCGAGAGGCGGTATTCGCAACGTCATACCCAGTAGAGCAAGCTATACGAGAAGATAGGGGTCAAGTCAGGGAGGTGGGGTGTGTCGGTCGAGATATCGATGGGAATCACGACAGACCGGTTCTTGAACTGCGGCTGTTTGAACAAGGCGCGGTGAATGCATTAGAGGTTACTGTTGTCGACTCGGGGGGACGACGCCCATCGAGGCACTTGAGAACGCCAAGTCTTCTATTGTTGAACTGTCCACTTGACGGGGAAGCTTACGCTTGGACCAGCCGGTTGATCTCCCGTGGGTAGCGGGCCGCCTAGTGGGCCAAGCCGCCGCTTGTGCGCGTAAGCAAGGGGCGCGCGGTAAGACACCCATCGGCCTGGCAAGACGGAGACAGCGCTTTTTTACAGACTCCTCATTTCTCGGCCCTAATACATGCGTAGCTCTGCGCCGGATTGGGGTGTTCGATCTCTTCTTCAAACAATGACAAGCAGCTAACGTCAGAAAATCCAATACTACTCAGTAGGTCAACGTGCTCGGCGATATACAAGCGGCCCCCTTCGAACTCTTGCGCCGCACCGATTGGCTTGATGAAGTCGCCGTTTAACAGAAAACCGTCGGCGTCCAAAGCACTGTACGCGCGTTCGTATACGGTGTTGATCTTCTCTGGGCTGCCCAGATCGTGCAACGCCCATGTGGAGACAATCGCATGAATAGGCTTGGATGCGTGCTCTTCCCAAGCCTCGTCTACAAGATCAGTCCGCTTGTACGTGACTCGCGAGGAAAAACTTCTCAGCCGATCCTGGGCGATCCCCAGCATTGGCCGAGAAGAATTTTTTTCGAATAAGCGCACTCGAATCGTAGATTTTGCCAGAACCTCGTCCCCGCTACCCATTCAGTCCGAAAAATGGCTTGCAGATCACTCTCCAAGCCGTTTTTCTTTCCAACAAAGTCATTGCGTGACTTTCTACATCTCCTCAACGCGACCTGCGGCTTTCAAAGACTCATTGTCATCCGTCCGAAGGGTGTGGCGCGGACGCCCCCGAACCTCCGCGACCAACGGTCGGCCCCCCAATAGCCTTGACGAGTGCCAGAAGCCGTTTACTTTCGTCGAATCACCATGTCTTGTGGACCCCGAGGGTCTTTCTCATTGATGCCTGCGACCGAACTGTCACGGGGTCTCGCCAGATGTTGACCTGGCCGCTGCCGAGTCGATCGATTGCTTGTCGACCGGTGACAGCGGGAATTCCCGACTCGGAAAACCTTTGGGTTCGTTCCTGACCCGCAAGAACGACGCAAAGCGTGGCACTTCATCACGTGTGAAACCCTGGTGGCGGAAGGTGATCAGGCTCCCAATCGCCGGAGGGTTGGTACGGTTGGCGTCGCTGAGACCAGAACCGACGTAGAAGCGCCTGCCATTGTCGATTTCCACCCACAAGGCACCGGTCATTCCCTGGTATTTTCCTTTGCCCGCGCGATAACCAATGACGCGACCCTCCATGTCGTCGAATTGCTTGACCTTGAGGGCACTGGGACTGCGACCGGTTACGTAAGCGGTGTTGGGATCACGCAGCACCAGTCCCTCGCCGCCGCCGGCGGTCACGCTATCCAAATGAGCCTGCAGGTGATCGGTATCCCGGCACACAAGCTGCGGAATGATCCGCAGATGCTCGACCGGGTGGGTCGCCAGGTACTTTCGAAGCTTGCCCAGGCGGGCATCCAGATCGCCCTGGGCTCCCGGCACCTCGAAAATGTTGTAGCTGAGGCGGCGCCACTGCGGATGCGGCTGCTTACGCGAGGTGATCGATGCGACTTCTTCGAAGCGCTGCCGGGCGATCCACAACTCGCCATCGATTGCGAACGGTGGCAATTCGGCAGTAAACCAGTCAGGCGCAGCAAACGCTTTGCCCTGGCGTGACAGCAGTTGGCTGCCATCCCAGTAGGCGCGCACGCCGTCGAGCTTCTCGCTCATGTACCAGCCGGCGATATCCACGCCGGGCGTGTACCGGGTCAATAGCAGCAGGTCAGGCGCATCTGCGCGGACGGGGAGCGCAAGGGTGAGGGCGAGCAACCAGGCAGGGAAAATCCATATTCGCTTCATTGATCACAATCCTTTGTTGATCTGTCGAGACGCCAGCTTAACAGTGCGGAATCCGATTTACCGAGACGCAGATCGTCGCAATTTCGAAGGAGGCCGACAGCAATCTGGCAGTCAACGAAGTGTGCCCGAACTGCTCCCCCCGCAATCAAATCAATGCGCGAATAAAAACGGCTTGGAGAGGAATATCCAGGCCATTTTCCTTTTCAGAAAAGTGACTGTGTTGCTTCACTTCACAAACCCAGTTGGCAGCTTTTGCCATCCCGTGGAACTCGGGCGTCCAGTAGCGCAGTTGGCTGATCCGTGAACCAGGGTGCGGCAGCTTGGAGCACTCCGCGGAGAGGTGAGTTAACGCGGAAGTATTGCGGATCTAACCGCCACGATCATCTTCGTCGCTGGGTGCGAAAGGCACGTGCAGATTCGGATGATCAAGTGGTACATCGAGGTATGCCTTGCGGATTTCCTCGGTCGAAAAATAGATTGTCAGGTTGCCATCGACCAGGGATGGATGCCCGTTGGTGCCCTTGATGTGTTCGCCAGTCATGGGGTCGGTGCTGTCGATACGAAACTCCGGTTCGTGCAATCGCTGGCTTTGCAGACGATCACGCGGCATCGCGTCAGTCGCCACCCACGTTGGCAAACTCGAATTTTATGGTGGGGGGGTGCGCGGGAAAATGTAATCTTCAACATGGTGATTCTCTCCTAGCCATCGCCTGCCGGAGCATAGGTAGAATGAAAGCCTTTTTCCGCCAACTGAATCGCCCGATCCCAGCCATCGGCACCTGCGCCCGACCGTCCCGCTGACTGGCGAATGCCCGAATGCCATCAGAACTACATGTTGGTGCGCGAATCCATTTCGGCAACTCGTTCGCGGGCACGTTTTTCTTCGTTCGCCGATCGCCAGGTCAGCCGCAACCGCAGCCACACCGCTGACGTCGCAGCCGCGAGTGTGGTCGTCGACTGATCCGGATCAGTCGAACAGCCCCCGCTGCGGTGTCGCTCGGCTCGGCAGCCGCCTCGGGGCTTCGGGCTCCACCGCTTTCGCATCCAGGTGGGTGAGGATCATCTCGATGACGTCGGGATCCTCGACGCATCATCCGCACTGCCCCACTGCAGGCCAGGCACGTCTCGATATCGATACCAAGACCCTTTTCAGTCGCTGGGCCCAGGTCATCGAGGCGCGGCGTTCGGCTGGCAGCGAGAACCCGGCCACCTTGCCGACCCCGTCATCGAACGGCTCGTCGCACGCTGGCAGCGTCTGCAGGGTGAACACCTTGCGGCCCTGCTGCGGCCCAACGGCAATCCGATAGGTGATCGATGAACCCAGGAGTTCATCCATCGGCCCGGCCTCGAGGCCCTCTCCGGCCAGATAGCTGTTCTCGGCAACTGCTCCTGCGTTGCTCTACCTCCTGCATCCCTGCAGTCGTCGGCATCACGTTCCAGCAGTCCCTGCCGTTCCAGGAAACGGCCAATGCGCGTGCGAGAATCTGGGCCAGCCGGGTGAGCTCGGCACTCGTCGGCGCCGTCTCCCGGCGAAAGCGCAGCGAGCCCTCGGGACGATCAACGCCCACTGACGCACGGGCTGCTCGGGAAACACCTCGTCGACCAGCGGCCAGCGCGGCACTCTCGGCCATGCGCCGGGCGCCGCAGCTGGGGTTCACGGCGTCGACATCGCCCGCCGGCGCGACGAGCGCCTGCGCGAGGTCACCCCGGCGACTGTGAAACGGGACCTGGTATTGCTCGGCCATGTCTACGAGGTGGCGCGCAAGGAATGGGGCATCTATGTCCACAACCCGGTGCACGACAACAAACTGCCGCCCGGAGGTCGTTGGCGCGACCGGCGCCTGCAGTCCGGCGAAGAGGCCCGCCTGTTCACAGCCTGCCGCGAGGCGCGTAATCGCTGGCTGCTGCCGCTGGTGCAGCTCGCTCTAGAGACAGCGATGCGCCAGGGTGAACTGCTTCGCCTGCGCTGGGAGCACATCGACCTCACCCGCCGTACCACCCACCTGCCGGACACCAGGAACGGTGAGGTTCGGACCGTACCGTTATCGACGACCGCTGTCAGTGTTCTGCGCACTCTGTTCGGCCCTTCGCCCCTCATCGGCGGCTACTATGGCCTCTGCTGACTTCTCGCTCCGGCTCATCACCGTCGCCCTTTCAGGCACAAGGCGAGATCTCCCCGGGTAAGAACGCACTCCTTCACTGCACAACCGCCCGATCTACGCCACTGCGCCTTCATCACGAGAGCTTCGCGGTTATGTGCCCGCTCGCCCTGATCGGCAGCGCCTTCTGTCCGATTCTTGTCCATCGGCTCGCAGCTTCGATCCACGCTTCCTCCCCACATTCGGTCACCCTCATGCAGTTGCGCTTCACTTCGTTCGCTGTGATCAGCTCACGGCGGGACTTCCACCGGCAAGAGTGCACCCATGCTGGGCGCACACGAAAAAGCCCCGCACTGGGCGGGGCTCTTTCGGCGAAGCCATCCATGGCTCCATGACACGTCAGATCAGATTTTGAGGCCCAGTGATTCGAGCGTGGACAGAGTCAGACCGCCCCGCTCCAGCCCCTTCGCACGCTGGTAGTCGTCAACCGCACGCAGGGTCTGTGCTCCTACCTGGCCGTCGATCGGTCCAGGATTGAAGCCGGCCCCCTTCAGCGCCTTCTGCAGATCGGTCATGATGCGACCGGTGATATTGGTTTCACACAGCACGCTGCGCCATTCGAGACGCTCATCAGCGACCTTGACGCGCTTGGCAACCGTCTCGACCACGGCCGGAATCTCGATCTTCTTTTTCTCGGCCGGCTTGACCAGTTTGCGCACCTTGACCATCTTGTATTCGGCCGGGATCGCGACCTCGCGGATGCTCGCCGGGGTCTTTACCTTGCGCTGTTCGACGGTGGCCATTTTGGCCTCGGTCTCACGCAGGCAGATGGTATTACCGGTGGCGCGACCTTCCGGCTTGTTTTCCCAGTCCGGGTGCCAGAAGAACTTCTCGTCGGATACCTTGACCGTCTTGCTCACGGTCTCGTAGGTCGGATCGACTTTGAGCCGACGTTCCTGGGCTGGCTTGACCAGCTTGCTCACGCGCTGGACCTTGTACTCGGCCGGGACCTCGATCTCCTTGGTCGTTGCCGCGGTCTTGATCACCTTCCGCTCGACGGTCTTGTACTGGGCGGGAACCTCGACCAGGCACATAATCTCGCCGGTAGTGTTGTCGATGCGCTCAACCAGGCCACTGCCGGTTTTCCACGCCGTGCTCGCGGGCTTGACCAGAACCTTCTCGGTAACGGTTTCAAACACCGCCGGCACCTCGACGACGTTCGTGCTGGCTTCTTTGACCAGGACTTTTTCCTCGACCCACTCGTAGGCCGCAGGATCCACCTGAATCTTGTCGAATGCCGCGGTCTTAAGCACGCGCACGTCTTCCTGCTTGGACTTGGCCGGTACGTAGTATTCGCTCAGACAGCTGCCCACCCTCTGCTCATCGAGTTTGATATCGCTGTTGCTGACTGCCGCCAGCAGCGACGGACTGGCCGGAATGGCTTTGCGCGACTTGCCGGCGAGCCACTGCTTGCTCGCCGGACGCAGCTCGACAGTTTCCTTGACGATCTCGTACTTAGCCGGAACAGGCACGATCTTCTTGGCCGCTTCTTTGACGAGAATCTTTTCTTCGACAATTTTGTACTCGGCCGCGATCGTCTCATAGCGCTCGGACGCCTCGCGCATGGTCACGTCGACGTTTTCGGTCTTGTACTTCGCCGGAATCACCACCTTCGCGTAGCACTCGCCAGGCCTGGCGTTCGGCAGGGTTGTCGTGGCATCGATCGGCTCGGCGACGCTGTGCATCGAAAAGGCGCCTACGACGGCGGTGAGACAAATCGTCTGGTACTTTTTCAGTGACTCCATGCAGGGATCTCCAGTTGCTGCTTCATATAGGCCAAAGGGCGGGGTCGGCCGGAAGTCGTGGTCGACCGCGCGTTTCGGGTCGGGTACGACTCAGCCACCGCGCCACATCTTGGGGCTGGGAATGCGGTTTATATCACAGTCGATGTATTGCTATTTGCGCTGTTTCGCAGC
>CAVXWS010000070.1:0-5767 GCA_963765415.1 uncultured Gammaproteobacteria bacterium
CGGTGAGCAGTTCCCGCGCGAGGGTCGTCTTACCGACCTGGCGCGGGCCAGTGAGCACGGTCACCGGGGCACGGGCGAGCGCGAAGCGGATTCTTTCCTGGAGGGCGGTGCGGGCGACGTCCATGACCTCAGCATATTACCACGTAATTCGATCTGAAGATAAGCGATTTTCATGGTTTGAGGAGATGGGAAAAGGGGTCGGCGACAAACGGCAACTAGAAAGATTCGTATTTGTCACCGACCCCAATGGCAGTCGCAGCGGGGATCGGGCTGACACTGTTTGGCCGGCGTAGTCAGGGCGATTAATATCACTCGGCTGTCGCGATAGCCGTCAGCAGGAGGAAGCATGAAATACGGTGTTTTTCTGAGTTATCGACGTGCCGATACAGCCGGCCACGCCGGCAGGATCTGCGATGATCTTGAACGCTATTTCGGTGCCTCGGTGGTTTTTCGCGACATCGATTCAATCAAGGCTGGGAGTGACTTCGTACAGGCCCTGGAGGCGGCGATTGGAGCTGCCCGGGTGGCGATTATCCTGATCGGTGATACCTGGTTCAGCGAACCTTCAGACGATGGTTCGCCCCGACTGCAGGACCCGGACGACCATGTCTACCGCGAGGTGGCAATGGCCTTGAATGAACCGTCCGTCACGGTGCTCCCAGTGTTGGTGGAAAACGCGTCGATCCCCGACGAGCAGGAGTTGCCGGAGGCCCTGAGGCAACTGGCGCGCCTGCAGGCAATCGAGTTGAGTGACAGTCGCTGGGAATACGATATCGAGCGCCTGGCTGGGGTGCTCGAGGCGGCGGGAATCGATAAACGCAGCCGCACCCGTCTTCCGGCCTGGTTTGCGCCGCTGGCCGGTGCCGTGTTCGTGTTCGCCGTCGCCGCGTTTGTCTGGTGTTGGCAGGGGTCGACGGCCGCAATAGATGATTATGCCGGCCTGTGGCACATGCCGAATGGCAGCTTCTGGACCGTCAGGGAGAAGGGCGGGCAGCTGTGGGTGGAGGAGACCCACTACGATTCGAAGCAGGTGTGGAAACGAGGCCCGGGGAAGGTCGATGCGGACCGATTGGCTGTGGAACTGGATCTAGTGTTCGACCGGGAACCTTTTCTCTATCTGCACAGGTTCAGGCTGTCGGACGATCGCCAGTCCTTGATTGGCTCGGTGCGGCGTTCAGATCAGAAAGTCGAGTCATCGCTGGTCTTAACGCGCAGCACCCAGTGAAAGGGTAAGTGGCCGGACCAGCCAGCCACCTGGCGTGGATCAGTGTTGAATCTTGATTCCGCCGGGTTCGCGTCTATCGATGTAGCCGATGACCTGGTCGACACCCTCTGTGTCTGCGACTCCGCGCGACTTGGCCTCAACAATGGCGGCCCTTGCCGGCCCCAGCCGGCCCATGTGTTTTTAAGTCATACCCATGCCGACGAAAGAGCGCGCGCCCTCGTCACCAGCCCGACGTCACCGATTCGACCCTGTAGCCAGCGAAGTTTGAGGCTGCCAGCCACCTTAGGTTATGTTTCTACGAGGGTTGAACAGGGATTGTTCGCTGTAGTGCCGACCTTGCCGGTTGCGATCGGGTGATGTTCGCCTGACACTTCGCGCATGTTTTTGCGAGCTAAGAAGCGCTTCAAAGACGGTAAAGAACACCGCTATTGGAGCATCGTCGAGAACCGGCGCGTTGCCGGTGATCGGGTTGTCCAACGACAAGTGCTTTATCTGGGCGAGATCAATGACAACCGGCAGGCGGCCTGGTGCCGAAGCATCGAGGTGTTGTCAGAGGAGGCGGACCATCCGACGCCGATCGCGATCTTTCCGGAAGACCGCCAAGCGCCACCGCTGGAATGCGATGTGGTTCAGGTCAAGCTCAGCGGCTTACAACTGAAGCGCCCCGCCAGTGGGGCGGTTGTTGGTTAGCCGGCCATCTGTGGGATCAACTGCAGCTGGATCGATTCTGGCAGCCCCGTTTAGCCCGACTTTCGCAACTCGGGACGTTGTTAAGGCGTAACCTATTGAATTCATTAAATCCGAGGTGCCAAGGTCTCCACTACAGCGCGAGTGTTACAACTTTAGCTCAGCGCTCGATTGAATCCTCGGCGGCGGTTGTGGCGGCAGTTCCAGCTTGAGCTGTTTGAGCAACAGCTGCAGGTCTTTTTCCGGCTGCGTGTAGCGGGGCAAAATCAGGTGGCGTCCGTCGGTCGTGGGTAGGTGCACGTCGACCATTTGCAGCGCGGCGAATTTCTCCAACACCGCTCGCGGCGTCAATCCCGGCGCTAAAGCGCGGGTGCGATGTTTCAGCGTCACTTGCAGACAATAAGCCACAAAAGCGACAAAGATATGCGCCTCGATACGTTCGTCGCGCTGATGGTAAATGGGGCGAATGGACAGGTCGGTTTTGAGTTCCTTGAACGCCTGCTCAATCTCGGTCAGTTGGATATAGTATTGCCAAAGCTGGGCGGGGTCGGTCTGGGTGAGATTGGAGCGCAGTAGATAACGACCTTCGCGCCGACGTACCTGGCGCAGTTTGTCTTTGAGGAGCGTAAACCCGAAGCCGTTGACCTTCAGACCCTGATTGTCTTTGGGTAATTGAATATCGACCAGCGCATAGGTACGCCCGGCCTCTTTCTTGGCGGCACCGAGTTTGATCAGCAATTGATCTCGGGTGAGTTTCTGCGTTTGTAACTGATGCAGTCGCTTCCAAAGCTTCTTGAGTTTCCGCCGTCGCATGGCGCGCTCTTTGTGAATGCGCTGTGCGCTTTCAGCCAAAACGTATAACTCCTCTTGCTGGGGAAGTAACTTCACCTGCACTGAGGTGCGTGCGCTTTGCCAGGGTTGAGCGAGAAAGGCCTTTTCCAAGGCCGTCAGTCGACCTTTGGGCGTGCCCACCAAGTAGTAGACCGGCGGATCGCTGCGACGCATCTGCTCCAGCACGGCTTCGGTGGGAATGCCTCGGTCCATGACCCAGACCCGCTCGCTTTTACCGTACTGGACTTCGATCCGTTGCAGAAAGTCTTTCAACGTCGTTTTGTCACTGGTGTTGCCGGGCATCACTTCGTAGGCCAAGGGGAGGCCTTCCGGCGTGACGATCAGGGCGATGACCACCTGCAGGCAATCGGGCCGCTTGTCACGGCTGTAGCCATAACGACGCAGCCCCTCCTGATCGGGTGGATCGCTCTCAAAATACGTGCTGGTCAGATCATAGAGCAGCACATCAAAGCGCGCGTTGAACAGGCTTCGCCACTGACCCTTGAGAAAAGTGAAGAAATCGCGTTTATGTTCAAGCAGCTTATCCAGACAGCGATAGAGTTTGTCTTTTTGCACCAGGGCGAAGTCCTCGCCCAGCAGATCGCCCAAGGCGCTTTGCTCAAACCACTGTCGATGCAATCGCCATTCGCTGCCCGGATCGATCAACTGATAACACACCAGCGTCTTGAGCAGATTCAACCACCGCGTACCCTGGCGCGACGGCGTCAGTCGCTGCGACCAAAAGCCATCCAGGTTCAGTTGCTCCCACAAGGTCAGCGCGAGATAGCAGGCACCCCATTGACGCGGATGTTTTAGCTGCAGTTCACTGAGCTTGACCTGCACGACCTCGTGTTCTAGCTCGGGCGCCGGGCGATCTTCGGGAAACAACGCCACCGCTTGGGGCCGAGATCGACCGTGTTCGAGGACCTCAATGGTCTTGCACCACGCCGCTTGCTGCGCATCATTGATCTCGCCTAGATAAAGCACCTGACGCTGCACAATGCGATTGCCTTGGCAGCGGCGATTTTCAACGAGGCTCCAGTAGCGGTGCTCCTTACCGTCTTTCCGACGTTTGGTCGCGCGTAGAAACATGCCACCAGTGTGTCAAAAACGGTCAAGCAATCAATAGACTAGGTCTTCACTACACGCGCATCTCGACATCAACACCTCATAAAATCAGTGCGTTGGCAGGGCGAATCAGCTGAAATTAGGCAAATTCCGGATTGGGTTGCGAAAGTCGGGCTAGGAACCGAGCCGCTGCGTGACGTCTTGGACGACTTTTTCCTTGCCGGCGGAAAGGTCCTTCTGTGCCCCTTGTGCTATGCAGCAAGACAAGACGGGCATTATGTACTTATCGAGGACCCGATGTACTTTGACGAACCTCAGATCTTAATCAAGAGCCCCATTCCGCTGCTGCTTGAGGCGGACAAGGTCATCGACTACTGATCTTTCGCCGCCGAAGCCCTTCGCCGTCTCGTGGAGAAGGGCTGCACACTTCCGGTCCAATGCCCCTTCGCAATAGACCGCTATGCGGACACAGCCGCCCGCCACCAAACGACGGTTAAGCGGCTGGTCTGATGCCAGAGCGGTCGTTCAGTGAAGTCGAGGCGAGATCAACCACCCGAATGACCGCTCTCTGAATTAGCTGCCGTTGCCAGACCGTCCGCTCACGGGCAAGTCAGGGCGTGATGCGGACCATCACTATCTCCTTGAAACTCCCGCGTTGCCTTTCCCTTGAGCCACCGCCCCAGGAACATCATGCTGCTCTCCATAAGCCAGGGTCGGGCAACCTACGGTTCTGGATAGAAGGCGCTGTAGTCAGTTGCCGGATTTCTCCAGCACTGCAATCGCATCCTGCTGATCCTGAGCTTTCGCGTAGTCCAATGCGGTCTTGCCGCTCTTATCCTTGATCGCCAGATTTGTGCCTGCGCTGACAAGCGCATTAACCGTCTCCGCTTGTCCACCGGCATACTTGGTGGCGCAGATGAGCGGCGTATCACCCTCGCTGTTCTGCACGTTGGGGTCCGCACCGCGTTCGAGTAGGATCCGCACGATCTCCGCTTTATTGAACACAGCGGCGCGGTTCAACGCGTAGCTACTGTCGCTCGTGCGTCCGTTTACGTCTACTCCGCTGTCGAGCAGAGCAAGGACTTGGGCTGTATTACCATCGCCAGCAGCCCAGTAAAGAGTATCCACGTCACTGCCGACCGCCGCCTCAGCGATGCTGATCAACGAGAAGGCGAGCGCAATCCGTGGCAAACGACCAAGATGGGACCAGAGTTTTTGGACGTTCATGGTGTCCGTCCTCCGATAGGGGAAGAATCATCCATACCTACCGCACACAGCTCCATGGGAAGTAAGTATAGTTTGTGAATCAGCGCGGGGAGTCCTGCGGCAAAGTCGGGTCGTTCGGCGATCCTCCACGCCTCGGTTTGCGAGCAAGCACGCAGCTCACAAGCGGAAGAGCGCACCGCGCCGATGTTCACGAAGATCAACTTCTGCGCCAAGACGGTTGTCGACTCGTCCGTCGTTGCCAGGTTCGTCTGCATCAAATCAACAACTCCCCAACAGTTCGCTTTACAATATTGCTGAAGCGAAAAATAGGGCTCGTCAATTCTACTTGTTAGCACTCTATTGGCTAGTTTTTTCGGTCGAAATGATAGATCGAGTCTTTCTGGAATATGCGGTCTTGGTAGATCGTGTATGTCGTTTTCAGGTGACTACCTTCTGTCGATAGCTCCTGCTTAATTTTGTGGACATGCGCCTCAGCAGAATTGCAGAGGGAGGTAACCGTGTCACAGATCGAAGTAACTCTATCGGAATTCGAGTTTTCTGGATTCAGGACTAACTTCGGCTGATTCTGCTTGGCACAATAGTGTTTCGCTTGTACTTGTGTACAGTCCTTGAAGTTATTGCAGTTATACGTGGTGGCCATTCCCTTTCCTGTGCCAGGTAGTAAGTTCTCTTGGGGAGAACCGGGTCCGGAAAACCGGGTCAGTGGAAAACCGGGTCAGAGAACAATGG
>CAVXWS010000071.1:0-91943 GCA_963765415.1 uncultured Gammaproteobacteria bacterium
CGACGAAAAGATTGGCCTTCCACTTGTTAATCAGACCGGGGGCTTCGTACAAGCGTTCAGTCGAGAGGATGTGCTGGGTGAGGTCGACGATCTCCAACTGTCGGGCGTCATGGTAGACCCGAAACACCGCATTCGGATCCGATTGTTGGCCGCTCTGGTGGTCGAAGTAGTAAGTCAGATGGATCAAGGTGGTGTAGCGGGATTGCTCGAGAATCTCCAGATATAGATCCTGATGCAGGGTCAGGCTGGAGCAGTAGCAACCGGCGAACCGCGCCAGATCAGGCGCCATGCGCAGAATCAACCCATAATTCTCCTCGCACAGATCGAGCAAAGAGCCAACGGATGGTTGGCCACGAAGCTGATCGGCAAGTCGATTGCTCAAGGGTCGCTGCACGGTACCGCCTGGTTGCGCCATTTTCATCGGCCTAGCGGCGAATTATAGCGGCTGCGGATCGGCTTTCTTGCAGGGCAGAGCCGTGGCGGGCGCGCGGCGGAGCACTTAGGGTGCGGGGCTGCGACGATCAACCGGTTGCGCCTGGGTGACAGGCGAATGCGTGTCAGGCGTTCTTTTGCTGCTGCCCTTCGATCTGCTTGCGCACTTCCGCCATGTCGAGCTCGGCCGCCTTGCCGACCAGCTCCCGAAAGGCGCCTTCAGGCAGCGCACCCGCCTCGCTGAAGATGATGATCTTTTCCCGAAAGATCATCAGCGTAGGAATCGAGCGGATCTGGAAATGCACGGCGATTTCCTGCTCTTCCTCGGTGTTCACCTTGGCGAAAACGACGTTGGGGTGATCCTCGGACACCTTTTCGTAGGTCGGCGCGAACGAGCGGCAGGGTGCGCACCAGGGGGCCCAGAAGTCGACGATCACGAAATCGTTCTCGGTTACGGTCTGCTCGAAGTTCTCTTTGGTCAGCTCTACTACGGCCACGATGGCGGGTCTCCGGTTGGCGAGATACGTCAGGTAAGTCGTGAAGTGTAAACGATTCGAAACCTGGAAAACAAAGCCGGGCAGGGCCCGGCTGGTGGGGAAATCAGCCGTCCAGGCCGGCGAAAATGGCATGTTTGATCTCGTCGACCCCGCCTACACCGTCAATCTTGACGTACTTGCAGCTGCCTGCTTTGCCGTAGAACTCGATCAGCGGCTCGGTCTGGTCGTGGTAGACCTTCAGGCGCGCCTTTACGGTCTCTTCCTGGTCGTCGTCACGCTGGATCAGCGGCTCGCCGGTCACGTCGTCCTTACCTTCCTCTTTGGGCGGATTGAACATCACATGGTAGGTGCGGCCCGAGGCCAGATGCACCCGACGACCGGACATGCGCTTGATGATCTCCTGCATCCGGAACGTCGATCTCGACCACCGCGTCAATCGGGACACCGGCCTCTGTCAACGCTTCGGCCTGCGGAATGGTGCGCGGAAAACCGTCGAACAGAAAGCCGTTCTTGCAGTCGTCCTCTGTGATGCGCTCTTTCACCATGCCCATGATGATGTCGTCGGAGACCAGTCCGCCCTGCATCCATGATCTTCTTGGCCGCAACACCGAGTTCACTGCCCGCCTTGACGTGGGCACGCAGCATGTCGCCGGTCGAAATCTGGGGAATGCCGTACTTTTCCTTGATGTAGTTGGCCTGAGTGCCTTTACCGGCACCGGGGCCGCCCAACAGAATAACGCGCATCTTGATCACTCCTGAGTTTATTGCGAATTTGCGACAACGGAGTCTGCCACAGCCGCTCCCAATCTACCACTGAACTCTCCCAATACATGAATACAGCGGACTTATGGGCAGACGCACTAACCGTCACGCGCTTGAACCACGGCTGCGAGTGCCGCTCACGGGCGACTGACCCGTCATGGCCGACAGGTTCAGCATCAGTTTGTTCAGCCGGTGCACGAATGCGGCGGGATCGTCCAACTGGCCGCCTTCGGAGAGCGTTGCCTGATCGAACAGGATCTTCGCCAGATCGGCAAAAACATCTTCGTCCGCTTCCTGGTCCATCTTCTCCACCAGCGGATGCGTCGGATTGACCTCCAGAACGGGTTTGGTTTCCGGCGCGTCCTGACCCATCTGTTTCAGCACCCGCTGCAGATTGGCGCTCATGTCGTAGTCGTCGACCACCAGACAGGCGGGTGACTCGGTCAAGCGGCTTGCTGATGCGCACCTCTTTGACCGCTATCGCCCAGCGCGGTCTTGATGCGCTCGACCAGGTCCTTGTGCTCCTCGGCGATCTTCTCCGACCTCCTCCTTGCTCTCCTTCTCCTCCAACTCACCGAGATCGAGCTGCTCCCTTGGCAACCGACTGCAGGTGCTTGCCCTTGTAATTCGTTCAGGTGCGAGACCAGCCACTCGTCCACCCGGTCGGTCAGCAGCAGCACCTCCACATCCTTCTTCCTGAACACCTCCAGATGCGGGCTGTGCAGCGCCGCGGCATAGCTGTCGGCGGTGATGTAGTAGATCTTCTCCTGCTTCTCCTGCATCCGTTCGATGTAGTCGTCCAGCGACGATCGTTCTCGGCGTCGCCCTCGGACTTGGTCGAGACAAAACGCAGCAGCTCGGCGATCTTCTCCTGGTTGGCGAAGTCCTCGGCCGGGCCCTCTTTCAGCACGTTGCCGAACTCGTCCCAGAACTTGGCGTACTTCTCCGGTGTCGTTCTTCGCCATCTTCTCCAGCAGGCCCAGCACCCGCTTGACGTTGGCGGTGCGGATGCGTGTCGATCTTCTTGTCGTGCTGCAGCATCTCGCGCGAGACATTCAGCGGCAGATCGTCGGAATCGACCACGCCCTTGACGAAGCGCAGGTAGTGCGGCATCAGCTTATCCGCCTCGTCCATGATGAACACCCGGCGAACGTACAGCTTGACCCCGTGCTTCTGCTCCCGGTCCCACAGGTCGAACGGCGCCCGCCCAGGAATGAAGAGCAGCGAGGTGTATTCGTTGCTTGCCCTCGACCCGGTTGTGCACCCAGGCCAGCGGGTCCTCGAAATCGTGCGCCGATGTGCTTGTAGAACTCGTTGTACTCCTCGTCGCTGATATCCGATTTGTTGCGCATCCAGAGCGCGGTGCCCTTGTTGACCTGCTCCCACTCGGGTTCTTTCTGCTCCTCTTTCCTCGTCGCTGCCGGAGAATTGCTCTTCCAGCATCTCCACCGGCATGGCGACGTGGTCGGAGAACTTTCCGATGATCGACGCGCAGCCGGTAGCTCTCGAGAAACTCGCTCTCGTCCTCGCGCAGGTGCAGGGTGATGTCGGTGCCACGACCGGGCTTGTCGACGGTTCTCGATGCTGTAGCTGCCCTCGCCGGTCGACTCCCAGCGCACCCCGTGTTCGCGGTCCCAGGCCGGCGCGCCGGGTCACGAGCGTCACCTTGTCGGCGACGATAAAGGCCGAGTAGAAACCGACGCCGAACTGGCCGATCAGCTGGCTGTCCTTGGCCTGGTCACCGGACAGTCTTTCGAGGAACTTGCGGGTGCCGGAACTGGCGATGGTGCCGATGGTGTCGGTCACTTCCTGCCGGCTCATGCCGATGCCGTTGTCGGAGATGGTGACGGTCTCGGCGTCCTTGTCCACCGAAACCCGGATCCGCAGCTCGGGGTCGTCCTCGTACAGGGCGTCGTCGGTCAGGGCCTCGAACCGCAGCTTCTCGGCCGCGTCCGAGGCATTGGAGATCAGCTCGCGCAGAAAGATCTCTTTGTTGGAGTACAGCGAACGAATCACCAGGTTCAGGACCTGGCTGACCTCCGCCTGGAAATCCAGCGTCTCTTTGTGGGCTTCGACTGTCATCGGCTGAGTTTCTCCTCTCTAATCGATCGAATTGGAAACCTTGCCCATATTGGGCCTGTGCGGCGGAATTCAAGCCGCCCTGGCGCCCGACGCTCGACGCATCGGAAGCCTACCGGTCGGCGCTGCCGGACGGGGTCGAATGATCTGCGTCGACACCGAGATCGGGATCGGGATCGGTCGACTCCGCGGGCTCCTCCCGCAGCAGGGCAGAACGCCCGGCCGCCTCGATCAGGGGCTCTGCACTCCAATCGGCCAGTTCGGCATACCAGGGCCGGTCCGAGCGGTGCACGACAAAGGCTTCACTCCGGGCACGCATCCACAGGGACCAGACCGATTCGCCGTCCTCGGTGCGGGCGCTGATCATCAGCGCCGGCGCGGTGTCTCCCAGATCCTCAGGCCGCTCCGAGCCGAGCAGTTGCTCTACCCTCAACCCACCGAGTCGCATCGCCAGGGCCTCGGCCGCGGCCGGGTCGAACCGCTCGTCGGCGCTCAAACCCTCGGCATCCCAGCTCTCGCCGTTGCGGCGCAAACGGACACCGTCGGCCAGTGTGAGCTCGCGGATGGACCCGGCCTCAATCGCCAGCAGGGTCGGATCCAACCAGCCTTTTGCCTCGACCGGCAGCTCGTGTGCCGCCAGTCTGACCGCGTAGACCGCGTCATCCGCGGCGGTGCGGGCATAGATCTGCCGCAGGCCGGGCGACTCGCCCAGATACAGAGTGGCTAGGGTTTCGTCGCCGCGGTACAGCCTGACCCGCCGCTCGAACGAGGTTTCGCTGACCTTGAACCGAGGCTGCGCAGCCTCGGTGGTGGCAACCGGCAGGCCACGCTGCACCGTCGCCAGACGCTGCAGCAGCGAATCGATGCGCTCGCCGTCCGCCGGTGCGGCGAAGTAATCCGGCAGTCGCCAGCCATCTCCGACCCGCCGCAGGGTCACGGCCGGGCGCTCGGGTCCGGCGATCTCGATGCGATCGACCTCTTCGAGGGGATGCACCAGCAGCAGGGCCTCGGGACGGTTGGCGTCCAGCGGCCCCTCGCGGGCGCTCATCACCAGCACCAGGAAGAGTTGTGCGACGAGCAGCACGCCGAGCGCCATCGGCAGGCCTTGCGAGACCGAGGGATGAATAGCGGGCTTCACCGAACCGGACATTGTTCAGAACTCCTTCAACAGCTTTGCGTAACGGCGCGCGACCGCCGCGCGCCGCCGCCCGACCAGCCACCAGACCAGCACCAGGCCGGCACCGGCAAGCGCATAGTTGAGGGTTTCCCAGAACGTCTGGGCCGATCGCTCCATCGGCTCCAGGGTCCGGGCGAAATGGCCGCGGCTGCGGATCGACAGAAGGCCGCGGTCCTCCAGCGACCAGTCGACGGCGTTCTGGGCAAACTCGAGCGGCTTTTCGTAGATGGTGCCGAGGGCATCGCTGGCGAGGTCGAGGGCGGCATCGTCGAACATCGAATTCGAGCCGACCAGGACGATGCGCGCCGACTCGGGCGAACGTTCGATCACACCACCGAACCGACCCGTACCCTCCGCATCGGCGCTCGGCTCGGCGGCGGTTGCGGTTGGCGCTTGTTCGGATGCGGCCTTCGCCGCATCCCCTGCCTGCGGATCGTCCAGCAGCGGTGACGGCCTACCCTTGAACCCGGAATCGAAGCGGCCCTCGACCGTGACCGCGAGCAGTTGCCGGCCGCGCTCGGCGCCGGGCTCGAAACCGATGCGCGGATAGGCGTCGAAGTCCGGCACCAGATCGAGGCGGGCCGAGGTCCAGCTGTCGACCGAGGAATGCAGCAACTCGGTCACCCGCCGCCCGCGGTTCTTCTCGGCGTCGACCTGGATCGGCACCGCCCAGGGCATTGAGATCTGCCGCAGCCCGGCGGTGATCGGGCTGTCGGCGTTCAAACCCGGCTCGCGCACATCGGCGATGTAGGGGTAGTCGATCAGCCGGATCTCCTGGAAGGTGAAGCCCGACACCCGGCGCTCGACCGGGATCGCCAGGGACGCCGACTGCGGATCCAGCACCAGTTGGTCGGAGAGTGTCAGACCGTGTCCGGCCAGCCATTGCTCCAGACCGCTGAAGCGCGGCGCGGCCACGATGCTGGTATGCACGTCGACATTCACCGGCGCGGTGGTGATCAGCACGGTACCGCCCTGCATCAGGAACTGATCGATCGCGAACAACTGCCTGGCGCCGATTTCCTCGGGCGCCAGCAGCAGCACCAGATCGGCCTCGGTCGGCACCTGGCCGCTGGCCAGATCGGTCTCCAGCCAGCGCAGGTTGGCGCTCAGCGCCGCGCGCAGTTGGTCGAATTTCTTGCCGCTGGGGGCCATCCCACCGAAGCCGGGCGAATAGGCCGGCTTGACCACCGCCACCGTCTTGAGGAAGCCGCTGGAGAAGCGCTTGACCGCCGCCTCCAGGGCGCGTCCAAAACCCTCCGGGGAGAGGTCCTCGGGCAGCGACAGCTGGGCTTGCTCGCGGCCGGCGCTGAGCGTCATGTAGAACCAGAAGGGATTCGGGTCGAGCAGCCCGGTGACCATCGGCCGGAAACCGTAGTCCTCGGTCAGCTGCCGGCCGAGCGCTCCACCCCGGGCGTCGGGGTCGGCGAATTCGATCTCGAGCCTTTCGCCCGACTGAGCGGCCAGTTCGGCCAGCGCCGCGCTCAGGCTCTCGCGGGCGCCGACCAGGACCTCGGGCAGGCGCTCGTCGGCCGAGAGGTAGCCCCGAAACACCAGCGTGCGCGCCAGGGCGTCGAACGGGTTACCGCCGCCCTGGTAGGCGTTCAGCACCTTGCGGATCGCCCCGGTGATGTCGTACTCGGGGTTCTGCAGCTCGACGTCGATGTCGGCCTCGCCGTCGACCTTCAGCTCGATCAGGTCGCGATAGTTGAGCACCTCGTGCTGGTCACCGTAGGCGATCAGGATGTCGAAGTAGGAGTTGACCACCGAGGCCTGGTACTTGCTCGCGGTCTGGAACGGCACAGGACGGATGCCGTAGCGGCGCCCGGCCTCTTCCTCGAGCTCCGGGTCGTCGTGCGGGTCGACAAACTCGACCCGCACCCGCTCGCCGCCGAGCACGGCGTACTCGCGCAGCAGGTCGCGCAGGCGCGGCACCAGCGGCGCCAGCAGCGGATGGGTCTGGGCGCTGAAGTAGCCGCGGATCAGCAGCGGCTCCCGGAGCTGATCGAGATAGCCCTCGGTAGACTCGGACAGGGTGTAGATCCGCCCCTCGGTGAGGTCGATCCGCGCCCAGCCGATCTGACCCAGCCAGAGATTGGCCGCCAGCACGTTGGCCGCCAGCAGCACACTGACCGCGTACCAGCGCCGGTGCATCGGCCGCGGCGGATTCCCCGCCCAGCGAATATGCTCGATCGACAGCCGGTTGAGCACCAGGAATACCACCGTGATCGAGCCGTAGTAGATAAAGATCGCGCAGATCGAGCACTCCGCGGGTGATCGACTCAAATCTCGATCCGCTGCCGAGCAGCCGCAGCCACTCGCCGCCTGACTGGCCGACCAATGTGGTCAACACGTCCGAGCCGAGCAGGTAGAAGCAGCCCGGCGATAATCGCCGTCAGGATCAGGCTGACGATCTGATTGTCGGTGCGCGAGGATACCCAAAGGCCGATCGCGACATAGGCCGAGGCCAGCGCCAGGGCGGCGACATAGCCACCGACCACCGGCCCCCAGTCGAGCGGTCCGAGCAAGGCGACCGTGAGCGGCAGCGGCAGGGTCAGCGCCAACGCGATCGCCACCAGGGCGACCCCGGCGAAAAACTTGCCGAGCACCAGGGCGCTGGGCGAGATCGGTGCGGTCAGCAGTAGTTCCAGGGTGCCGCCGCGGCGTTCTTCGGCCCAGGCGCGCATGCTCAGCGCCGCCACCAGGAAGATCAGCAGCAACGGCATCCAGCCGAACAGCGGCCGCACGTCGGCGACATTGCGCGAGAAGAAGGTCTCGACCCAGAAGAACAGGAACAGGGTGACGCCGAGAAAGGCGCCGAGGAATAGGAAGGCCGCCGGCGAGGCGAAGAAGCCACTCAGCTCCTTGCGCGCGACCCGCCCGATGTCCGGCAAGATCTTGTCAGGCAACATCGGCGACCTCCAACCCGTCATCGGCGACGGTCGCATTGACCTCAGCGAACACGCGCTCCAGGTCGCGCCGCTCCGGACACAGCGCATGAAGGGCAAACCCGGCCCGCTGCACCGCCGTGCTGACCGCTACCGCCAAGTCATCCACCCCATGCTCCGCGCCTTCGAGCACATAACGATAGCGCCCCTTCTCGGCCTGCTGCAGCTCTAATCGCACGACACCCTCGACCACTTCGAGTACCGCCCGGGCTTCGCTCTCGGAGCGGTCCAGAGTCACCAGCAGGCGCGACTCGCGCTGCAGATCATCGAGCCGCGCATCGATCACCTTGTGTCCGGCGCGGAGGATGATCACCCGCTCGCACACCGCCTGCACCTCCTGCAGGACATGGGTCGACAGAATCACGCTCGCCTCACGGGCGAGCTCGCGAATCAGCGCGCGCATGTGGAGGATCTGGGTCGGATCCAGACCGTTGGTCGGCTCGTCGAGGATAATGATGTCGGGCTGGTGCAGGATGGCCTGCGCGACTCCCACCCGCTGGCGGTAACCGCGCGACAGGGTGGCGATGCTCTGGTCAGCCCTGTCCTCGAGTGCGGTGCGACGGATCGCCCGAGTCAGCGCGGCCGGTCGCTCGGCCTCTGCCACGCCGTGCAGCCCGGCCTGGAAGTCGAGGTACTCAAGGACGGTCATCTCGCTGTACAGCGGACAGTTCTCGGGCAGGTAGCCGAGGTGTGCCTGGGCCCCCGCGGTCGCTGTGCTGATGTCGTGTCCGGCGATCCGGATCCACCCGGCGCTGGGCTCGAGAAACCCGGAGAGCATCTTCATCAGGGTCGTCTTGCCCGCGCCATTGTGGCCAAGCAGGCCAACGATCTCTCGGGAACCGATGTGAAACGACACCTCGTCCACGGCGGCGACCTCGCCATAGCGACGCGTGACTCGTTCGACTTCGATCATCAATGCCTCCTTGAAATTACCTCGATCTCGGTCGGTGACCGTGAGTTCGACGTCGCAGCCGAACTCACTGGCACTGAGACGATCGCCAGTTGTCGGGACAGATCCGCCGATTCCAAGGGCTGGTGGATTCGGCAAACCGCGCCTGGGGGCCGAATGCTAACGCAAAGGTCCGAGGCCTGGCTCGATCCGATCTAACGGGATCGTCCAGGGGGTGTCGCTCAATTCGATCGGCTGTGGTCAAATAGCAGCGAATCCTAATGCGGCGCCGCACCATGAAGCTCGTTTCCGTCCCGACCACCTCGTTCGCCGACCAGCGCCCCGGTACCTCCGGTCTGCGCAAGAAGGTCAAGGTCTTTAAACAATCCGGATATCTGGAGAATTTCGTCCAGGCGATCTTCGATACCCAGCCCGATCTGCGTGGCGGGCTGCTGGTGGTCGGCGGCGACGGTCGCTATTACAACCGCGAGGCGATCCAGATCATCCTCAAGATGGCCGCCGCCAATGGCGTCGCCACTGCCCTGGTCGGCCAGGGCGGTATCCTCTCGACCCCGGCGGTCTCGCATCTGATCCGCAAGTACAAGGCCCAAGGCGGCATTGTCTTGTCAGCCAGTCACAACCCTGGCGGCCCCGAGCACGACTTCGGCATCAAATTCAACGCGGACAACGGTGGCCCGGCACCGCAAGCCATGACCGAAGCGATCTACGCGCGCACCCAGACGATCGATGAATACCACATCCTCGAGGCGGCCGATATCGATCTCGACGAACCCGCCGAGCTGCAACTCGACGAAATGCAGGTCGAGGTCATCAATTCGGTCGACGACTATGCCGATCTGATGGCAAATCTGTTCGACTTCGAAGCCATTCATCAACTGTTCAACTCCGGCCTGTTCCAGATGTGCTTCGACGCCATGCACGCGGTGACCGGACCGTACGCCACACGCATCCTCGAACAGATGCTCGGTGCCGAGCCGGGTACGGTGATCAACGGAGAGCCCCTGGAGGACTTCGGCGGCGGTCATCCCGATCCTAATCTGGCCCATGCCCCCCACCTGGTCGAAATGACCCGCGGCGAGAACGCCATCAACTTCGCCGCCGCCTCCGACGGCGACGGCGATCGCAACATGATCATCGGCCGTTCCTGCTTCGTGAACCCGAGCGACAGTCTGGCCGTGATGGCGGCCAACGCCCATTTGATCCCCGGATACAAGGACGGTCTGTGCGGCGTGGCCCGCTCGATGCCGACCAGCCAGGCCGTAGACCGCGTCGCCGCCGCCATGGGAATGGAGATGTTCGAGACCCCAACGGGCTGGAAGTTCTTCGGCAACCTCCTCGATGCGAAGAGGATCGTGCTCTGCGGAGAAGAGAGCTTTGGTACCGGCTCGGACCATGTGCGCGAGAAAGACGGCCTTTGGGCCGTGCTGTTCTGGCTCAACCTGCTGGCGGTCAAACAGCAACCGGTGCTCAAGATCATGCAGGATCATTGGCACCGCTTCGGCCGCAATTACTATTCACGCCACGACTACGAGGCGATCGACAACGACGCGGCCAATGCCCTGATGGACATGCTGGGTGACAAGGCCAAGGGTCTGACCGGACAATCGATCGCCGGTCGCAAGGTCGCCTATGCCGACGACTTCGCCTACCGGGACCCGATCGACGGCTCGGTAACCAAACACCAGGGCATCCGTTTCGGCTTCGATGACGGCTCGCGGATCGTCTACCGGTTATCCGGCACCGGCACGGAGGGCGCGACCCTGCGCGTCTACCTGGAGCGCTACGAGCCGGACCCGGAGAAACATCTCCTGGAGATGGACGAAGCGCTCGGCGACATCGCCAAGCTGTCCGTCGAGATCGCCGAGATCGAGCAGCGCACCGGGCGCACGAAACCGGACGTGGTTACCTAGTGGGAGATCCGCCCCCGCGCCTATGCAGCCTCATTCCAAGCCCCATCGCGGCGAGGGCGCCGCTCCCACAATTTCCGATAACCGCTCCAGGGCTTGACGATCACCTATGGGAGGCGCGCCCCCGCGCCGATGCAGCCTCATTCCAGGCCCCGTCGCGGCGAGGGCGCGGCTCCCACACTTTCCGATAACCGCTCCAGCGCTTGACGATCACCTGTGGGAGGCGCGCCCCCGCGCCGAAGCAGCCTCATACCAGGCCTCGTCGCGGCGAGGCACCGCATCCCAACAACCGTTCAGGGCGCGTCGATCGCTTCGGCCAAGGCCTCCCAGGACAGCAGGACGCACCGACGGCGAGCCGGATACTCGCGCACGGCCGACAGGGCCTGCAACTCCTCGGGCGCGGTCTGCAACTGGTCACCGGAGCCTTGTCCAAACCAGGACTGCATCGCATGGCACAGGTGGCGTACCTCGCCGGTGTGCTTACCCCGAACGGTCTCGGTCATCATCGAGGCCGAGGCGATACACACGGAACAGCCGCGTCCGCGAAAACGAACCTTTTCGACACGGTCGTCATCGAGGTAGACGCCGACCTCCACCTCGTCGCCGCAGCGGGGATTGCTGCCGCGGCGCACGATATCGGCCCCGCCGAGATCTCCTTTGTTTCGCGGATGATGAAAATGGTCGAGCAAGACGGATTTGTAGAGATTCTCCGCGGGCATCCGATCCTCCTAGCCTGCTTGTTGCATGAGGGGATCGGAATTTCTGGGGAATATGGCTAAGCCGCTCGTCCGATCGGCCGACGAGGCATAGCCGTAGCCATGGCTCGAGGGGGGTCGGGCGAGATGCAACGCCAGATTGTTCAGAAAACCGATCAGGACATAACGTACCGTCAAAGACAACGGCCTCCAAAGAAGGAGCTGAATCCCGTGATACCTGCGGTAAGACATCAGTAAGGTGTCCGCCCTCGTGCAATATGCAGCTAACGCAATAATTCGACGGCCTCTCGGATCGCTTCCGCCAAGGCCGCCACGTCTTCCGGTCCGTTGTAGAGACCGAAACTGGCGCGTGCGGTCGCCGTCAGGCCGAGATGCCGCATCAGCGGCTGGCAACAATGATGACCCGCTCGCAAGCGCGACGCCCCTGTCCCCGGCGACTTGGGCGAGGTCGTGGGGATGGACGTCGTCGACGACGAAGGACACGATCGACGTACGCACCGAATCAACCGCTGGAAGTCAATCTCAGTCCCGGTATCTCGTCCAGTACGCCGACCGCCTGCTGCGCGAGTTCTGTGACGTGGGCCCGGACGTTCTCCATACCGATCACTGACAACCATTCCACTGCGGCGGCCAGACCGACCGCGCCGGCGAGGTTCGGCGAACCCGCCTCGAAACGGGTCGGGATTGGACGCCCACTGCGACGCGTCATCTTCGACCACGTCCACCATGCCGCCACCTACCAGCAGCGGCTCCATCTCGTCCAGGCGCTCCGGCTGTGCCGAACAGCGCACCGATCCCGCCCGGGCCGTACATCTTGTGGGCCGGAGAAGGCGAGGAAGTCGCACCCCAAGGCCTGACGTCGACGCGGCATGTGCGACACGGATTGCGCCGCGTCGACCAGCACCGGAATGCCTGCCGCCGAGGCGAGCCCGCAGATTCGTTGCACCGGGTTCTCGATCCCGAGCACGTTGGAGACCTGGCACAAGCGCGATCAGGCGGGTGCGTTCGTCGCAGCAGGTCCTTCGGCGCCTTCCAGGTCCAGGCTGCCGTCCTCGTTCAGCTCGATGATCCTGAGCTCGGCGTCGGCTTCCCTGCATACCCGCTGCCAGGGCAGGAAGTTCGCATGGTGCTCCATGCGCGTGACCCAGACCCGGTCCCCGGGTCGCAGGCGCGGGCGCAGCCAGCCCCAGGCCACCATGTTGATGGATTCGGTGGCCGAGCGGGTGAAGACGAGCTGCTCGGCCCGCGCTGCGCCGATGAAGCGGGCGACCGTTGCCCGCGCGCCTTCGTAGGCGTCGGAGGCCGACTCGGCGAGCGGATAGAGTCCGCGGTGGATCGGCCCTTCGCCGCCTTCGTAGCAGCGGCTGATGGCCTCGATACACAGCTCGGTTTCTGGGTGGTGGCGGCATTGTCCAGATAGTGCAGCGGCCGGCCGGCCGCGGCCAGCGCCGGAAATTCGGCTCCGACAGTCGGGCTAGGCCGCGGTCATTGAATGGCCTGGCAAGGGCGATCGACACGGTCAGGCGCCGACCGAGGCGAGCTTTTGCGGATCCTGCTCCGCCCGCAGCTTGTCGCGCATGCGCATGCCGGTGCCGCCGCGCCGCACCAGCACGATCTCGCTCATCACGCACAGCGCGATCTCCTCCGGGGTGCGCGCGCCCAGATCCAGCCCGGAGGGCGCCATCACCCGCTCCAGCTCGGTCTCGGCGAACCCTGCCTGGCGCAGATAGTCCAGCACCAGGCGCGAGCGCTTGCGGCTGGCGATCAGCGCGATGTAGCCGGCCTCGGAGGCCAGCGCCCGTTTCATCGACTCGTGATCGCCCTTGTGCTGGGTGGCGATCACCACGAAGTCGCCGCGGCCCGGGGTCAGGGCGTCGTAGTCCGGATCGTCCGTGACCAGGCGTGAGGCGGCCGGATAGTGCGTCGCGATCGACCATGGGGTCGTTGACCACCACGTCGAGTCCGAGCATGTCACCCATGCTGCACAGGCATTCCGCCACCCGGCCGTGACCCATGATCCACAGGCGTGGGCCGGGCAGATACCGGTTCCACGTAGACCCGCATGTGGCCGCCGCAGGGCATGCCGGCACCCAGCACCTCGTCGTCCAGATCGATTTCGAGCACCGCGGTCTCGCCCGCTCTGCATGCACTCCACCGCCTGGTCGCAGGTCGCGGACTCGGCGCAGCCGCCGCCGACCCAGCCGGCCACGACCCGGCCGTGCTCGTCGACCACCGCCTTGGACGAGGTCTTGGCCGATACCGAACCGACGGTCTCCACCACGGTCGCGACGGCGAACGGCCTGCCGCTGGCGCGCAGGTCCTGGATAATGTCGAAGATCTCTTTGGCCATGGCTCAAGCCTCCTGCAGGGCCGGCTGGTACGCCGGCCGACGAACGGTCGGTCCCGGCCTCGGTAGCGCAGCCGGGCGTAGTCCTCGGGGGTGTCCAGATCGAACACGCAGTGGTCGTTGTCCATCGGCAGCGGCCAGACCAGCTCGGGGTTGTTTTCGATCAGGCGCTTGCAGCCGAGGTTGCGGTCACCGGCCAGAATCGCCTCGCGATGGCGGTGGGCGAGCACGATCGGATTGCCGCGCCGCCCCTCAAAGGTCGGGACCAGGACCGAGCGCGGGCAGTCGTGCAGAAAGGCCCGGATCAGGGTGTCGACGTCCGCACTCTCGAGCAGCGGCTGGTCCGACAGGCAGACCATGACCCCGTCGCAGGGCTTGACGCAGCGCCTGCATGCCCACGATGCACCGAAGTCATCTGCCCGCGCCGCGTAGTGCGGGTTTTCCACCAGCCGCAGCGGCAGGTCGCGCAGCAGGGCTCGGGCGGTCTCCGCCTGATGACCGAGCACGACCACGATCTCGTTCAGCGCGCGTCGCAGCAGGATCAGTGCGGTGCGCCGCAGCAGGGGCACGCCGTCCACATCGCAGGGTCAGCTTGTTGACCGAACCCATGCGCCGCGATTCGCCCGCAGCGAGCAGGATGGCGGAGACGCCCTGCGCGCTCATGCGGTGTCACTCCCGCCGTCGGCAGGAACTGCTCCGGCGCCTTGTCGAAGCTGTGCTGGCAGCCTGCGCAGCAGAAATAGTAGCTCTGCCCCTGGTGCTCGCTGCGGAATTCGGCGCTCGGCGATATCGACGCTCATGCCGCACACCGGATCGATCGCGCGACCCTCGCCCCCTGGCACCCGCACCTTGAGATCGGGCAAACGACTACGGTCCGGCATAGATTTCGGGAGCGGCTCGCCGACTCGCGGACTCAGCGGACAACCGTGCCTTCGCGGCGGGCCTTGACCAGTCCGGCGAGCACCGACAGGGCGATCTCCTCGGGGGTCACGGCGCCGATCTCGATCCCGGCCGGGGAGACGATGGCGTCGACGCGCTGCCGGATCGTGACCGCGCTCCTTGAGATAGGTGCGCAGCTTGTCCGCCTTGCGGCCGCTGGCGATAAAGGCGATGTAGGGCGCGCCGGTCGACAGCGCCGCTTCGAGGCCCGGCTCGTCGCGTTTGCCCTGGGTGGCCACGACCACGAATTCCGGCGTCGCGCCGGCGAGTTCCGCCAGGTCCAGGCCGTCGATCACTTGTCCGGCATCCGGAAACATCTCGGCCTTCGCCTCAGGAAAGGCGACCGAGACGTCGAAGCCGGTCCGTTGCGCCAGGCCCGCCAGGGCCTGAGCCGACGGCGCCGTGCCGATGATCAGCAGGCTGGGGCGCGCGGCGAAGGGCTCCAGGAATATGTCCAGGGTGCCGCCGCTGTGGCAGGTCATACCGAAATCGACGATGCCCTCTTCCACCTCGCCGCCCTTTGTCGGACTGACACGGATCAGGCGCGCCTGGCCGTCGAGCAGGGCCTTTTTCGCCGTCGCGATCACGGCCGGCTGGGCACAGCCGCCGCCGATCCAGCCGGTGATCTCGCCGTTCGTCGGCGACGATCGCCTTCGCGCCGGGCTTGGCCGAGGTCGGCGATTCGCAGCGCACGACGGTCGCCAGGACGAAAGGCACCCCCTGAGTCTTCAGTTCGGTGGCACGTTCGAGAATGGTGTCGCTCGAGATCATGATTCAGCTCCGGTTTCAGAGGGTGGCCAGTTCGGATTCGAGCGCGGCGAGACTTTGCAGGTTGTGCGCCGGCGCGAACAGATCCAGATGCGGCAGGGCGGCCAGCATGGCGCCGGTCTTGGGCTCGTAACCCGGACGCCCGAGCAGCGGATTGAGCCAGACGAGGCGCCGGCAGCGCTCGCGCAGCGCCGCCAGCTGATGCGCCAACTCGGCGGGCTCGCCAGTATCGAGGCCGTCGCTGACGATGATCACGATCGTCCTGCTGTTCAAATATCGACCATAGTCGTGGACGAAAGTTGCCAGCGAGGCGCCGAGCCGGGTGCCGCCCGACCAGCCCTGGGAGATCAGCGCCAGGCTCTGTGCCAGCCGGGTCTGATCCGGCTGGCGCAGGGCGTCGGTGATGTGCACCAGGCGGGTGTGGCAGGCGAAGGCGTCGGCATCTCGGAAGGCGGTGACGATGCCGCGCGCGAAGCGCAGAAACAGGAAGCTGTACATCGACATGGAGCGACTGACGTCGGTGATCAGGATCAGTCGCGGCTGGCGCCGGCGCCGCTGCCGGAAGGCGAGTCTCAATGGCGTGCCGCCAAAGGGCAGACTGGTGCGAATGGTGTGGCGCAGATGCAGGCGGGTACCGATGCGCTGAATCCGCTCCCGCCGCACCAGACGCCGGCGCATGCGCCGGGCCAGCGACTCGACCAGTCGCTCCAGGGCCCGCATCTGACCCGTGTCGGCCAGGGCACCGAAGTCGCCCGCTCCAGGGTCTCCTGCTGGCTGGCCCCGCCCCGGGTGCCGTCGCCGCCGACATCGACGCCGTCCTCGTCTTCGCTCTGATGCGGCTGCCTGGTCTCGCCGGTTTCTTGCCCCGGTTCCATTCGCTCGGCCGCGCGGCCCGAGAGCCCGCCGGCGGTCTGGATTCGGGAGCTGACGTTGCCCGGCAGCCAGTAGGCGTCGAACAAGGCGTCGAAACGCTGCCAGTCGTCCTGGTCCGAACACAGCAGAGCGCGCAGACCCCAACGCAAGTTATCCGGGCGGGCGATGCCGCCGTACAGCGCGACGCGCTGGGCGTCGATCTCCTCGGCGACGCCGACGGGGAAGTCGTTCGAACGCAGCCAGTCGGACGAACTCCACCAGGCGCCCCTGCACCTGGCGGGATAGCGATTCGATGCTCTCGACGCCGGTCGTCATGGCCTCATACCGCGCGGGCGATCAGCCGCTCCACGTCCGCCTTGCCCAAGCATTCGCTGTCTTCACGCGTCTTGAGCAGGCAGACCAGGGAGTCCGTAATCGTTTCCGGATCCTGGTCCAGGCTTTGTACATCGAGGCGCAGCAGGGCGGCCGCCCAATCCAGGGTCTCGGCGATGCCCGGGCTCTTGCGCAGTTCCGCCTGGCGCAGCGACTGGACGAACTCGACCACCTGACGGGCCAACTTGGGACTGATCTCCGGGACCCGGGCAGTGACGATACGCAGCTCTTTGTCGAAGTCCGGATATTCGACATAGTGATACAGACAGCGCCGACGCAGCGCATCGCTCAGCTCGCGGGTGGCGTTGGAGGTCAGTACCACATAGCGGCTTGGACGTCGCCTCGATGGTCCCCAGCTCGGGTACGGTGACCTGGAAGTCGGACAGCAGCTCCAGCAGATAGGCCTCGAACTCTTCATCGGCGCGGTCGATCTCGTCGATCAACAGCACCGGGGACTCGGGCTGGGTGATGGCCCGCAGCAGAGGGCGCTCCAGCAGGTACTTTTCGCCGAAGATCTGATTTTCCGCGTCCTCCGGGTTGCATCGGCCCTGCTCCAGCAGCTTGATCGCCAGCAGCTGGTGCTGGTAGTTCCACTCGTAGACCGCGGAGTTGACGTCCAGACCCTCGTAGCACTGCAGCCGGATCAGCGGACAATCGAACACGCGCGACAAGACCTGCGCGACTTCGGTCTTGCCGACCCCGGCATCGCCCTCCAGCAGCAGGGGCCGCCGCAGCTCCGACGAACAGCACCAGGGTCGCGGCCAGACTGCGCTCGGCAATGTAGCCGGCCTGCGCCAGCCGCGCCTGGAAGTCGCTCACCTTGGAGCTTGGACTCGGCACGCGGTGCCGTTCAGGGATCCGGACAGCCGGCTCAGCTCGACATTCGACCGTTTCTTGCCGAACAGACTCTTGACGAAACCGACGATGACCGACCAGGCGAAGGCCAGGCCGTTGATGGCCTGAGGCTCTTCCACGGCCGTGGCGGCGTCTGCCGCCTCGGTCTCGGCGACCCTCCTCGCGGCCAGCGCCGCCGCCTTGGCCGCGAAGCTCTTGCCGAACTGGTTGAGGATCTGGTCCGCCACCTGGGTCATCATGCGCCCGCCCAGGCTGGCGATCTTGCCGTTGACGGTGACCGTCGGCCTCGCCCTTGAGCTCGCTGCCGCCGGCGTCGCTGTCCAGGACCCAGGCGGTGAGGTCCATCTGCGCGCTGGAGGTGCCCTTGGTGTCCTGGCCCTTGCTGGTCAGGCGCAGCTCCCGCTTCTCGGATCGACGCCGAGCACCTCGATGGCGCCGTCGAAGGCCATGGTGGCCGGGCCGACCTTGGCCTTGACCTTGCCCTTGTAGTGGGTGTCGTCGAGCTGCTCGGTGATCTCCGCGCCGGGCATGCAGGAGGCCACGGTGTCGATGTCGCTCAGGATCTGCCAACTGCTGGCGCCCGGCGCGTCGACGGGAAAGGTCTTGTCGAGCTTGACTTGCATGGTGTGCTTCCTGCTGTTTCCGTACGGATGCGCGAGCGCCGCGCCCGCGCTCCGGCAGTTGCCGTCAGCCCCGCTTGTCCAGACCCAGCTCGTGGATGGTCTTCCACACATTGTAGGCGCTGTGCGGCATGGTCATGTGGGTGACGCCCGAGATGGGCGAAGGCGTCCACCACCGCGCTGCTGAAGCAGGGGATGCTGCCCACGTGCGGCGACTCGGCCACGCCCTTGGCGCCGATCGGGTGGTGCGGCGAGGGCGTGACCGTGTAGTCGGTCTCCCAGTGCGGCGTCTCCACCATGGTCGGGCACGAAGTAGTCCATCAGGGTGTTGCCCGTAGATGTTGCCGGACTCGTCGAACACCAGCTGCTGGCCCATGGCGACCGCGAAGCCCTCGGTCAGGCCGCCGTGGATCTGGCCCTCGATGATCATCGGGTTGATGCGGGTGCCGCAGTCGTCCAGGGCGTAGAAGCGCCGGATCTTGGTCTCGCCGGTGTACTTGTCGATGTCCACCACGCACAGGTAGGCGCCGAACGGATAGGTGAAGTTCGGCGGGTCGTAGTAGTCCACCGCCTCCAGACCCGGCTCCATGCCCTCCGGCAGATTGTTGTAGGCGGCCCAGGCGATCTCCTTCATGGTCTTTTCCTGGCCCGGCACGCCCTTGACCTTGAAGCGGTCGATGTCCCACTCCAGGTCGTCCTCCGCCACCTCCAGCAGGTGGGCGGCGATCTTGCGCGCCTTGGCCTTGATCTTGCGCGCCGCCTTGGCGGTGGCCGCACCGCCCACCGGCGTGCTGCGGCTGCCGTAGGTGCCGAGGCCGTAGGGCGCGGTGTCGGTGTCGCCCTCCTCGATCTGGATGTCCTCGGAGGGGATGCCCAGCTCGGTGGCGATGATCTGGGCATAGGTGGTCTGGTGGCCCTGGCCCTGGGTGATGGTGCCCATGCGGGCGATCGCGCTGCCGGTGGGGTGGACCCGGATCTCGGCGCTGTCGAACATGCCGACGCCCAGGATGTCGCAGGTCTTGGTCGGGCCGGCACCGACGATCTCGGTGAAGGTGGTGATGCCGATGCCCATCAGCTCGCCGCCGGGCCCGCTTCTCCTCCTGCTCGTTGCGCAGGCCTTCGTAGTCCACCGCATCCAGCACCTTGTCGCAGCGCCGTCTCGTAGTCGCCGCTGTCGTACTCCCAGCCGAGCGCCGACTGGTAGGGGAACTGCTCCTTGCTGATGAAGTTGCGCAGGCGGATCTCCGCCTTGTCGATGCCCAGCTTCTGCGCCAGCACGTCGATCATGCGCTCGATCAGGTACACCGCCTCGGTGACGCGGAAGGAGCAGCGGTAGGCGACGCCGCCCGGCGCCTTGTTGGTGTAGACGCCGTCGACCCTGGCATAGGCCACCGGGATGTCGTAGGAGCCGGTGCAGATGTGGAACAGGCCGGCCGGAAACTTGGTCGGGTCGGCGCAGGCGTCGAAGGCGCCGTGGTCGGCGATCACGTTGACCCGCAGGGCCTTGATCTTGCCGTTCTCGTCGGCCGCCAGCTCGCCGTCCATGTGGTAGTCGCGGGCGAAGGCGGTGGTGGAGATGTTCTCGATGCGGTCCTCGATCCACTTCACCGGACGTCCGAGCACGATGGAGGCCACGATGGCGGCGACGTAGCCCGGGTAGATGCCCACCTTGTTGCCGAAGCCGCCGCCGATGTCCGGCGAGATGATGCGGATCTTGCTCTCGGGCATGCCCGACAGCATGGAGACCACGGTGCGCACCACGTGCGGCGCCTGGGAGGTGATGTAGACGGTCAGGTTGCCCTTGACCTTGTCGAAGCTGGCCACACAGCCGCAGGTCTCCAGCGGGCAGGGGTGCACACGCGGGTAGGGCAGGTGCTCGCTTCACCGTTACCGGCGCGCTGTCGAAGACCCGGTCGGTGCCGTCCTTGTCGCCGACGTCCCAGGTGAAGATGTGGTTGTGGTGGACGCGCTTGCCGTGCGCGCCTTCGGTCTTGCCGGCCAGGTCTTCGCGCAGCACCGGCGCGTCCGGCGTCCATGCGCCTTGTGCGGGTCGACCAGCGACCGGCAGTTCCTCGTACTCGACCTCGACCAGCTCGACGGCGTCGGCGGCGATGTAGCGGTCGTCGGCGACGACCACCGCCACCTCCTGCATCTGGAAGTGGACCTTCTCGTCGGCCAGCACCGCCTGCACGTCGCCGGCCAGGGTCGGCATCCAGTGCAGCTTCAGCGGCTTCAGGTCGTCGGCGGTGAGCACCGCGTGCACGCCGGGCAGCGCCAGGGCGCGCTCCTTGTTGATGGACTTGATGCGGGCGTGGGCGTAGGGGCTGCGCACGACGTCCATGAACAGCATGCCGGGCATCTTGACGTCGTCGACGTAGTTGCCCTTGCCCTGGATGAAGCGCGGGTCTTCCTTGCGCTTGCGGGAGCAGCCGACGCCCTGGAGCTTGTCCTCGCGCTCGAGTTCGTTCTGCTGGTGTTGCCATGTATCGTCGTTCGCCTCAGGCCGCCTCGGCGTTGGATTGCATCTTCGCGGCCGCGTACTGCACCGCCTTGATGATGTTCTGGTAGCCGGTGCAGCGGCAGAGGTTGCCCGACATGCCGTGAGCGGATCTCCTCTTCGCTCGGGTTCGGGTTCTCCTGCAGCAGGCGATAGGCCCGCATCAGCATGCCCGGCGTGCAGAAGCCGCACTGCAGGCCGTGCTCCTGCATGAAGCCCTCCTGCAGCGGGTGCAGTTCGCCGTTCTGCGCCAGGCCCTCGACCGTGAGCACCTCGGCGCCGTCGGCCTGGACCGCCAGGAGGGTGCAGGACTTCACCGACTCGCCGTTGATGTCCACGGTGCAGGCGCCGCAGTGGGAGGTCTCGCAGCCGATGTGGCTGCCGGTCTGCTGCAGCTGCTCGCGAAGGACGTGGATCAGCAGTTCCCGCGGCTCGACCAGGGTCTCGACCGGCTGCCCGTTCAGGGTGAATGTGATGTGTTTCTTTGCCATGTTCAGTTCCCCTCAGCCCGTTGCAGTGCCTGGCGGATCGCCCGACGCGTCATCTCGCCCGCCATGTGGGTCTTGTATTCGATGTCGCCGCGCAGATCCTCGGCGGGATCGCAGATCGCCATCGCCTGCTGCGCCGCCTCCTCGATCGCGGCGTCAGTCGATCCCCTGCCTACCAGCGCCGCGGCCGCGTCGGTCGCGTTCAAGGCCGTCGGCCCGACGTTGGTCAGCCCGATGCGCGCCTCGGCGCAGGCATCGCCATCGAGCCTGAGCACCACCGCTGAGGCGGCGGTGGCCCAGTCGCCCTGCTTGCGCTTGAGCTTGCAGTAGGCGTAGCCGGTGTTTGGCCTGAAAGGCCGGGATCTGGATCTCGGTCATCACCTCGCTCTGCCTCGAGCGCGGTCTAGAAGGTGCCGAGGAAAAAGTCCGTCGCGGCGACCGTTCGCTCGCCGTTCGGCCCGCGCAAGACGAATCGGGCGTCGCAGGCGAGCATCAGGGCCGGGTGGTCGTTGGCAGGATCGCCGTGGGCGATGTCCCCGCCGATCGTGCCGCGGTTGCGGACCTGCGGATCGGAGATGTTGCGCGCCGCCTCGGGCAGCAGGGGACAATGGTCGCGCAGCAGGTCCGAGGCGATGATGGCATTCTCCGTGGTCATCGCCCCGATATGCAGGGTTTCTCCGTCGATCCGGACGCCTCTGAGGTCGTCCAATACCGTTGATGTCGATCAGATGCGCGGGCTCGGCAAAGCGCAGTTTCATCATTGGCAGCAGGCTGTGCCCACCGGCCAGGAGCTTGGCCTCGTCGGTATATTCCTGCAGCAATTGGACCGCCTCATCCACCGTCGCCGGCGCGTGATATTCGAATTGGTTGGGTATCATCTCCGGATCTCCGTTGCAGTCCTGATCGGCAGAAGTTCTTAAGCATATGTCGTCCAGATTAGACCTGGCCACATCCGAGACAGTGTCGACCAAATGGCGCGAAGATCAAGGTTCGACTCACCAATGGCCGAGTCTGGCGCGCGAACGGCGCTGCAGGAACATGAATCGGGGAGCGGAGGCGGTTTACTCGAGACCTGCGGACGACAGACTGCGCCCGTACTAGAAAAATAACGAGTTAGTCGAGTCCCAGTAAAGATTTCAGTCTTGCCACATTGGGCCTGCTGATCGGCACTCGCAGCCCATCGGCGTGGTCGAGGATCAGAAGACACTGGTCGTTGGACTTCTCGAACGCCTTCGCATATCGCACGTTTACCAGGTAACTGCGATGAACTCTGACGAAATGAGTCGAACAGATGCGATCTTCGAGATCCGACAGGGAGAGATTACACAGATAGGTTTCATCTTCCACATACAGGGTCGAGTAGTGACCCTCGGCCTTAATACACGCCACTTTTTCGAGGTCCACCAGCAGGACCTGCTTGTCCTTGTGCACCGGGAGTTTGAACAACTGCCGGCCGAAAAGCGATGCGGGGTCAGGGCGACCGGACGGATCGTCGCCGTCGGCCGCCTCACCGGAGACCCCTGTCACATCGTAGAAGATCATGCAGCTCCCCATAGGGTCGCCCCCGGACCCGCACATCTTCGCGACCGTGATCAGCAGCACCCGGTGTGGAATGTTGATCGTCATGGTCGCAGCCGGACGATCTTCGCCCGGGCGGGCCGCATGATCGAATAGAAACCTGACCTGCTCCCAACTCTCCTCCGGATGGATCTGCAACACCTCCTTGCCGATCAACCGCCCCGCATGGTCCCCAAGGGTTTTTTCCGCAAGCTCATTCATCCCGGTGATGATATTTTTCGTATCCAGCCAGACGATGCCCGGATCAACTTGCTGCAGCCTGTGCTGGATACTCTTCACCCTCGGCCCCCTATGAATTCTTATGGTGCGATCTTCACGGAAAACTATAGACATCCGCCCGACCGCACTGGCGACTGTCTCGATCGGGCCGGGATTAGAGCAAGAATGGCACTCGGAACACCGCGTAGCTTACCAGGGCGCCGTCTGGGGGCTCTGCGACGCGGCGAACCTCTGACTGACGGCCCACTAAGCAAATGCCACGAAGATCAGATTGAACAGCAACAGCCCAAGGGCGATGTAGCCGATGGTTCGGAAAAAAGCGTCCTTGCGGCGCTGATGGCGGCGATTCTGGTCTGCCAAGCGGGCAATCTCTCTCTCGGCCTCTTCGCCGAGATCAGGGTCCAAGTAGATTCGCCGATGTCTCAGGTCGAGCGATTCGACGGCGGCGACGGCGCTTTCCAGGGGGGCCCGATAGAGGTGGGCATCCGGGTCGAGCAGGCGACGCTTGAGAATTTCGTGGGTATGCATCAATCCCGCCTCACCGTCGTTGAAGCGCGCGATGTATTGAATCCTCTTTGCGGGATCCCCGCTCGGGCTGGGATCGGGTTGCTCGTCACTGAGTAAGAAACGGGTCAGCCCGCGATGATCCGCATGCGTCTCGATGGCCAGATAACCGGTTTTCAAGGAGCGTCGGTCCCCTCGGATGGCAGGGTTTCAGTGTGCAGGTTTAACCGCGAGCTGGTCAAAGACCCACCGGAGCCCTCGGGCCACGGGTCGTCCCGCAATGACCAACGCGGTTTCACCGGCGGCCGATTGGCAAGCGCAACAACTACGGCTATATCGACCAGCATCGCCAACCTGGGTTCCCTCGTCGAATCTCGAATCGAACCCACCCGGAGCCAGTCGTCAATACGACCTGGAATATCGAAACCAGGGTACAGGTCGGAGTTCGACGTTACTGATCGTCGATCTCGGTAGAGACGATCGCCATTCGAACGAGTTCGGCAAGCGACCCGGCTTGCATCTTTTCCATGACCCGTGCGCGATGGGCCTCGACCGTCTTGGCCGAAACACCCAGCGAGTTGGCGATCTCTTTGTTCGACTGCCCGTCGGTGACCATCTCCATGACCTCGTGCTCGCGTGGGGTCAGATGGGCCAGACGGGCCGCAATTTCGGCGCGTTCTGCCTGGCGGCTGCGCTGGCGTTCATCGAGCGCCAGAGCATTACGGATCGCGTCGAGCAGCATCTCATCGTTGAACGGCTTTTCGATGAAATCCACCGCGCCCGATTTCATTGCCCGCACCGCCATGGGCACATCACCGTGACCGGTAATAATGATCACCGGGATATGAATGTCATTGCTGCGCAGATACTGCTGTAACTCGAGGCCACTCATACCCGGCATACGCACATCCAGCAGCAGGCAACCGGCCCGCCCGGGATAGTATTGCCGCAAGAACTCGTCGGCCGCCGAGTAACTCTCGACCTTCATGCCGATCGATTCGATCAACCACTGCAGAGAACTGCGCATGGCCTGGTCGTCATCGACCACGAAAACGGTGGCATTAGGTGTGTCGGCAGATGTTATTTTCATGATGCGATGCTTTTGACCGCCGCGATGACGGACGGTAGTTCGATCGTCAATGTAGTGCCCTTTCCAGGCCAGGAATCTGCACGAATCTTACCATTGTGTTCGTCAACAATGGTCTGCGTGATCGCCAGGCCCATTCCCATGCCGGTCGCCTTGGTACTGAAAAATGGATCGAACAGGCGCTCCATTACTTGTGGTCTTATCCCGGCTCCGAAATCCTGCACCGCAACATAGACCCGGTCGTTCGCGAGGATGCCGCTGATCAATACCAAACGCCGCTCCTTCACCGGGATATCTTGCAGCGCATCCAAAGCATTGCGGACCAGATTGAGAACCGCTTGCTCGATCTGCACCGGGTCGACTCGAACATACAGAGGCTCCGTCGCCAGACGCCGCTCGATCGACACCTCGAGCTTACGCGTCTCGTGATGGACCATATCGCAGACCTCGACGATCAGACGATTGAGATCGGTCTCCTCGCGCACCGGCTGCTGGCGACTGACCATGCCACGCAGCCGCTTGATGATCTCGCCCGCGCGGGTTGCCTGCGCCGAGACCTGTTCAAGGGCGCTGAGCAGTTCCTCCTTATCGCCGTTATTGGTCCGGATTCGGCGAATACAGCCCTTGGCGTAGTTGACGATCGCCGACAGCGGTTGATTGAGCTCATGCGCGATACCGGTCGCCATCTCGCCCATGGTGCTCAAACGTGAAACATGGATCAGTTCGTTCTGCCGCTGGCGCGCCTCTTCCTCGGCGCGGCGGGTACTGCTGATGTCCCGGGCATAAATATTCACGTATCCGAGCTCCTTGATCGGCGCGAACAGCAACGAAAACATACCGTCGTCGGTTCGCAGCTCGATCTCGCGGGTTCCGCCACTGTCCAGTATCTCGCGCACCAGGTCTTTCCAGTAGAACGGCAAGGTCTGCAAGCGGCGACATCCCCAATGAAGCAACAAGGGGGCACTGGCACCGTTGGCATAGATTACCACTCCAGGCTGATTGACCCGCAGCACCGGGATAGGACTCTCGCTGGCGAACGCGGCCAGACTGCTGATCTCCGCCGCCTGGCGTTTGCGCTCGGAGATGTCCTGCATATACACCGTAAACTGAAGTCGGTCGTGCAGTTGCATCGGCTTGATCGCCAACTCGACCGGAAAGCGATGGCCATCGCGATGCACCGCCCAAAGCTCACTGCGCTCCGGTTCCGAGGGGCTGCGCAACAGCGACAGGCTGTGATCGACCTGCAGATTGAACGTCTGTTGCGAGTCCGTCACAAGCAACAGACTATCCATCGGCCGACCGATCACCTCGGCGCGGTCGTGACCGAAGGTGTGCTCGGCGGTCGGATTGAATTCAATCACCCTTCCCCACCGATCGATGATGATCACCGAGTCGAGCGACGTGTCCATCAGTCCGGCGCGCAAGGCCTTGGACTCGGCCATTTCCGACTCATGCCGAACGCGCATCTCTTCCCGGGTCTTGAGCACCACGGCAATGAACTGCCGAATCCAGTCCTCGAGTATCAGCAGTTGGTTGCCGCGCCGCAGTTCCTCGTGCGGAAAATCGAGCGCCCGACGGGAGAACTGCGAGACTCGCCGCAGCAACTTGTTCAGACGACTGGAAACCAGAACGAACAGGAACACGAACACGGCGATGATGATCGCTGCACCGATCAGGCGTTGGCGCCGCTCCAGCTCCAGCACCCGGGCGCCGGTTGCCTCGATCCCCGCCCGCGGCACCAGGGTGGCGAACAGCATGTTCAGATCCGAGTCGTCGTAGTCGAAGAAGGACTGTGCCGTGACCTGATAACTGACACGCGCCTGCTCGAGTCGGCTACCGACCGGCAGTCGCTCGGTCTCGCTGCTGGACAGGACCCGGTCGCCGTCGGCATCCAATATTGCGATCAAGGTATCGGTAGACTGCACCCGCTGCTGCGAGGCGCTGAGAAAATCGCTGTCAACCGGCAGCAACAACACCAGCGAGCCCATGATGTTGTAACTGGAATCCTCGACCGGATGCGAGGTGATCAGGTACGGCTGAGTGTCGAGTTTGGTCAGATAGGCGCTCTGCTGACTCTCGTCCAGGTAAAGATTCGCCTCACCCAGCAGCGCCTTGGGTATGGCGAGATCGCGCAGCCGATACTCCTCGCGAATCTGCCCCTGGGCATCGACCAGCAGGACATGACTGGGCCGAATGGTTCGGTACCAGGCGGCCGGCTCGGCCAGCCAACTCGGCGGATCGTCACTCTGATAGATCTTGAGTGAAGCGGGTCGATCGGCAAACCAGATCACGGGATCGAGGTAATCGGCCATCCGCCGGTGATTGGCCAGCAACCGGGTCATGGCGCTGTAGGTCAGGCGGAAATGATCAAATCGGATCAGTGCTTCACGAGCGCGCTGGTGGAGCTGATCGTCAAGTGCCTCGGCAAAGATCTCGGTGAGCGCCCGTGACTGAATCCGATCAATGAAGATCCACGCACCCAGTCCAGCCAGAAGGCCAATCACGGCAGCGAGCACCGGTATCGGGATCGACCGGATCAAACGTCGCAGATGGGAGGGCTGATGATTCGCCATCGGCCTCGGTCAGATGAGAAGTCAATTTTGCATTATGGCGCTGTAATCCCGGCAGTCCAAGCCGGAAACAGAAACCGTCCCGTGTTTCGGAGCGGTTTCTGCGAGGCCTGAGTAAGCGTGGTTGAGTAAGGCAGGCGGTTAACCAGTCGCCCATTTCGGCGCCGGATCGATCTCGGTCGATGTCGATTTGTCGGTTTCTGCGCCAGCGCCGATGATCAGTCCTCTCAGAACCCGGACGCAACGCGTATCCAGTTCGTCAAACATCAAACCGAAGCCTCCACCACGTTGGTGCACCACCATGGCTCTGGCCTTGAAACAGATCAACGGATTGTCGTCACTGGGTTGGAAACTGACCGTCACCAAGGCGTTGACCGGCATGGAGACGCAATCGGTCTCGATGAACATGCCACCCAGACTGACGTCGGTGGTGTATCCTCTGACCAAGCCTAGACGTGGAAGTGACACCACGACCCCAAGCTTCAGATCCTTACGTGCCGCGTAGCGATGCTCCATGCTGAATCCTCGATTGGCAACCAATTCACCAACCCAGCCTGGCTTTCGTTCTGATTGTTTATACTGCGCCAGAATAAGTATGGCCGACTCTGGCTATTCGATAAGTGGGGTGAACATAGAACCCCGCTAGGACATTCCCGAAGAAAAAAGAACGTGAATCCTGAATCCCTGCCTCTGGACCAAGCAGTCCGCCCCGGCCTGTTCCGCCGCCTGGCTGCGATCCTTTACGACAGTGTCGTCATCGCCGGTATCGTCATGTTTGTGACTGCCCTGGTCGTCGTTCCTCTGGGCCTGGGTCTGGGCCAGCCGGAGTGGGAACGATTGCAGGCCACGCTTACTTTCAAGATCAGTCTGCGAATTCTTCTCATGATTACTATCATTGGGTTTCACATCTGGTTCTGGACTCACGGCGGACAGACCCTTGGCATGCGCGCGTGGCGCCTTCGGGTCATTCGCGACGACGGCCTGCCGCTGGCCTTTAAGGAGGCCCTTTGGCGCTACCTGGCGGCCGTAGTATCCGTGCTGCCGCTCGGACTGGGCTTCCTATGGGGTCTACTCGATCCGGAGAAGCTCACCTGGCACGATCGATGGTCGAAGACCCGTCTGCTGCTGATTAGGCGGGATGACTGAACGCCTTGATGTTCAGCCTCAGAACAATCGACGATAGGCCAGCAAGCCACCCGCAAGAAACAACATAGCCGGGGCCAGAGACATGAGCATCGGACTTAGATCGTAGACCAGGGCCGCCGAAGAGAAGCCACGAGTCAGTAGAAAGAACACCGAGCCCAGCAGGACCCCGGCAAAGACTCTCTGTCCTATACCGATGCTGCGCAGACTGCCGAGCACGAACGGCACGCCCATGACCAGCATCACCAGGGTCGCCAGTGGCGTCGCGACCTTTGTCCAGAGCGCGACCTGATAGGCCGTCGAGGACTGACCATTCTCCGTCATGAAGCGGATATAGCGATAAAGATCCCAGATCGGCAGCATGGTCGGCTTAACCACCACCACGCTGAGCAGATTGGGCTCGATCAGCGAGGCCCAGGTAGCTTGCTCCAGGCGCCGCGTGCTTATCCCCGTGGGGTCGACACTGCTCTGCGCGATGTCCTTCATCACCCACAGGCCCTGACGGTACTCGGCGTAGCGGGCGTGGGTGGCGAGCCGCAGCCGGCGTTGATCGTCGAACTCATAGATGAAAATATCTTCCAGTCGATTGCCTGGCAGGATGCGGCGTATATTGACGAAGCCCTCGCCGTCGCGTGCCCAGAAACCGTAGCGGGTGCGAAAGGTGACCTGCCGGTTCTGCTTCTCGGCGCGTACTTTTTCGGCCCAGGCCTCAGTAACCGGCGCCAGTAGTTCACCGTTGATCGCCACCACCAGCATCAGGGCGAAGCCGGCTTGAAGCATGGCGAAGACAATGTGACGCAGGGACACCCCGGCCGCGCGCATCGCCACCAACTCGCCATGGTTGGCCAATCCGCCCAGCCCCAGCAGGCTGCCGATCAGAGCGGCGACCGGGAAGATCTCGAAACTCAGTCGCGGCGCCGAGGCCAACGCAACGAGAAAAGCGTCGAAGCTCTGATAGTCGCCGCGCCCGACTTGGTCCATCTCGTCGACGTAGCCGAAGAACACCAGCAGCACCAGCAGCACCAGCAGGGTCATCAAGCTTGCGCGAATCACGGTGACGGCGAGGTAGCGGTCGATCAGCCGCATCCTCAGGGCCTCCGCCAGCGTCGCCAGGCGACCTGGAACTGCATGGAGTCAAACAGGATCACCAGGCCGGCGATCGCTGCCATCAGTGCCGGCACCCACCACATTCCCAGCCAGCCGGGTGTCACCCCCTGTTCGATCCAGCGTTCAGCGATCCGCTGCAGGTTCATGAAACTGAAATAGATCAACACCGCCACACTGAGCCGGCCATACACACCCTGTCGAGGCAGGGACCGCGCCAGCGGCACACTGACCAGGGCGAAGGCGATCACCGCCAAGGGAAAGGACAGCCGATAGTGCCACTCGGCCCGATCGTCGCCGCGGTTCGAGGCCGAAAGCTCCTGCCAGGATTTGGCGCTCGAGGGCAGGTCGCTGAGGTCGAAGTCGACCGTAGGCAGCCGCACGGCGTATTCACCGAATTGACCGATCAGGTACTCGCCACTGCCGGGCTGACCTTCGTAGCGATGACCCTCGGCCAGGACCACATAGCGGGCACCGGTGTCGGGATCGTAAGACTGATAGGCGCGCTCGGCGGTCACCAAACCGAGCTTGCCCTGCTTGCGATGCTGCACGAACACGCCCGACAGACCGCCGTCCGGACGGGCGCTCTCGGTGTAGACCACCAGCTCACCGCGGCTGAAATCATTGAACCGCCCGGGCCGCACACCACTGATCTCGGCGGTGCTGGCCTGTTCGGCCTTGATGCGTTTCTCGATGGTCTTGGCCCAGGGCAGAACCGACATGACCAACCAGGCGACCACCAGCGCCAGGGGGATCGCCGACAGCAGGAACGAACGATAGACTTGGAAGGTGCCGACGCCGGCCGCCTCCAGCGCGGCCATTTCGCTGTCGCGATACATCCGGCCCACCACCCAGAGGATGGCGAAGAAGAAGGCCGGCGGGATCAGGAAACCCGACACCTTGATCAGCTCCAGTCCGACCAGGGTAAACAGCACCTCGTTTCCGAGCACACCGGCAGCGACCTTGCCGAGCATCTTCACCAGTGTGCTGGCGAGCAGGAGCAGCACTAACACCAGCAGGATCAGAGTCAGCGCCTTGACGACTTCACGGAACAGCAGACGGTCGATGATGCTAATCATCGATCCCGCCGGCCGGGCTAATGGTGCAGGCGCCAGCCCCAGAGATCACGCCGATATTTCCTCGATGCTTGGGTTAAACTCGACGGCCAGAATGCTATCAGAACCGCCTCGGCCATTGCGGCCCGGCACTCTTAGTCGGCAAGACCATCAAGAACATCACTATTCGGAATCGGGTGACACTTAGATGCAACTGAGCACAAGAACCGGCGCCCTCGAGGCGGTCAAGACCCAATGCCTCATCCTGGGAGTATTTACTCAACGCAAACTCGATGTCATCGGGCAGCAGCTCGATCAGGCCAGTTCCGGCGCCTTGAACCGCGCCCTGCGGCACAGCGATGTCGACGGCAACGCCGGCACCAGCCAACTGCTGACCCGTGTCGACGCCATCGCTGCGGAACGAATAATGTTGATCGGATTGGGCGAGACCAAGAAATTCGACAGCCGGCAGTTCGCCACGGCCCTCGAGGCCGCCACCCGTCAGCTCAATGCCGGCTATACGACCGATGCGGTGGTGGTGATGCCGGCGGCATTCGATAACAAGAGCGACCTGTACCGTGCCGTGCGTGACGGCGCAATCGCGGCCGAGCAGGCAGTCTACCGTTTCGACGAATTGAAAACCAAGGCCGAACCGCCGAAACGTCCGCTGAAGCGCCTCGCCTTCTGGCTCGGCGACGGCAAACTCAAACGCAGCGCCGACAAGGCGCTCGGCCATGGACAGGCCGTCGCCAACGGGATGGCCCTGGCGAAGAACCTGGCCAACCGTCCGGGCAACGTCTGCACGCCGACCCATCTGGCCGAGGAGGCGCGCAAGCTCGGTAAACGCTCCCCGGCGCTCAAGGTCACGGTGCTCGAGGAAAAGGCCATGGAGAAGCTCGGCATGGGCGCGCTGCTCTCAGTCAGCCGAGGCAGCCGCGAGCCGGCCAAGCTGATCGTCATGGATTACAAGGGCGGCAAACCGACCGACAAGCCCGTCGTGCTGGTCGGCAAGGGACTGACCTTCGACGCCGGCGGCATCTCGATCAAGCCGGCCGCCAACATGGACGAGATGAAATACGACATGTGCGGCGGCGCCAGCGTGTTCGGCACCATCGCCGCCTGCGTCGAGCTGGAATTGCCGATCAATGTGGTCGGCGTCGTCCCCTCGTCCGAGAACCTGCCGGACGGCGACGGCCAACAAACCCGGCGACATCGTCACCAGCATGTCCGGGCAGACCATCGAGGTGCTGAACACCGACGCCGAAGGCCGCCTGATCCTGTGCGACGCCCTGACCTACACCGAACGCTTCAAACCGGACGCGGTGATCGACATCGCCACCCTGACCGGGGCCTGCGTGGTCGCCCTCGGTCACGAGGCCTCGGGGCTGATGTCGAACGACGACAAGCTGGCCGAGGAGGTGCTGGCCGCCGGCGAGCAAACCGGCGACCGCGCCTGGCGCCTGCCGCTTTGGGACAACTACCAGCCTCTGCTCGACAGCAACTTCGCCGATATGGCCAATATCGGCGGATCGCTCGGCCGGCGCCATTACCGCAGCCTGTTTCCTGTCGCGCTACGCCGAGGCGTTCAAATGGGCGCATATCGACATCGCCGGCACGGCCTGGAAGAGCGGCGCGGAGAAAGGGGCAACCGGCCGACCGGTACCGCTGCTCAGCCAGTTCCTGATTCACCGCTGTCGCCTGGACGACTGATCCGAGTTTCCGGCTGCTCGCAAGATGACCCAGATCGATTTCTACATCCTCGAAGAAGAGACCAGCGGCAACCCCTACGGCATCGCCTGCCGGCTGGCCGAGAAGGCCTGGAAGAACGGCCATCGAGTGCTGCTGCAGGTCCAGAGCGAAAACGACGCCCAGCACCTGGATCGATTGCTCTGGACCTTCCATGACCAGAGCTTCCTGCCCCACGGCCGACTCGGCAGCGCCGATCCGGCCCTGAACCCGATCCTGATCGGCCATGGCGGTTCCGGTGGCGAGGAGCACGACGTGCTGATCAATCTCGCCGGCGAGGTCCCCAGTTTCTTCAGCCGGTTCGAGCGGGTCGCCGAGATCGTTCCATCCGAGCCCTCCGCCAAAGCGGCGAGCCGTGAACACTATCGGTTCTATCGCGATCGCGGCTATCCGCTGCAGACGCACTCGATCAGGTGATCAGCCGGCCCGTGACTCGATCGGTTCTGTGATCGACGACTGCCCGAGCAGCCACCGGGCCAGCAGCACATTGATCCCATAGACCGCCCAGTAGGCAAAAATCACGTCACTGAGAAAGTGCCCGCCCTGCAGGATTCGGGTACCGCCGACGACCGCGCCCACGGCGATCCCCCACCACAACCAACGCCGCTCGCGCAGCACCCAGGCGAAGCCGATGAAGTAGAAACCCAGCGCCGCATGGCCGCTGACGAAAGAGCAGTTACGTTGACACTGATCGGCCGGCTGGAATACCGGGGTGAACGCCTTCTTACCGCCGAGCTGTTCGACCTGACCGGGGCGGGCGCGGCCGGATTCCACCTTGAGGATCTCGTTGACCACCAGCCCGGGGCCGAGTGCGAGAGAAAGGATCAGAAAGGCCAGGCGACGGCGCAGCGACCTCTCCTCGCTCCGGCGCCAGATCCAACTGGCCAGGAACAGCCACAGCAAAATCGCGGCGATGGGGATATGCAGACTGGCGAACACCCGGTAGATCCACTGGATTAGGGCGTTCTCACCGAGCGGGAATCCCTGTCCGGCGATGTAGAACCATTCTGACACTCGAAGATCGATCAACGGCCAAAGCAGGAACAGCCCCTGCAGCGCCAGCAACAGCAGCAAATCGACACGACGACTCAAGACACTGGAAATCATCGGTAACCCCTGAACCCCTGAAGATGATATCCATACACCTGCCGCACCAGGTCTGGATAGACCTGATAACGCGCCTCGCCCAACTCGACAACCCTCTCGAACCGATCCAGGACCTCGGCCGACAGTGGCCGCTCGCTGAGAAACACCATCGGTTGATCGGCGAAGTCAGCGACATCGCCTTCGAGATCGAACTGATGACGAACGCGTCCGGCGGGATTCCAGCTCGCAATCGGCCGCTGCGGCGCCGCACCATAGTAGCCAAGATAGGCGAGCAACCGGCGAGATTCACCGAGCAGGCGCGCCTCGGGGTATCGCTCGGTCCAGGGCCGTACCTCGGCACCCAATTCGCGCCAACCCAAACGACTGAAATACGGGGTGCGACTGCGATTGAGCTCGACACCAACCCATTCGGCCAGGGCGTGGAAATGATAGAGCGCGGCGACCAGCAGCAGATTGAGCACGATCCCGAACAACAACCAAGCGCGTGCTCGTTCCAGCAGGACCGCCGTCACCCACAGGCTCAGTCCGACATAGGCCGGCGAGGCCCAGTTGATATTCGCCTCGGCGAGAAAGGCCTGCAGACTGATCACGACCAGGGTCGGCAGCGATGCCGCAAGCAACAGGCGATGCCGATCGTCGTCCCAGATCCGCCGACGCAGCGCATACAGGAGCAGTGCGACAAAAAACACCGGACCAAAAACTCCGAACTGCGGCAGCAGAAATTCGGCGAGACGTTCAGGGTGGACGAGTTGCTGATCCAACTGAGCGATATCTGCCGTGTGTCGAAACGAGATGAAATCGTGCCGCCAGTTCCAAAACAGATTAATCGACAGCAGACTCGCGGCCAGGAGCACGCCCAGCCAGAGTCCGGACCGGCGTATCAAGCGCCACTGCGCGGGGGTGATCAGAACATACAGCATCAGGCCGATCGCCAGCAGGCCCATGGTGTATTTGCTCAACAGGCCCAGGCCGGCCGCCAGGCCGGTCAGCAACCACCAGTGCAGTCGATCATGGTCGCGGGCCCGGACGAAACCCAGCAGGGTCAAGGCCCAGAAAAAATGCAGCGGCGCGTCGGTGGTGGTGAACAAGGACAAGGCACCGAAGATCGGCAGCGTCTGGAAGACCAGGGCGGCGTAGACGCCAACCCGCGGCGTATACAACTGCCGCCCAAGCGAGTAGATCAACAAGGCCGTAGCCGTATGCAACAGCACCGAGATCGACTTGATCGCCAGTTCGCTCGAGCCGAACAGGGCCGTCACCCCGGCCAGCAACCAAGCGATCATCGGCGGCTTGGAGAAGTAACCGAGCGCCGGATGCTGTGCCCAATGCAGGTAATAGGCCTCTTCCAGATCGAGCGGCAGCGCGGTGGCCTCGATTACCCAGAGGCGATAGGCGGCCAGTGCCAATACGAGGCCGAGCAGCCACCCCGAGTGCCGACCTTCCTCTCCCGGCCGTCCCATCAGCGGAGCAGCCACCTTGCTCACCCGTGCCTCGCCGAGAAGGGACCGTAGTCATTGACGAACTGGGCCAACATCGAGAATCCGATCAATCCGGCGATCCACCGACTGGCGGGATAGCCGCCGTCATCGACGAACAGATTGAGCGCCGCCAGCAACGGCAGGACCAGAAGCAGCGCATGCACATCAGCTCTGAGCCCCGCCGGCCAGCGCATCGCCAGTTGCGTACCCAGCCAGGCGGACAACAGCCCACCGGCGGCCCCCGCGATCGCATCCTGCGGCCAATGCACACCCACGGCGACCCGACTGATTCCAACCAGAACCGCTGCCCCGAACAGCGCCGCCCGAACCCCGCTGTCGCGGAAAAAGATCAGCAGCACGCCAACAAAGACGAAGGCGCTCAGGGTATGGCCTGAAGGAAAGCTGTGACTTCGATGCCCGGGGCCGATCAGGTGGAAACTGTCCGCGGTCAAGAGCGCCGGGGGACGCAGGGCGTCGACCCAGGGCTTCAAGCCGCGGCTGTACAAGGTGCCGAACAACGCAGCGAGCATCAGCGCCCAAAAGATCTCGGGACGACGGCGGGCCAGCAGCAGGCTCAATGCCAGCAGCAAACGCTCGTCACCGAACCGAGTGATCGACGCCCACAGAGCATCGGGCAGATAGGAAGCCGCATGATTGAGAGTATGGAAGCCGGCGTGATGCCCGCCACCCATAGACGCGAGGGTTGTGCCGGCCAGCAGCAGACCCAGAGCAAGCCAGAGGACGAAATCGAGAGACTGCGCCCGTTGCGCCTCGATTCGCTCCCCGGCCGCCACCAAACCGGGTGTCAGGCGTTGCCGGGTGTTCGACCAGAGTTGATCAGCCATCGACCTCCCGCACTCCAAGCACCTCCAACAGCCGGGTTGGACCACGCGCATAGACCATCCGGGTCTCGAACTGCGGGTATTGTTCGGCGAAGCGATCGAGATTGTCGATTCGCACCAGCACCCACTCACCGACCACAGGCGGCCTTTGCTCGACGATGGCCCCGCGATAAAGACTGAAGCTCGGCTGGAAGGCCAGATAGCGCACCACCGTCTTGTCTTCGGCCCTGGCCAGCAGGGCCGCCTCTTTGACCGGTCCCTGATAGACCTCGAAAACCCGTGGCACGATCACCAGCGAAACCAGGATCGTCTGCAGAAGGCCGATCGCCACCAGACCGCGCCAGGGTTTCAGCCGCCCGAACAGGGCGATTCCGCAGCCTGAAAGGAAGATCCCCGTGGCCAGGATCCAGTAGCCCCAGCCGAACGCGGCCGCGCCATCACGGAAAAGGGCCGATTCATAGAGGCGATCCGCCTGCCCTGCGGCGAACGCCATCAGCCTGGGCAGCGGCACCAGTAACGCCAGTAGAACCATTGGCGGCAGAAAGGCCAACCAGCGGTTTCTCAAGAGATCGCGGTAGCGCGCCAGCAGGATGAAGATCGGCGAAAAGCCATAGAGAAGATAGTGCGGCAACTTGGTCGCGGAGAAAGAGAAAAACAACAACACCACGGCGAACCAAAGCCAGAGAAATCGATCCAGGGGATCCTGTCTGATATTCGGCAGCGTTGCCAAGGTGCGCAGCAACAGAGCCGGTAAACGGCAATGCCAACAAAGGCGTCCACAAAAGATAGTACAAATAGCTCCCATAGTGACCTTCCATCGCCCCGGAGTAACGATTCAGGTTGTGATGCAGATAGAAACCCTCAAAGAAGGCCCAACCGCTGTCCAGGTACACGGCGACATGCCAGGGCACTATGATGGCCAGAAATATCGACACGCCGCCCGGGTTGAAAACGGCGCGCGCCCAGTCTCCCCACCGTCCATAGCTGCCGAAAAGGATCAGGCTGACGACCAGCGGAAACACCACAGCGACCGGACCCTTGGTGAGAAAGCCCAGCCCCATCCACAGGAAGGCTCGATAAAAGGTCGCGCGGCGCGGTGCAATGAAGTAGTTGTAGATCTCGAAGAATCCCAGGGCGAGGAAGACGTGCAGCAGCGCGTCGGCCACAGCTCCTTTGACGATGACGCCGACGTACAGGGACAGGACCATGATCAGACCGGCGGCGTAACCGGTGTCGGCGCCGATATGGCGCCGGGCAAAGCGCACCACGGCCAACAACCAGGCCAGACCGGCGAGAATCGACGGCAGGCGGAGGGCGAACTCGTTCAGTCCGAACAGATGGACCGCCGCGGCCTGCAGCCAGTAAATCAGTATCGGCTTGTCGTGACGGGGCTCGCCATTGAGGGTGATGGAGACATAGTTGCCGCTCGCGATCATCTCCCGGGTGGCCTCGGTAAAGGCCCCCTCATCGAGGTCGTACAGCGGCAGATCCCAGAATCCCCAGATCAGGGCGGTGACTGCAGCAAGCGCAAGGGTCAGCGGGGAGTAGATCCAGCGGTTGGAGACGAGCGTTCGCTGCACGCCGGATCGTCGCCTATTCGACAGAGCGCGTCGGTTCGATCACAGCCGCATCGCCGGCATCCGATCTTGCAGCCCCGGGCTCGGCCTGATACCAGTCCGAATCGGCCGCCGCATCTTCACTCAAGATCGAGTGCACGCCGCGCCCGGCCGACTCGAAGAAGGTTCGGCTGAGCAACTCCGACAACACGCCGGTGGTGAGGAACTGAATCGACATCACCGCCAACAAGACACCGGTGAACAACAGCGGGCGACCACCGATGGCCTCTCCCAGAACAAACTTGACGAACGCCAGATGCAGCAGAACCAAGCCGCCCAGGGCGCCGAATATCAGACCGATGATGCCGAAGAAGTGTCCGGGGCGGGCGCGAAAACGCAGAAAAAAGAAGACCGCCAGCAGATCGACGATCACCCGGAAGGTGCGTGACAATCCATACTTGGAACGGCCGAACTGTCGGGCCTGGTGATTGACTACCGACTCGCCGATTCGCCGTGGCGACGTTACCCCGGCAACCCAGACCGGGATGAAGCGATGCATCTCGCCGAACAGCCGGACCTGCTTGATCACCTCGGCCCGGTAGACCTTGAGGCTGCAACCGTAATCGTGCAGATGCACGCCAGTGACCTTGGCGATCAGACGATTGGCAATGCGCGAGAAGAACTTGCGCAGCGCCTCGTCGTGGCGATTCCTTGCGCCAGCCCTGCAACAGGTCGAGATCACGTTCCTGCAGTTCGGCGACCATGCGCGGGATATCGGCTGGATCGTTCTGCAGATCGCCGTCCAGGGTGGCGATGAACTCACCGCGGGCGGCATCGATACCGGCCTGCATGGCCGCGGTCTGGCCGAAGTTGCGCCGCATGCGAATGACGCGCACATGGGAGCCGTACTGTTGAGCCTCGGATCGCAGCGTCTCGTAAGTGCCGTCATGGCTGCCATCGTCGACACAGATCAGCTCCCAGGGACTCGGATAGCCGGCCAGACCCTTATGCACCGCCGCGACCGTGGGCGAGACGTTCGCCTGCTCCTCGTACATCGGTATGACGACGGATAATGAGCCGCTTACGGCCGCTGACCTGGTCATCGATTGATCCGATTCTACAAACTGGATTCGGGGTTTCTTCCGGCCCGTAGCCCGACAAAAAAGGGGCCGAACGGCCCCTTTGGGTCTGGTCTGACCGGACCGCTCGGTCAGGATTCGGCTTCGACCGCCTTCATGCTCAGGCGAACACGGCCCTGCTTGTCCACTTCGAGCACCTTCACCTTGACCACGTCACCCTCGGACAGCTTGTCGCTGACCTTCTCGACGCGCTCCTCGGAGATCTGCGAGATGTGCACCAGGCCGTCTTTGCCCGGCAGGATGGTGACGAAGGCACCGAAGTCCATCAGACGCGCCACCTTGCCTTCGTAGATGCGTACCGACTTCGACATCAGCGGTGATCAGTTCGATACGCTTGCGGGCATCCTCCCCGGCGGCCTTGTCGACCGAGAAGATCTTGATCATGCCGTCATCGGTGACATCGATCGTGGCACCGGTCTCTTCGGTGATGGAACGGATGGTGGCGCCACCCTTACCGATGACGTCGCGGATCTTGTCCGGATCGATCTTGAAGGAGATGATGCGCGGCGCATGTTCGGACATCTCCTCGCGCGGCGTAGCGATCGCCTTGTTCATCTCGCCCAGGATATACAGCCGCCCGCTCTCGGCCTGATCCAGGGCGATCTCCATGATCTCGCGGGTGATGCCGTCGATCTTGATGTCCATCTGCAGCGCGTTGACGCCAGCGTCTGTGCCGGCCACCTTGAAGTCCATGTCGCCGAGATGATCCTCGTCACCCAGGATGTCGGTCAGCACGGCGAAGTCGATCGCCTTCCTTGATCAGACCCATGGCGACACCGGCCACCGGCGCCTTGATCGGCACGCCGGCATCCATCAGCGACAGACTGGTGCCACACACCGAGGCCATCGAGGAGGAGCCGTTGGACTCGGTGATCTCCGAGACCACGCGGATCGCGTAGGGGAAATCTGTCCATGTCCGGCATACAGGCCAGCACACCGCGCTTGGCCAGCCGGCCGTGGCCGATCTCACGTCGCTTGGGCGAGCCTACCCGACCCGGTCTCGCCGACGCAGAACGGCGGGAAGTTGTAGTGCAGCATGAAGGGTCTCGCGACGTTCGCCTTCCAGGGCGTCGATGATCTGCGCATCCCGCTCGGTGCCCAGCGTGGTCACGACCAAGCGCCTGGGTCTCGCCGCGCGTGAACAGCGCCGAACCGTGGGTACGCGGCAGCACGCCGGTGCGCACGGTGATCGGCCGCACGGTCTTGGTGTCACGACCATCGATACGCGGCTCGACCGGCGAGGATCCGGCCGCGGACGATCTTCTTCTTCAGCTTCTCGAGCGCGCCCAGACGTCCTGCTCGGACCATTGGGCATCGTCGCCCGAACACAGCTTGGCCTTGGCCGATGCAACCAGTTCGTCGATGCGGCCGTAGCGCTCCATCTTGTCGGCGATGGTGTAGGCCTCGCCCAGACCGTTCTCCACCTGCAGCGGCAACCGCAGCTGTTGAGTTCGGTATTCTCCGCCGGAGCGGTCCATTCCATCTGGGCCTTGTTGACCTCGGCGGCCAGCTCCCGGATCGCGGTGATGGCCACCTGCATCTGCTCGTGCCCGAACAGCACGGCACCGAGCATGACCTCCTCAGGCAGCTCGCGGCTTCGGACTCGACCATCAGCACGGCGTTGTCGGTACCGGCGACGATCAGGTCGAGGTCGCTGTCCTCGCTCAGGCCTGTCTCAGGCGGGTTGAGCAGGTAATTGCCGTCCTTGTAACCGACCCGAGCCGCACCGATCGGGCCCTGGAACGGCGCACCGGAAACCGCCAGAGCGGCCGACACACCGATCATCGACGGAATCTCCGGATCGACCTCCGGGTTCAGCGACTTGACCGTGGCGATGACCTGCACCTCGTTGACGAAGCCCTTGGGGAACAGCGGCCGAATCGGCCGGTCGATCAGGCGCGAGGTCAGGATCTCTTTCTCCGACGGCCGACCTTCACGACGGAAGAAACCACCCGGGATCCGTCCGGCGGCATAGGTCTTTTCCTGATAGTCGACGGTCAGCGGAAAGAAGTCTCGACCCTCCATCGCGTCTCTTGGAGACGACCACGGTACACAGCACCACGGTGTCGCCCATATTGACCATCACCGCGCCGTCAGCCTGGCGAGCGATCTCGCCGGTCTCCAGAACTACTTTGTGCTCACCAAACTGGAACTCTTTTCGAATAGCTGTCACTGACGATTCCTCGATGCCTCTGCACTGATGCTCAGCGGTTTTACGGCTTAGCGACGCAGGCCAAGACGCTTGATCAGATCACGATAACGCTCGACGTCCTTGCCCTTCAGGTAGTCCAGCAGCTTGCGGCGCTGGTTGACCATGCGAACTAGGCCCTGACGCGAGTGGTGATCCTGCTTGTGTTCTTGAAAGTGTCCGGTCAGATCGTTGATTCGGGCCGACAACAGGGCCACCTGAACCTCGGGTGATCCGGTGTCGTTGGCGGCACGGGCATAATCTTCAACAATCGTCTTCTTTTGCTCTGCGCTCATTGTCATGGCAGGTTCTCCTCTTGCCTTGGTCACTCGTGGCTCCGCCAACAATGAGTTCAGCCGAGACGGACCGTTTCGATAAGATGTGCATCCGCAAGGACTGTCGGTGAAATTTGGCTGCCGCAAAGCAGTCTCGACAAAATCAGCGCCGCATTGTCGCTTATTTCCCCCTGGCTGTCACCTGAGTCATCAAACGGCGCGGCGCGATTCGGCCGTCGTCTTCGACTTCGCCGACCCCGATGAACACGCGCTTGTTGTCGTAGAGCCGCACCCAGCCCTCCGTCGGCGCCTTCGGCACCAGCACCGCCTGGCCCATCTGCAGATAGTGCGCCGCATCGTCCGACAGACGAACCTCCGGCCAGTCGCCGAGCGCCGAGTCGAGCGGCAGCAACAGCGCGATCCAGAGCGGCCTCGCCCTGTTCGTCGGCGACCTGTTCGAGCTCGAGCCAGGGTGATCATGCTGTCTTCGCCATAGGGACCGACGCCGGTGCGGCGCAACCCGATCACGTGCGCCCCGCAACCCAGCGCGTTGCCGATGTCCTCGGCCAGAGTGCGGACATAGGTGCCTTTCGAGCAGTGCGACCTGGAGTTCGAACTCCGGAAGCTCGACCTTGACCAACTCGAGGCTGTGAACGCGGATCCGGCGCGGCTCGCGCTCGACCTCAATGCCCTCCCGAGCCAGTTTGTACAGCCGCTGACCCTTGTGCTTGAGCGCCGAGTACATCGGCGGGAGCTGATCGATCTCGCCGGTGAACTGCGGCAGAACCGCGTGCAGGGCCGCTTCGGTCACCGCATCGGTCGGGCGTGTCTGGAGAACCTCCCCCTCGGCGTCGGCGGTCGTCGTCGTCACACCCAGTTTGACCCGCACCCAGTAGTGCTTGTCGGCATCGAGCAAATACGCCGAGAGCTTGGTCGCAGCACCAAAACACAGCGGCAACAAGCCATCGGCGAGCGGATCGAGGCTGCCGGTGTGGCCCGCCTTCTGCGCCTTGAACAGGCGCTTGACCCGCTGCAGGGCATCATTCGAGGAGATCCCGAGCGGCTTGTCGAACAACAGAATGCCGTTGACGTTACGGCCGCGAGACCGGCGCTGTCTGCCCATCAGTGATCCTTGTCGGGTTCGACGCCGGCCACGGCCTTCTCGATCAGGGCCGACAAACGCCGACCGTCTTCGATCGAGTGGTCGTAGGTAAAATGCAGTTGCGGCAGGGTACGCAATTTCATGATCTGGCCGAGCCGATGGCGCAGGAACGAAGCCGCGCGGCTGAGCACCTCGCCGCTGATCTTGGCCTTATCGTCATCGAGCACCGTGTAATAGACCTTGGCATGCGAAAGATCGCGGCTGACCCGCACCTCCTGTACGGTCACCATGCCCAGCCGCGGGTCGTTGATCTCGGTGCTGATCAAACCGGCCAGCTCACGCTGCATCTCGGCGCCGATTCGCTCGGCTCGGTCGAAATCGTGCACCTCGTCGCCGTCCGGAAGCCTAGAGTTCCCGCGCCACTTCGGTGCGTTCGAACACCTCGATCTGGTCACCGACCTTGACGTCGTTGTAGTTCTTCACCCCGATGCCGCATTCGGTACCGGCCTTGACCTCGTTGACGTCGTCCTTGTGACGGCGCAGCGATTCGAGCTCGCCTTCATAGATGACCACGTTGTCGCGCAGCACCCGGATCGGGCTGTGGCGCTTGACCGAACCCTCCAGCACCATAGAACCGGCAATGGCGCCGAACTTCGAGGAACGGAATACGTCTCGCACCTCGGCCAGACCTATGATTTCTTCCTTGACCTCCGGGCTGAGCAGACCGGATACGGCCTTCTTCACGTCGTCGATCACCTCGTAGATGATCGAGTAGTAACGCAGGTCGAGTTCCTGCTCTTCGATCACCCGGCGGGCCGCCGCATCGGCGCGGACGTTGAACCCGATCAAAACGGCATTCGAGGTCACCGCCAGGTTGGCGTCGGACTCGTTGATCCCGCCGACACCGGCGGCGACGATGCGCACCTTGACGTCGTCTGCCTGAATCTTCATCAGCGATTCCTTCAACGCCTCGACCGAGCCCTGGACATCGGCCTTGACGATGAGGTTGACGTGCTGCACCTCGCCGTTGCCCATCTGCGAGAACAGTTGATCCAGTTTGGCGGCCTTCTGTTCGGCCAGACGCGAGTCACGATGACGTTCACGCCGCAGCTCGGCAACCTCGCGGGCCTTCTTTTCATCGGCCAGCGCGATCAGGTCATCACCGGCATTCGGCGTGCCGGACAGACCGAGCAACTGGACCGGGATCGACGGCCCGGCCTCCTTCACCGATCGGCCATTCTCGTCGAACATCGCCCGCACCCGGCCGAATTCGGAGCCAGCGACGATCGAATCGCCGCGCTTGAGGACACCCGACTGGACCAGCACCGTGGCCACCGGCCCCCGCCCCTTGTCCAGGCTGGACTCGACGATCGTTCCCTTGGCCAGCCCTTCCGGGGCGGCCTTGAGCTCCAGCACCTCGGCCTGCAGCAGAATAGCCTCGAGCAACTGGTCGACGCCCTCGCCCGTCTTGGCCGAGACCTTGACGAACTGGTAGTCACCACCCCACTCCTCGGGCACCACCTCTTCGGCTACCAATTCCTGCATCACCCGGTCCGGCTGAGCATCGGGTTTATCCATCTTGTTGACCGCGATGACCAGCGGCACACCGGCCGCCTTGGAGTGCTGGATTGCCTCCTTGGTCTGCGGCATCACGCCGTCGTCGGCCGCGACTACCAGAATGACGATGTCGGTCACCTGAGCACCACGGGCACGCATCGCCGAAAACGCGGCGTGGCCGGGGGTGTCGAGGAAGGTGATGGTTCCGTGATCGGTCTCAACGTGATAGGCACCGATGTGCTGGGTGATTCCCCCAGCCTCTCCGGCCGCCACGCGGGTCTCGCGGATGTAGTCGAGCAACGAGGTCTTACCGTGATCGACGTGACCCATGATGGTCACCACCGGCGCCCTCGGGGCCGTATCCTGGCTCTCGGTATCATCGGCCACCTCGGACAGGATCACCTCTTCGACGTCCTGATCCTGCTGCGCGACCGCGGTGTGGCCCATCTCTTCGACCACCAGCATGGCGGTCTCCTGGTCCAGAGGCTGGTTGATGGTGACCATCATGCCCATCTTCATCAGGATCTTGATCACCTCGGCCCCTTTGGCGGACATGCGCTGGGCCAGATCACTGACCGAGATCATCTTCGGCACCTGGACCTCGCGCACCACCGGCGCGGTCGGTCGCTGGAAGCCATGCTGCTGATCGCCTTGTGCCTCGCGCGGGGTCACCCGCTTACCGGGCTTGCGCTTACCGCGCTTGCCGGCGGCGACGTGCAGTTCCTTTCGGCCGCGAGCGGCGCGTTCGGGACGATCGACATCGGCATCACGCCGGCGTTTCTTCTCCGGCTTCTTATCTGCTGCCTTCGGCGCCTCCGGCTGCTCCCTTGCCAGCCGCTCCTGCTCCAGGCGCTGCTGCTCGATGGCAGCCTCCTGCTGGCGGCGCACTTCTTCCTCGGCCTTGAGCTTGACGGCCTCGACGCGCTGGCGCTCCTGCTCCTCCTCTTCGCGGCGACGATCCTCTTCCGCCTTGCGGCGCGCCTCGGATTCGGCCTCTTGTTGCGCGCGCTCGGCCTCCTGCTCGGCCAGGGCCTGCTGAGCCGCCTCGGCTTCCTTGAGCACGTCTTCGTCGTCCTCGACCGCCTCGCGCTTGACATAGGTGCGCTTGCGCCGAACCTCGACGCTGACGGTCTTACTGGCCGCCGCCGCAGCCCGCCCACGAGTCGCAGCCCGCCCACCGGTTGAGACGGTTTGCTTCAGCTCCGTGGTGGTCTTGCGCTTGAGCGTGATCTTTCGGGGCGCACCGGCTTCTTCGGCGGTCTTCTTACCGTGGCTGATGCGCAGATGATTCAACAACACCACCTTTTCCTGTTCCGAGATAACGTCCTCGGCACTCGATTTTTCGACGCCCGCATCGCCAAGCTGCCGCAGCAACTTATCGATCGGGATGCCGACATCGGAGGCCAGCTGATTTACCGTTACTTCACTCATGCCTCAATCCTCGGTTACTCCGCCTGCCCTTCCGCCGCTTCCTCGAACCAGGGCGCACGGGCCGTCATGATCAACTCGCCGGCTCGCTCCTCGTTCATATCGTCGATTTCCATAAGGTCAATAATCGATTGCTCGGCCAGATCTTCCATCGTCACCACTCCGCGCGCCGCCAGGGCGTGGGCCAGCGGCTCGTCCATGCCGTCCATGGTCAACAGATCTTCGGCCGGCGGTGTGTCCGACAGGGTTTCTTCGGTCGCAATCGCACGGGTCAAGAGCGCGTCTTTGGCGCGCTCACGCAGTTCGTTGACGATGTCTTCGTCGAACTCTTCGATCGTGAGCATCTCCGGCAGCGGGACATAGGCGATCTCGTCGATTGTCGTGAAGCCCTCCTGCACCAGAATCGCGGCCACCTCTTCATCGACGTCGAGCTGCGCCATGAAGGCCTCGATGAAGCCGCGCGCCTCGGCCTCGCCCTTCTCGGCCGCCTGCTCCTCGCTCATTACATTCAGATCCCAGCCGGTCAGCTGGCTGGCCAGACGAACGTTTTGGCCGCCGCGCCCGATCGCCTGGGAGAGATTCTCATCCTTCACGGCCACATCCATGCTGTGCGACTCCTCGTCGACCACGATCGAGACGACGTCGGCCGGCGACATGGCGTTGATCACGAACTGCGCCGGGTTGTCGTTCCACAGAATGATGTCGACCCGCTCGCCCGAGAGCTCGTTGGAGACCGCTTGGACGCGCGATCCGCGCATCCCGACGCAGGCACCGACCGGATCGATCCGGGGGTCATTGGCCTTGACCGCGATCTTTGCCCGCAGACCAGGATCCCGGGCCGCACCAAGGATCTCGATCATGCCCTCGCCGACCTCGGGCACCTCGAGCTTGAACAGTTCGATCAGCAACTCGGGCGCAGTGCGGGAAACAAAAAGCTGAGGACCCCGGGGCTCGGAGCGCACCTCGAACAGATAGCCGCGGACGCGATCGCCGGTGCGCACCGACTCCTTGGGGATGACATCGCTCTTGGGGATCAGCGCCTCGGCGTTGCCACCGAGGTCAAGGACGATCGTGCCGCGGTCGGCACGCTTGACGATACCGGTCAGCAATTCGCCGACCCGATCCTGGTAGGCCTCGACGACCTTCGCCCGCTCGGCCTCACGGACCTTTTGGACGATGACCTGTTTCGCCGTCTGGGCGGCAATCCGACCGAAATCGATGGACTCCATCTCGTCCTCGACATAGTCGCCGGGCTGCATCTCGGAGTCACCTTCCTGAGCCGCGGCGAGGGTTATCTCGGAGAGCGGATTCTCGAGCGGCTCACCCTCGACGTCATCGACCACCAACCAACGGCGAAAAGTCTCATAATCACCGGTTTCGCGATCGATGGCGACACGAACCTCGATGTCTCCGCCATGCTTCTTGCGCGTTGCCGACGCCAGGGCGGCCTCGATGGCCTCGAAGATAATTGTCTTGTCGACGCCCTTTTCGTTCGAGACTGCGTCTACGACCAATAGAATTTCTCTGTTCATGGTGTCTGTCCGCTCAAAACTCCGGCACTAAGCGCGCGCTGTCCAACTCGGCGAACGGCACGCGAATATTCTCCCCGTCCACCTCGATCAACAGCTCATCGCCGTCGATAGCCCTGATGTACCCCTTGAATCGGCGCCGACCCTCAATGGCCCGCTGCAGCCGAATCTTTGCTTCATGCCCAACAAAACGTTCGAAGTGCTGCTTCTCGAACAAAGGGCGATCCAGCCCCGGCGATGAGACCTCGAGTTCGTATTCGCCCCGGATGGGATCCTCGACGTCCAGTACCGCGCTGAGCTGCCGACTGACCGCCACACAATCGTCGAGCTGAATCCCGTCGACGTGATCGATATACACCCGCAGCAGAGCGCCCGACTTCGGCCGCAACTGATACTCGATGCCCACGAGCTCGTAACCCATGGGCCCGACGGTCTCTCTGGCCAGCTTCAGCAGTGCCGGCGGCGCCTTGTTCATCCAAACTCCGAAAAAACCGGGTCAAACAAAAAATGGGCCTAAGGCCCATTTCTTATCATTCTCAGCGCCTGCGCGGTACGCCGCGAGACACCGTCTGATATGAAAAAACCCCGTATCCGGGGTCATCGCGTCGCGATCTGGATTCGACGATCGCAATTCCGTTTCGGTGCGAAATCAGGCGCGAATTATAGATGTGTCAGGGCTTTGGGGTCAATCGAACTCGGAATACCCCGGAATCCAACACCGCGGGGGCCGTCCGGTACGGCAGAGCGGTGAAGTTGGCGGCCTGTCGACTGCCCCCCATCGGGCGCCTCGGCATTGCCCGCCGGATCGCCTCAGCGCCGGGGTAGGCTCAGGCAAACATCGACCCGCATGCTTACCGAGACATTCCGTCCAGCATCTTTTTCAACCCTTCCTCATCGAGCACCGTCACCTGCAACTCCTGCGCTTTCTCCAGCTTGCTGCCGGCGGCCTCGCCCGCGACAACATAATCGGTCTTTGTCGACACGCTGCCGGCGACCTTGGCGCCGAGGGCCAGCAGTTGCTGCCTGACCGCCTCGCGCGGGCGATTGAGGGTACCGGTGAGGACGAAGGTCTGGCCGGCCAGCGGCAGTTCGTCCGCGGCCGGAACGGACTCGACCTTCGGCCAGCGCAAGCCGGCGTCGACCAACTTGGTGATGACCTCACGGTTGTGCGGCTGGCGAAAGAAGGTCACTACCTGGTCGGCCAGAACATGTCCTACCCCCTCGATCTTCCTTGCAGGGGCGTTTTCCAGAACCTCCGGATCGGCATCGAGGATTGCGTCCACGGTGCCGAGCTTCTCGATCAACAGGTGCCAGTGGACCTCGCCAAACTGTTTCAGTCCCGGGAGATCCGCGATCACGTGAAAGGGCCGTTCGCCTTCCAGATCGGTCTTCGCTAATTGCCGGAACGCCTCGGCCAGGCGCTTCGCCCGACTGGCGCTGATCTCGATCAGATCGGCCAGACGTAAACCCATCACCGCCTCGAGCGAGCCGAGCGCGCGGGCAAACGCCACCGCCATGGTCTCGCCGATACCCAGGATGCCCAGGGCATAGAGGAACCGATCCAAGGTTGTCGATTTGCTCTTCTCCAGCGCCTTGACGAGATTCCGCGCCGATTTCTCGGCCATGCGCTCGAGACCGGCGACCTGCTCCGCGGTAAGCGCGTACAGATCGGCCGGATCGTGAACCAGGTTCTGCTCGACCAGTTGCTCGACCAATTTGTCGCCCAGACCCTCGATGTCCATGGCCCGGCGCGAGGCGAAGTGCTTGAGCGCCTCCTTGCGCTGGGCGGCGCAGAACAGACCACCGCTGCAGCGCGCCACCACCTCGCCCTCGGGTCGCACGACCTCGGAGCCGCAGACCGGACACTGCGCCGGCAGCCGGACCCGCCGGGCGTCCGTGGGCCGGCGCTCGATCACGACCTTGACGACCTCCGGGATCACGTCGCCGGCGCGGCGAACGAAGACCGTATCGCCGATCCGCACGTCCTTGCGCTCGACCTCGTCCATGTTGTGCAGCGTTGCGTTGCTGACCGTGACCCCGCCGACGAACACCGGCTTCAGCCGCGCGACCGGCGTGACGGCGCCGGTGCGCCCGACCTGAAACTCGACGGCCTCGACGACGGTCTGTTCCTCCTGGGCCGGAAACTTGTGCGCAATCGCCCAGCGCGGCGCGCGGGCGACAAAACCCAGTCGTCGCTGGGCGGCAAGATCATCGACCTTGAACACGATTCCGTCGATGTCGTAGCCGAGCCCGGCGCGTTTCGCCCCGATGCGTTCGAAGTAAGCGCGGCAGCCGTCTACCCCGCGCACGGTCTCCAGCAGCGGCGAGACCTGCAGCCCCCAATCGGCCAGGCGGCGGATGCCGGCGCTTTGGGTCTCTGCCAGCGGGCCGCCGCTGATCTCGCCGAAGCCGTAGCAGAAGAAATCCAGCGGCCGCTGCGCGCTGACTTGCGGATCGAGCTGGCGCAGACTGCCGGCAGCGGCATTGCGCGGATTGACGAAGGTCTTGGCGCCCTGCTCCAACATGCGCCGGTTGAGCGCCTCGAAGCCGGTCTCGCGGCATGAACACCTCGCCGCGGACCTCGAGCACCGTCGGGCCAGCCCCCCTCGCCGATCAGCCGCAGCGGGATGGCGCTGATGGTGCGCACGTTCGCGGGTGACATCCTCGCCGCGGCTGCCGTCGCCGCGGGTCGCGGCCAGCACCAGCAGGCCCTGTTCGTAGCGCAGACTGATCGCCAGGCCGTCGAGCTTGGGCTCGGCCGCGTAGACGACCTCCGCGCTGGTCTTCAAACGCTCGCGCACCCGACGGTCGAAGTCGATCATCTGCTGCCCGTCCAAGGCGTTGTCCAGCGACAGCATCGGCAGCGCATGCTTCACCTCGTCGAATTGCGCCAGCGGCTCGGCGCCGACCCGTTGGGTGGGCGAAGCGGAGGTGATCAGCTCGGGGTGATCTCGCTCGATCTGTTGCAGCTCGCGCAGCAGTTCGTCGTACTCGCGATCGGAGATCTGCGGATCGTCGAGGACGTAGTAGCGGTAGTTGTGGTGGTCGAGCCGTTCGCGGAGTTCGGCCGCGCGCGCCTCGGCCGCAGCCGCTCGGCTCACACCCGGCTCCGCGCCAGGGTCAGTTCACGCCGATGTTCGAGAATCCTGCTGCGGGTGTGTTCGATGCTCTGTTTGGTCAGCCGACTGTGCTTCTCGTCTTCGAGGTCGGCATTCAACAGGGTGGCGAGCCGTTCCGCAGTGAACAGCATGTCAGCGTAGATCGCCATGCCGTCACGCACCCCCGGCAGCTGAGTGAACAACACCAGTCCCGGCGTCATGTAGCCGCTCATGTCTTCGAGCGGGAACCTGCCCGGTTCGAGCATGCTCGCCATGCTGAACAAGGCCTGCTCGGAACGCTGCCGATCGAAGCGGTGATAGATGCTCATCTCGCCCGGCGTCAGTTCCACCTTCTGGGTGGCCTTTTCGAGCTGCTCGCCGGTGAACGGATCGCCTTTGGTCACAATGCCGATCTGCAGAATCAGGCGCGGCATCTCCTCGGCCAGGTCCGGATCCAGATGCAGGTAGTCGGTGTCGTCGTAGGAGTTGAATTCGAAGTCGAGATCGCCCTCGCCACCGGCCTTCGGATCCATCGGCTCGCCGACATCCCAGTCATCCGGGTCCGCATCGGCCTCGCCCGGATCGGCAAACAGGATATCCGAATCATCACGGTGGCCGACCAAGGACTCGGAGCGCGACCGACGCGAGGAACGCTCACCCGAGACCCGCTCCTCTATGGTCGGTTCGACCTTCGCACGAGCCTTGCTGGCCATCGGGCGTTCTGTCCGTTGGTAGCGGTCCCAGAGATAGATTCCGACGACCAGCAGGATGCCGGCGCCAATGAGTATGAGTCGCAGCAGGTCCGCGTCCATTACTTTGTCGTAGCGTTCAGTGGGTCACGAGAATACCGAGTCCGTCACCAAGGACCAGGCCCGGTTGAAGATTGCCAGTGTGCCGGAGTGGATCGGGGATTGTCCACATCGACCGGGCTACACCGCTGCCAGCACGGCGGCCTCTTCGACGTCGACCGAGACCAGGCGCGACACCCCCGGCTCGTTCATGGTCACACCCGTCAGTTGATTGGCGATCTCCATGGTCATCTTGTTGTGGGTGATGAAGATAAACTGCACCTTCTCCGACATCTCTTGGACCATGCTGCAGAAGCGGCTGACGTTGGCGTCGTCGAGCGGCGCGTCCACCTCGTCGAGCATACAGAAGGGCGCCGGATTGAGCTGAAAGATGGCGAACACCAGGGCGACGGCCGTCAGCGCCTTCTCGCCGCCGGAGAGCAGGTGGATGCTGCTGTTGCGCTTACCCGGCGGACGCGCCATGACGGTGACGCCGGTATCGAGCAGATCGTCGCCGGTGAGCTCCAGGTAGGCGTGCCCGCCGCCGAACAGCTTCGGAAAAAGCTCCTGCAGACCGGCGTTGACCTTGTCGAAGGTCTCCTTGAAACGGGTGCGGGTCTCGCGGTCGATCTTGCGGATCGCGTTCTCCAGCGTCTCCAACGACTCGATGATGTCGGCGTACTGTCGGTCGAGGTATTCCATGCGCTCGCTCTGCTCCTTGAACTCGTCGATCGCGGCAAGGTTGATCGGACCGAGGCGCTGGATACGGGCGCCGAGCCGCTCGACCCGCTCCTGCCAGTCCTGGACCCGCGCCTGTTCGCCGAGTTCGCCGAGCAGTTCGACCTGGGTGAAGCCGCTCTCGGTGAGTTGCTCCTCCAGGGTCTTGGCCCGCACCACCACCTCCTGACGACCAAGACGATGCTCATCCAGACGACCACGCTCGTCCTGCACGCGCTGTTCGCGCAGGTGGCGCTGCTGTTCGAGTTCGCGCAGTTTGTGATCGATGAGCTCGAGTCCGGAACGCGCGGCGGCCAATAGCTGCTCGACGCCGATGCGATCCTGCAGCTTGACGTCGAGGTCCTGCTGCTGTCCGGCAAGCGGCATGGCGCCGCTGTCGAGCCCTTCGCGCAGCTCGACACAACGCTCGTTGAGCTGCTGTAACCGCGCCTGCATCCGGTCGATACCCGAGCGCAGTGACTGCTCGGAACTGCGCATGGATTCGACTCGGACCTCGATCTCGTGCGCCGCGCGGCGCGACCGGTCGGCCCGATTGCGGGCCTCGTTCAGCTCGCCGCGCAGACGTTCACGTCGGGCGACCAGGGCGTCTCGCTGGGCACCGAGTTGTTCCATGTCGGTCAGGGCCTGGTGCAGGCGGGTGCGGGCGTTCTCCATGGCCTCGGTTCCGGCCTGGATCTCTCCCCTGAGTTCGTCGGACTCGCGACCGAGGGCCTCGCTGCGGGCGCGAATCTGTTCGGCGCGGGCGCGCTTGCCACTGAGCTGGGCGCGAGTCTCGGCGAGCGAGCGGTTGGCCGCATCCAACGCCTGCTGGGCGCTGTCACGTATCTGCTCGGCATCGGCCAGACGCGACTGCGCCTGATCGAGTTCGAACGCCAACTCGGCGGTCAGTGGGGTCAACTGCTCCTGGCGGGCGCCGAGTTCGCGCAGTTCTTCCTCCCGCGCCAGCACGCCCGCACTCGCATCCCCCTCGCCCTGCCGGCTGAGCCAGCCCGATCCGATCCGGGTGCCGTCGGCCGTAATCAGGGACTCCCCGGGCTGCAGGCTCTGTCGCCGATGCAGCGCCTCATTGAGGTCCTGGGCCGGAAAGACGGTGTTCAACAATCGGATCGCCGCGGCCGGTCCTCGCGCCGACTCGCCGAGCGTGCCGGGCCGACCGGCGACACCTTCAGATCCGTCCTCGATCAGCTCCAGAGCCCCGTTCGGGTGATCGCCCAACTCAACCGCGTACTCATCCAGAGCGGAGACGCAGTACGCCTGCAGACTCGCTCCCAATGCCCGCTCGACGGCCGTCTGCCACTGCCTCGGCACCTGGATGCGTTCGAGCAACCGCGGCGCCGAGCCGAGACCCATCCCCGCCCGCCAGCGCTCACCCGCCTCGCCGTCGCTGCCGTCGAGCGCCGCCTGCTGCAGCGCCTGCAGCGACGCCAGTCGACCCTTGAGGGTCTGCAACTCGCCGCGCGCATCGGCCAGCGCCGCCTGGCGATCGGCGATAGTCTGGCGATCGGCGTTGATCTGTTCCGCAGCCTCCGCGGCGCGGGCCTGTTCGCGTTCGACGACCGCGGCCTTGTCGGTCTCGGTCCGCTCGAGTTCGTTGATCTCGGCCTGCAGTTCGATGTCGGCCAGCCGGCCGCGCTCCTCTCCCAGGCGCTCCAGGCGGCGGCGCAGCTGCGTCTCCTGCTGCTCGAACTGGTTGATCCGGGCGCGCTCTACCTGGGCGAGCTGGGCCGGCTCGGTTGCCTTCTGGTTGAACTCATCCCACTCGGTCTGCCAGGCCTGCATGCCGGTCTCGCAGCGCTCGAACTGCTCGCCGGCCTCGGCCAGCTGCAGGCGGGCCTCCTCCAGCCTGGGGAGATCTTCATCGAGCGCCTCGCTCAGCTCGTGCAGCTGGCTCTGATCGTGCTGGCTGTGGTCCTGTGCCTCGGCCAGGGCCTGCTCGGCGCGGGCCAGTTCGGCCTCCTGACGGCGGCGCGACTCGCGGGCGAACTGGATCGCCTCCTCGAGCCGGGCGATCTCGGAACCGATGGCGTAGAAGCGCCCCTGGACGTCGTTGAACCCATCGTTCGCCTCGGTGTGGGCCTCGCGCTGACGTTCGATCTCGGTCTCCAGGCCGCGCTGCTCGGCCACCGCCGCTTGCAGCCGGTTCTCCTGCTCGCCGATGGTGCGATCGCGTTGGTCGAGATCGTGCTGCAACTCGCGCAGACGCAGCACCAGCAGTTCGGCCTTGACCTGGCGCTCCTCGGCCTTCAACTCCTTGTACTTCTCCGCGGTGACAGCCTGACGCTCGAGATGACGCAGCTGCTTTTGCACCTCGTCGCGCAGGTCGTTGAGGCGGTCGAGGTTTTCCTTGGTGTGCTCGATCCGGCGTTTGGTCTCCTTACGGCGCTCCTTGTATTTGGAGATGCCCGCAGCCTCTTCCAGATAATTGCGCAGATCCTCTGGCCTGGCCTCGATGATGCGCGAGATCATCCCCTGCTCGATGATCGAATAGCTGCGCGGACCGAGGCCGGTGCCGAGAAACAGGTCGGCGATGTCCCGCCGCCGACACTTCACGCTATTGAGAAAATACAGCGACTGGCCGTCACGCGAGACGTGTCGCTTGACCGAGATCTGGCCATACTGGGCGTACTGACCGCCGGCACTGCCGTCGCAGTTGTCGAATACCAGCTCGATGCTGGCAGTGCCCACCGGCTTGCGCGAGGTCGAGCCGTTGAAGATGACATCGGCCATCGATTCGCCGCGCAGCATCTTCGCGGACGACTCGCCCATTACCCAGCGCACGGCATCGATGACGTTCGATTTGCCGCAACCGTTCGGACCGACGATGCCGACCAGGTTGCTGGGGAAAGGTACGGTGGTGGGGTCGACGAAGGACTTGAAACCGGCGAGCTTGATCTTTTCCAGACGCATGGCGGGAAGATACCGGAAGCACCTCAGGGCATAAAGGACGCAAAATAACAATAAAATGATTTAATTAAGTCTCTTATATATATGTTTTATATATTTTTTTGGTAAACTCCTAAGACGAATTCGAGCTTTCGTTCGAGGCATTTTTTCGTATGATTGGTGGCCGGATTTCCAACCGTGACCAACATGCCTTCACAGCCCAGCAAGGAACTCGAGACCTTCGACAATCCGCAACCGGAGCGCGACTACACCATCCGCATGCGGATACCGGAATTTACCTGCCTGTGTCCGAAGACCGGGCAGCCGGATTTCGCCACCCTGCACCTCGACTATGTCCCGGACCGACTGTGTGTCGAGCTGAAGTCCCTGAAGCTGTATATGTGGTCTTTCCGCGACGAAGGCGCCTTTCACGAAGCGGTGACCAACCGCATTCTCGACGACCTGGTCGCCGCTACCGCGCCACGCTTTATGCGCCTGAGCGCCGAGTTCTACGTCCGCGGCGGCATCTACACCACGGTGGTCGCCGAACACCGGGCCGAGGGCTGGCAATCACCGACGCCCGTCACCCTGCCCTGACCTCGACGGTCGAACCCGTGCGCCCGGTCTACCTGGGGATAGACATGGCACCTCGGCACGGCTGACCGAGAGTCGGCGCCGCTGGCCGGACTGGCTCTACAGCCTGCCGCCCAACGCAATGCTGCCGGAGGTAGTAGCGATCGGGACGCCGCTCGGCACAGTCTGCGACCGAGCCTCGCAGCTCGCCGGTCTGCCCACGGCCGCCCGGATCATCGCCGGCACCACCGACAGCACCGCCGCGAGCCTGGCGGCCGGCGCGACCGCGGTCGGTGAAGCCGTGACCTCGCTCGGCAGCACGCTGGTATTGAAGCTGGTCTCGGAGGGTCCGCTGTTCGCGCCGGGATACGGCATCTACAGCCATCGCCTGTTCGACGCCTGGCTGGTCGGCGGCGCGTCGAACAGCGGCGGGCGGGTGTTACGACGCTTCTTCACCGACGCTCAGATGCGGGATTTGACGGCGCAGTTGGATCCGGGACGACCGACGAGACTCGACTACTATCCTCTGCTCGAGCGCGGTGAACGTTTCCCGACCAACGATCCGCAGCTCGAACCCAGAATCCGGCCGATCCCCGACCAAACCGCACGTCTGTTTCAGGGACTCCTGGAGGGTATCGCCCGAATCGAGCAAGCCGGCTATCAGCGCTTGGCGGAACTCGGCGCCGGCGGGCCGGAACAGGTCTTTACCAGCGGCGGCGGGGCGAGAAACCCGGCCTGGAGTCAGATACGCGAGCAGCATATGGGCGTACCGATCCGATCCGCACTTCACGAGCAACCCGCATTTGGCGCGGCATTGATCGCGAAACACGGCGGTGAACGACAGAATGGTGCAGCAAGCCCCAGCGATACAGCCCGGCGCCCGGGTCTGTCGGCGGACGACTTAGTCTAGCTTCGACAGTAAAGCCTGCGCCGCCTGATACCAGTCGCTGCCCGGGTGTTCCTTCATCACCCGCAGCACCAGCGGCCGGGCCTCGGCATCACGCCCAAGCGCGTGCAAGGCCTCAGCCACATGGAGACCGATCTCGGGGTTTCTCGGCGCACTCACCAGGGCCTGTTGCAGAATCTGCAGGCCCTCATTCTGTCGCCCGGACTGATACAGAATCCAGCCATAAGTATCGACAATCTCCGGTCTTTCCGGGGCAATCTCATAGGCCTGTTTGGACAACTCCAGGGCTCGGCGGTCGCCCCTAGTGTGATACAGCCAGGCGATGTTGTTGATCAGCACCGGGTTGCCCGGAGAATGCTGCAGGGCGTTCTGATAGGCGGCCAGCGCCTTGTCGTTGGCCCCGAGTTGTTGCTGCAACATACCGAGCGTGGTCCAGGAAGCGCCGTCAGCGGCGTTGTCCTTGAGCCAATCCCGGAGCACGCTCACCGCGCTCTGCGGATCACCGGTCGCGGCGAGCGTATGGGCGAGCAGGTTGACCCGTTTCGAACTTCCTTCGACCTCGACCGCCTTCTCGACCGCGGCGAGGGCGTTGGGTATATCCCCCCGCCCCCGATAGGCCGCGGCCTCGAGTTCGAAGCTCGCCGCATTGTCGGGGAAGTGTTCCTGCATGATCTTGGCGATCTCCAGCGCCTTGTCGTAATTGCGCTCCCGTAACTCCAACTCGCCCCGGCCGATCCAGATCAAGGCGACCTCGTGCCCGGAATCGAGCTCGATGGCCTTGTCGAAACTGCGACGCGAACCGGCATTGTCGCCATTGGCGGCCTGAGCGCGTGCCAGCTGGAACCAGCCCTCGAGATAATCGGGGCGCAGATCGACCAGCTTCTCCAGGGTACGCACGGCGGAGCTGAAATCACCGCTCTGCAACTGCGCCATACCCTTGATACGCAAGGCACCCGGCACCTGCTCCTGTTCCGGGGTCAGGTCATTGAGCAGGTTGTTCGCCTTCAAGGCTTCGCGTTGCCGCAGGTAATGTTCAGCCAGCAACAGGATGGGCTGCAGCGCCTTCGGGTTGGCACGATTGGCCTGCAGCAGCCAGTTTTCGAGATCGGCCGGATTGTTTTCGTTCTGCGCCAGTGCCGCCAACCCAAGCATGGCGCCAACATGCTTGGGATCGAGCTTCAGCGCCTGTTGATAGAAACCGCGCGCCGCCGCCCGGTCCTTTCGCAGCAAGGCCAGGCGGGCCTGGTTCATCACAGCGACGACGAAACCCGGATCGACCGAGAGTGCCTTCTTGAAACGCTCCTCGGCTTGATCCAGAGACTGGGTCGCCATAAAGGCAAGGCCGCTGAGATTGTAAGGGATCGGACTGTCCGGCAACCGTTTCTCGAGAGCCGCCGCGGCCTGCAAGGCCTTTTCCTTTTCGCCTTTGTTCAGATAAGAGAGCACCAGCAGCACGTCGGCCTGGATCAGGTCCTGACCCAGATCGACTGCGGATTCGAGTTCCGAGATCGCCGCGCCGGTCTCGCCCGAGGCCAGTTTCCCGAGCGCCAGCTGGGTACGCAGCAGCGCCTGGTCCGGGTTTAACTCGACCGCTTTCGCCATATATTCGGCGCCCTTGGAATTCTCGCCGAGTTGCATGTAAGCGGTACCCAGCAGCGCCAGCAGTTGCCCGTCTTCGGGGTTCGCCTCGGCGGAGGTGAGCAGCGCCTCGACCGCCCGCTGCGGCTGCCGCAGCTTCAATCGGGTCGCGCCGAGCAGCTTGTCGATCTGCACATTGCCCCGGATGGAGGCGTTCACACGGGTGAGATAGTCATCGGCCAGTTGATAATTCCCACGCGCGTAGCTGACAACCCCGTAGAGCAACTGGCTTTGAACATGATCCGGTGTCGCTCGCATGACCGCTTCGAGTTGCTCGGCCGCCACATCGAACTTCTGCTGTTGAAAGGCCGCCAAGGCATGGATGTAGCTGCTGATCGGCAGATTCGGCTGCAGTCTTCGCAACGCCTGAACGTCTTCCATCGCTGCCTCGGGTTGCCGCCTGGCGATCTGCACCAGGCCGCGGCCGACATGAGCACGAAGATTGTTCGGGGCCACCTCGATCGCTCGAGAAAAGTCGGCCAGGGACTCATCGAGCTTTCCGACGCGCCGCAGCAATTCGCCACGATCGACTCGCGCTTCGGCGTGATCCGGATGCGCCGCGAGCAGGCTGTTCAGCTGTTGCACCGCCTCGTCATGTCTGTCCTCCGCGATAAGGATGCGAGCCTTACCCAGCAGTGCATGCGGACTGGCGGGATCCCTCGCCAAAGCCGCGTTATAGGCTCGGGCGGCCTCATCGCTCCTGCCGAGGGCAATGAGTGCGTGACCGCGCATCGCCAGGAAGGCGGCCGCCTCGTCTGCGGACAAGGTCTTGTCCGGCTGCTCGAGTTGGATCAACTCCTCGAACTTGTTCTGCTTGGCAAAGGCCTGTGCAAGGCCGTTGAGCCATTGACTCTGCGGCGCACCGAGCTGTCCGGCGCGGTTAAATTCCTTTTCCGCGCCGGTCCAGTTGCCACTATCGAAATACAGGGTACCCAGCATGACCCGCGCCTCGATATGACCCGGATCGTTCTGTAAGGCGTTTTTCAGCTGGATCGCGGCGGCGGCCCCTTCACCCTTGGCCAGATATTGCTTTGCCTCGGTTACCAATTGGTCCGCCCTGGTGGCGGCCAGCAGTGGCGAAGCGCATAGCAGCATCCCTGCCAGCATTCCAACTGCCAATACACTACCCAAATAGCGTGTCATCATGATTCGTACGACCCCAGAGATTTAGAGTTTTGAGCTACGCCTTGATACCGTATTTTCGGATCAGGTTGTACAGCGTCGGCCGCGTCACGCCGAGCATCTCGGCGGTCTTGGAGATGTTGCCGTTGGTATGGCTCAAGGCCCGAAGTATGGCGCGTGATTCCGCCTTCTCCCGAACCTCGCGCAGGTTGAACGGCGCTGGATTGTCCTCGGTTTCGGTGAGTTCGAGGTCCTCCTCGGTCACCTTGGCGCCGTCGGCCATGATCACAGCCCGCTTGACGCGGTTCTCCAGTTCGCGAACGTTGCCGGGCCAGGGGTGCTGCTCGATGGCATAGATGGCTCTCGCGCTGAAACCCTTGATCGGCCGCTTCAGCTGCGCCGCGAACCGTTCGAGGAAAGCCCGCGCCAAGACCACCGCATCACCCTGGCGTTCGCGCAGCGGCGGCACATTGATGGTCGCTTCGTTGATTCGGTAGTACAGATCCTCACGGAAAGCGCCCTCGGCGATCAGTTCGGGCAGGTCGCGGTGAGTCGCGCAAACCACCCGGACATCGACCGGGATCTCGCTGCGCCCGCCGACGCGCTCGATCACCCGCTCCTGGAGAAAACGCAGCAGCTTGGCCTGCAGCGGCATGGGGAGATCGCCGACCTCGTCGAGAAACAGCATGCCGCCATTGGCCACCTCGATCTTTCCGGGCGTGGTCTTGACCGCACCGGTAAAGGCGCCTTTCTCGTAGCCGAACAGCTCGCTCTCCAACAAGGCCTCGGGAATCGCGGCGCAGTTGATCGCCACCAGCTTGTGGTCGCGCCGGTCACTCATAGTGTGCAAGGCCTTGACCAAGACCTCCTTGCCGGTGCCGCTCTCACCAAGGATCAGGGTGGAGACGTCGGTCGGCGATAGCTTCTCGACTGAGCGGCAGACCTTGACCATCTCCGGACTGGATGCGATCAGCCCCTCGAGCGGCGATTCGCTGCCGAACTGCTGCAGGCGTCGATTCTCGCTCTCCAAAGAGCTCAAGCGAGCGGCGCGCTGAACCGAGATGTTGAGTAGTTCCGGATCGATCGGCTTTTCGTAGAAATCGTAGGCGCCCAACCCGATCGCGGTCACCGCGTTGTTTTTGTCGTTGTGGCCGGTAACCACGATGACCTTGGTCTCGGGCGCCAGGGTGAGAATCTCTTCGAGGACGGAGAAACCCTCCGAGACTCCGCCCGGGTCGGGCGGCAGGCCGAGATCGAGGGTAACGACCGCCGGTTCCAGACGACGCAGCTGAGCCATTGCGCTCTCGCGATCTTCCGCGACCGCGACCTCGAAATCCTCGAATGCCCAGCGCAATTGGCTTTGCAGACCTGGATCGTCCTCGACGACGAGAAGTTTCTGTTGTGCTTCCGTCACTCTTCAATTCACCCGTGAATATTGGTTGCGGAGAACCGTACGCAGCGCCGATCTCGCCGAGGTACCCGTCGGATCGTAACCCGTAATCGACGCTTACTCTAACCTCGGTGGCCCGGATTATCGACGGCGATTTCTCCATTTCTGATCAGACCGCCTCGCCGAGGAGGTATCAGGCGTGTCGATCATCCGCCAACGGCCAAGGGGATAACGATCGAAAATCGGGTTCCTTGACCGGGCTCGCTCTCGACCGAGACCTGGCCACCCAGGGAACGCACCACCTCTCGGCACTCGTAGGCACCTATTCCCATGCCCGTCAGGCCCTTGGTCGAGTCAAAGGGTTTGAACAGCCGCATCTCGACGAATTCCGGCGACATTCCAGAGCCGCTATCGCTGACATCGATCATCGCCTTACGACCCTGTAACGAAAGCCGTACTTTGACTTCGCCCTCCGGCGGCGTGGCGTCCTGAGCGTTCTGGACAATGTGCCCGATCACTGAGATCAGCCGATCCGGCTCAGCCAGGACCCGCAGTTCCGGCACCTCAAGTTTCAATTGCGGCTCGGGGCGACTGCCCATGCGCGCCTGAATCAGGGTGCGGACCAGCGGGACCAGATCCACCGAGCGCACCGCCCCGCTGGAGCCTGCAGACTTCAGCTGAGTCATCAACCGGTTCATCTTGTCGACCGCATTCTCGATGGTCTTGATCGCATCGTCGATGAATTCTGGATTGTGCTTGTGTTTATTGGCGTTCTTTGCCACCAGAGACAGCTGAGCCACCAGGTTCTTCAAATCATGCATGACGAAGGCCGATAACCGGTTGAAGCCTTCGAACTGTCGAGCCTCGGCCAGGGCCTCGGCCGCCTGGTTCAGGGCGAGATAGCTCGCCGCCTGCATGCCGGCGGTCTTCAACAGATCAAGGTTTTCCCAGTTGAGATTCTGCGGCGCACGAGGCCGCATCAACACCACGAAACCGAGTATCCGCTGCTCGAGAATCAGGGGGACGATCAGCCAAGGATCCTTAGCCTGCGCCAGCCATCCGGGCAGTTCCAGCCCGTCATAACGCTCGCGATCCTGTTGATACTCATCGAGTTTTACGATCCAGTGCTTCGATTCGAGAAAACGCATCAATGAGCATTCCGCGGTCGGCGTGACCGGGAACTGAACGTCCGGATGATTGAAACGCGCCACGCAGGAACAGTCGTCATCATCACTGCACAACCAGAGCAGCCCCCCCTGGCTTTCAACGATCTCGGCCAGCGCACGAATCACCCGCTCGTGCAAGGGCATTTCCGTCGCCTGGCCCGCCAACAGCCCGATCAGGCGTAGCCATTCTTCCCGGTAGTCGTAACGATAGTTGAAGAAGTGCTTGTTGAGAAAGACCTTCAGTCGGGCGCGCAGATGCCCGGAAAACAGCAACACCACCAACATGACGACGGCGCCAAACAGGAAGACGATCTGCAGAACCGTGCCCCATTCTCCGCCGTAGATCCGGATGTAATAACCGGCCAACGCCATGAGCAGCATGTAGATCCCGGCACTGAAAAGGGTCGTGGTGTGGAACACCATTCGCCGGGAGACGAACACCGGCACCGACCACTTGGGATTGCGGGCTGCGGAAATGCCGATCAACGGCACGATCATGGCGTTGACCGCACCGCGCGCCGACCAGATCGAAGCGTCCAGGCGCTGAAACAACAAGGCGTCGGTGTAGAGATAGAAGTCGTAGGCGAACATGGCGCCAAGTCCGATACACAGGTACTTGATGCCCCAGCGATGTTCCTCCGGCGTATTGCGAAACAGTTGCTCGACCAGGGCCATACCCAACACGGCGAACAGCAACTGACCGATCAGGCGGAACTCGATCGTGGAGCCCTGTTTGCCGAGCGACACGACCGGCCAGTCGATGTCGATCAGCGATCCGATCAACACCAAGCCCAGCAGCATGGCGCCGAGCCGGATATATCTCAGCATGGTCACGTAGAGGCGGCTGCCTTCGGCGAAGGGTTCGATCAATCGAATCAGGAAGTGCAGCCAGGCGAGGTTACGCACCACCTCGGCGGTCCAGATCACATCGACCGGAATGGCCCGGGAATCGGACTGCAGCGCAGCCAGAACGGCCCATACCGCCGTGGTGGTCGTACCGACGAGCAGCAGCGCACCCTGCAGACGCCCCCGCCAGCTGGTCAGTAGCAGCGCACTGAGCAAGCCAAACAATGCCGCGGTCAAAGCGTAGCCGATCAGAGCAAGCTCATTCACCCGGCGAGTACCTCGTCAGACCCTTGACGCCGCTGCCGAGCCCTAATCGGACGCCGCTGCCGAGCCCTAATCGAAGGCCACACACGTGATCACCGGGCACCTCGACCCCACAACACCACCTCGACGGTCTCGAGCAGGATGATCAGGTCGAGAAAAAGGCTGGCGTTCTTGACATAGTAGAGATCGTATTCCAGCTTCTGTTTGGCATCATCGATCGTGGAACCATATTCGTAGCAGAGCTGCGCCCAACCCGTCACGCCCGGCTTGACCCGGTGGCGCTCGTCGTAGAATGGGATCTCTCGGGACAACTCATCGACGAACTCGGGGCGTTCCGGTCGCGGCCCGACCAGGCTCATCTCACCGCGCAGGACGTTAAAGGCCTGAGGCAACTCGTCAAGGCGGAACTTGCGTATGAAGCTGCCGACCGTGGTGATCCGCGAATCGTTCGGCTTCGCCCAACGGGGCCTGCCGTCGGCCTCGGCATCCTCGTCCATGCTGCGAAACTTGTGTACGTTAAAATGCCGGCCGTTCAAACCGACTCGTTTCTGATGGTAGAAGACAGGTCCCCGGAACCCGGACTCGATCCAGATCGCCAGTGCCACAAGCAGCATGATCGGGCTCCCGAAGACCAGGATCAGGACCGCACCAGTCAAGTCGAGCATCCTTTTGCCATACTGGGCAAGTCCGCCAAGCCGAAACCCGGAAGAGAAGAAGATCCAGCTTGGATGCAAGATATCGATCGGAATCAACGCAATCTCCTTTTCGAAGAAGCTGAGTAGATCCAGCACCTGTATGCCGCTCATCTTGCAGTCCAGGATCTCATCCACCGGCAGACGCCGTCGGCGGTCGTCGGGGGCGACCACCAACTCGTCGACCTCGTGTTCGATGATGAATTCCAGCAACGGCCGGTCCAGGTGGATGCGTCTGTCCTCGGGAATCTGCACCTCGGCGTCGCTGATCTGGACATACCCGACCACCGAGAAGCGCAGGGGTTGATCCTCCAAGGCATGGATCATGCCGGCCTGGAATCCCGTGCCGATCACCAGCACCCGGTGTTCCTGGGCCTCGTTACCGACCACTCGAAAGAACACACTGCGCAGCCCGAGAATGCCGACCAGCGAGAAGAGCATCGCATAGGCCATCACCCCTCGCCCGAGGAAGAGGTCGGGAAAGGCGTAGAACAGCATGCTGATGGTCATGCTGGCGAACAGGAAACTCAATCCAATTCGCACCAACAGGCCGGCCGTCAGCGGCAGGCCACGCTGATACAGCCCGACCGCCGTCATCGCCGCCGACATCAACAGGGCATACAGGGTGGCCGTCAACCAGATGCTGGCACCGGTTTCGGCAAGCTCATCTGTGGAAAAGGCAAACCGTATGTAGAAACCGGCAATCAGCGAATAAAAGCAGACCAAGAACTCGAGCATGCCGAGCAGCAGGAAGAACTTGGATACGTAGTGGCCGAACAGCCGAATCATTTGGTCGGAATTCTTTGGGTCTCAGATCGGGAAATCGCCAGGCCAAGCGTCACATGGAAAGACCAAGGTTTTGGCGGATCAAACCGAAACCTCGCCCGGTGTCGATCCGGTTTTCGGGACACCCCAAATCCGCCGGCGGCGAGTATATCAGTTCAGAATAGGGATACGGCGACGAATCCGGATCCTTGAGCGTTACCGGAGAACCCGCATGGCGACCCAATCCACGCGGACTCGTCATGGCTCCTCGGTGCGGGTATCATCTCAGCCCAAATTGGGCCCGCGCCCGCACACCCAAGATCAAACAATCGAACCGCTCGTTTTCAACTGCAAATCGCCCAGAAATGACCTCACTTGAAAATATCCGTATCGGCATCGTCGGGCTCGGCTACGTCGGGCTTCCGCTTGCCGTCGAATTTGCCAAGAAGTATCCCGTTGTCGGGCTCGATACCAATCAGCACCGAGTCGCGGAACTCAAGTCCGGTCGGGACAGCTCCCTGGAGGTTTCGCCAGAGGAATTAGCCGCGGCGGCCAACATTCAGTACTCCGCAGACCCGGAGGAACTCAGAGACTGCAACGTCTATATCGTTACGGTGCCAACCCCGATCGACGATTATAAAAACCCGGACCTACGCCCCCTGATCAGCGCCAGTCGCACCGTTGGCCAGCTGATCGCCAAAGGCGACGTGGTGATCTTCGAGTCGACGGTCTACCCGGGCGCCACCGAGGACGACTGCATTCCGATCATCGAGGATCTGTCCGGGCTGACCTTCAATCAGGACTTTTTCGCCGGCTACAGCCCGGAGCGCATCAATCCCGGCGACAAGGAACACCGGGTCACGACCATCAAGAAGGTCACCTCCGGCTCGACGCCGGAGATTGCTGATTTCGTCGATGCCCTGTACGCCAGCATCATCACCGCCGGCACTCACAAGGCCAGCAGCATCAAGGTCGCCGAAGCCGCCAAGGTCATCGAGAACACCCAGCGCGACGTCAACATCGCCCTGATCAATGAGTTGTCGCTGATCTTCGACCGGCTCGGCATCGACACCGAGGAGGTACTGAAGGCCGCCGGCACCAAGTGGAACTTCCTGCCGTTCCGACCCGGCCTGGTCGGCGGTCACTGCATCGGCGTCGACCCCTACTACCTGACCCACAAGGCCCAGGCGATCGGTTACCACCCGGAGATGATCCTGGCCGGCCGACGCATCAACGACAGCATGGGTCAGCACGTCGCCAGCAGCGTGGTCAAGCTGCTGCTCGAGCGCGCTTTACCCGTGAACGGCGGCAAGGTCCTGATCATGGGTCTGACCTTCAAGGAAAACTGTCCCGATCTGCGCAACACCCGGGTGGTCGATATCATCGCCGAGTTGAAGAGCTACGGCATGCAGGTCGACGTCTACGATCCCTGGGTCGACCCGGCCGAGGCCGAACAGGAATACGGCATCACGCCGATCGCCGCACCGGAACCCGAGAGCTACGACGCCATCGTCCTGGCCGTTTCCCACGACCAGTTTCGCGACCTCGGCATCGGCGGTCTGCGTAAACTTGGCAAACCCAAGGCTATCGTCTACGACGTGAAGTACCTGTTCCCGTCCGCAGACACCGACGGCCGCCTGTAGAGAAACACCTGGATAGTCACTGATGAAAGTCTTGATCACCGGCAGTGCCGGCTTTATCGGATCCGCTCTGTCGCTGCGACTGCTCGAGCGTGGCGACGAAGTGGTCGGCGTCGATTGCCTGGATGAGTATTACGACGTCGGGCTGAAGAAGGCCCGCCTGTCGCGCGCACTCGACTTCGATGGCTACTCGGATCTGAGGATACGCATCGAAGACCGCGAACAACTGGCCGCGGCCTTCAAGAGTCACCAACCGCAACGGGTGGTGAATCTGGCGGCGCAGGCGGGAGTGCGCTACTCGATCGAGAATCCAAGCGCCTATGTCGACAGCAACCTGGTCGGCTTCGGCAACATCCTCGAGGGCTGCCGGCACAATGGCGTGGAGCACCTGGTATACGCCTCGTCGAGTTCCGTTTACGGCGCCAACACGAACATGCCCTTCTCGGTGCACGACAATGTCGACCATCCGGTCAGCCTGTACGCCGCGACCAAGAAGGCCAACGAACTGATGGCCCACACCTACAGCCATCTGTACCGGATCCCCACCACCGGCCTGCGCTTCTTCACCGTGTACGGCCCCTGGGGTCGGCCCGACATGGCCCTGTTCAAGTTCACCAAGGCCATTCTGGAAAATCGTCCCATCGATGTCTTCAACTATGGCAACCACCGCCGTGACTTCACGTACATCGACGACATCGTCGAGGGCGTGATTCGCGCCCTCGACCAACCGGCCGCGCCCAACCCCGACTGGACCGGCGAGCAGCCCGACTCGGCGACCAGTAATGCGCCATATCGACTGTATAACATCGGCAACAATCAGCCGGTCGAACTGATGCACTACATCGAGACCCTGGAGAAGTGTCTCGGCAAACAGGCGGAGAAAAACCTGTTGCCGCTGCAGGCCGGTGATGTCCCGGATACCTATGCCAATGTCGCAGATCTGGTGAAGGACATGGGTTACAAACCCGAGACTGCGGTCGAGGACGGCGTGGCGCGGTTCGTTGACTGGTATCGGGATTACTATCGGGTTTGACCCTTTCGAATCCGAACCGGGACTCGCGCATGCTCGATTTTGTGCCGCTGCGCGGCCATTTGTTTAGAGTCCCGATAGGGGATCTGTAAACCCCTCGCCTTTAGGCGACCGATGGACCAGTCCCTTCTCCCACAGGGACAAGCTCAGGATGAGGGGATCGAAATTGAACGGGTTGATCCCAATCCCCTCACCCCGGCCCTCTCGACTCGGGTTCCAAACTTCGTTCTACCTCCTCCATCCCTGGAGTCGTCCCGGTGGGAGAGCGGGTAATCGGCCGAATGGCCGATCGATCCGGCTTTCAGCCACAACCTGAAGCCACCCGCTGTCAGCCGGTGGAGTATTCACGCGGGGGCTTGTAGTGCCCCTGCGGCGAGGTACTTTTCGGAGTTGAGGTCGAAGTCGATTGGACTCCGACCCCGAAACCAGACGACCCCAAAACCACGAGGGATGGAAAAGACTGGGCCCCGGCGAAGCAAGGATTGCGTAGCGCCAGGACCGCTTGCGCAGCAAGCGGCAAGTCGTGGGCCGCCCTTTCTTTGGGTTACATTTCTTTGGGCAAGCAAAGAAAAGTAACGCGGGCGCGCTGCACCCAGCGCATTCAAGATCAACCCGCTGCGAAGCGGCAAAAATGTAGTGATCCCGACGCCTGATTTAGATAAACGCGAGCACTTCGCGCTCGATATCCTGCTTGTCGATCACCGCATCCTGCGCGACCGGCCGGTCGAACAGGGCCTCGATCATCGGCGGGATAGGCGCGTTCGCAGTGGCGGCTATCGATTTCAATGCATCGATATCGTGGCTGTCATTCTCGCCCGTCAGGGCGTGCGCGATGGTCGGCGAGAACTTGGTCCATTCCGCAGTGGAATAGACGATGTCCGGTAACGGCTTGTCGCGGCAGCTGGCGTGGGCTTTGAAACAGGTGGCCGTGTGCGGGTCCATTAGATAGCCGTGATCGCGGAAGGTCTCACCGATGTAGGCGTCGACCTCGGCATCGTCGGCGTAGTCGGCGGCGAATATCGCCTGTAGCGAGGCCAGCTCCGCGGCGGTCAATTGGTAGACCTGATTCTCGTCGAGCTCGGCCATCAACTCGCGCGTGCGTCGCGCCCCGAACAGATCGTAGAGTACACGTTCGATATTCGAAGATTTCAGAATGTCCATCGCCGGCGCACTGGTCGCAATCACGTTGCGGTCGCGCAGGTCGTAAATCCCGGTGCGTATCAGCTCGGTCAGCACGTTGTTGCTATTCGAGGCGATCAGTATCTTCTCCACCGGCAAGCCCATCTTCATCGCGTAGTAACCACCGAGCGCATTGCCGAAATTGCCGCTGGGCACGTTCAGGTACACCTTGTCGCCTATAGCGATCACGCTCTGGCGCACCAGCTCCAGATAGCTGTGGATATGGTAGATCTGCTGGAAGATAATGCGGCCGAAGTTGACCGAGTTGGCTGCAGACAGGTGGGTGTGACGCTGACGCAGCGTCGCCTGGAAGTCCTCGGAAGACAACAGTGTCTTGAGCGCGGACTGCGCATCGTCGAAATCGCCGTGGATGCCGATCACCTTCAGGTTGGCCGCGTCCTCGGTCACCATCTGCAAACGCTGCACGTCCGAGGTCCCGCCATCGGGGTACAGACAGGCCACCTTCACGTTGGCCCGGTCCTTGAAAGTCTCCAGGGTTGCGGGACCGGTATCCCCGCTGGTCGCCGCGAGGATCAGGTAGTGCTCGTCCCGGGCCTGGGCCAGGCTCGACAGCACCACGCCGAAAGGCTGCAGGGCCATGTCCTTGAAGGCCCGCGTAGGCCCGTGGTAGAGCTCGGTGACGAAAAGGTCGTTGCGCACCCGCACCACGGGCACGGGATGCGCCGGGTCGTCGAAGCGATCGTACAGTTCCAGGGCGCGGTGGATTACCCCCGGGTCGACATCCAGTTCGAAGGCATCGAGCACGGCGCGCGCCAGCGTCTTGTAGTCGCTGTCCAGGTGCGCGCGGAGGAAGGGCTCACCCAGTTCGGGCAGGCTCTCGGGCACGTAAATGCCGCCGAAGGAGCACAAAGGCTTGAGAATGGCCTGGGAGAAGGTAACGGACGGGGGGCGCATGCCGTCGTTGCCCCGGGTTTCAATGAAATTCATGGTGCGCGCTTTGGTCTGACCAAAATTGCGAATTATACCGTCAGCCCAGATTTCTCGCCGTTTTTCGTCGCCAGGGGGACGAAGGCCCGGTGAGTCTTCGCCGCCTGGCGGGCTCAATCGCCGCAGGATGCGCAGCTCGGTAGCCCCGAGACACCGATTAGTCGACGCGGCGGCCGCGCGGCATCCCGGGATTTGCATCCAGTCGCTCATAGAGGGACCGCCTCCTGCGCCACAGACGCCAGGCCGAACGCGCGCTCCAGCGGAAGACCGTCCCGTTACCGGGATGGAGATGCAAAGTCTCGCAACTTCGCAGCAGGTCCGGCATACGATCCTCGAGTGCGGCAAGTGCCTGCAGCCAGGCGCCGGGGTCGGCGCGCATCACCGCCCTGCCCGGCGCGTGTTCGACGACCAATTCGTCTCCGCCGGCGCCGGCACGCAGCGCCAGGAGCCCGCGTGCCGTGGCGCAATCCCCAATCAGCCGGTCCACCGAGCCGCGGACCTCCGGCGGCAGACCGCCCCCGCCGCTGAACCACAGACCACCCAGCGCCGGCCGCCCCCGAGCCTCGCGTTCGCGGTTGAGTTCCAGGGCATGACACAGCATCTGGGTCTCGTTGAGCAGACTGCGCCACCAGCGCCGGTCCTGGCCTTCGGGCAGGAACAGATCGAGATTGCGCCCGATCACCGCCGACAGCGGGTGCGTCTGAAGCGACGGGGCCCGATCGCAGCGCAGGTAGATGCGTCCGGCCGGACTGCCGTACAGCTGCACTCCGTCGTCCATGAAATGGGCGTTGAAGGCCTCCACGAGCGGGGCGATCTCGTCGGCATCGAGCGGATCATCGTCCAGGTCGAAGGCCAGCAGGCAGTCCCGATCGGGGACCAACCGCAGGGGATCGGCGTGCAGCAAGAAGCCTGCCGGCGCCTCGCCGTGTGTCAGCCAGGAAGCAGACTGCCGCGGTGGGCAGGTCGGCACCGGCTCGGGGCTCGATGTCGAACAGGGCGAACAGCCCCCCGGCGTAGCCGACGGGCTCGACAAGCCGATCGGCGCGAGCCAGCAGCATCTCCAGGCGCGGCAAGCCCTGCCACCGATCGCGCTCCAGCCCCGGCATGGGGCCGAGCAAGCCGGGCACGAACAGGTGGCGAACCAAACCCTTACTTAAGCTGTTCGACCCGGATACGGGTGACCGCCCCGGTCACCGCCTGCAGGTCCTCGATCCGGGCGATCGCCTCGTTCATGCGCCGCTCCTGCACCCGGTGGGTCAGCATCACCAGCGGGACCTGGGTCTCGCCCTCGGCCGGCTCCTTCTGCTTGACCGCCTCGATACTGATGCCCGCGTCGCCGAGGATACCGGTGATGCGCGCCAGCACGCCGGGCTGGTCGGCCACGCTCATGCGCAGGTAGTAGGCGGTCTCGACCTCCTCCATCGGCAGGATCGGCAGATCGGACAGCTCACTCGGCTGGAAGGCCAGGTGCGGCACCCGGTTCTCCGGATCGGCGGTCAGCACCCGGGTGACGTCGACCAGGTCGGCGACCACCGCCGAGGCGGTCGGCTCGGCACCGGCGCCGGCGCCGTAGTACAGCGTCGGCCCGACCGCATCGCCCTTCACCAGCACGGCGTTCATCACGCCGTCGACATTGGCGATCAGGCGCCGCTCCGGAATCAGGGTCGGATGCACGCGCAGCTCGACGCCGCCGTCGGTCCGGCGGGTGATGCCCAGATGCTTGATGCGGTAGCCGAGCTCCTCGGCGTAGGCCACATCCTGCGGCTCGATCCGGGTGATGCCTTCGGTGTAAGCACTTGTCGAACTGCAGCGGGATGCCGAAGGCGATCGAGGCCAGGATGGTCAGCTTGTGCGCGGCGTCGATGCCTTCGACGTCGAAGGTCGGATCGGCCTCGGCGTAGCCCAGCGCCTGCGCCTCGGCCAGCACGTCGGCGAAGTCGCGGCCCTTGTCGCGCATCTCGGTGAGGATGAAGTTGCCGGTGCCGTTGATGATGCCGGCGATCCACTCGATGTGGTTGGCGGCCAGACCCTCGCGCACCGCCTTGATGATGGGAATGCCGCCGGCCACCGCCGCCTCGAAGGCGACCATCACGCCCTTGCTTCTGCGCGGCGCCGAAGATCTCGTTGCCGTGCAGCGCGATCAGCGCCTTGTTGGCGGTGACCACATGCTTGCCGTTGGCGATCGCCTGCAGCACCAGCTCGCGCGCCGGCGAGTAACCGCCGATCAGCTCGACGACGATGTCGATCTCGGGATCGTCGACCACCGCGAACGCATCATCGGTGATCTCGATCTCGTCCAGCCCTCGCACCTGCTCCGGATCGTAGGCCCGCGCCGCCGCATGGGTGACTCGGATTCCGCGGCCGGCACGGCGGGCGATCTCCGCGGCGTTGCGCGCCAGCACGTTGACCGTGCCGCCGCCGACCGTACCCAGCCCCAGCAGCCCGACATTGACCGGTTCCACGGTATCATTCTCCTTAATTCGATCTTTCAAATTCGCTCTGTTCAGCCTACGGCCTTTAGCAGACCGTCCTTGCGGAACATGTCGCGGATGCCGCGCACCGCCTGGCGGGTGCGGTGTTCGTTCTCGATCAGCCCGAAGCGGACATGGTCGTCGCCGTACTCGCCGAAACCGATCCCGGGCGACACCGCGACCTTGGCCTCGGCCAGCAGCTTCTTGCGAAAACTCCAGCGAGCCCATCTCCCGGTACGGCTCGGGATCGGCGCCCAGACGAACATGGTCGCCTTCGGCCGCTCGACCGCCCAGCCGATGTGATTCAGCCCGTCGCACAGCACGTCGCGGCGGCTCTCGATACATCTCGCGGATCTCCTCGACGCAGTCCTGCGGCCCTTCCAGCGCGGCGATCGCCGCCACCTGGATCGGCGTGAACATGCCGTAGTCCAGGTAGGACTTGATGCGCGCCAAGCGCCGCGATCAGGGTCTTGTTGCCGACCATGAAGCCGACCCGCCAGCCCGGCATGTTGTAGCTCTTGGACAGCGAGAAGAACTCGACCGCGATATCCTCCGCACCCGGCACCTGCAGGATGGACGGCGCCTTGTAGCCGTCGAACACGATGTCCGCGTAGGCCAGATCGTGCACCACCCAGATGTTGTGCTCCTTGCCGATCGCGACCACGCGTTCGAAGAACTCCAGTTCCACGCACTGGGTGGTCGGATTGCCGGGGAAATTCAGCACCAGCATCTTCGGCCGCGGCCAGGACTCGTGAATGGCCTTGTCCAGTTCCTCGAAGAAATCGACGTCCGGCACCATCGGCACGTGGCGGACGTCCGCCCCGGCGATGATGAAACCGTAGGGATGAATCGGATAGGCCGGATTCGGCACCAGCACCGAATCGCCCGGGCCCATCGTCGCCAGCGCCAGATGCGCCAGGCCCTCCTTGGAGCCGATGGTGACGATCGCCTGGGTCTCCGGATCGAGATCGACGTCGTAGCGACTCTTGTACCAGCGGCAGATCGCGCGGCGCAGGCGCGGAATACCGCGCGACATCGAGTAGCGATGGGTGTCCTTGCGCCGCGCCACCTCGACCAGCTTGTCGACGATATGTTCCGGCGTGGGCTGATCCGGATTGCCCATGCCGAAGTCGATGATGTCCTCACCCCGCGCTCGCGCCGCCGCCTTCAGTTCGTTGACGATGTTGAAGACATACGGCGGCAAGCGCTTGATTCTCTGGAACTCTTCCATCTCTGGGGCGGACACGAATCGACCTCTGCGACATCGGCGACGGCGAAAGGATCCAAAGCTACCGGAACGGCCGGCAAAATGTCAATGAAATTAACCGATTACGGTGGACATGGAGACCATCGAAATGGCGCCTCGAGGCGCTCCGGACCGACCGACATCTACAGTCTCGGGGCAACCTGGCGGGTAAGCTATGCCATGCTAAGAGAAACACTGCGCCTAGGACCCACGATGAAGTTCGCCCAAGATACCGCAAACGATCGCTATGTGATTCAGAGCGCCGAGCCGGGCCGCGTCCGAATCGCCGGCAAGTACTACAGCTCGAGCCTGTTGGTCTTGCCGGATCGAGTTATCCCCGACTGGGAACCGAACTCGGTAGCAGAACTTACCGGCCGAGTGTTGTCCCGACTGACCGAACACCGACCCGAGGTCCTTATCCTCGGCACTGGCGAACGGCAGGTGTTTCCCGACCCACGCCTGTTCGTCTCGCTGATGGATGTCGGTGTCGGCTATGAGGTCATGTCTACCGATGCGGCCTGCCGAACCTACAATATTCTGTTATCCGAAGGCCGCAGGGTATTGGCCGCACTGATACTGTGACGGTCAAGCATCCGCCGCCGGCTTAATCGCACTTTCGCTGATTACGCTCGTCGAGCGCCGACTGCTCACGTTTGTCCACGTGCCGGCGCTCGTCTTCTTTCAGGCGGTCGACAACATTGTTCATGACCTGACTGCGCCGGTACTGATCCGTCCATTGCGCCTTGCTGTCATCGCAAGCGCTTCTGCGACCGCGCAGTACCTGCTCTTGCTGCCCGATCGCCGCCTCGAGTTGATCGAGAAAGTTCTGGTAACCACGAAGCTGCGCCGCCGGCAGGGTGCATTTTACGGCCCGGCGATACTGCTCGAGGTAATCGGCGTGATAATCGGTCAGGACCTTCAACTGCTGCTCGGCGTCCCTCTTCGCCTTGAGCTTCTCGCCCAGAGCAATCGCGGCCTTGCGTTCTCGCTCGTCGGCGATGCGCTGTATCGGCTGAAATCGTTTTGATTGTCGCGTCATTGACCCTGCTCCAACCTGGTCCTACCCAGTGTAGTCGGAAAAGTCCGGCTTGATCCGATTCGCCAGCCCGGTGTTCAACCGACCAGATCCTTGGCCTCGGCCGGCGCGCCGCCTCCGAACATGTTCATCAACTCTCCGATACTGCCGCCCAGGTCAAACTGGGAACGGTAGTCCTGGCGTAGAAACGCCTCCAAGGTCGGCATGGCGCTGATCGCCAGATCGATTTGCGAGTCGGATCCGGATTCGTAGGCGCCGACGCTGATCAGATCCCGGTTCCGCTGATAAACGCTGTACAGGCGCTTGAATTCGCGCGCGGCATATTGATGATCTTCGCTGGTGATCTCGTTCATAGCCCGACTCACTGAGCCCTCGATGTCGATGGCCGGATAGTGTCCCGCCTCGGCCAGACGCCGCGACAAAACGACATGACCATCCAGGATCGCTCGGGCGGCATCGGCAATCGGATCGTTCTGATCATCGCCCTCGACCAGCACCGTGTAAAAAGCCGTGATGGAACCGCCACCCTTGTCGCCGTTACCGGCGCGCTCGACCAACTGCGGAAGCTTGGCGAAGACCGACGGAGGGTAGCCCTTGGTCGCCGGCGGCTCGTTGATCGCCAAGCCTATCTCGCGCTGCGCCTGGGCGAACCGGGTCAGTGAATCCATCAGCAGCAGAACGTTCTTTCCCTCGGCGCGAAAATGCTCGGCGATGCTGGTGGCGAGCATGGCGCCGTTGAGACGACGCAGCGGCGCCTGGTCGGCCGGCACCGCGACGACGACCGCGCGCGCCAGTCCATCGTCGCCGAGGATGTTGTCGACGAACTCCTTGACCTCGCGGCCGCGCTCGCCAATCAGACCCACGACGACCACGTCGGCGTTGGTGTACTTGGTCATCATGCCGAGCAGCACCGACTTGCCGACCCCGGACCCGGCGAACAGCCCCAGACGCTGGCCGCGTCCGACACTGATCAACGAGTTGATAGCGCGGATACCCACGTCGAGCGGCTCGTGAATGCGTGCTCGGGCCAGCGGATTGATCGTTTCTCCATTGAGCGGCCAGCGCTCCCCTGTCTCGATCGGACCTCTACCATCGAGCGGCTTGCCGGCGCCATCGATGATCCTGCCAAGCAGGCAATCGCCTACCGGGGCCTCGCAAAAGCGTCCGGTCGGCACGACCCGCGCATCCGGCTCCAGACCCTGGATGTCTCCGGTCGGCATCAGATACAGACTCTCACCTGAGAAACCGACTACCTCGGCCTCGATACGATCGCCGCTGGCGTTGATCACGTCGCAGCGGCCGCCGATCGCCGCTCTACAACCGACCGCCTCCAGAGTCAGACCGACCATTCGTGTCAGCTTACCCTCCACCACCAGACCGCGGCTGTTACCTAGTCGATCGCCAATCCGTTGGATTCGGCTCGCCCAAATTCGATTGCGGTCGGTGCTCGGCGGGCTCACCTCGGCCTTCCTCGATCAGCCTTCTTCACCGGGATCCTGATCGCGGCCGCCGGCCAGCAGCGGCGCGATCAGGGCATTCAGGCGCGACTCCAACGTCGCATCGACCTGCGAGGTGTCGGTCAATACCTTGCAACCTCCGCGCTGCACCACCGGATCCTCGACGACCTGCCACTGGTGTTCCGCCTCGCCCATGGCGTACACCTCGCTGACCAGTTCGGCATCGTCGGGATTGAGCATCACCCGGACATTGCGGGCATTGACCGGTAGCACGGCAAGCGCCTCGCGGACGACGCCGACGATGTGACGTGGATCGGACTTGATCTCGCGGCGCATCAGTTGCCGCACCATACCGATGATCAGGGTGACGATCTCGCTCTCGACCTGATCATCGAGTTCCTCGAAGGGGCGGTCTAGACCGGCGATCAATCGGTCGAACTGCTCGATCTTGGCCTTCAGCACCTGGCGCGATTCTTCCACCGCCTCGCCGTGACCGTACGCCTGCCCCTCGCGACGACCCTGCTCGAAACCCTCCTCGTGCGCCTGTCGTTGCAGTTCCTCGAGATCTGCGGCGGTGATGCCTGGGCCGACGTGAGGCTTGTCCGGCGAGTTGGCCTTGGCCATGCTCGCCGCCAGTTCCGCCCCGACCTCGCCCGAGGTCTTGTCCGCCGACGGCCCCGAATCCTGGGCCATGTCCGGTGGTCGCCATTGGCGGATCGACTCGTTGCCGCCGCTTTGGATAACGCGCATCCCCGACTTGCGTTTTGCCATCTAGTGTCCTGTCCGGTTAGTTCGTTGATTATCAGAGCCCCCCAAATGGGCCAAGACAAGGCGCGGTTTGCAGGGAATGGCAAGCCCTTTCCAAGAACCGCAACGCCGGATTGGCCCATTTGGGGGGCTCCCTTCGGGCGAGCCGGTACGGGCCTTCGGCGTTGTTGCGCTCGCTTGAATTGGCAACGGCCAGTCCTGCACTCGCGCGCCTAGCCGACAAGCCCGTACCGGCACGCTGATGTTCAATGAACTGACCGGACAGGACACTAGACGTACTCGTCGCCGCCGCTGCCACCGAGGGCGATCTCGCCGGCGTCGGACAAGCGCCGGGCAACGATGAGGATCTCCTTCTGTGCGGCATCGACCTCGCTGAGTTTGACGGGCTGGGCGGCCTCGAGATCGTCCTTCAACATCTCGGCGGCGCGCGACGACATGTTTCGGAACACCTTCTCGCGCAACTCCTCCGAGGCCCCACGCAAGGCGAGCAACAACTGATCCGATGAGACCTCGCGCAGCAGGGTCTGCATACCACGGTCGTCGATCTCGATCAGCATGTCGAACACGAACATACTGTCCTGGATCTTCTGCGAAAGCTCCTCATCGACCTCTTTGATCGCGTCCATCAGCTGCGCCTCGATGGTCCCGTCGACACAGTTCAATATGTCAGCGGCCTTCTTCACTCCGCCAACCGAGGTCTTGGACATCGCGCCCTGACCGGCGAACTGTTTGGCCAGCATCTCGTCGAGCTCCTCGAGCGCCGAAGGCTGGATGCCGTCCAGCGTAGCCAGGCGGAGCATGACGTTGGATCGGACCGCCTCTTGGAACTCCGACAGCACCTTGCCTGCCTGGTCGGGCTCGAGAAACGACAGCACGATGGCCTGAATCTGCGGGTGCTCGTTGCGGATCATGTCGGCCACGGTGCGCGGCTCCAGCCATTTAAGCTGATCCAGCCCCTTGCTCTCACGGCCGATCAGAATGCGGTCGATGATACTGCTGGCCTTGTCCGGACCGAGTGCGGCGTTCAGTAGCTTGCGGATGTAATCGTCAGCGCCGAGTTTCAGCGAGGTGTGGGAGCCGACCGAGTCGATGAAGTCCTCGAGGACGTCACGCATCATCGGGATGGTGATGTTGGGCAGGTTGGCCATCGCCATACCGATCTCCTGCACCTCCTTCGGCCCCATGTGCTTGAGGATCTCGGCGGCGTGTCTTTCCCCCAAGCCCAGCAGCAACAAGGCGGTGCGTTCCAGTCCGCTGTAGTCCTTCTCTTCAGACGCCGTCGCGGCGGCTTCAGGCGGCATCTTCCTCGACCCAGGTCTTCATCAATTGCACCACGCGCTTGGGATCCTCGTCGACCAGTTGTCGGGCAGCGTCCAGCAGGCTCTCGTACTCCGCCGGCCCCGGCAGCTTGATGAACTCCTCGTCCCGATCGAGCACCAGGCCGCCGGCCTCCTGTTCTTCATCATCGGCCGCCAGCAGTTCCTTCTCCACCACCCGTTCGCCCTCCGCCAGCACCTCGTCGGCGGGGTGCGCGGTCAGACGTTTCATCGTCGGGCGCAGAACAAACAAAACCAGTAACAGAACGACCAGGACCGCGCCCAACTGCTTGGCCAGATCGAGGAACCACGACTGTTCCCATATCGCCGGCTCCGGCGGCACCTCCGGACTGTCCAGTGTCTGGAAGCGGGAATTGATCACCTTGATACTGTCGCCACGCTGCACGCTGAAGCCGATCGCCTCGCGAACCAGTTGGGTAATGCGCTCCAGTTCCTCGGGGGAGCGCTCCAGACGAGTCACTGCGCCGTCCGGCCCGACGGTCGTCCGGTCGTCGACCACCACGGCCACCGACAGACGCCGCAGCGCGGCCGGCGCCTGGCGGGTGTGGCTGATCACCCGATCGATCTCGTAATTGCGCGTCGCCTGTTTGCTGGTGCTGGTCGGCTGGCTGCCAACACCACCCGTCGGGGCCCCGGCAGCCTGCTCCGGCGCCGCGGCCGCCGCCGGGGGTTGATTGGTCAATGCCCCGGGTACGCCTTGGGCGATACCCGAGCGGTTCAACTCCTCCGCCACTTGCTCGCTGCGCAGGGCCGGTTGATCCGGATTGAACTGCTCCTGGGTGCGTTCGGTGACGGTGAAATCGACGTCGGCCGAGACCTGGGCTCGCACTTTGTCCAGACCCACGATCGGCGCGAGCAGATCTTCGATCCGCCGTTGAAAATGATCCTCGAGATTACGGGCGTACTCGAACTGGCTGGAAGAGAGCTTCATCTCCTCGGTACTGCGCTCATCGCTGAGCATCCGGCCCTTTTGGTCGACAATGGTGACCCGGCCGGTCTCCAGATCGGGGACACTCGAGGCGACCAGGTGGACGATCGCCTCGACCTGGGGTTTTTCCAGGGCGCGGCCGGCGAACAGTTTAACGATCACGGAGGCCGAAGGGGCCTTACGCTTCCGCACAAATACCGATTGCTTCGGCAGCGCAAGGTGTACACGGGCCGACTGCACGCTGGAGATGGTAGCGATGGTTCGCGCCAGTTCCCCCTCCAGGGCGTGGTGATAACGGGCCTTTTCGACCAGTCGACTGGTACCGAAGCCGGTGTCCTGGTTGAGCATCTCGAAGCCCAGTCCACCGCCCTGCGGCAAACCCTGGCCGGCAAGTTTCATCCGAATCTCTTTTTGTCTGCCGGCCGGCACCAGAATGCTGCCGCTCTTGTCGTCGAGCTTGTATTCGACCTCCAGCTGTTTCAAGGCATCGATCACGGCCATGGCATCCTGCTCGGCGATGTTGGTGAACAACGGCTCGTAACTCGGTGTGCGCGACCACAGCACTACGGCGACGCCCAGGGCGACACTCGCGGCGATGCCGATCATCAGGGCGGCCTGGCGGATAAACGGGTTGTCCCGGATCTGCGCGATCTGCTGATTCGCCAGCGAGTTCGTGGAAGCGGTCTGGGCTGGATCGGCCATAGTGGATCGTTTTTTTCATTTCGGTATGTGGACGGACGGCGGTGTGTCTGGATCTTCCTGGGTATTACAGAGGCATGTTCATAACGTCCTTGTAGGCGTCGACCAGCTTGTTGCGCACCTGAACCATGGCCTGAAACGAGACACTGGACTTCTGCACGGCGATCATCACGTCCGCCAGTTCAACGTTCGGCTCGCCAACCTCGAAGGCCGTCTTCAACTCGCCGGCGCGCATTTGCGTCTCGCTGACCGAGTCGATCGACTGACGCAACAGGCCGGCGAACTCATTACCGGCGACCGGCGTGCCGGGATCGAGCGCGCGGGCCTCGACGCCCATGGTGCGCATCTGGGCCAAGACCTGATTGATTTCGGGGGTGCTCATGGTGCTACCTGCTCCGTAACGGATTTCCGTCACCTGAAGAATTGGTTGCAGTTTTCACGCCAACCGATTTTGATTTCCGAGGAACCATCGAGACTCAAGGTATCGCCACGCCGGCCTCGCGCAGCCGGGCGATCTTGTAGCGCAAGGTACGCGGACTGATGCCGAGGATGTCGGCGGCGTTCTTGCGACTGCCGTCGCCCTCGCGCAGGGCATCGATGATCATCTGCCCCTCGACCGAACGCAGATCATCGCCGAGGCGGCTTCTGCTCTCCACAGCGCCGTCGTCCATGTCGTCGAATTCCAGCGCGGCAGGACTCACCGCACTCGGACTGACCCGTTCGGAATCCGTCTCGACCTCGAAGTGCAAATCGTCGACGCCGATCTGATCGCCATCGCAGAGGATCAGAGCGCGCTGTACCAGGTTGTCGAGTTCGCGCACGTTGCCCGGCCAGGAATGCTGCAGCAGTCGTTGTTCGGCGCCGGTCGACAGCCGCGGCTGGGGTTCGCCGTCGCGCAGGTGACGACGGATCAGCACCCGGGCCAGCGGGGGGATATCTTTCGGCCGCTCGCGCAGCGCCGGCAGCATCAAGGGAAAGACATTCAATCGGTAGAACAGGTCCTCGCGAAAACGCCCGGCAGACACCTCTTCCCGCAGCCGGCGGTTGGTTGTTGCCAGCACCCGAACATCGAGCTGAATCACCTCGCGTCCGCCGAGCCGTTCGACCTCGCGCTCCTGCAACACTCGCAGCAGCTTGGCCTGCAGCGACAGGCTCATCTCGGAGATCTCGTCGAGCAACAAGGTGCCGCCCTGGGCCTGTTCGAACTTGCCGGCGCTGGAGCGGTGGGCGCCGGTAAACGAGCCCTTCTCATAACCGAACAACACCGCCTCGAGCATATTGTCGGGTATGGCCGCGCAGTTGATCGCGACGAAAGGTCCGTCCAGCCGCTCGGAATTGACGTGCAGAAAGTGCGCCACCACCTCCTTGCCAGTACCCGATTCGCCGCCGATCAGCACAGTCGCATCACTGCGCGCAACGCGGCGTGCGAGTTCGACCACCTCGCGAGTGCGCGGGTCCTCGACCACCATGTCGTCGGCATTGAGGGCATGCGACGGCAGATATCGGCCGACTTTTTCGAGCAGGGATTCGACCTCGAAGGGCTTCGGCAGATAGTCGACCGCGCCCAGCTTCATCGCCTCGACGGCCTGTTCGACCGTTCCGTAGGCGGTCATGACCAGAACCGGAATCGAATTGAAGCGGGCGCGCATCTGGCGCAGCAGGCTGTGACCGTTCATCGGCCGCATCTGCACGTCGGTCAGCACCATGTCGGCCGGGTCCTGCTCGAGTAGCTCCAGGGCGGCACTGCCGTCCCTGGCGTGACCGACCTCGTACCCGGACAGCGACAAGGTATCGGTCAAGGCCTCGGCGAGCGCGGCATCGTCCTCGACGACCAGGATGCGCTTGTTCATGCAGTTGTCCTCTCGGCTCTGGGGTCGGCGTTAGTGGCGACGCACGGCAGCGTGAGTTCGAAGATCGCGCCTTGGTCGACACGGCACGCGAGATCGCCGCCGTGATCGAGCACCACCGCCTGGACCACCGCAAGACCCAGCCCGGTCCCCTGTGCGGCGGTGGTAAAGAAGGGATCGAAGATGTGCGGCAGTTGATCCTCGGCGACGCCGGGACCGTTGTCGCGAATGAGCAGGCGCAGCGCGCCCTCCAGGGCTTCCAGGCGGACCTCGATACGGACCCCCGCGCCGCCGTGTACCAGGGCGTTGTCGAGGATATTGACCAGCGCACCCTGCAGGGCGTCGCGGTTGCCAAAGATCGGACAAATGCCCGCCAAAGCGCTAGGGATTTCGAGATCTACTTGCGCGCCCCGAGCCTGAATCCGCGGTTGCAGAGTGTCGATCGCAGCCGCGATGATCGCCATTGGATCAATTGGCTCGGGTACGAACCGGCCGCCGCGGGCAAAGGACAGGATGTCGGCGACCAGGCGTTCGGTGTGACGCAGACGCGCGATCAGCTTGTCGGCGAAACCTCGGCGGTGTCCATTGGACAACTCGGGACGGGACAACTGTCCGGCGTAAAGCAGCGCCGCGGACAGCGGCGTTCGGACCTGGTGAGCGAGTTGCGCCGCCATCTCGCCCATGGCGGTGAGGCGCTCCTGACGGGCGAGTTGATCCTGAACGTGACGCCGGGCGGTCGCGTCGATCAGCACCAGAATCTCGCCCGAATCGGCCAGAGGGCGTCGCGAGAGGTCGACCCGCCGACCGTCGGCCAGAACCCACTCGCCGTCACTGCCCTGTGCGACGACCACCTCGTCGCGCACCTCGACCCATCGCCGTCCCCAGGACAAGCCGGGAAACAGCTCGCGCGCGGCGGGGTTGAAACGGTCGATACGGCCATGATGATCGACCAGGACTACCGCGGCTGGCAGGACCTCGAGCAATTGGCTGAGACGGTCGGCCAGGCGCTCCTTCTCGACCCGTTCGCTGACCCTTGCGCGGCGGCTGCTGACGAGTTGGTAGTTGAGTTCGGCAACCCGTAGCTCGAGCCGGCTATACGCCTCGGTGAGCTGCGAAGAAAGCTGGTTGAATTGTTCGAACGCGAGCGTCAGCGCTGCGCGTTCATCGACTTCTGTGGCGTCTTCTGTGGACAGTGCCTGCGTCATTCTGCCGTTCCCGTTATCGATCTCGGGCAGAACAACGCAGAATTTATGCCACTCTATGAATTACTTTGAAAACAGTAAGATACGGAATGAACTTACTTCCCGCGTCAAACGTCCGTCATCTCGCTACCACGCTGTAGACCGTACTTGCGCAGCTTCTCCACCAGAGTCGTTCGGCGCATTTTCAAGCGTTTCGCTGCGTGCGCGACCACACCGTCGGCGTCTTCCAGGGCCTGTTTGATCAATCCCAGTTCCATCTCGGCAAGATGGGCCTTCAGGTCCAGGCCGTCATTGGGCAAGGTCGCCGCCGATGCGGCAAGCGAGGCCACGCCCTCTTCGGCGTCGCCCTCCTCTCCCTCGCCGGGAGTGCCGGACTCCGGCAGTTTGACATGGCTGCGGAACTTTTCCGGCAGATCGCCGACATCGATCACCCCGTAGGGATAGAGGATACCCAGGCGTTCGATCAGATTGGCCAGCTCGCGGACATTGCCCGCCCAATGGCAGTGCTGCAACGCGGTGATGGCCGCCGGGGTCAATCGCACAGAGCCGCGCTTCTCGTGCTCGATCCGGGTGATCAGGTCGTTGACCAGTACCGGGATGTCCTCGACCCGCTCGCGCAGCGGCGGCATCTCGATCGGAAATACGTTGAGCCGGTAGAACAGGTCCTCGCGGAACTGGCTGTCCCTGATCATGGCCTCGAGATCCCGGTGCGTAGCGGCGATGATGCGAACGTTACATCGTACCGTCTTGTTGGAGCCGACCCGCTCGAAGGTCCGCTCCTGCAGCACCCGCAGCAGCTTGACCTGCATCGACAGGCTCATGTCGCCGATCTCGTCGAGGAAAAGGGTGCCTCCCTCGGCCAGTTCGAAGCGCCCCTGGCGCGAGGTGATCGCCCCGGTGAAGGCTCCCTTCTCATGACCGAACAACTCGCTCTCGAGCAGATCACCCGGGATGGCTCCGCAGTTGACCGGCACGAACGGCTTGCCGCGCCGTTTGGAGTGATAGTGCAGTTTGCGCGCCACCACCTCTTTGCCGGTACCGGACTCACCGAGAACCAGAACGGTGGCGTCCGTGCCGGCGACCTGTTGAATCATCTTGTTGATCCGTCGGGTCGCACGGCTGTTGCCGGAGAGGCTGCGAAACAGCTCCAGCGGCCGGCGGGCGCCCTCGCCCTGCAACTGGTTTTCGTTGAACAGCTGCGCTTTGTGCAGCATTCCGTTGACGGCGTCGAATTGCCCCGGCAGGCGCAACGAGCCAAGCACCTCGCCGATGACCGGGAGGTCCGTCTGTGGGCCGCGATAGACCTGAAACAAGGCCGGGCGCGTATCGGTGTCCCCGAGGGCAACCAGCAGCGTGTTCAGTTCTTCAGCCTTCACCCCGGCATCCATCACGACCGATACCGACTGACCGTGAGCACCCTCGGCCGCCTTCTTGACGTCGCGCGGGGTCGCGGCCCAGACGACCTCGCAGTCGATAAATTCCAAGATCGAGCGCAGGTAGCTGCGGTCGGTCTCGGTCATCAGGGTGAGAATGACCCGGTTGGTCTGCAACGGCAGATCGTTGCTCTCAGCTTTAGTCATGAATATCGTTACCGAGACCCGTGGTGCCCAGAGAAAAAAGAATCCTTAATCCGTTGAAGTTAAGCATCACCCTTGGTGGATGTCAAAAAAACGTCGTTTAGAGAGAACGACTGTTTTCGCCGCCACGGAAAAACGCCGCCACTGGCTTGACAAGCGCCCACCCCGACCCTAAAACCGGAGCTCTCGAAGCCGCGCCAAACCCGACCCTTGAACGACATCCCCATAGGGCTGCTGTTTGCCTTTCTCATCGGCCTGATTCTGCTGTCAGCGTTTTTCTCCGGGTCGGAAACGGCCCTGATGACGCTAAACCGATACCGTCTGCGGCATCTCGCCGACTCGGGTCATCCGGGCGCGAAGCTGGCGAGCCGCCTGTTGGAGCGTCCGGACCGTCTGATCGGTCTGATCCTGCTCGGCAACAACTTCGTCAACATCCTCGCCTCGGCGATCGCCACAGTGCTGGCGCTGCGCCTGGGCGGCGAGGCGGCGCTGGCGGTCGCGACGGGCCTGCTGACCCTGGTGATCCTGATCTTCGCCGAGGTGACGCCAAAGACGCTCGCCGCTCTGCACCCTGAGAAGCTCGCCTTCCCCGCCGCCTGGGTCTATACGCCGCTGATCAGGTTGCTGCATCCCCTGGTGTGGACCGTCAACCTGGTGGCCAACAACCTGCTGAAGATGCTCGGCGTGCCGGTCGAGGACAGCGGGAACAATGCACTGACCGCCGAGGAACTGCGCACGGTGGTGCTCGAGGCCGGCGCGATCATCCCGAAGAAACACCAGAAGATGCTTCTGAACCTGATCGACCTCGAGCGTGCGACGGTCGAGGACATCATGATCCCGCGCAACGAGATCGACGGTCTGGATATCGATCTGCCCCTCGACGAACTTCTCGACGACCTGGAACAGACCCCCTACACCCGGATGCTGGTCTACCATGGCAACATCGATCAGGTGGTCGGCTTCCTGCACGCCCGCAAGGTGATGCAGGCGCGGCTCGACGGCGAACTGACCAAGGAGATACTCGAGAGTCTGATCCGCGAACCCTACTTCATCCCCGAGGGGACGCCGCTGAACCGTCAGTTACTGAACTTCCAGCGCGAGAACCGCCGGGTCGGCCTGGTGGTCGACGAATACGGCGATGTGCTTGGTCTGGTCACGATCGGCGATCTGCTCGAGGAGGTCGTCGGCGAATTCACCACCGATCCCTCCGACAGCATCGCTTCGGTGCAGCCGCAGACCGACGGCAGCTTTCTGGTCGACGGCGCCGCGAACCTGCGCGAGCTGGTCCGCACCATGCACTGGGAGCTGCCGACCGACGGACCCAAGACCCTGAACGGTCTGATCATCGAACACCTGGAGGAGCTCCCCGAGACCGGGATCAGCCTGCGCGTTGCCGGCTACCCGATAGAGATCCTGCAGACCCAGACCAACGCCGTGAAAACCGTGCGGATCTGGCCGAAGAAACGCCGTCGGACCGTCTCCGCTCGATAGCCGACGGGGCTGACCGCTAACCTGCATATTGCACGATGGCAAGGTCAAAACACCGCCTCCAAGGCCTCGTCCAGGCGCTTGACCGGAATCACCTCCAACCCCTCGATCGGCCTCTTCGGCGCGTTCGCCGCCGCCACCACGGCCTTGCTGAAGCCGTGCTTGGCCGCCTCGCGCAGACGTTCCTGACCGCTCGGCACTGGTCGGATCTCGCCGGCCAGACCAACCTCGCCGAAGCTCGCCAGTCCCTGCTGCACCGGCCCGTTGCGCAGACTGGAAAGGACCGCCAGCAGCACCGGCAGATCGGCCGCGGTCTCGGTTATCCGCACACCGCCGACCACGTTCAGGTAGACGTCCTGATCGAACATCGCGACGCCGGCATGGCGATGCAGCACGGCCAGCAGCATCGACAAGTCGATTCTGTTCCAGGCCCAGGGTGACCCGGCGTGGATTGGCCAGCGGGCTCTGGTCGACCAGGGCCTGGACCTCGACCAGCAGCGGACGGGTACCCTCGCGGGTGACCATGATGACGCTGCCCGGCACCCGCTCCTCGTGCCGGGACAGAAAGATCGCCGAGGGGTTGCTGACCTCGCGCAGACCCTTGTCGGTCATCGCGAACACGCCGAGTTCGTTGACCGCGCCAAAACGGTTCTTGATGGCCCGCACCAGTCGGAATGCGAGCTGCCCGGCTCGCCCTCGAAATAGAGCACCGTGTCCACCATGTGTTCGAGCACTCGCGGCCCGGCCAGCGCACCCTCCTTGGTGACATGACCGACCAGGAACAGGCTGGTGCCGCTCCGCTTGGCGAAGCGCACCAGCTGCGCCGCCGACTCGCGCACCTGCGCCACCGAGCCCGGCGCCGATTGCAGCTGCTCCGAGTAGAAGGTCTGGATCGAGTCCATGACCATGATTGCCGGACGCTCGGCCGCCGCGATCGAGAGAATGCGCTCGACGGCCGTCTCGGTCAGCACCCGCACCCGTTCGGCGGCCAACCCCAGCCGCGTCGCCCGCAGACCGATCTGTTCGGCCGATTCCTCGCCGCTGACGTACAACACCGGCAGTTGTCGGGCCAGTGAGGACAGGGCTTGTATCAGCAGAGTCGACTTGCCGATCCCGGGATCACCGCCGATCAGAACGACCGAGCCGCCGACCAGGCCGCCGCCGAGCACCCGGTCGAGTTCCCTGAGGCCGGTCGCGACTCGCGCGGTGGTTGAGGTCTCGACCTCGGACAGCAACTGCACCGCGGGCCCGGCCTCACCGGCATAGCCGGCGAAGCGCGCCGAGCGCTTGCCCTCGGATGCGAGCAGGGTCTCTTCCAGGCTGTTCCAGGCGCCGCAGTCGGTGCACTGCCCGGCCCACTTCGGAAAGCTGGCGCCACAGGCCGAACAGACGTAGGCGGTCTTGCCGGGCTTGCTCATGCGGGGCTCATATTCCGTTCAGGCCCGATGCTGGAGAGTGTCGGACGACTGCGAGGCTCCCGTCTCGACCGCATCGACCCGCGCTGCGACCCCGCACAGCAGTGTGTAGGCGATGGTGCCCGCCGCGTCAGCAACCCCATCGATCGGCAGACCCTCTCCCCACAGCAAGACTCGATCACCGACCGCGGCCTGGGGAAGTCCGTTGAGGTCGACCGTCAGCATGTCCATCGACACCCGGCCGACAATCGGTGCCCGACGTCCATGCAACAGCACCGAGGCGGAGGCGTCGACCTCGCGCGGATAGCCGTCGCCATACCCGATTCCCACGACGCCGATCCGTCCGTCGCGCGGCGCCCGCCAGGTGCCGCCATAGCCGACCGGATCACCGGCGCGCAGCTCCTGGATCGCGATCAGGGAACTGCTCAGGCTCATCACCGGGCGCAGGCCGAGCTCGCCGGCGGAGACTTCCCGCAGGGGTGACGCGCCGTAAAGCATCAAGCCGGGGCGCACCCAGTCGCCGTGAGAGGCCGGCCAGGCCAGGATGCCGGCGGAATTGGCGATCGAGGTCTCGGCTTCGATCCGCTCGGCAAGCGCGGCGAAGCGCGACAGCTGCCGTTCGGTGCTGGGGTCGCCGCGATCATCGGCATTGGCCAGATGGGTCATCAGCCCCGGCGCTGGCGCTACCTGGTCCAGGGCGGCGAGCGAGCGATAGGCCGGCCCCGCTTGCTCTGGCGCGAATCCGAGCCGGTGCATGCCGGTATCTACTTTCAGCCAGCAGCTCAGCGGCCGTGCCGGCCGGAACCCGCTCAGCTGGTCGATCTGCTCCGGGCGATGGATCACCAGGCCGAGTTCCAGGTGAGCCGCCTCGTTCAGGTCGGGAAAACTCAGGCAACCCTCGAGCAACACGATCGGTATCCTGATCCCCGCCGCGCGCAATCGGCGAGCCTCGTCGATCCGGGCCACGGCGAAGGCATCGGCCGGCGACTCGCCGGCGGCCAGCGCCCGAGCCACCCGCTCCAGTCCGTGGCCGTAGCCATTGGCCTTGATCACCGCCATCAGCTTGCGACCAGGGGCCGTCTGGCGCGCCACTCCGAGGTTGTGCCGCAGCGCGGCCAGATCGATCTCGGCCGTCGGTGTCAGGCCCATCAGTAACCTGAGTCCCCGTAGACGTCGTGGACGAAATTCTCGAACTTGGTGTACTGGCCGAGGAAGGTCAGCTTGACGGTACCGATCGGGCCATTGCGCTGTTTGCCGATAATGATCTCGGCTACGCCCTTCTGCTCAGATTCGGGGTTGTAGACCTCGTCGCGATAGATGAACACGATCAGGTCGGCGTCCTGCTCGATAGCGCCGGATTCGCGCAGGTCCGACATCACCGGTCGCTTGTTCGGGCGCTGCTCGAGGGAGCGGTTGAGCTGCGACAAGGCGACTACCGGCACCTTCAGTTCCTTGGCCAGGGCCTTCAGGCCGCGCGAGATGGCGGAGATCTCGGTGGTGCGATTCTCGTCCGAGCCCGGCGCCTGCATCAGTTGCAGATAATCGATCACGACCAGACCGAGCTGGCCCTGATCGCGCATCAGCCGCCGGCAGCGGGCGCGCAGTTCGGTCGGGGTCAGCGCCGCGGTGTCGTCGATGAACAGAGTGGCCTCCGAAAGGATGCTGACCGCCGAGGTCAGGCGCGGCCATTCGTCGTCCTCCAGTTTGCCGGTACGAACGCGATGCTGATCGATCCGCCCGAGCGAGGACATCATCCGCAGCGTCAGTTGTTCGCCCGGCATTTCCATCGAGAACACCGCGACCGGCAGTCCGGACTTTATGGCGACATGCTCGGCGACGTTCATGGCGAAGGTGGTCTTACCCATCGACGGACGACCGGCAACAATGATCAGGTCCGAGGACTGCAGGCCGGACGTCATATCATCGAAGTCGGCGAACCCGGTGCTGATGCCGGTAATCGGCTCGTCGCTCTGATACAGGGTCTCGATCCGGTCGACGGCCTTGACCAGCAGGGTCTTGATCGGCTCGAAACCGGTGCCCTCCTTCTGCCGCTGCTCGGCGATCTGGAAGACGTGATTCTCGGCCTCGTCGAGCAATTGATCGACCCTGCGCCCTTCCGGTCGGAAGCCGCTCTCGGCGATCTCGCTGCCGACCTTGATCAGCTGGCGCATCACCGAATGCTCGCGGACGATGTCGGCGTAAGCGCGGATATTGGCGGAACTCGGGGTGTCGTTCGCCAAGGCGCCCAGGTAAGGCAGCCCGCCGACGTCGTCCAGGGCCTCCTTGCGCTCCAGCTCCTCGGCCAGAGTGACCACGTCGAACGGCCGGTCCTGCTCGGCCAGGGCGCTGACGGCGGCAAAGATCAGGCGGTGCTCGCGGCGATAGAAGTCGGTCTCGACCAATTGGTCCGCGACCTGATCCCAGGCCCGATTCTCCAGCATCAGGCCGCCGAGTACCGACTGTTCGGCCTGAATGGAGTGTGGCGGAACTCGCAGCGCCTCGGTGGCGTCGTCGGCAGGGGTGGAGGAGGAAATGGCAGGTCCGGACATCCGGCTAAGATACACAAAAAACCCCGGGACGAGGACTCTCGCTACGGAGTCTTTACGCCCGGGGTCTTCACATCCGGGGGCGAATGCATTTTGTGGGAGGCGCGCCTCGCGGCGAAGCGGCCTTGTTCAGGGCACCTTCGCGGCGAGGCGCCGCTCCCACAAGGCGCCGCTCCCACCGGGCATTGCCCATGTCGGCCGGGTGGGGGCTGGCGGGCCTTGTTCACTTTTATGTGGGAGGCGCGCCCCCGCGGCGAAGCGGCCTTGTTCAGGGCACCTTCGCGGCGAGGCGCCGCTCCCACAAGGCGCCGCTCCCACAAATGGCGCCGCGACGACAACTCCAGCCCGAAAGCAGGTATCTTAGGCCTCGGCGACGATCGTCATGCGCAACATGGCGTCTACGTCGGCATGCAGATGCAGTATCACCTCGAACTCGCCGGCGGCTCGGAAAGGGCCTTCCGGCAGGCGGACCTCGCTCTTCTGTATGTCGACTCCGGCATCGATACAGGCCTGAGCGATCTCGGCGGTACCGACCGATCCGAACAGCTTGCCCTCTTCGCCCGCCTTGTGGGTGAGGGTCACGCCGTCGGTCAGCGCATCGATCTGCGCCTTGCGCGCCTCGGCCGCGGCCAGCTTCTCGGCGGCCTGTTTCTCCAACTCGGCCCGCTGGGCCTCGAATTCCTTGACATTGCCGGCCGTGGCCGGCACGGCACGCCCGGTCGGGATCAGGAAGTTTCGGCCGTAACCGCTCTTCACGGAGACCTTGTCGCCCAAAGTGCCCAGGTTGTCGACGTTATCCAGCAGTATGACTTCCATCGTTGCTTACCTCAGTTTTCGACCTTCCGGTTATTTGCCGGAACGTACCGGGACCTTGTCCCGCAGATTCAACCAACTGTCTGCAAAACCGGCTGCAGACACCAAGACCAGACTCGGCGGCATGCCGATTAACAGGAGCGCGTAAAAACCGATAACCCAGGCCGTCCCGCCGCTCAACTTGGCCACCAGGGCATGCATCAGGGCCACGCCCTGTAAGAAAAACCCGGTCATACACACCAGCAGCAGCTGCGAGGCCAGACCGGGTGAGTCACCCGCGAGCAGGCCGAGCAGAAGCAGCACCGGCACCACGATCGCCAGTCCCCGGCCGAGGTTCAGGGCCAGGAACTCGCCGCGGAACCCGCCCGGGTTGAACAACTGTGCCTGCCAGCTCCGCGCCAGAAACAACGACAGGGTCAGCTGCAGGAACCAGGCCGCGGCGACGCCGCCGATCATCCACGGCGAGATCGAGGCGATGACCTGATCGACCTGCCCCGCGTCGAGCGTGCTGCCCTCGGGCGTCATCTGCTGCAGCAGTTCGCGCAGTACGTCCGACCAGAACGGCCAGCGGGTCATCCCAGGCCAGGTGCTGCAACAGAACGACGGCCGCCGCCATCAACAGCGCAGCATAGGTAGCGATCACCAGTGATCGCCCGGTGCGCAGCACCCAGCCCAGTAAAAGCAACGGCAACCACAGCCCCAGGCCCATCAGGGTAAGAGTCATGCCCTGCTGCAGCGCCAGTTCGCCGATCAGCGACAGGCCCAGCGTCGACAGGCCAGCGACCAACAGCCCTTCGCGAACACCCTGGCGAAGCATCACCAGGCCCACGATCGCGGAACTGAGAACGCCGACCGGGGTGGCGATGATCGCCAGCGCAGCGAAGGCTATGGTCATCAGCACCGCCTGCAGGCGGCCGCGCATGGCGAAGGCGGCTAAGGCCTTCAAATTCTACCCACCTGCGGGCTATGGGCGCTCGCGTTCACGAACGGCCAGAGCCCGACAATCAATGACTGTCGCTGTAGGGCAGCAGAGCCAGGAAGCGTGCACGCTTGATCGCGCTGGCCAACTGGCGCTGATACTTCGCCCGGGTGCCGGTGATGCGGCTGGGAACGATCTTGCCGGACTCGCTGACGTATTGCTTGAGCAGGTTGAGATCCTTGTAATCGATCTCGGTGATGCCCTCAGCGGTAAAACGACAGTACTTCTTACGACGGAAAAAACGTGACATTGGATGGCCTCTCCTGCGCGATCGTTAAGCGGCGACAGTCTCGCCTTCGTCCTTCTCTTCGGACTTGGCGAGCGGTGACGGCTCGGTGACGGCCGCTTTGGTCTTCAGGGTCATGTGACGCAGGATGGCGTCGTTGAAGCGGAACGCGCTCTCGAGTTCATCGAGCACCTCGTTGTCGCACTCGACATTCATCAGGATGTAGTGCGCCTTGTGCAGCTTCTCGATCGGATAGGCCAGCTGGCGACGGCCCCAGTCCTCGAAGCGGTGGACGACACCGTTCTTGCCTTCGATGGTGCCACGGTAGCGTTCGACCATGGCAGGCACTTGCTCGCTCTGGTCCGGGTGGACCAGGAACACGATTTCGTAATGACGCATTGTGTCTTCCTTTTGGATTCAGCCCCCTGACGGTTCGATCTGGTCGAATTCGCAGTGGAGCAAGGGTTGCCGTTTGGTTTCGGCAGCTGTTGAGAAAGCCAGGTAGTGTACGGGGCGGCGGCAGTTGTTTCAAGGCGACGCGATTCCCTCCGCAGATCTCAGATCGAATCATTCGCTCTTCAATTGACGAATATCCACCAAACGAGACTTACGCCCGCTGGCGGCTGGCCTCAAACAGGCTAACCCCTGCCGCCACCGAGACATTCAGACTCTCGACACTGCCGCGCATCGGCAGCCGCGCCAGCGCATCGCATTGTTCTCGGGTCAGACGGCGCAGGCCCTTCTCCTCGCTTCCTAGCGCAAGTGCCAGCGGCCCTTTGAGATCGAGCGTGTAGAACTCAGAATCGCCCTCGCCGGCCAATCCGATCACCCACAGGCGGTAGTCGTCCTTGAGGTGCCGCAGGGTCCGGACAAGATTGGTGACCTGGATGAAGGGCACGGTCTCGGCCGCGCCGCTGGCCACCTTGCAGACCACGGGGGTCAGACCGACCGAGTGATCCCTCGGCGCGATCACCGCATGGACACCGGCGGCATCGGCGCTGCGCAGGCAGGCGCCGAGGTTGTGCGGGTCCTGGACGCCGTCGAGCACCAGCAGGAACGGCGGTTCGGTCAGATCATCGAGAATCCGGTCGAGCTCGGCCTCGCCCAAAGCGCTCGGTGTCTCGGTCTCGGCTACGACACCCTGGTGATTGGCGATCGGTGCCAGCTGGTCGAGTTCCGCGCGGTCGACCGGACGCGGCGTCACGCCGACGTCACGCGCCTCGCTGAGCAGGCGAGCCAGCCGGCGATCGCGGCGGGTGCGGTCGAACCACAAGCCGTGCAGTCGATCGGGGCCGTGTTTGAGCGCGGCGCGGACCGCATGAATACCGGCGACCCGCTGACGCGCCGTCTTGCTCAACGCCTTTTGCCTCGACCCCTACTCGACTTCTGCTCCGATCCGCCCTCCGATCTCGACCCGCCTCGACCCTTGGATGATCTCGAACCCGAACGCGAACGGCCGGCACGCTTTTTCTCGGTGCCGGCCTTGTTGGCCAGGGCCAGATCGATCTTGCGATCATCGAGATTGACCGCGGCGACGATCACCTCGATCGAATCGCCGAGTCGATAGGTCTTGCCGGTGCGATCGCCCGAAAGGCGATGACCGATCGGATCGAAGTGGAAATAGTCGTGATCCAGCGCCGTGATGTGCACCAGGCCGGTGACGTGGATGTCTTCGAGATCGACGAACACGCCGAAGCTGTTGACCCCGGTGATCAGGCCGGCATAGGTGCCGCCGACCTTGTCCAGCATGAACTCGCATTTCAAGGCGTCGACCGCGTCGCGAGTCGCGTCATCGGCGCGCCGCTCGGTCATCGAACAATGTTCGGCCAGGTTCTTCAGGGCCGGACGCG
>CAVXWS010000072.1:0-25059 GCA_963765415.1 uncultured Gammaproteobacteria bacterium
GAGCACCGCGTGCTCGATAAGCTCCGGGCCGCACAGGGCGTGATCAATCTGGTCAAACGCTATGGACCGGCGCGCACCGGTGCCGCCTGCCAGCGCGCGCTGTACTTCGACAACGTGCAGTACCGCAGTGTGCGCATCATTTTGGAGAACGCGCTGGATCAAATCGTCGATACCGAGCAAGCGTTCGATTCCCTGTCCGACGCCTACACCGGCGGCGCCAAGTTCGGCCGCGACACCAAAGACCTGTTCGACCCGCACTGACGGCCGTGCGATCCATTAACCCGTTGCAGTCATTGGCCGTACTGCAGCACCCACAACACACTGACCGAGAAGGTCAACACCTACCACTCACTCAAAGGACCATCATCATGTCAATCCTAACCCCCTTACCTGAACTGACACCGATCCTGAAACAGCTACGTCTGTCGGGCCTGCTGGAAAGCTTGGAGACCCGCAACCGTGAAGCCATTGAAAACAAACTGACCTATCCCGAGTTCCTCGCGCTCATGATCCAGGACGAAGCGGCCCGGCGTGATCAGAAAAAGTATGCCATGCGATTGCGTCGCTCCGGCTTTCGGGGTGACAAGACGCTCGAGGGCTTTGACTTCAACTTTAACCCTGGCCTGAACCAAGAACTGATCAACGAGTTGGCCCGCTGTGGCTTTGTTGATGAAAAAGTGGCGGTGTTGATTGCCGGCCCTTGCGGTACCGGCAAGAGCCATCTTGCACAGGCCATTGGTCACTGCGCCGTACGAGCGGGAGTCGATGTGATGTTCACCACACAGTCGAATCTGCTGTCGCAAATCAACGCCGCACGGGCAACCGGCAATATCGAACTCCAGATGCAGACGCTGACCCGCGTGCCCCTGTTCATCATTGACTCCCCCCTTTGTCAGCATAGATGCCCGGTGATTTGATTTAAGGATCTTAACCTCAGAGGGAGCGGATAGTGAGTCATTCATGCCGCGTTATAGCGAGGAATTCAAAGAACAAGTGGTCCGCAAGATGATGCCGCCGGGTGCTAAGTCGGTTGCCCAGGTGCATCGGGAGACGGGCATTTCTGAACCAACCCTTTATGCTTGGCGTAATCGTTATCGCGCAGAGGGTCAGGTGGTGCCGGCAGATCCGTCGAATCCGGAGAATTGGAGTGGTGAGAACAAGCTGGCTGTCGTTATTGAGACGGCTTCACTGAACGAGCAGGAGTTGGCCGAGTACTGTCGTCGTAAAGGCCTGTATCCGGAACAGATCGCCCGCTGGCATGCGGCGGCAGTGGCCGGCAACGAAGGCCCTGAAAAACTCAGTACCGCGGAGCGACGCCAATTGCAGGCCGAGCGTAAGAAGTTACGTCGGTTGGAGAAGGAGTCAACCGCAAAGACAATGCGCTGGCGGAAGCGGCAGCGTTGCTGGTGCTGGATGGGATTTTATAACCGGCCGGGTTGGGCCCTTGGTCGTAATCGTGTCGTGAACGAAAGTAAGCGTGGTCGAGTGGCGAACACAATTGTTGATAGCCGGCCGTTTATGGCACCTTTCGAGATCGTCTTGGGTAGCCCATCATCAGTCGGTGTGGGGTCGATGCGCGACGAACTCGACGATTTTTCGGCTTCTTATAGATAGATTGAGTTTGGTGGAGAAGTTTGATAGCGAGAATCATCCAGCACGCACGTGACGGCACCTTGGCCCACGCAATCCTGGTGAAACTGGGGATGGCACGCTGGCCCGTTTCGGATCCCGATCACTATCGAGGGGATACGGCGCGCAACTACCTGGCCAAGCGATTGAAGCAGGAGATGTGGCATAAAGAACAAGAGCTTATGAGCGAGCTGCTCGATCGATGCCGGAAGGCATCAAGGTGCTTGATGTTCCCTTCGGCACCGGACGCTTTGTGCAGATGTTCTTGGAAAAAAAGATGGAGATACACGGCATCGACATCTCTGAGGACATGTATGTGGCTGCGAAAGAAGAAGACTGGTGACGCTTACGATCAGTGTCATGTCGAAGTCGGTAGCGCGGACGCGCTGCCCTACGAAGACCGAATACGATATTCGTGGTCTGCTTTAGATTCCTCGGATTGCTCCCGTACTCAGTGGCCCGGGGTGTGCTGTCGGAGATTCGCCGGGTTTGCCGTGGTGAAGTCATCGTGCGTGTCCCTGTTCGCAAAGATTCAGCGCCCCCTTTGGCACACATTGGCTCGTCAGATTTGGTGCAGGGGCGGTTGTTTGAGCAACCTTGGTGTCGCTGTTCGCGGAGTTCGGCTTTTCAGTGCGTCATACCGACTTGGTCGGTGAGCGCGAAGAAGTAACCTTCAAGATTTTCGTTCTTAAATGATGCACTTGAGCGGATGGCTGTACGTCGGCGAGCTACAGTAAGCGTGCTGTTGCTTCGGTTGCGTTGCCGCTGAGCTTCGTGATACTGCGCAGGCTCGATTGTCGGATACCACCCTGGGTCTTTTGCTGGGGTCACGCTCGCCATGCCCGCTAAGAGAACTGCCGTGGATTATGCGCGGGCGACGCGCACTACAGCGAATATGGCCGGCGCCGGAAAACCCGGCGATCCACCGCAGTAAACTCGACCCTTTGCCCATTAGTGATCGAATGAAGTTGCGTGGTGTCATACAAGAGCTCCGGCGTTCGATCTACCGGGTTTCCGCGTTGCCTAACGACGCCTATGCGTTGTTGTATATCGTGTTTCGCCTGAACAAAGTTTATCACGCCCTTGGTTTGTCTGCTCCGTGGCAGATCCGGCTCGTGCCAAAGCGACTCCCGGTGTCTCGTCGCCTGATGAGGCAACCCTATGTCGTGCGTTGTTCAGCGATAAAATGGGGCGGTAAGACCGGTGGGTGGCGAGGCGCGAACAGGAAATGGGCTGGGTCACGGAATCATATTCGACGGTGATTGGGATATTGAAGACAAGCGCGACATAGAGAGCTATCTGAAGAGTTATATCTATTCGAAAACCGTGTACCAGATCTTTCAGGATGGTTTGGCCTATAGCGAGACGGAGCAGTACGAAGAGATGTCACGTTTTGTGCGAGGCGGGCAAACATCCCAGTGGCAGGCACGGGGTTGTCAGAGCGAAAGCGATATCGAATGCTATTTCGATCAGATGCGAGAGACCTACGAGGCCATTCGTGCCGATGGCTACAAGACCCAGGAAGAACTCGGCAGCAACCAGTGGTATGACGAAATAAAGGTTTTCGTAGACCGGAACGGCGAGATCCAAAAGCAGCAAGCCGCTGGCCACCACAGGCTCGCTATGGCGAAGATCGTGGCCCTTCCGGCCGTGCCCGTTCTGGTGCTCGGTGTACACAGACGCTGGGCGATGCGGGTTCAGCGCGAAAAGCGTAAGGATGTGATTTCGTCAATTGATGAGGCGATGCGAGACATATCGGATGCGCCGCGAGTGTCGCCCAATAACGAGCGTCGGTAAGCGGATGTGCGCCTTGGAGGGTGGCGACCTGCCCGGTCGTTGGTCTTCTGGCGAGGGTTGTCTTAGTCTCGCACACAGCAAGTTTGTTTTTGAATTTTGCCAGCCAGTTCTGCGCCAATGTTGAGCGCGATTTTTTCGGCGCTATGGGGCCGTTTGCTCACAAACCAAAGCAACAGTGTCGTGGCAAAGAAAACACCGGCACCGACCAACGTGTCAAACAGCAGTCGAACAATTGGCCATTCAATTTCGTGCGAATGGGTGAGCTTGATAGCGACGTACATTACCCCGGCACCAACCAACGGGCGCCAGAGTAATGCGATCAGCATGGGTATGGTGAGCGTCACCGCACGGCGTGTTTCAAGAAAAATGATCGGCAGACTAGCGACGGGCGCTACGATGGTTGCTTTCGCGAGTCCAATCACACCTCCGATCTCCAGCCCGGCCCACAAGATCGGGGCCGTGATGGCTAGTCTTACCCATGCAAGTACGGCTGCCCTCTTCTCCCTCCCCGTGGCGACGAGAATCTGATTAACCATCGCCTGCGACAGCGCGTAAACGACGCCACCGAGCGCAATGAATTCCATAAGGCTCACGGCAAAACCCCATTGCGAGCCAAGCAGGACAAGCACCAGATCGTTGGCTACGGCGGACACTCCGACACCAGTGGGTATACACAGTAGTGCTACGAGACCGAGCACCTTTCGGTACATACGCGACAGCTCATCGGGTTTGTCTGCCAGGCGTGCGTAGATTGGGAGTAGTCCCTCACCCCATCGGAGTTACGATCTCACTCGTAAATAGGGTTGATAGGTCGCCTGCGACGCGGTAGCTGCCTAGCGCGCTTGTATTTCCAGTGCCGGCCACCAAGAGCTGCGCGACCATGTCTCTCAACGTGTTCGCAACACGGATGGGCACGATGGCGGCCCCAAAAAACAGGTATTCCTTGGCACGCCGAAGTGAGAAACGTGGTCGATACGAGTGGAACGCGTAACTCAATCCCACGCCAGCCAGCGTGCCGGCAATTTGACCAAAAACCAACGCCCAGTAGTTGCGTAGCGTCAGTGTGGCGCTGACCGTCGCAATGAACGTGAGGATTTTTTTCCACACGTTAAAACGAAAATCCGCCGAGAAATTGAGTTCTCTCCGCAGCAGCGACGGGCCGACCGTTTCGAATCCACTGACTAACGTGCCTGCTGCTAGCATATAAATGACGTCGACCACCCGCGGCTCCTGGAAATAGCTGGAGGCCGGTATTGCCAAAGCAGCCAGTACCGCCGCGGTGAGCGATCGCTGTAAAAAGACGATAGTCCAAGCTGTGTCTGTATCAGCGCGGTCAATGTTTTTTTTGCGAATGAGAAGCATTCCTGGCCCGAACTCGCTCAGCTCAAAGAGGAATCCGAGTATCAGGATCGCCATGGCGACGACGCCGAAATCGTCGGGAGTCAACAATCGCGCAAGGATCAGGGTGCTAAACAGGCCGATGAAACGGATCGCCCACCGCATCGAGACGGCCCAGGCGATGCCGCTGGCCATAGTCTTGTTTCCCGAGTCGTGAGGCGATTCTTTAGGCACGGTTGTGGCTTTTCTTTGAGGTGATTCCAGTTATCGGCCGTTGGGGCGCCAGGTCAAGGTAGTGTGGGAGCAGGATCTCGGATTCTATTAGCAATTGATCGGCAGTCAGTAGTGTCCGACACGTTTCACAGGGTCGTCCCAGAATCACATGTATGACAAGGGTTTGGCGAGCTTTTCGGGTGTCATCGACTTGAGTGCGAGCAAGCCGATTTGGCAGCCTGCCGGGATTTCTGCCGGGAGGTGTGCATGTACGCTGGAAAGCTGGTCTTCGCCCAAGTGATGGAGTTCGCTCTCTGGCTTACGTTTCGCCGTCTGGTGGCGAAGTACCGTGGCGACTTCAACGTGCGGACCTTCCGCTGCCTCGACCACTTCCTCAGCACGGCGTTCGCGCAGCTGACTTACCCCGACTTCGCGGATTCGGCGGTTCGAAACGCTAACCTATTGATCGATATACACCGCGCCCAAAGGTCTGCACTACACGGGGGTGGCGACGTCGACCTGGGCGGCGGTGATCTTCGGCGGTGGCTGAGCGGGTAGTTCGAGGCGCAGCCGCTCCAGCAGCAGCCTCAGCTCCTTGGGTGGCTCGGTGTAGCGCGTCAGTTGAATGGTGCGTCCGTCGGTGGTCGGGATCTCGACATCGATCATCTGCACGGCGGCAAACTTCTCAAGCACGCTGCGCGGCGTCAGCCCCGGTGCATGCGTGCGTAGTTGTTGCGCCAAGGTGACGTGCAGGCAGTAGGCCAGGAAGGCGATGAAGATATGGGCTTCGATCCGCGGTTCGAGCTGGTGATAGATCGGGCGGATCGCCAGATCCCCCTTGAGGTTGCGGAAGGCTTCTTCGACTTGGGTGAGCTGCAGGTAATAACGCCACAGCTCGGTTGGGTCGCTGCTGGTAGGGTTGGTGCGCAGCAGATAGCGGCCTTCGCGTCGGCGGACTTGCCTGAGTTTGTCGCGCTTGAGGCGGTAGGTGAAGTGCGGCTCTGACGTGGTCAAGGGTTTTGTTACACCCCAGTTAAGGCCGCTTTCCTCTGCGCCATCAGTTGGCTTCTGTTGTCTCGCAAGTTTCAGCGGCCTTGCTAAAACGGAATATCATCCTCAAAACTATCATCCGGCGCGGGCGGCGCCGACTGCGAAGGCTGCGACTGCGACTTACCGCCACCCTGCTGCGCCGGCGCGCCGCCGAAGTCCCCGCCGCCACCGCCGCGCGAGTCGAGCATCTGCATGTCACCGGCGACGATCTCGGTAGTGTAGTTGTCCTTGCCGTCCTGCCCCTGCCACTTGCGAGTCTGAATACGGCCCTCGATATAGACCTTGGAGCCCTTGCGCAGGTATTCGGCGGCGATCTCGGCCAGGCGGGCGAAGAACACCACCCGGTGCCACTCGGTGCGCTCCTGCATCTCACCGGTGTTCTTGTCCTTCCAGGAATCGGAGGTGGCGATCCGCGCGTTGGTGATCGCGCGATTGTCAGGAGTGTAGCGAGTCTCCGGGTCCGCCCCCAGATTTCCTATCAAGATGACTTTGTTGATGCCTCTCGCCATTGCGTTTCTCCGAAAAGTTAAGTCCCGGCTTCCGTGCGGGGACGTGTGAAGTTCCAGCCCGAAGTCTACTACGCCCTTCTACGACCCGGGCACCGAATAGGCGTCCAACGCCGCGCGATCGATCTCGCCCGGGTTGATCTTGAGGTAGGCCACGCCCTCGTCCGGCACCACCACGGCCTCGGCGACCCCGCGGATCGCCCCCAGGCGGGTCGATAGCTCTCCGGCGCGCTCGCTGTTCATCGGCCCGACCCTCAACAGCTCGGCGCGGAACTTGCCCGGCGCCGACATCCCGAGGGCGACCAGCAGCCAGATTCCGGCGATCGCCGCACCGAACAGGAACAGCCCCTGCTGGCCGAAAACCTGGTGCACCCAGCCCCCGGCCAGGCCGCCGACGAAGGCGCCGGCGAACTGCGAGGTCGAGTACACCCCCATCGCCGAGCCCTTGGCGTCGGCCGGGGCGAGCCGCGAGACCAGCGACGGCAGCATCGCCTCGAGCAGGTTGAAGGCCGTGAAGAACAGCCAGATCGCCGCACCCAGGGCCCACAGGCTGCCGAGCGATTGGTGAATGACCAATTGAGCGACCGCCAGCAATCCGACCGCGCCGAGGAACACGCTTCGGAACCGCCCGCCGCGTTCGGCCCGGATGATAAAGGGCACCATCGCCGCAATCGACAGCACCAGCACCGGCAGATACAGCCAGGTGTGCTGCACCGCCGGCAGGCCGGCATCGCGCAGCGCCAGCGGCACGCCGAGGAACAGTGCGGTCAGCAGCAGGTGCAGCGAGAAGATGCCGAAATCCAGCCGCAGCAACTGCCGATCACGCAATACCCGTCCGAGCAGGGCCGGCACCGGCTCGGCGTCACGATGCACACTCTGACGCACCGGGGTCGGCACGATCATCAGCACGATCGCCATGCCGGCCAGCGCCAGAACGCCGGTCAGCCAGAAGATCCCCGGCACGCCGATCCAGGCGTTCAGCGCGGGGCCGGCTATCAGGGCGACCATGAACGACAGGCCGATGGTCATCCCGACCATGGCCATGGCCTTGGTCCGCTGCGACTCGCGGGTCAGATCGGCCGCCAGGGCCATGACGGCGGCGGCGATCGCGCCGCTGCCCTGCACCGCCCGGCCGACGATCACCCAGACGATCTCGTCGGCGCTCGCGGCGATCACGCTGCCGAGCGCGAACAACACCAACCCACCGACGATCACCGGCTTGCGCCCGATCCGGTCGGACAGCAGGCCGAACGGGATCTGCAGCAGGGCCTGGGTGAGGCCGTAGATCCCGACCGCCAGACCGATCAGCAGCGGCGTGGCCTCGGGCAGCTCCTCGGCGTACAGGGCGAACACCGGCAGGATCAGGAACAGGCCGAGCATACGCAGGCCGTAGATCCCGGCCAGGCCGAAGGCGGCGCGCTTTTCGGTGCCGCTCATCGGCTCGGAAGGGGTATCGGGTGGGCGCAACTTGAACAGGGTCCGGAGAAGAAATCAGCTCGCTATTCTAGCCGAATTTCCGGCGCGATCGCCGCCCGGACGACAACCCACCAGGAACAATGGCGCCTACTTGGGACATTAGCCAACCAAATCGGCGGTTACCCTATCGTATCTTGGCCGGATCATCCTGCAGCAGCGGCGCCTCGCCGCGAAGGAACCTCAAACACGGCCGCTTCGGCCCGAGGGCGGGCCTCCTACCAGTCTCGCCGGGCGGCTTGGTGTTGTACGGAAAACCTTACAGGCTTTTGGCAAACACCGTTCCCGTCGGAAGGCCCATTCGGCGTGGAGCCGCGCCGCCGGATGGCGTAAGGTATGAAGGTTTGGGCAGGCAGCAAGATCAGATGGAAGACATCCGCATACGGGGCGCCCGCACCCACAATCTGAAGAACATCGACCTCGATCTGCCGCGGGACCGGCTGGTGGTCATCACCGGGCTGTCCGGCTCGGGCAAGTCCTCGCTGGCCTTCGACACCCTGTACGCCGAGGGCCAGCGGCGCTATGTCGAGTCGCTGTCGGCCTACGCCCGGCAGTTCCTGTCGATGATGGACAAGCCCGACGTCGACCACATCGAGGGCCTGTCGCCGGCGATCTCGATCGAGCAGAAGACCACCAGCCACAACCCGCGCTCGACGGTCGGCACGATCACCGAGATCTACGACTACCTGCGCCTGCTGTTCGCCCGCGCCGGCACGCCGCGCTGCCCGGAGCACGGCGAGGCACTGGAGGCCCAGACCGTCTGCGCAGATGGTCGACCAGGTGCTGGCGCTGCCGGAGGGCACGCGCCTGATGCTGCTCGCGCCGGTCGTGTCGCGAGCGCAAGGGCGAGTACCACAAGCTGTTCGGCGAGCTGAACGCCCAGGGCTACGTCCGCGCCCGGATCGACGGCGACGTCTACGAGCTGGACGACCCGCCCGAGCTGGAACTGCACAAGAAGCACACCATCGAGGTGGTGGTCGACCGCTTCAAGGTCCGCGAGGACATCGCCGGGCGGCTGGCCGAGTCCTTCGAGACCGCGCTCGCACCTGACCGAGGGCATCGCGCCGGATCGCGTTCATGGACGAAGGTGAACACGCCCGAGCTGACCTTCTCGGCCAACTTCGCCTGCCCGGTCTGCGGCTACAGCATTGCGGAACTCGAGCCGCGGCTGTTTTCGTTCAACAATCCCGCCGGGCGCCTGCCCGACCTGCGACGGCCTGGGCGTAGAGCAGTTCTTCGACCCGGACAAGGTGGTCGCTCACCCGGAGCTGTCGCTCGCCGCCGGCGCGGTGCGCGGCTGGGACCGGCGCAACGCCTACTACTTTCAGATGATCCGCACCCTGGGCGGGCACTACGGCTTCGACCTGGAAACGCCCTGGAACGCGCTGCCCGAAGAGACCCGGCAGATTCTGCTGTACGGCAGCGGCGAGGAGGAGATCGAGTTTTCCTACTTCAGCGACAAGGGCAGTGTCTGGCGCAAGACGCATCCGTTCGAAGGCGTGATCCGCAACATGCAGCGGCGCTACCGCGAGACCGAGTCGAACGCCGTGCGCGAGGAGCTGTCGCGCTTCATCTCGACCCAGCCCTGCCCGAGCTGCCAGGGCACCCGGCTGCACGAATCGGCCCGGCACGTCTTCGTCGCCGAGCACAATCTGCCGCAGTTGACCGCCCTGGCGGTCGACAAGAGCCTGGCCTTCTTCGACCAACTCCACCTGCCCGGCACCAAGGGCGAGATCGCCGAGAAGATCGTCAAGGAGATCCGCGACCGGCTGCGCTTTCTGGTCAACGTCGGCCTGAACTACCTGTCGCTCGACCGCAGCGCCGACACCCTCTCCGGCGGCGAGGCGCAGCGCATCCGGCTCGCCACCCAGATCGGCTCCGGGCTGATCGGCGTGATGTACGTGCTCGACGAGCCCTCGATCGGCCTGCACCAGCGCGACAACGAGCGTCTGCTCGCGACACTGACGCCATCTGCGCGACCTCGGCAACACGGTGATCGTGGTCGAGCACGACGAAGAGGCGATCCGCGCCGCCGATCACGTGATCGACATCGGTCCCGGGGCCGGGGTGCACGGCGGGCGGATGATCGCCCAGGGCAGCGCGGCCGACATCGCCGCCAGCGAGGACTCGCTGACCGGCCAGTATCTCGCCGGGCGGCAACGAATCCAGGTGCCCAAGGTACGTCGACCGCATCGATCGCGATCGGCTGCTGCGCATCGAGCAGGCGCACGCGGCAACAACCTCAAATCCGTCACGGTCGAGATCCCGGTCGGCCTGCTCATCTGCGTCACCGGCGTGTCCGGCTCGGGAAAATCGACGCTGATCAACGACACCCTGTACCGCGGTCGCGCGCCAACGCCCTGAACGGCGCCAGCCAGACGCCGGCCCCGCACGGCGCGATCGACGGCCTGGACCACTTCGACAAGGTGATCGACATCGACCAGTCGCCGATCGGCCGCACGCCGCGCTCCAATCCGGCGACCTACACCGGGCTGTTCACGCCGATCCGCGAGCTGTTCGCCGGCGTGCCCGAGTCGCGCGCGCCGCGGCTACAGCCCGGGGCGGTTCAGCTTCAACGTCAAGGGCGGGCGCTGCGAGGCCTGCCAGGGCGACGGCGTGATCAAGGTCGAGATGCACTTCCTGCCCGACGTCTACGTGCCGTGCGACGTCTGCAAGGGCCAGCGCTACAACCGCGAGACGCTGGAGATCCACTACAAGGGCCAGACCATCGCCGAGGTGCTGGAGATGACGGTCGAGGAGGCGCTGGAGTTCTTCGCCGCCGTGCCGGCGCTCAAGCGCAAGCTGCAGACCCTGATGGACGTCGGTCTCGGCTACATCCAGCTCGGCCAGACCGCGACCACGCTGTCCGGCGGCGAGGCGCAGCGGGTCAAGCTGTCGCGCGAACTGTCCAAGCGCGACACCGGCAGCACGCTGTACATCCTCGACGAGCCGACCACCGGCCTGCACTTCGACGACATCGCGCAACTGCTGAACGTGCTGCACCGGCTGCGCGACCACGGCAACACCGTGGTCGTGATCGAACACAACCTCGACGTGATCAAGACCGCCGACTGGATCATCGACCTGGGACCGGAGGGCGGCGACGGCGGCGGCGAGATCATCGCGACGGGCACGCCGGAGCAGATCGCGGAGTCGGAGGTCTCGTATACGGGGCAGTTTCTGCGCGGGTTGCTGGGCTGAGCCGATCGATTTCCAAGCGCGAAGGTTGCGGCGGGCGACTCGTGCTGCTCGCATCCCAACGCAGCTCCAAGTGAGAACTGTCCGAGGAGGGGTCGGAGTCGCGCACGACTCCGACCCGTCAAGTTAAGGCGACGGATTCGGCTGCCGGGTGTGAATCGCCTCGATTCCCGCCAACACCTCCTCCGACAGCTCAAGTTCCATACTGGCGATGTTGGTCCGCAACTGCTCCATACTCGTCGCCCCGATGATGTTGCTGGTCAGAAACGGCCGGCTGTTGACGTAGGCCAGAGCCATCTGCGCCGGGTCGAGTCCGTGCTCGCGCGCCAGCGCGACATAGGCCCCCGCGGCGGCCTCGGCCTGCGGGTTGGAATAGCGGTCGAAGCGGGTGAACAAGGCCAGACGACTGCCGGCCGGTTTGGCGCCGTTCAGATATTTTCCCGACAACACGCCGAAGGCCATGGGTGAATAGGCCAGCAAACCGACCTGCTCACGATAGGCGATCTCGGCCAGGCCGACCTCGAAGGTGCGATTGAGCAGATTGTACGGATTCTGGATACTGACGATGTTCGGCAAGCCATGCCGACGGGCCAGCTCCAGATAGCGCATCATGCCCCATGGCGTTTCGTTGGAGATGCCAATCGAACGGACCTTTCCTGTGCGCACCAGCTCGTTGAGGGCCTCGAGGGTTTCCTCGATCGGTACGGCGTCCGGGTCGTCCGGCCCGGACTCGTAACCCAGCTTGCCGAAGAAGTTGGTCGCACGATCCGGCCAGTGCAGTTGATAGAGATCGACATAGTCGGTCTGCAGGCGCCGCAGGCTTGCATGTAGCGCCGCCTCGACATTCTGCCGATCAAGCCGCGGCCTGCCCGTGCGAAAATAGCCCACCCAATCACCGGGTCCGACCACCTTGGTCGCCAGGATTACCTGGTCGCGATGCCCTCGTTCACGCAACCAGGTGCCGATGTACTGCTCCGTCCGACCTTGAGTCTCCGCCACCGGCGGCACCGGATACAACTCGGCCGTGTCGATGAAATTGACGCCCTGAGCGAGCGCATAATCGAGCTGCTCGTGCGCCTCGGTTTCCGTGTTCTGGTCACCATAGGTCATGGTGCCGAGGCAGATCCGACTGACCTCCAGCCCGCTGTCACCTAGTATCTTGTACTTCATCCACGGCTCCACTGACTGTCGATATCGAATCAGAGATTAGAAAATCCACCTCAAGCTTCCAGCAGTTGCAGCTCAGTCCCGATTTCGATCGCCAATAACTCGCGGGCCGACTGTGCGCGGGCGGCGAGTTCGACCAGGCCGCAGGAGTTCCGATACCAGAAGACCTGGTCTCGGGCATCGGAAAAGGTGCGCGCATAGTTCAGAGTCAGCCCGTTGACTGACAACCGGGCGCCGTCCGGCAGCTGCGAACCGCGAACTCCGGTGAAGGCGTTACCGTAATGGTCGAAGTAGATGATCTCGAACAGGTCGGCCGGCGCATGGGCGCCGACCAGACCGGAAGCACCCAGCGGCGCTAAAGGAATGTCGAGGCCGAGCACGACCTTGGCGGCGACCGGCGCAAACAGGTCGCGACCCTGGAAGCTTGCCGACAAGCGTTCCGGGCGCCAGTCGATCCGGTAGACCTGGCTGCGTTCGGCCTGGGCGATCGCCGGCACCATCAGGCCGTTGTCCGGCCCGATCAGTATCCGGTCACCGAGTTCGATCAGCAGGGGCAGTCGGTCACTGCCGACACCGGGGTCGACCACCGCCAGCACCAGTACGGATTCGGGGAGCGTCTGCAACAGGGCCGCGAGCAGATACGACGAACGCTTCGGGTCGAAACGGGGGGCATCCGCCAGTAGATGGAGCACACGGGCATCCGGCGCCTCACTGAGAACCGCCGCCTCTATCTGCGCCAGATACGGCCCCGCCGAGCCGAAGTCAGTGAAGGTGAAGATCAGACGGTCGATGGAGGCGCGCATGATCTCCCAATCCTAACGGGCCGCAGCGGCTAAGACCAAAAAACCGGGCAATTGCCCGGCTCTTTCATGTGCAGTTGAGTCCCTGCGGGTTCAGCAATCAATCGATGCTTTCGGCGGTTTCTTCCGTCTCTTCGACGATCGGGCGATCAACCAGCTCGACAAAGGCCATCGGCGCCTTGTCTCCCGGGCGATAACCGCACTTGAGAATCCGCAGGTAACCACCCGGGCGCTCCTTGTAGCGCGGACCCAGTTCGGTGAACAGCTTTCCGACCACCGCATCGCTGCGCAAGCGAGCGAAGGCCAAACGGCGCTTGGCGATGCTGTCTTCCTTCGCCATGGTGATCAGCGGCTCGGCAACGCGGCGCAGTTCTTTGGCCTTCGGCACAGTGGTCTTGATCAGCTCGTGCTCGAACAAAGACGCCGCCATATTGCGGAACATCGCCTTGCGATGCGAACTGTTTCTGTTTAATTGTCTGCCGGCTTTGCGGTGGCGCATGGCTCGACTTCCTAAGTCAAAATCAGGTTAAACGGTGCGACGAATTACTTCGCCATCATTTCTTCGAGATTTTCGGGCGGCCAGTTCTCCAGGCGCATACCCAAGGAAAGACCCCGCGTGGCCAACACGTCCTTGATCTCGGTGAGCGACTTCTTTCCCAGGTTCGGCGTCTTCAGCAACTCCACCTCGGTGCGCTGAATGAGATCCCCGATCAGGAAGATGTTCTCAGCCTTCAGGCAGTTGGCAGAACGCACGGTAAGTTCCAGGTCATCCACCGGACGCAGCAGAATCGGATCGACCGTTGGCTCGGCCCGCTCCTGCTCGGCCTCGGTCGTGCCGCTCGCATCCAGCTTCACAAACGTGGACAGTTGATCCTGCAGGATGGTCGCCGATCGGCGAATGGCCTCTTCCGGATCGATCGTCCCGTTGGTCTCGATATCGATCACCAGGCGGTCGAGGTCGGTGCGCTGTTCGACACGTGCCGCTTCGACCGAATACGCCACCCGACGGACCGGGCTGTAGGACGCATCCAGCTGAAGATGCCCGATCGGACGGTCCTCGCCCGCGGCGCTGTCGCGAGCGGTCGCAGGCTCGTAGCCGCGGCCCCGCTCGGCCTTCAGGGTCATGTTCAGCTCGCCCTTGTCGGTGAGGTGCGCAACCACCATGTCCGGGTTCGCGATCTCTACCCCGTGGGTGAGTTCGATATCCGCCGCCGTGACGACGCCGGCACCCTTCGCCTTGAGAGTCAGGATCGCTTCATGACGGTCTTCCATCGTGATCGCAACTTCTTTCAGGTTCAGCAGGATTTCCAAAACGTCCTCCTGCACGCCCTCGATGGAGCTGTACTCGTGCAGCACGTTTTCGATCTCCGCCTCGCTAATGGCGCAACCCGGCATGGACGACAGCAGAATCCGACGCAGGGCGTTACCCAGCGTGTGTCCGAATCCTCGCTCAAGCGGTTCAAGCGATACTTTCGCCCGGTTCGGATTGACCGATTGGACGTTGACGATCCTTGGTTTAAGAAATTCTGTGACGGAATCCGCCATGTGCGAACCTCGTGAAGTTCAGTGCGCTTACTTAGAATAGAGTTCGACGATCAACTGCTCGTTGATCTCGGCCGGCAGTTCGGCTCGATCCGGCGCACGTTTAAAGGTGCCGGTCATCGCAGTTGCGTCAACGTCCACCCACTCAGGCAGTCCGTACTGCTCTGCCAGCGACAGGGAGTTCTTGATCCGCTCTTGCTTCTTCGAGGCTTCCAAAACCGTTACGACGTCGTCCGGACCGACCGAGTAGGACGGAATGTTGACGGTCTTACCATTTACCTGAATTGCCTTGTGGCTGACGAGCTGTCGGGCTTCGGAGCGAGTCGAACCAAAGCCCATCCGATAGACGACATTGTCCAGACGACGCTCGAGCAGCGACAGCAGATTTTCTCCTGTTGGACCCTTGGCCTGATCGGCACGCTTGTAATAGTTTCGGAACTGACGCTCCAGAACCCCGTACAAACGCTTGACCTTCTGCTTTTCGCGCAGCTGAACGCCGTAGTCGCTAATCCGGCGGCGGCGCTCACCTTGTTGGCCCGGAATCTTTTCCATGTTGCACTTGGAATCGATACCGCGAACCCGGCTTTTCAGGTACAGGTCCGTACCTTCACGCCGCATCAACTTACACTTGGGGCCTAAATACCTTGCCATGACCTGATAACTCCGAAATCAGACGCGTCGTTTCTTCGGCGGCCGGCACCCGTTGTGCGGGATCGGCGTAACATCCGAAATACTGGTGATTTTGAATCCCGCGTTGTTCAGCGCGCGAACCGCAGACTCACGACCTGGCCCCGGACCCTTGACGTGAACGTCGAGGTTCTTGACGCCGTATTCCTTCGCCGCCTGCCCCGCCCTGTCAGCCGCCACCTGCGCCGCAAATGGTGTGCTCTTGCGCGAACCCCGAAAGCCCGATCCGCCCGATGTGGCCCAGCACAGGGCATTACCCTGGCGGTCGGTAATGGTGATGATGGTGTTGTTGAACGACGCGTGAACGTGCGCGACGCCATCGGTCACAGTCTTTCTGTCCTTTTTGCGGGTCTTGGTCGCGGGTTTGGCCATTGCTTGAAACCTTATCTCTTGATCGGGCGACGCGGCCCCTTGCGGGTGCGCGCATTGGTCTGCGTACGCTGACCGCGCAACGGCAGGCCGCGGCGGTGACGGATGCCGCGGTTGCAGCCGAGATCCATCAGGCGTTTGATGTTCATGGAAACTTCGCGACGCAAATCACCTTCGACGATGTGTCTGGCAACTTCCGTACGGATCTGCTCGATCTTGTCCTCGGGCAGATCGATCATCTTGGCGTCGGGAGCAACACCCGCGGCCGCGCAGATTTCGTTCGCGCGATTGCGGCCGATGCCATAGATCGCCGTAAGGGCAACGACCGCGTGTTTACGGTCTGGAATGTTGACGCCTGCTATGCGGGCCATCCTGCTTATCTCCTGAAATCCGACTTCAAAAGCGCGACAGTAAAGCGCCGAAGTGTATCTCGATTACTCTATTGTTTCAAGCTAAGGTGCTGTTGTTAGGCTGCCAGGACGCCCGTATCCAAACGCGCCGAGCAACCGCCCGCTCAGCCCTGGCGCTGCTTGTGTCGCGGATCGGTGCAGATCACCCGAACCACGCCATTGCGCTTGATGATCTTGCAGTTTCTGCAGATCCGTTTAACCGATGCACGCACTTTCATTCTATTTCTCCGAATACGCCGTCAGCGAAGCAAACCCGCGCCACCAACGCCCTTCAAGTTTGCCTTTTTCATCAACCCCTCGTACTGGTGCGACATCATGTGCGCCTGCACTTGGGCCATGAAATCCATCACCACCACCACCACGATCAGCAGCGAGGTGCCCCCGAAGTAGAAAGGCACGTTCCAGCCGACGATCAGGAACTCTGGCAGCAGACAGACCGCAGTAATGTACAAAGCCCCGGCCAGGGTAAGCCGCGACATGACCTGATCGATGTAATGCGCCGTCTGCTCGCCCGGACGAATCCCCGGAACAAAGGCCCCTGAGCGCTTCAGGTTGTCCGCCGTCTCCCGCGAATTGAACACCAGCGCGGTGTAGAAAAAGCAGAAGAATATGATCGCCGCGGCGTACATACCGACGTAGATCGGTTCGCCCGGAGACAGCTTGGCAACGATATCCTGCAGCCAGCGCATGTCTTCGCTGCTTCCCGCCCACTGCGCCAAAGTCGTCGGGAACAGGATGATCGACGAGGCAAAGATCGGCGGGATGACACCCGCCATGTTCAGCTTAAGCGGCAGGTGGCTGGACTGCGCCGCGTACATTTTCCTGCCCTGCTGTCGCTTGGCGTAATTGACGGTTATCCTCCGCTGGCCGCGCTCGACGAAGACAACAAAGGCGGTGACTGCAACAGCCAGCAGAAACAGGGTCAGCGCCAACAGCGGGTTCATCTCACCGTTACGCACCAGTTCCACCACGGACCCGAATGCCGACGGCAGACCCGCAACGATCCCGGCGAAAATAATCATCGAAATGCCGTTGCCCAGGCCGCGTTCGGTGATCTGTTCGCCCAGCCACATCAAAAACATGGTGCCGGTAACCAGCGAAACGGTCGCCGTGAACACGAAGCCCGGCCCCGTGTGTACGACGTAACTCATTCCACTGATCGCCTGCCCCTGCAAGCTGACCGAAATGCCCACCGCTTGGAAAGTCGCCAGCACAACCGTGCCGTAACGGGTGTACTGAGTGATCTTCCTTCGTCCGGCCTCGCCTTCTTTCTTGAGCTGCTCGAGCTTCGGAATAACCGAGGTCATCAGCTGCATGATGATCGACGCCGATATATACGGCATGATCCCCAGAGCCAACAGCGATGCCCGCTCCAGTGCCCCGCCCGAGAACATGTTGAACATGTCCAGAATCGTCCCCTGCTGCTGATTGAAAAATTCAGCCAGCGCGGAGGGGTTCACGCCCGGGACCGGTATAAAGGTGCCTATCCGATAGACGATCAGTGCGCCGACCAGAAACAGAAAGCGTTGTCGCAGCTCAGTGAGCTGCCCAAGCTGCACACCACCGGGCAAAGACGGATTGGACGCCATGGGATTGCCTTTTTAGTCCTCGACCTTGCCGCCGGCGGCCTCGATCGCGGCCCGCGCACCCTTGGTGACGCCGATGCCTCTGACCGTCACTGCCGTGGTGATCGATCCCGACAGAATGACCTTGGCCTGCTGCATGGAGCGGGGCAGGATGTCGGCAGCATGCAAAGCCGCCATATCGACCACCCCGGCACCGACCTTGACCAACTCGTCGAGACGGACCTCGCCGGTGATCTTGCCCTTGCGCGAACGGAAGCCGACTTTCGGCAACCGGCGCTGCAGCGGCATCTGACCGCCCTCGAAGCCGACCTTGTGAAACCCGCCGGCACGCGACTTTTGTCCCTTGTGGCCGCGGCCGCAGGTCTTACCGAAACCGCTGCCAATCCCGCGTCCGACGCGCTTGCGGTCAGCGCGGCTGCCTGCTGCAGGCTTGAGTGTATTCAGTCGCATCTCAAACCTCCTCTACCACTTGGACCATGTAATACACCTTGTTCACCATGCCGCGCGTTGCAGGAGTGTCTTCCACTTCCACCACTTGATGCATGCGTCGCAGACCTAGACCGCGTACACACGACTGGTGTTTTTTCAGCCGGCCGTTCATCGAACGAACCAGCTTGACCTTCATTGTCTTTTTGTCTGCCATGGGATCACCCGAGAATCTCTTCAACCGTCTTGCCACGCTTGGCAGCGACGTGCTCGGGACTGTGCATGCCGACCAAACCGTTCATCGTGGCTCGAACCACGTTCATCTGGTTGTTGGTCCCGATGCATTTGGCCAGCACGTCGTTGACGCCCACTGCCTCGAAGATGGCGCGCATCGCGCCCCCGGCGATGATGCCGGTACCTTCTGACGCCGGCTGCATAAACACCTTGGCCGCCCCGTGAGTACCATTCAGCGCATACTGCAGGGTCCCGTCCTTGAGGTTGACGCTCTTCAAATTGCGGCGGGCACTCTCCATCGCTTTTTGTATCGCGACCGGCACTTCCTTTGATTTCCCGGTACCGAAACCCACGCGGCCGTTTCCGTCGCCCACCACAACCAGGGCCGAGAAGCCGAAAACCCGACCCCCTTTGACCACCTTGGCCACGCGATTCACGCCGATCAGCTTTTCGATCAGATCGTCGCTGTTAGGCTTCATGTCGTAATTTGCCATCGCTTATTCCTCAGAACTGCAGGCCATGCTCGCGGGCTGCGTCCGCCAGAGCCTTGACACGACCATGAAATTTGAAGCCAGAACGATCAAAGGCAACCGACTCGATGCCGGCGGCCTTGGCCCGTTCAGCTACCATTTTCCCGACCGCAGTGGCGGCACCGGTGTTGCCGGTATAGCCACCCAACTCCGCGATCACCGCCTTGTCCAGCGTGGACGCGGAAGCCAGGATCTTGCCTCCGTCCGGGGCAATGACCTGGGCATAGATATGACGCGGGGTACGGTGCACACTCAGGCGCGGCGCCTCCACCTCGCGGATTCGGGCACGCGACTTGCGGGCCCGACGTAAGCGACTCGATTTCTTGTCCATCGACATACCCCTTTACTTCTTCTTCGCTTCTTTGCGAATGATGTGCTCATCCGCATACCGCACACCCTTGCCCTTGTAAGGCTCCGGCGGGCGGAAGCTGCGAATCTCGGCGGCCACCTGGCCGACCTTCTGCTTGTCGCTACCCGAGACCACGATCTCGGTCTGCGACGGCGTTTCGACCGTCACGCCTTTCGGTACCGGGTATTCGACCGGATGGGAGAATCCCAGGCTCAGGTTGAGACTATTGCCCTTGGCCTGGGCACGATATCCAACGCCGACCAACTGCAGCTTCTTGACGAAGCCGTCGCTGACGCCCACCACCATGTTGTTGATCAGTGCGCGCATTGTTCCGGCCATGGCCCAGGCCTCTTTGCTCTCGCGGCGCGGCTTGATCGTCAGCGATCCGTCTTCCTGCACAACCTCGATGTCAGGATGAACAAGCATCTCAAGATTGCCCTTGGCGCCCTTGACCGACAGGTTTTGGCCGCTGAGGCTTATATTCACTCCGGAGGTCAGCGAGACCGGTGCTTTTGCTACACGTGACATGTCCGATCCTCCGCCTTAGGCCACGTAGGCAATGACTTCGCCGCCGTGACCCTCTTGCCGGGCCGCGCGGTCGGTCATTACGCCCTTGGAGGTGGAAATAATGGCGATACCCAGTCCGCCACGCACCTTCGGCAACTCGTCACGATTCTTATAGATCCGCAGACCGGGTCGACTGACCCGACGAAGCACCTCGATCACGGGATTGCCCTGAAAATACTTGAGCGTGACTTCCAGGGCCGGCTTGCCATCGATCTCGGCGTCTTCGATGCCGGAGATATAGCCCTCGTCCTGCAGTACTTGGGCGACGGCTTTTTTCAGCTTGGAGGCAGGCATGCTCACGGACTGCTTGCCCGCGCTTTGGCCATTACGGATGCGCGTCAGCAGATCCGCTATGGGATCAGACATACTCATAGATCGAGGCTCCTAGGTCAGTCCATCTGCGTTTGGTTGGCAGAAGCGATACCCGGTAAAAAAACGAACAGGCCCCCTATTCAGGGAGCCGGAAATAATAAGCCAAACTCTGCCCCAGGTCCAGCCCGGGCGGCGACTAAATCACCAACTGGCCATCTTGAGGCCAGGCACCTCGCCGCGCATGGCGCTTTCGCGCAGGATATTCCGGCAAAGGCCGAATTTGCGGTAAACCGCGTGCGGCCGGCCGGAAACCCGACAGCGACGCTGTTGACGGGTCGGACTGGCGTCGCGCGGCAGCTTCTGCAATTTCTGCACCGCGGCGTCGATATCCTCGGGCGGTGCGTTGCGATCGGCGATCACCGCCTTCAAGGCCGCACGCTTCGCCGCGAACTGCTTTACCGTCTTTTCCCGCTTCGCCTCACGGGCCCACATACTTTTCTTTGCCATAATTTTTGACCCCGTTACTTGAACGGAAAGTTGAAGCCTTCGAGCAGCGCCCGACCTTCTTCGTCGTTCTTGGCGCTGGTCGTGATGGTGATATCCATGCCCCGAAGCGTGTCGATCTTGTCGTAATCGATCTCGGGGAAGATGATCTGTTCTTTCACGCCCATGTTGTAGTTGCCACGGCCGTCGAAGGACTTTGCAGCGAGTCCGCGGAAATCACGGATCCGCGGAATGGCGATGTTGATCAGGCGGTCGAGAAACTCGTACATCCGCTCCTGACGCAGGGTCACCTTGCAACCGATGGGCCAGCCGTCGCGAATCTTGAAGCCCGCGACCGACTTACGAGCGTAAGTGACGATCGGCTTTTGCCCGGCGATCTTCTGCATGTCGCCAACCGCAAACTCCATCACTTTCTTGTCCGCCACCGCTTCGCCGACCCCCATATTCAGGGTGATCTTCTCGATCCGCGGAACCTGCATGACGCTGTTGTAGCTGAACCTTTCCATCAGCTTCGCAACGACCTGCTCTCGATACTGTTCTCTTAATCTTGCCATCGGAGTATGCCTCAGACGTCGACGACTTCGCCGTTCGACTTGAAATAGCGAACCTTGCGACCGTCTTCCAAAGTCTTGAAGCCAACACGGTCCGCCTTCCCCTCTGCGGGGTTGTACAAGGCGACGTTGGAGACATGCAGCGGCATCTCTTTGTCGACAATGCCGCCAGCCTCGCCTTTAGCCGGATTGGGCTTCGTGTGTTTCTTTGCCAGATTGACGTTTTCAACGACCAAGCGATCGTCTTCGAGCATGCGCAGTACCGTACCGCGCTTGCCCTTGTCTTTGCCGGCTGTGACGATCACGTCGTCACCTTTTCTAATCTTTTGCGCCATTGCTCTTGCCTCAAAGCACCTCTGGAGCGAGCGAGATGATCTTCATAAAGCGCTCGCTACGCAGTTCGCGGGTAACCGGCCCAAAGATACGGGTACCGATAGGTTGCAGCTGGTTGTTCAGCAACACAGCCGCATTGCCGTCGAAACGGATCAACGACCCATCGGGGCGCCGAACACCTTTGCGGGTGCGCACGACGACCGCACTGAATACATCGCCCTTCTTGACCTTACCCCGTGGAATAGCGTCCTTGACAGACACCTTGATGATGTCGCCGATACCGGCGTAACGACGCTTGGATCCGCCAAGCACCTTAATGCACTGAACCCGGCGCGCACCGCTATTGTCCGCGACGTTCAGCTCTGTCTGCATTTGGATCATGACACTACCCCACCTGAATCAGGTTATTCTGTTGGCACTCAAGCTCAAGCCGGGCGTTCGACGATCTTGATGAAGCGCCATTTCTTTGATTTCGAGATCGGTCGGCACTGCTCGACAACCACCACGTCACCCATGCGGCATTCATTGTTCTCGTCGTGCGCATGCACCTTCGTCGACCGGCGGACATACTTACCGTAGATTGGATGTTTAACGCGGCGCTCGACCATTACCGTGATGGTCTTGTCCATCTTGTCGCCGACAACGCGACCCTGCAGGGCACGGTTTGTAGTAGTTTGCTCGTTCATCACGCACCCGCCTTACGCTGTTCGCTCATCACAGTCTTGACCCGGGCAATATTCCGGCGCACCTCTTTCACCAAGTGCGGTCGGGACAACTGACCGGTGCCTGACTGCATCCGCAGATTGAACTGCTCTTTAAGCAAGTCGTGCAGGCTGGCCTGCAACTCTTTTGCGGTCTGACCGCGAAGCTCGTTCACATTCATCACAGGATCACCCTTTTCACAAAGGCGGTCTTCACAGGAAGTTTTGCCGCCGCGAGAGTAAAGGCCTCGCGCGCCAGGTCTTCCTCGACCCCTTCAATCTCATAAAGCATCCGCCCGGGCTGGATCTGCGCCACCCAGTACTCGACATTCCCCTTACCTTTACCTTGTCGAACCTCGAGCGGTTTTTCGGTAATCGGCTTGTCCGGGAAGACTCGAATGTAAAGCTTTCCACCCCGCTTGACGTGCCGGGATATCGTCCTCCGGGCGGCTTCGATCTGCCGCGCCGTCAGTCGGCCGCGAGTGGTCGCTTTCAAGCCGAAGTCACCGAAGCTGACCGAACTGCCGCGTTGCGCCAGACCGCGATTACGGCCCTTGTGCATCTTGCGGAATTTTGTACGCTTGGGCTGCAGCATGGCTTAAGCCCTCCCGCCGGCGCTTTTCTTCGACTTTGCCGATTCGGCGGCCTCCTCGCGCGGCTCGTCACCGAAGACCTCGCCCTTGAAGATCCAGGTCTTGATTCCGATAATTCCGTAGGTCGTCAGCGCCTCGGCGAATCCGTAGTCAATATCGGCGCGCAGCGTATGCAGCGGTACGCGCCCTTCTCGATACCATTCGCTGCGAGCAATCTCAGCACCATTCAAGCGACCGGCCACATTGACCTTGATCCCCTGGGCGCCGATTCGCATCGCGTTTTGCACCGCGCGCTTCATCGCCCGTCGGAACATGATCCGCCGCTCAAGCTGCTGGGCAATACTCTCGGCGACCAGTTGCGCATCGAGCTCCGGCTTGCGAATCTCTTCGATGCTGATGTGCACCGGGATTCCCATCATTCGGGCCACATCCTTACGCAGCGCATCGATGTCCTCGCCTTTCTTACCAATGACCAGTCCGGGCCGGGCGGTATGAATGGTGATGTGCGCGTTTTTCGCCGGACGATCGATCTGAATACGACTGATCGAGGCCTGATAGAGGCGCTTCTTCAAGTAGCCACGAACCTGCAGGTCTGTGTTCAACAGATCGGCGTAGTCCTTGCTGTTCGCATACCACTTCGACGACCACTCTTTGGTGATGCCGAGGCGGAAGCCGTTTGGATGTACTTTCTGTCCCATAACTGTCGCCTGCCTACTCGTCAGCCACGGTAACCGTGATGTGGCTGGTACGTTTCAAGATGCGCGAGGCCCGACCCTTTGCCCGTGCACGAATCCGCTTCATGGTCGGCCCTTCATCGACGGTAACGAACTTGACCTTCAGTTCGTCTACATCCGCACCTTCGTTGTTTTCCGCATTGGCGATGGCCGAGTCGAGTACTTTCTTGACCATGGTGGCGCCCTTCTTCTTGCTGAAGGCCAACACGTTCAGGGCGTGCTCTACCGGCAGTCCGCGGATCTGGTCCGCGACCAAGCGACCTTTCTGCGCCGAAAGGCGCCCAAATCGTAGTTTTGCTACCGCTTGCATTTCGCTGCTCCGCTTATCGCTTCAACTTCTTGTCCGCCGCATGCCCGCGATAGGTGCGGGTCAGCGCGAACTCGCCGAGCTTGTGTCCAACCATGTTCTCGGTGACCAAGACCGGAACGTGCTGGCGCCCATTGTGAACGGCGATCGTCAAACCGACCATGTCCGGCAAAATCAGAGAACGACGCGACCAGGTCTTGATTGGTCGACGATCATTGGCTGCCGCCGCCGCTTCCACCTTCTTCATCAGGTGATGGTCGACGAACGGTCCTTTGTGAATCGAACGTGGCATTGCTACACCTCTACCTGATTACTTGCGACGACGATCGCGCACGATGAATTTATCCGTCCGCTTGTTGCTACGGGTCTTGTGGCCTTTGGTCGGCACACCCCACGGGCTGACCGGATGACGACCGCCGGAGGTGCGACCCTCACCACCACCGTGCGGGTGATCGACCGGATTCATGACCACGCCGCGCACGGTGGGCCGAACTCCGCGCCAACGCTTGGCGCCGGCTTTACCGAGTTTGCGCAAAGTGTGTTCGGCGTTACTCACTTCGCCGACAGTCGCGCGGCAATCAGCGTGGATCTTGCGCATCTCACCGGAGCGCAGACGCAAAGTGGCGTAGTTGCCGTCGCGCGCTACCAATTGCACCGAAGCGCCCGCGCTGCGGGCCAACTGCGCGCCCTTGCCGATCTTAAGCTCGATACAGTGAATCAAGCTTCCCACCGGGATGTTGCGCAGCGGCAGAGAATTCCCGGGCGCGATCGGCGCGTCCAGACCGGAAACCAGGGTATCCCCGGCTTTCACAGCCTGCGGAGCGATGATGTAGCGGTGCTCGCCATCCTGATACTTCAACAGAGCGATGTGGGCAGTCCGGTTCGGATCGTATTCCACTCGCTCAACCGTGGCGGGCATGCCGTCCTTGTTTCGCTTGAAGTCGATGATCCGATAGCGCTGCTTGTGGCCACCGCCACGATGCCGCGTGGTAATCCGACCGGCGTTGTTCCGCCCGCCGGTCTTGGTCTTCTTCTCGACCAGGGGCGTGAACGGACTGCCTTTGTGCAGGTCCGGGTTGCCGACACGGACCACAAAGCGGCGACCGGGTGATGTAGGTTTTGTCTTTGCGACTGCCATGATCTTTTCTCTTTA
>CAVXWS010000073.1:0-68463 GCA_963765415.1 uncultured Gammaproteobacteria bacterium
TCACCGGCTCTCCGGAGCTATTGGTGTACGGCATGCTGGCCGCGCTGCTGGCGGCGGCGATCTGGCTTATGGTCGCCTCGACCCGTGGCTGGCCGGTGTCTACCACCCACTCCATCATCGGCGCGATCGTCGGTTTCGCCGTGGCCGGTATCGGGATGGATGCGGTCAATTGGGCCAAGATCGGTCAGATCGTCGCCAGTTGGCTGGTCTCGCCGCTGCTGGGTGGGGTCATCGCCCTGATTCTGATGCTGAGTATCCGCAAGCTGATCCTGAACGCGGAAAACCCTTTCGCTCAAGCCAAGAAATGGGGTCCCGTTTACGTCTTCCTGGTGGGCTTTATCGTCAGCCTGGTGACCATGTTCAAGGGCCTGAAACACCTCAAGCTCGATTTCTCCATGGGTGAGAGCTTCATCGCTGCCTTTATTTTCGGAATTATCTGCGCCGTTGTCGGCAGGATGATGATCAACAAGGTCCAGGTTGATGAGAGCGCGGATCGCGACTTCCATTACGCCAGTGTGGAAAAGGCCTTCGTGCCGATGATGATCTTCACGGCCTGCGCCATGGCCTTCGCGCATGGTTCCAACGACGTGGCCAACGGTATCGGCCCGCTGGCCGCGGTCGTCGCCATCGTCGACAGCGGCGGTGAGGTCGGACAGAAGGCGGACCTGCCGATCTGGATCCTGATACTCGGCGGCGTCGGTATCGTGGTCGGTCTGGCGACCATGGGCTAGAAGGTGATGCAGACCATCGGCACCAAGATCACCGAACTGACCCCGACCCGCGGTTACTGCGCCACCCTGGCGGCGGCCACCACCGTGGTGCTGGCGTCCAAGACCGGCCTGCCGGTCTCCACCACCCATATCGCCGTCGGCGCGGTGATGGGCGTCGGTCTGGCACGCGGCCTCGGCGCCCTCGACCTGCGGGTGATCGGCAATATCGTGATCTCCTGGGTGGTCACCCTGCCGGCCGGCGGCATACTGGCGGCGATCTTCTTCTTCATCTTCAAAGGGATCTTCGGTTAGTCTGCATAAAACCGGGGCCCGCCGCGGCGGGTTCCGGCTATTCTCGCCTTGAATGATCAAACGTCTGCGTTCTGCAGATTTCGGAAACCAGATGCTCGAACTTGTCACCAAGCCGTGCCAGGATCTGCACGAGATGAAAGGGCTGATCTTTCCGGCGGACGTCAAGTTTCGCCACGTCCTGGTCACGGGTCCGCCCGGGGCGGGGAAGAGCACGCTGATACGGCAGCTCGGCGGCTGGTCGGAAGAGGGTTATCTCGACCTCAGTCGGCCGCGCTGGTGGACCGATCAGGCGCTCGCTCTTCGCCCGCGGGAGGTCCATCTGGGGCTTCCTTTCGTCGGTTTCAAACAGGGGCTGGCGGTGTTCGACCCGGAGTGGCTGGAGGCCGACCCACACCCTGAATTGGAGTTGGCGCGTATCCAGATTCCGCCGCCGAAGCGGCACTTCCTGTCGGTCAATTGGCGGGATCGATATGTATTCGAGTTTCTGCTGCCGCCGGCCGATGTATTGCTCGAACAGCGTAGCCGCCGCGCCCATCGCGGCACCCACCCGGTAGACCGTAACTTAAGCCTGGAATTGGTTACTGCACAGGTCGAGGTGTTTCGCCAGAGCGCTGCGTACCTGTCGCGCAGTGGGGTTCGCGTCTATATAAGGGAGGGAACCACCAGCCTCCCCGCCTGTATCGTGAACTCTGGATTCGCCTGATGAGTCAGCCGTCGAAAAAGGCCAAGCCCGATCTGCTGAAGCGGCTTCGGCGAGCCTTTTCCGGCCTCAGCCGCTGCCGGCTGTTGCAGCTGCGCGATGCCTATCGGCTGGTCGACGACAGTGTACGGGTGCCGTACGAGGGGTTTCCGATCGAGCTGCTGTTGGGTAACGACGGCAAGCGGCTGAACCTGTACCCAGAATACCCCCTGCAGGTCGGCGGCAAGAGCGGTGGCGCACCGAGCTTTCTGCTCGAGGACCCGGATCACGCCTCGGGCAAGGCGATCGGCGGCTTCCTGCGCCTCGAACCCGGAGGCGAACTCACCCTGGGTCGGCAGGACCCGCAGCAACAGGCCCTGTTCGGTTATCCCGAAGAGGTGGCACCGCGCCATCTGCGACTGATCCACGATGGCGATGCGGTGATTTTCGAGGACAAGACCTCAATCGGCACCTGCATCTCACCGATGCTGAACGAGGAAAAGACGGAGCGTATGTTCTGCCTGCAGCGTGTCCTGGAGATCTTCGGCGGTCCGCTGCAGCCTCTGCCGAAGGGCGAGGCTATGGCCCTGATCCAGGATGTGAACCGCTTGATGGAGCAGGAGGCCCTGCGTCCGCGCGACAGTCGCGGCCTGCCCGGCGGTCTGCTGCAGCTGCCGGCGGGACCGACCCCGATTGTGGTGGCTGATCTGCATGCCCAGGTCGACAACCTGCTGGTTGTCCTCAGCCATAACGGCTTTCTGGAGGCCCTGGAGCGGGGCGACGCGTGCCTGGTGATCATCGGCGACGCCGTGCACTCGGAGCGTGACGGGGGACTGGAGGAGATGGACGATTCCATCTTGATGATGGACCTGATCTTCCGCCTCAAGCTGCGTTTCCCCGAACACTTCTTTTTTATCCGCGGCAATCATGACAGTTTCGGCGAGGAAATATCCAAGGGCGGCGTCCCCCAGGGTCTGTTGTGGAAGCGGGCATTGAACAAGGCGCGCGGCAAGGATTATCGCAAGGCTATGCAGCGTTTCTACGATCTGCTTCCGTACGTGGTCGTCTCGGCAGATTTTTGTGCCGCACACGCGGCACCCCCGAGGAGCAAGATCTCGGTCGAGATGTTGATTGATATCAATCGCTATCACGGACTTATCCCGGAACTGATCAGCAATCGCATGATTCGGGGCAACCGCCCCAGCGGATATACCAAGGGCGATGTGCGTCGGTTCCGCAAGGCCCTGGGCGTACCGCCCGAGCTGCCATTCATCGTCGGCCATACACCGATGGACCAGATCGACACTTACTGGCTCGACGTCGGTGGGGCCAAGAATCATCATATTCTCTACAGTGCCAACGACGAGTGGGTCGGGGTGTTTACTCGGATCGGCGGGCGGATGTGGCCTCTCAAGTACCCGACTGAACCCCTGGTGGGCCTGCTCAACAGCCTGGTGAACTCGGCAGCAAAACCGACCAAGCAGCATCAATCGCGGCGATCGTGATGCGCAGGGATTTACCTGAAGATCACACGAAGGCGGTCGATCCCGCACGGTCCGCAGGGAACACCGCAAACCTGCTGTATTGACACGCTACTGAGTCGAGCCGACCTCATGTTCCGGGATTTCCGGAACCGAGGCCATCATCAGCAGCGTCTGCGCCGACCGGGCCGAGTAGCGAATGGTATTGAGGGCGACCTCCGTGGATCCGGGTCGGGCGTGTTCCAGCAGGGCCTCGGCTCTTTCGATGATCCATTCATTGAGCTGATGGATTTTTCGGTGCTGTTCCCGCATCAACTCTTTCCTGGCAATGAGCGATTGCCGCAGTTCATCCTCGGCCTCCGCACGATCGACCGATGAACTGGGTCTTCCTATGAGGTCCCGCAGGCGTTCGCAGGCGTCGGCTTCGCGTACTGTTGCCTTCCACCAGGCGATAAAGCCCGCCTTGTGGTCGGCTATGGCATTGACGGAGCCAGCCATGGCGTTGACTTCATCCCTGCCTTCGGGGGAGAACGGTATACGCTCGGCCGGTTCCTCGGCGGCAACCTGATCGAGCAGCCCTGCCATCCTGCGCAGTGGACGAACGATCGGGAGGGTGATCGCAAAGGCGAGGAAGATGCCCAGGACACTCGCTATGATCACAGCCCACAGCATGACCCGCTCGTTGCGCGAAGTGGCGTCGTCGATATCCATTCGCGTGCTGCTCATGGCCCGGTCAGCCGCGTGGACGTTCTCCCCCACCAGGTCGACGATCTCGGAGACGGCTACGATCATCGCCTGGTGCAATCGCTCTATACGATCGTTCTGCTCTACCAGGGCAAGGAAATCCTGTCGGTAGTCCGCCAAAAGGGACGTAAAGCGGGTCTTGTCCCGTTCTTCGATCTCGGAACTCTGCACTTGAGCGGCGATCTGGTTGAGTTGGCCGATGGCCATATCGACGTATTCTTGGTCGCCCCGCAGCAGATAGTCCTTTTCTCTGCGCCGCACCTGAAGAATCTTCTCGCCCAGCCCCGAGAGATAATGAACCTTGAGAAGGTCCTCTATCCGGTGAGCGGATTGACGAAATGGCCCTTTTCCCAAGTGCGGCTGCGAATCACCGAGGATCATCTCGGCGAATTGTCCGAATGCGTCCCGATAAACCCCTATCTCATGCAGCAGCCGTGTCTTGAGTCCATCGTCCAGCCCGGAAGCCGCAACTTCCGCGGAAAAATCCTGGATCAGTTGCATTACATGCTCTCGATACCGGTCTTCCCGCCTCAGCCCCAGGTCCTTCTCGCCACGACGGATCTGCAGCAGCAGTAAATAGGGTTGATCCACCTTGAACCGCTCGGCCATGTCCTCCATTTCATGGACACTGTCTCGAAAGGCGCCTTGTAGTCCGGTGTTATGATCCAGCCCCTTGATACGCCAGGCCTCGACGACGTCCCGGAAACGTTTTCCGTAATCGTTGATCAAGCCGGTCATCTGCTCCGCGACCGGCGCGGACTCAGCATCGGCGGCCGCCATTTGGTCGGCCGCGCCGAGGGCCTGTTCCAGGTTCCGTAATACCGCTTCGACATCGTTCTCGTCACGGGTGAGGACGAAACTCTTTTCCGCGTGCTGAGCCCGCAGCATGCTGTTCTCGATCTTCATGGCCTGCGCTTTTCTGGCGCCGAAGACGTCATGCAGCTGACGATAGTCGGAGAGCGCCTGATGCAGGGTCGCGTGGTATTGCCAGATCACGCCCAGAAACAACAGTCCGACGGCACCGAAACCAAACCCGATCTTCTCGCCAATGCGCAGCTTTCTGAACAAGTTACCCATGTCTCTCCCCCAAGTGGGCCGTGCGGCAAATCGGTAACGCTCAGCCGGTCCAATAGAATTGGCTACGATTCAGCGGGCAACGCTGCGCTGGTTTACCGGCTGTCTATCAGGATCCAACTTGCTCAGTAGAGGAACGGAGCGTGGCGGCGGCCGATTCTTCCATGCATGCTGAGGCCCGGCTTCAAAGATATCTCAGATAAAGATATACAGTGGCGATCAATATGCTCAACAACATCAACGGAAAGGCGAGCAGCATGAAGGACAAGAACTTGATCCGGTGCCCGGCACGTTCGGCGAAACCGGCAACGATCAGGTTGGCGCTTGCACCCACCAGCGAGCCATTGCCCCCAAGACAGGCGCCCAGGGCAAGCGACCACCACAGCGGCTCCAGATTTTCGCCGCCGCCAAAGGTCGACGCCATCGATTTGATCATCGGGATCATCGTGGCCACGAATGGAATATTGTCGACGACCGCGGAAGCCACGGCAGAAACCCAGAGGATCATGATCGCGGTCGTCGTCATGTCTCCGCCGGTGAAGTCTATGACCCAGTTCGCCAGTATTCCCAGCAACCCCGCATGTTCGATTCCGGCAACCACGATGAACAGGCCAACGAAGAAAAATATCGTCACCCACTCTACCTCGCCGAACGATTGGTGCACGTCCTCGGTCTGCTCCTCGGCATCTCGCCCCAGATTGGTCAGCAACAACAACAGGCCGGCCCCGAGCATGGCTACGGTCGCCGGCTCCAGGTGGAGTGGATGCGCGAATATGAAACCTACGACAACCAGCGCAAGAACGGACAGAGATTGCTTCATCAACGGGACATTCGTGATCGCGTCCTTTTCACTGAATTGCATGATGCGATTACGCGCCTCGTCGGAGGTTGTCATCCCCCGGCCCCAGATCAGGTAGATCACGAAAAGGGTCACCAGCAGGATCAAGCGGCATGATCGGGGCGAGATTGACCAGAAAATCGTTGAAGGTTAACCCGACTGCTGAACCGATCATGATGTTCGGTGGGTCACCGATCAAGGTCGCGGCACCGCCTATGTTGGAGGAAAATATCTCGGCAAACAGATAAGGATACGGGCTGACTCTGAGTTCTTCGGTAACCAGCAGGGTAATCGGGGCAATGAGCAGCACCGTGGTTACGTTATCGAGAAAGGCCGAAAAAACCGCGGTAACCACCGAGAACATCAGAAGAATACCCCAGGGCTTGGCCTCCACCTTCTTGGCCGCCCAGATGGCCACGAACTGAAAGACCCCGCTCCGTCGGGTAATGGCCACCAATACCATCATCCCTGTGAGCAAACCCAGGGTATTGAAATCGACGCCTGCCACCGCCTGCTGTTGATTCAATACGCCCAGGGAGACCATCAGGCCGGCGCCGAGCCCCGCCGCAATGGCGCGGTTCAGCTTTTCCGAGACAACAACGGCATAGGTCACGATAAACAGCACCGTGGAGACCCAAAGCGGGTCCAAGCCAAAAAGAACATTGCGATAGAGCTTGATGGTCGGCTTGCATGCTCAATCCGAACCCGAGACGTCGGCTTGGTCGACTTCCTTGCCGCTATGCGGCGTCGACGGATTGTCTTGAGCGGCCCCGCCAGCGCTGATCATGGGCATGTTCATGACGAGTTTTTCGAGCACGTCCCAGGCCGAGACCATACCGACAAGTCGCTTGTGTTTACCCTTGACTACGATCACGGGCAGGCTGGAATCGTGGCTCTGGTCCAGGAGTTCCAGAATCTCTGGAAAACTGGTCGACGGTTTGCAGAATGTCAGATCCTTCTTCTTGTCGAGAAAATCCGATACGGGCTTCTCCGCCACCTGCTCGAGGCGCGTGTAAAGCTCGCCGACCTCATCCGGCATGAAGCTGAGATCCTTGAGGCCAAATTTGATCTTGCCCGCCTTTGGCAGCAGTATGCGGAGCAGGGGCCGGATCCCGAAAAGGCCGACAAATTGGTCGTCTTCGTCAACAACCGGGAGGTTCCGAATCTGCTTGTTGTGCATGATACGCAAGGCATCACGAACCTTGTCCGAAGGCTTGAGCTTCACCAGGCGGAAGCTCATGATATTTTCAACGGTCATCCAATTAGTCTCCCACCCCTGCCTTTACCGCGGATCTTGATCGGCGCTCTTGGCAGGAACCTGTCCGCAGGCAAGCCGACACACCATCATCCCGAGTTCGATCGCCGGCCGAAACCTTCAATCATCATACCGATCATTTGATTGCTGAAAACTACCCCTCCGCTTGATCTGCCGCAAGTGCAGTGTAGATGATGCATTCGGCCGAACACAGACGAGACCGGTTCCGAAGATATTGTGGGACGAACATTGTCCCCCGCTCTTGCCCAACCGACCGATCCTTGATCAGGGGTTCGAGCGGCCCATTGAGGCGGCGACACCTCGCCGGCCCCCTTGTTTCATCGCCACCTTCGGCGCGAATAGAACACGCAACGGAACAGGCGCCTTTCCGAGACCACCGGGCTGTTCCGGTCGACGGTTACGGCGCTTCCCGGATATCGACAGGATCGTCCCCCCGGTTTTCGGAAGACCGTGGAGACGGCCATCGGCCTTCTTTTAGTCCTGTTCCTGAGTATCGCTACCGAACCAGTGAGACCCCGCCTGCAAACCGAAAACGGACAAGGTCAACATCAATATCGCCCCGGTCAGCGCCAGTATGGTCTGGTTGTCCAGCGACTTGATATCGATCACCAGCAGGCGAGTGATTGCCGTAATCGCCACGTAGACCAGAAAGCGAACCGATAACCGGTTGGTTTTGAAGTAGATTGCGATCATGGCGCCCAATTCGATGAAGATGAACAACATAAGGATGTCTTTCAGGCCCGGGCCACCGTGATGTAGGACACCGTACAATTCGACCCCCGCTGCCCAGAGGATCGAGAAACCTCCTGCGAAGAGCAGGCCCAAGTGGAAGAGCTCGGACAGAAAGATTCCAAAATCTTTCGCACCGCTGAATCTCGTACTCGACATCGCTTTGTTCTCCGTTTCAGTGGCCTTCGTTCAGGTTCGACTGATCTCAAGCTCCTTGACCGGTCGCCCGCGCCGACTCGGGAGGTTCTGCTTCCTGTAACACCGCTCGATCCAGTCCTCGGCCTGTTCCATGGCGTAGAAACTCAGCGAGTGGAACCCGCTGGGTTCAGAGATAAAGGCACATCCCACCAGCGCTGGCGTTCGATTCGATATCGTTCACTGAAATGATTCGCAGCTTCATGGTATCGCCTCCAAGCCCTTTTCACTGAACGCAGGATGCTTGATAGCTGTCGGACGTAGCGGTCATCAATAGCACCAATTCGCTCGCAACGGCAAGAATGACGGTGTATCCGAATCCCGGCTTCGTCGCGGATTGTTCGGCATGATCCCGGCAAGCGATCGCCTTGCTGGAAGCGGCAATCGCTACCGAGACCCTCGATGAAGGGGATGATCGAAGCTCTTACCTCGGGCTCGAGCAACGATACATTTTGCGGATGCAACAGCTCGCCGAGGCGGCTGGCTAATTGGATTTCGATCCGGCGAAAACCCACCGGCTAATGCCGGTGGTTTCGGGTTGCGGCTGAAAGCCGGATCGATCGGCCAGTCGGCCGATTGCCCCCTCTCCCACCGGAACGACTCCAGGGATGGAAGGTAGAACGAAGTTCGGAAGTTCGGCAACCCGAGTCGAGAGGGCCGGGGTGAGGGGTTCGGGATCAACCCGTTCAATTTTGATCCCCTCATCCGAAGCTTCTCCCTGATGGGAGAAGGAACGGTTCCATCGGTCGCCTAAAGGCGAGGGGTTTACGGATCCCCCATCGGCGACTCTGAATCATCCGACCGCTTGTCGATAAAGCTCAGAATGAACTCGAGCGCCTTGTGGGCGTTTTCCCTCGCCTTATCCGACAAGGGCAGACCCAGATCGAACTCATAGCCGCGTACTGACAGCAGATGGGCCGGGGGCGGCGACTTCTGGTTGACTTTACGGTAGACGGACAGCAGGGACGCGGGAGACATGGCGTGTGTCGTGTAGCTGCTGTCCTCCTCCGGTTGCAGCGACTCGCATTCGAAAGGGGGTTCCGCGGTAATACTTGCATCGACGAACAGAATTCGTTCCCGGCCTTCCAAGTCCACGGCATGTTCGATCTGCAGTTGGAAGTCGGTCAGCAGATCAACCTCGGGTAACTCGTGCTCGCGCAGCAGGTCATCGAGATAGGGGCCGATGGCGTCATCACCTCGCGACGGATTGCCCCAAGTGAAAATGAGAATGGGTCGAGTGGTGCTCGGGAAGGGGCTATCCGCCATCGTACTCGATGGAATCCCAGCGATATCGGTCACGGCCTCGACCGTCTGGGAGGATCAGAACGCCCGCCGGTCTTTCGCCGTCACCCATGACGAACACGTCAGAGCTCGCACCTCTCTATCGAGCCCGACGCCCGCTTTTCCATGCGATCGATGATCTCTTCCTTCTCGTTCACCAGAGTGATTTCCAGCGGCATCTTGCCCATCGCATGGGTCGCGCAGGAAAGACAGGGGTCGTAAGCACGGATGGCGACTTCGATCTGATTGAGCAGGGGTTCGGTCAAGGTATTGCCATCCAGATAGTTACTGGCGACTTCACGGATGGATTCGTTCATCGCCTGGTTGTTATTGGTCGTCGACACGATCAGATTGGCCCTGGTGACGATGCCCTGATCATCGATCTCGTAATGGTGGAACAGCGTGCCTCGGGGCGCCTCGATCACACCGATTCCGACGTGCTGCATATCGCCTTTGCGCATGCGTTCGCTACCCGAGATGTCAGGATCCCGCAGGAGTTCCTTAATGGCCTCGGCACAATGCAGCAGCTCAATCAGACGTGCCCAATGGAACGCGAGTGAGGACTGTACCGGTCTCCCGCCGCCGATCTGCATGAATTCCTGACGCGCCTCTTCAGCCAGCGGCGTGGTGAAGAAGTCACAGTTGTTGACTCGGGCCAGCGGCCCGACCCGATACCAGCCCTTCTCGGGTCCGAGATCCTTGATGAAGGGAAACTTCATGTAGCTCCAGTTCTTGACATCCTCCTTGATGTAGTCCGTGTACTGGGTGTAATCGACATGATCAAAGATCACCCCGCCCTGCACGTCGCGGGCACGCAATCCGCCATGGTAGATGTCGAAGGCGCCGTCGCCGCGGATCATGCTCATCGAGTTGGTCTCGATGGCGGCGAAGGCCATGTGATAGTCGTAATGCTCCATGAACACGGTCTTGATCAGCTCGACGGCCTCCTGGCCCCAGGAGACGATCTGATCGATGTCCTTGGTCAGGTAGGCAATCTCCTCCGCGTTAAGCGACTTGTTCACACCTCCGGGGACCGCGCCGGTACCGTGAACCCGCTTGCCCGCGGTCAGGCGAATCACCTCCTGGCCGTACTTGCGCAGCAGCACCCCCTGCTTGGCGATCTCGGGGTGGTCCTCGATGACCCCGACGATGTTGCGGTGCCGGACCTCGTCATCGAAGCCGAACAACAGGTCGGGTGAACACAGATGGAAGAAGTGCAAAGCGTGCGATTGCAGCGTCTGGCCATAGTGCATCAGGCGGCGGATTTTTTCCGCTGTCGGTGTCAACTCCCGGGCGCCCACCAGCATATCCGTCGCCTTGGCCGCCGCCAGGTGATGGCTGACCGGGCAGATACCGCAAAGGCGCTGCACCAGTACGGGCAGCTCCCAATAGGGGCGACCCTGGATGAACTTCTCGAAACCACGAAACTCGACGATGTGCAGTCGGGCCTGCTTGATGCGCTTGTCGTCATCCTGCAGCAAGGTCACCTTGCCGTGGCCTTCGACACGGGTGAGCGGTTCGATGACGACGCGATTCAGTTTTTCCGGGTGGTCTGCGGTTTCCAAGTGATGACATAGCCTGTATCCAAGGAGGACGCTCAATCGTAGTGAATTTGTTCGTACGGGAAGCTGATGGGTTTACCCTCGATCAACTCGGTAAGAAAGGTCCAGATGGTATCGCCCGAGGGCGGGCAGCCGGGCAGAAAATGATCGATCTTCACGACCTCGTGTATCGGGTGAACCTTGTTCAGCAGCATGGGGATCTCGGTATCGCTCGGTATCATTTGCGTATGGACGCCGACTCCGTCGACATAGGACTCACGCAGGCACTCTTCGAGTTCGAACTGGTTTCGCATTGCCGGAATACCGCCGTTCACGGCACACGCACCCAGAGCGACCAGGGTCTTGCAGTGCGCTCGGAACTCCCGCAGTACCTCGACATTCTCGGCATTGGCGACTCCGCCCTCGATGATGCCGACATCACAATGTCCGATCTTCTTGATGTCCGTGAGCGGCGTACGGTCGAACTCGACCAGCTCAACCAGGTCGAGGATGCGCTCGTCGATATCGAGTAGAGACATATGGCAACCGAAACAGCCGCACAGCGACGCCGTTGCCACTCGAATTTTTTCGGCCATAGCTATCAGACCTCGTCTTCGTGAGCAGCAACGTCGCCGACGACGCTGATCGGCTGTCGATCGTAGAGCCGCTCCCCGATGGGCTTGTCGAAGCCGCTGTGTTTGGAAAGAATGGCCCCGACCGGGCAGACGTGCGCCGCCTTGTCGTCGGCGGAAAAACGGCTGTCTCCCAGCTTGCCGCTGGGAGAATCGACGACCAAGTGGCTGTCAATGCCGCGTCCGTCGATGGCGAAGACATTCTTATGGTCCACATCGCGGCTGGCGCGCACGCAGAGTTCGCAAAGGATACAGCGATTGAAGTCGATCACCGTATCCGGGTGTGAGGCATCGAGCTCGCGCTGCGGAAAGAAATGGGTGAAATGCGGCGACAGCATATCCGTGTAGTAAGCGACCGCCTGTAGCTGACAGGCCCCACTTTTCTCGCAGCCGGGACAGAAATGGTTGCCTTCCACGAACAGCATCTGCACCAATGTCCGGCGCTGCCGGACGATCTCGTCGGTGTTACTGGCGACCTCGAGTCCGGCGGCGGCGGGATAGGTGCAGGCAGATACCTTTCTGCCGCTGATATCGACGATGCATACCCGGCAACTGCCGTGCGGCTTGAACTCAGGATTGTGACACAGGTGCGGAATGTACTGGCCGGCTCTCAGCGCCGCGTCCATGATGGTGTCTCCCGGCTGAAAGGCGACCGGTTTTCCGTCGAGTCGGAAGGTTGCTTCGCTGGTCATGACTCCCTACCTGATGTGTGCACCGGCATCGTCGCGCCCGGTAATATCGCGCGCCTCTTGCAGGGCGGCATCCAAGTCAAAGGCGGGTTCGTAGTTCTTCTGGCTCAGGCGGCGCTCGTAGATCTGGGGAAACTTGCTCAGAGTGTCGAGCACGGCATTGGGTGCGGTGACCCCCAGGCCGCACTGGCTTGAGGCCTTCATCAAGCCACCGATATTCCGCAGTTCGTCAGTGTCGTAATGGCTGCCATGTCCCGCGTGGAGTTTATCGACCAGGTCCTTGACCAGCGCTCCGCCGACTCGGCAAGGCGTACAAAAACCACAGCTCTCGTGGACGAAGAAATGCGCAAAGTTCTTGACCATCTCCAGCAGGTCGCGCTGCTCGTTGAACACCATGAACGAACCGGCGGTGGCGACGTCCTCGAAGGCGATACGCCGACCGAACTCGCTGGGCGGCAGCGTTCTACCGGCCGCTCCGGAGACCTGCACCGCCTGAACATCAGCGGCGCCGCAGGCATCCAGGACACGCTGAATGGTTACACCGAACGGAAACTCGTAGATGCCCGGCCGTTCGCAGTCGCCGCTGACACTGAGCAACTTCGTTCCGGTCGATCGTTCAGTGCCGGCGGTCTTGAACCAATCGGCTCCCGATACGGCGATCTGCGCGGCCTTGACCAGGGTTTCGACGTTGTTGACCACCGTCGGCCTGCCGAGGTAGCCGTGAGTCACCGGGTAAGGCGGACGCACCCGGGGCACGCCGCGCTTGCCCTCGAGAGACTCGATCAGAGCGGACTCCTCGCCACAGATATAGGCGCCCGCCCCCATATGGATCTCGATATCAAAATCGAAGCCGTCCTTGCCTCCGATTGCAGCACCCAATAATCCGGCCCGGCGCCGATCGTCCAGGATCTGCTCGAGCCGATCTTGGAGGTAAAGATACTCGCCGCGCAGGTAAAGAAATCCGCGGCGCGCTCCAATCGTACCGGCGCACAGGGTCATGCCCTCGAAGACGTCGTCCGCATAACTGTTGAGCAGCACACGGTCCTTGAAGGTGCCCGGTTCGCCTTCGTCGGCGTTACAGACCACCACACGGTCTCTGCCGCCCGCTCCGCCGTCGGCATCGCGGCAGAACTTCCACTTCCGCGCCGTGTTGTAACCGGCACCGCCCCGGCCGAGCAGGTGGGCCGCATCGATGGTGTCGAGGACACGCTCGGCCCCTTGCTCGATCAGCGCCTCAATGGCGCTGCCCGGCGCCAGCGGGTGAGAGAGTAACAGGTCCTTCCTGCGGATATTGTCTTCGACCTCGAAGTAGGCGGCAGGCCATTCCTCCAACGGGGTTTGGTTCTCGATCAACACGGCGACATTCTCGATGCGGTGGTTGTCGAGCCGGGTAATTGCAAAGCCGTTGACCAGAATAGCCGGGCCCTGATCACACATCCCGGTGCAAGAAGTGGTGTCTACGGTGACTCGACCGTCCGATCGCGGTACGCCGATCTCGACGCCGAGTCGCGCGCAGAGATCCTGCAGTAAATCCCGGCTGCCGAGCATGTGGTCGGTGATACTGTCGCTGAAGCGGACATCGTAGTCACCCCGCGGGACCTCGTGCAGGAAACTGTAGAAACCGACAACACCGCGGACGTATGCCTCGGTCAGGTCCAGACCCTCGGCCAACTGGCGAACGGACAGTTCCGGCACGTGCGAGTAGTGCAGCTGTAGAGCGTGCAGATGCTGGACGAGTTGGGCCGGGTCGCTGCCGGAGTCGGCGATTAATCGAGCGGTAAACTGCTCAGAGGTTACGCTTAAAGACACTTTCACACCCTGTTCGGTTGTCGATCAAGCGGACCGTGTTGCCTGTCCAACGCCTGACCTTGGCCTGACATACGACTCCCGGGTCGACGGGGTCGATGCCGAAATCCACTCGTGCATCGGCCCCTACTGGAGATTCTTCAGCCCGGTGACAAGAGGAGGCAACCGCGGTAAGTCTGAACCACAGTAACCGGGATCTCAAAGACTTTCGATATCAAAATCCGCTAATGAAGTGATCTATTCATTGTGGGAAGCTGAACTGTCTCGCCAAGTACCGAAAAAACCTTGTCCGAAGCCTGCCCCAGGCCGCGGGCGCGAAGACGGCAGAACCCGCCGCATTGTGGAACTTCCGGGTCGCACGACGCACTACAGAACTATCTGTCAACCACTTACCGGTGCCGGCAGCGGATCGCAACGCGGCCGCCGATGAACTCATGGATTCAGTGACACAAGCGGCGCTGGGCGCCGCGGTCGGCGTCGCGGTCATGGGCCGCAGCCGGCCGGTCTGGCAGTCGGCACTGGCCGGTGCGGTGGTCGGCACGCTGCCGGATCTCGATGTCTTCATCGACAAGGGCGACCCGATCCGCAACATGGTGCTGCACCGGGCCGAGACTCATGCCCTGTTCTGGCAGGCGCTGGCCTCGCCCTTCATCGCCGGCGCTGCTGGCGGTGGTTAGCCGCTCACGGGCGCTGCTGCTGCGTTGGTGGCTGATGGTCGTCGCCGGCCTGTTCACCCACTCGGTGCTGGACGCGATGACCGTCTACGGCACCCGCATCGGACTGCCCTTTACCGACCATCCCGTTCGGACTGGGCAGCCTGTTCATCATCGATCCGCTCTACACGCTGCCGCTGCTGCTCGGCCTGCTGATCACCGCGCTTGTGCGCAGCCCGGCCCGCCGGCGCTGGAACGCCGCCGGGTTGCTGGTGTCGACTCTGTACGCGGGCTGGTCGGTCGCCGCCCAGGCCAGCGATCACCGAACGCGTCATGGCGACACCCGAGGCCGCGGGTCTGTCGAGCGACCGGATCCTGGTCACACCGACGCCGTTCAACACCGTGCTGTGGCGCATCGTGCTGCTGACGCGATGACAGCTATGACGAAGGCTTTTACTCGCTGGCGGATCGCTTCGTCGCCGGGCAGCGGCCGATCCGCTTCGTGCGCCACCCGTCGCCAGCCGGAGCTGGATGCCCGGACGGCCGAGTTTGACGACGCCGGACCTGATCCGGGATTTCTCGAAGGGTTTCTACACCGTGTCGGACGACGGTCACCGGGTCAGCATCACCGACCTGCGGATGGGTCAGCACCCCTACTACGTATTCTCGTTCGCCTTTGCCGAGCACCAGAGCGAACCCTTGCGTGCGATCGAGCCGATCCGTGTGACCCGGCGTCTCCCGCTGGAGGCCGGACTCGACTGGCTGTGGCGGCGCCTGCGCGGGGAGGATCTGTCCCCGCCGCCCTGATCGCGGTGTAAGATTCGGCACGCAGGCACTGCAGGCGCGCGAGGCAACCATGGAGCAGTCATCAATCAGGGCCCGAGCCGGCCGCTGGGTCGAGTCACGCCCGGGTGCAGCGAGTCATCGTCGCGCTGATCGTCGTCAATGCGATAACCCTGGGGCTGGAGACCTCGAGCCGTCTGATGGAACTCGCGGGCGGTCTGCTGAAGCTGATCGACCGCACGCTGCTGGCGGTCTTCGTCGCCGAGATCCTGGTCAAGTTGTACGCCTTCCGCGCCGGCTTCTTCCGCAACCCCTGGAACCTGTTCGACTTCGCGGTCGTTGGCGTCGCGCTGATCCCGTCGAGCGGGCCGCTGACCGTGCTGCGGGTGCTGCGGGTGCTGCGCCTGATCTCGATGGTGCCTCGGTTCCGATTCGTGGTCGAATCCCTGCTGCGCGCGATTCCCGGCATCCTGTCGATCGCCGGCCTGCTGGCGATCGTCTTCTATGTCGCCGCCGTCATGGCGACCGGCCTGTTCGGCGCGCGTTTCCCGGAATGGTTCGGCGGCATCGGTGAATCCATGTACACCCTGTTCCAGGTGATGACCCTGGAGAGCTGGTCGATGGGCATCGCCCGCCCGGTGATCGATGTCTTTCCCTGGGCCTGGGTCTTTTTCGTGACCTTTATCCTGGTCTCCACCTTCACCATGCTGAACCTGTTCATCGCCATCATCGTCAGCACCATGCAGTCGATGGTCGAAGAGCAGAAGGAAGAGGAGACCGCGAAGATCGGTGCCGTGGTGCACGACGAATCACTGCAACTGCACCGGGACCTCAGCGCCCTGCGAGAGGAGATCCGAGAGCTGCGCGAGGTCCTGGGGCGGGAACGAGGCTGAAGCGCAGGATGGACGTCCATGTCTCGACCGAGCTCGCGATTGACGCATCGGGTCGCGCGCAATGCCGGAACGGGGACTGCCGCACCGAGGACGCTCGGGAAAAGCACTCGGCGCAAAATGGCACTTACTGCAGGATAAACGCAGGGTGGCTCAGCGGTTTTTTGCGTAACCCATCAAGCGTTGCGCAGCAACGCAACGCCTGTTGAATGTGTGCCTGTCGGCACCACTGGTGGGTTACGGCACCCACAGCGTGCCTAGCTCACCCTACCTTGATAGAGGAATCGCTCAAGTAAGCGCCATTCCACTCGGACCGGTGTTCCGTTCACGCGGGTCCGGGCGACCCTGTTGATGAAGACAATCATCAGCTTCGCTGAGCAGGGTCCGCGCCAACATCCGATAGGCTCTTGAGCAGTTGGCCGAGTCCCGGGTAACTGCCGGTATCGAGCTGGTATTTGCGTCCGGCTGTGCCCCATGACTCGCCGCGGCGCAGATGCTCGATCAGCTGCTCCCGGTCCTGGTCGGCGAAGCTGATGCCGCCGATGGTGGCCACACCCCGTGCGAACAGCGGCTCCGGGACGCCGCTGCCGCTCGGCCCGACGAGTTCGAGGCGGGCCTTCGCCCCGATGGCCGCGAGAATCTCTTCGAGGCTGTCATTGATCAGCGTGGACGCCGTGCACAGCACCTGCCGGCAGCCATGCAGGTCGTGCGGGTTGACGGTGACTGAGAGATTCTCGCTCTCCGGGACGCGTTCGGGCGAACGCTCGAGCACCCGGACCCTGCAACCCTGTGCAATGAGTTTGTCCACCAGTGGGCGGAAGTAGCCGACCATGCCGACCAGCTCACCCTGCGGCCCGTCGCTCAGGCCGGAGTTTTCCTTGCGGGCCGGCGGCTCGAAGCCGCTCGCCCTGTACAGAGCCGCGCTCAGCGCATTGTAGGTGCCAAGCGCCAGCGCCCGGCCGGCGAGATCCGCCTCGGCAAACCCCTGCAGCAGGGACAGCGCATCGAGGCGGCAGTTATCCGGATCCGGATGGCGCTGCCACAGCGTCTGCAGGATGTTCCCCATGCTGACATAGAACGGACCGATGCTGCCGTCGCTCAAAAAGACGAAACCAAACTCGTCACGGAAGGTCTCGTCCGGGACCGCTGCCGGCAGGTGCAGTCCGACGACATCGGGATGACCCAGGGAATCGGCGAGCTGTTCGCCGATACGCAGGTGCTCCGTGCTGATCGAGGTCACACTCACAGATTCTCTCCGGTTTGTTATCCCGCACGCCACTGCCGACGAACAGCGGAAGATGCCGTGCAAGGCGGGTCGGCCGGTCTTCGAGCCGGCGGACAGCCCGGCCATGGATCCCGAGCCGGTTCTTGCCCTTGTCGCGTTCGCGCCGCAGGGCAGCTCGCCTCTCTACAGAGGTTCGAACAGAGTATCTGCTTGTTGCCTATGACGGTCGTTTTTTCATGAGAAATCGACGCATTGAGGCAAGAGCAATCCCGTGTTGTGCACCTCGAGTCACAAGCCAACGACTTGCTGCAGCCCAGCTGTCTGCGATCGGGGGGTTTGCGCGGCATATCGAATGGATATGGTCGGCCGGCCGCGTGAGCGATTTGACTCTGCGAGGACTATCCCAGCCCCGGATGCGACTCGATCCTGCAGCGGGTGCTGATGATCCGCTCGTCCCCCAGGCGCATGGCCGTGAACTTTCCCCCATTGGAACAACCCGTGTCCAGCGGGTAGACGCCAGTGGTGTTGATCTTCCGGGTGTCCAGCGAGGCCCAGTGGCCGAAGATGATCTTCATGTCGCCATGGGCGCGCAGGGGAACCTGAAACCAGGGCATGGAACGCTTCTTCTTGGCTGCGGTACGCCGCTGGCCGGACAGATCCAGGCGACCCGCTCGGTCGCAATAGCGCAACTGAGTGAAACAGTTGACGATAAATCGAAGCCTTGCCAGGCCCTCCAGGTCCTCGCTCCATCGGTCGGGCTTGTCCTCGGATAATGACCCGAGAAGTTCTTCGTAGCCCGCGTTCTGCAAAACGGTTTCCACCTCCCGGGCGCGGGCCGATGCGGCGGTCAGGTCCCACTGGGGTGGCAGGCCGGCGTGAACCATGGTGTAACCGAGTGCTTCGTCGTGGTGTAGGATCGGCTGGTGGCGCAGCCAGAACAAGAGCTCCTCACAATCATGGGCGGCCAGAATACCGGCTATGGTGTCGGCTTTCTTGTCCTTTACCGACCCTGACGCTGCCGCCAGCAGGTAAAGGTCATGATTGCCCAGCACGGTAATGGCGGAGTCCCTCAGTCCCTTGACGAAACGCAGGATGTTCAGGGAGTTGGGTCCTTTGTTTACCAGGTCGCCGGTGAACCAGAGCCGATCCTGCGCAGGGTCGAAATCGAGCTTGTCGAGTAGTCTTAAAAGATCGTCAAAGCACCCCTGAACATCGCCGATCGCATAGGTGTGACGCCGGGTTCCAAGTCGTTCGTTTTCATCGAGGAGTCGATCCAGTTCACGCTCCATGGATTCGAGCGCATCATCCAGCCCAGGTTGGTCTTTGCTACCCATCTGTGTTCACCCCGGCGCCTTTGTCGCCCGCGCCTGTGACTCGTTTCGCGCGTACAGTCTCGCAAATACGCCCGTGTCCTTCTACCGCGCAGAGGCGTTGGCCACGGATTGGGCACACCGGATATCCGCCCTGGCGGGCAGGCGGCGGGCCGCCAGGTTCGGCAATATCGCCGCCATCTTCGCGAACGGGCAGCGAATTTCAAAGACCTGGCAGGGGTACTGAGGGATATTCCAGTTGTAAACGCTCGATGAACCGGAACTCTCGCGACAACGCCATGCTCTGACTACGGCGCTTTGGCGATAGACGCAAGTCGTCGATTCGGTGATGCTCATTTCAGGCTCAATTCAGTAAGGCGCCTGCAGCATGTTTCCAAGGCCCGAGATTCCGGGCGGGCGGCATTGAAACGGAAGCGGCGACCCCGAGGTTGCCGGTAATCGGAGATCGAGGCGCACATGATTCGACGCGTTGTCCTTTTGCTCATCGGCGCAACCGTGCTTGCCGCGGTCGGCGCTGGCCTGTGGCTGCAAAGCGACGGCGACGACGCTACCCCACCGACCAACTACAAGCTGGTCGCGCTGCGCCGCGGCGCGATCAATGCGGTCGTGTCGGCCACCGGCACGCTCAGTCCGGTCAACACCGTTCAGATCGGCAGTCAGGTCTCCGGCACTATCCAGAAGCTGTTCGTCGATTTCAACGACCGCGTTACTGAAGGTCAGGTGATCGCCCAGATCGATCCGGCGATCTTCCAGGCCAAACTGGCCGAGGCGCAGGCCAATCTGGCGAGTGCCGAGGCCGAGCGTGACAAGGCCAGCGTCAGCATCGCCGATGCCAAGCGCGAACTCGACCGCCGCACCGAACTGAACCGCAAGAAGCTGCTCGCCGTGAGCGACCTCGACGCCGCCCGGTTCGCCTACGACTCGGCCCGCGTCGAACATCGGATCAAGCTGGCCGCCGTCGCCCAGTCCAGAGCGGTGCTGCAGCGCGAGCAGGTCAATCTCGACTACACCACCATCGTCGCACCCACCGACGGTGTGGTCATCTCGCGCGACGTCGACGTCGGCCAGACGGTGGCGGCGAGCCTGCAGGCGCCGATACTGTTCTCGATCGCCAACGACCTCACCCGCATGCGGGTCGAAGCGGATGTCGACGAGTCCTTCATCGGCAAGGTGCGCGAGGGTCAGCCGGTGCGCTTCACCGTGTTTGCCTATCCAGACCGCGAATTCCGGGGCGAGGTCGCGCAGGTTCGATTGCAGCCGAAGGTCGAGGCCGACGTGGTCAAGTACAACTCCATCATCCGGGTCGCCAATCCCGATCTGGCGCTCAAGCCCGGCATGACAGCGACCGTGGCGATCGAGGTGGAGCACCGCGCCGAGGCCTGGCAGGTACCGCATGCAGCGCTGCGCTTCGTGCCGGATCCACCGCCGGCGAATCTCGACCCGATCCGCGCCGAGCTGAAGCCGGGCGAGGCGATCGTCTGGCGCGCGACAGGCGAGCGGCTGGAACCGATAAAGGTCCGCACCGGCATCATCGGCGAGAAGCGGACCGAGATCAGTGCCGAGGGCTTGACCCCGGGGCTGCGGATCGCGGTGCCCGGGGCGCGCAAGCCCTCGGCGCGGCGGCGTTCTTTCGGCTTGAGTCTGTTCTGAACCTCCGTGTCGACGCCCTTGATCGAGACCCAAGACCTGAACAAGGCCTATGCCTTGGACGGCGTGACCATCCAGGCCCTGCGCGGCATCGACCTGACCGTGCAGCCCGGCGAGTACGTCGCCATCATGGGGCCGTCGGGATCGGGCAAGTCGACGCTGATGAACATCCTCGGTTGTCTCGACGTCGCCGACACCGGCAGCTACCGGCTGCGCGGCAGCGATGTCACCCGGATGAGCAAAAACCAGCTCGCCGGGTTGCGCAATCGCGAGATCGGGTTCGTCTTTCAGAACTTCAATCTGCTGCCGCGTACCAGCGCATTGGAGAATGTCGAGACCCCGCTGATCTACGCCGGGATCGGCAAGCACGAGCGCCGGGAGCGGGCAATTCAGGCGCTCGAACGCATGGGCCTGGCCGAACGTCTGCAGCACCTGCCGAATCAGCTTTCCGGCGGCCAGCAGCAGCGGGTAGCGATCGCCCGGGCCCTGGTTACCCGGCCGTCGCTCCTGCTGGCGGACGAACCGACCGGCAACGTCGACACCGCAACCAGCGCCGAGATCCTCAACGTCCTGGATACCCTGAACCGAGACGACGGCCTGACGATCCTGTTGATCACCCATGAGCCGGAAGTAGCGCAGCGCGCCGAGCGCCACCTGACGGTCCGCGACGGTCGACTGGAGACCCGGCCGTGAACGCCTCGGCCGCCCTGACCTTGGCCCTGCAGGCACTGTGGCGCAACAAGACCCGCGCCATGCTGACGGCGCTCGGCGTGATCATCGGCGTCGCCTCGGTGATCGCCATGGTAGCGATCGGCGCCGGCGCGCAGCAGCGCATTGCCCGGCAGCTCGAGAGCATGGGCACCAACAGCCTGGTGATCCGCGCCGGATCGGCCACCCGCGGCGGCGTGCGCACCGGCGCGGGTACCACCACCACCCTGACCCTGGCCGATGCGGTGGCGATCGCCGAGCTGCCGGACGTGCTGGCCGTCGCCCCCAGCGTCCGGGCGCCAGCCCAGGTGCGCTACCGCGGCGCCAACTGGGGCACGGCAATACAAGGCGTTACGCCGGATTACTTCACCGTCCGCAGCTGGCCGCTGGCGGAAGGGGAGTCGATCAACCCGTATCAGGTCGCCGGCGCCCGCCAGGTCTGCGTGCTAGGTCGGACCGTGGCCCGGGAGCTGTTCGGCCTGGTCAACCCGATCGGTGAGACCATCCTGATCAAGAGCCTGGCCTGCAGGATCATCGGCGTTCTGAACGAGAAGGGCGCGACCGCCTGGGGCTCGGACCAGGATGACGCGATCTTCGCCCCGATCACCACGGTGCAGCGAAAGCTGCGCGGCATCACCTACGTGGAGCGGATCGAGCTGACCGCCGCCGGACGGGAGGCCACCTTCCGCGCCACCAAGTCCATCACCAATCTGCTGCGCCGGCGTCATCGGCTGGCCGAGGACGCCGACGACGACTTTCGGATCTACAACCGCGCCGAACTGGCCCAGACCTCGGAGGAGAGTGCGCGGGTATTCACCTGGCTGCTCGGCAGCATCGCCTCGGTGTCCTTGCTGGTCGGCGGCATCGGCATCATGAACATCATGCTGGTGTCGGTGACCGAGCGCACCCGGGAGATCGGCATCCGCATGGCGCTCGGCGCCCGGCCGCGCGACATCCTCTGGCAGTTCCTGCTCGAGGCCCTGCTGCTCAGCGGCGCCGGCGGGCTGCTCGGGATCCTGCTCGGACTGGGCGGCGCCAGCGCCGTGGCCCGCTTCTCGAAGCTGCCGGTCGAGGTCACGCCGGGGTCGGTGCTGATCGCTTTCCTGTTCGCCGGCCTGGTCGGTGTCTTCTTCGGAATACACCCGGCGCGCAAGGCGGCCCGACTGCGCCCGATTGATGCGTTGAGGTATGAGTAGGCTTCATGGCGAAGGGCCCGCCGGCAAAGGCGGCGGTCAGCGCGGCGACAAATGCATAAACGATCCATATATCGAAACCCGAAACACAAACCCCGATAAACCTCTTTGGCCGCGATTTTAGAGTTACTCACAGCCTTTAAGCGTGAGGGCGGCGACGGGTTGGCTGGAACGAGTCGAATCACGCTGGGGCAGTCTTCGCTGCCAATACCCTCAACCCGCAGCCATCCCCTTCTGCCTTACTGACCTGCCGGCACAGATGCCGGACACCGTTCTGCCCGTCGCGGCACCCGTTTCCTGACGGACGATCCAGCAGACGCTCGCTTCGGGGCCCCTGAGGTCTGGCGGCGCTGACCCGGGGCGACAGTCTGCTCGCTGCGCTTATCGAATCTATGTTCATGTTATGTCCAGTTTTTAGATCGTTATTTCGGTTCAATATCTATTTTTCTGTGGTTTACTTCTTGGAGAATGCCGCTATAACTTAGACGTCACTAAGACAAACCTACTCAATGCCTACTGGAGACGATCAATGTTAAAGCCCACTCTGATCACCGCTGCCGTTGCTTCTATCCTGCTCACTTCCGCAACCCTCAGCGCCGGTCCCCACTGCGGAATGAACAAGCAAGGACAAAACATGCGCATGGGACACAATGCTGGATACCACTATGGGATGGGCTACCAAAAGCCCGCTTACGCGGCCCCGATGCAAGCCATGCATTCCGTACCAGCCGATATCGTAGACACTGCGGTGGCTGCCGGTTCCTTCAACACGCTGGTGACGGCCGTCAAAGAGGCTGGTCTGGTCGAGGTACTCAAGGGTGAAGGACCTTTCACCGTTTTTGCGCCGACCGATGCGGCCTTCGCCAAACTTCCTGCGGGCACCCTGGACGGGTTACTCAAGGATAAGGCCAAGCTCACTCAGATCCTGACCTACCACGTGGTTCCGGGTCGAGTCGATTCGTCGGCCGTCAAAGGAATCGCCAAGCTGGCGACCGTTGAGGGGAGTGAATTACCCGTCGCTGAAATCAAGATCTCCCAAACCGACATTGAGACCTCGAACGGGGTAATTCACGTAATCGACGAGGTGTTGATACCGCAAAGCTGACCGTCGACCCGGTGTATCGTGCCCCAGTTACCCGGCTAACGTCGCCTTGGTCACCGTGCAGACATGCTCGGTGACCAAGACCACCTCTCCGTCCTTGCTCAACAGGAGTTGCGCGCTAAACTTTGACGTCTACTCAATCATCAGGCCGGCGAGCGACGGGCAGTCTTCGATCACGAATCGGAAACTGATCCACTGCGTCTCGGTGTACGAGTGATCTTTCGTAAAAGTCTGCTCGACCTCAAAAGCTCCGGCGGGAGGCGCTCAAAGGACCTGGAATAGGGTTCGACGATGGTTCGACCGGCTGCAGACGTGACACAGACCATCAGCAAAGCCTACCGCCCGAGGCCTGTGGAAATCCACCCCGCAACCTTCACAGCGACCCGTCTGCAGCGACACGCGATCTTGCGTGACCATCCCACCGAAAATAATTTTGATTGCGTCTTGGTCACAGACGTCGGTGCACATGGCACAGCCGGTGCATGCATCTGGCTCAATGACGTAGGCATCCGCGGAAGGGGATAGGGTCAATACGCCGTGCGCACAAGAGCGCGCGCAGGCATCGCACCCATTGCACCGTTCGATATCGATCTCGGGCGCATGGAACACATAACCGGTCCGATTGGCGAGCGGAAGAGACTCCCCCGGGGCGCGCCATTCCTGCCGGAACGACAAGAGATCTTTGTCGGACACAGCAGCCAGTGCGCTGCGCATAAATCCACGCCGATTCAGATCCGCACCCACAGAGGCCGAATTCGACCCGGGAAAGAGGCTGTACCATTGCGACACCGTCAGGGATCTCGCAACCAGCGATGGCAGACCGCGCTGAGACAGCAGTCTGTTCAGCTCCGACAATCGCGTCGACAGGCGTTCCCCTGCTCCGCGCGGACATTCGCCACAATCGCCGATACAAACAAAGAATCTTCGCACCCCGCCTCGGTACAAACGGGCGAGTTGAGCCAAGCCATAGGCATGCACGCAGGGTACCGATGCACCCAAGGGGCTCGAATCGGCGCGCTCGCACGAGGCAAACGCTGTGCTCTGCCCGCCCCAGCGGCGCAATTCCGGCTCCAGGCCGTGAGACAAGGCACCCTCCGGACAAGCGGCCACGCAAAGGCCGCAACCATCACAGAGCTGCGGATCGATCCCGAGCTGCTCGTCGTCCAGTGTCCAGGCCGAGGTCGGACAAGCCGACACGCAACGCCGGCAAGAGGCTACTTCCAGACGAGCATGAACACACCGTTCTGCATCGACCTCGGGCAGATGACGGGCTGCCCGTAACTCTGACCTGAATCCCCGCCAGCTCATGTCTCGTCCCTTGGCCTGTCGCTCTCGCCTTGTCCGAACCGGTCATCCCGATCACGGGCCGACATCACCGGTACAAGACCTCGACCAGCCGACCCGGTGGACATCCCGCCTCTTCACCACGACGGCGCAGAGCCGGGTACGTAGGTACTTGGCATTGGGACGACGGTCTCTCGTTGCGGCTTCATGCGTCGTTCGATCTCTTCCGGAGTCGGTCTGGGTTGGCCCTGTATCTTCGCGACGAGGTCACGAAATTCGTCCAGGTAGGCCGCCGTCAGCAATGCCAGACCGGCATAGAAGGGGGTAGCCGCGCGCGTCGACACACGGCGCGCAAAGTCCGGCAGCCAACGCAGCGTGTGTTCATCAAGGAACCGCGCCGCTTCCGGCAATAAAGTCGGTTCCTCCCGTCCGAGCAGCTCGGTCAGGAAATGCAGTTGGTGCACCAGATGATCATCAGTGCGCATGCGCCAATTCGGGGCGCACAAACCATGTCTGGCATAGAACTCCCGGACCTGGAACATCGGCTCCTGCATCGTCAACCCGTCCTCATCGATCCAGACGGACTCGCAGGGCGCGGCACCGTAGCCGTGATTCAGGTAGATGGCGGCGAAATCCGCGGCCAGCTCATCGCGTTCCTGCGAGTCGGCCTCGAGATGTTCGACTGCGGCCTCGAGAAGCGAGAGCGCAGCCCTTCCCGGCTCGGACTCCAACCGCAACCCCAGGCAGCGCGGAAAGCCGTCCGCCTTCAAGGCCACGATGGCCTCTTCTTCCAACTCGCGGTCATGCAGCAGGGCGAGCGTCATCAAGTCCAGCGCTACGGTGGCACGAAAGCTTCCCAAGGTATCGCTCATACAACCACTCCCGGTTCAATACAAAGGCCGGCTGACTCACTCGTACTTCGTCTCATCCTGCGGCTCGGAAAAGGCCGGTCAGAATCCGATCGCACGAGCCGTACTACCGGCGAACTCAGCATGTGGCCGCCCCACTGCGTGTGCCGACCCAGGCGGGATCGCACCCTTGAGACCTTGCGCCACACCCTGATTCTGCCCCTCTATTTCCTGCCGTTCGACTCCCTCGCACCGCGTGATTACGGCCCTGAGTTCGTTCAAATAGGCCGCCGTCAATGCAGCAAGTCCTTGATACCATCTCGCCTGACTGCACTCACACACCCTGAGCGCAAAACGGTCCACCCAGCGCAGCAGATGTTGATCCAGGAAGTGCACCAGCTCGGCGAGCGGCGCAGGACCGCTCTCGTTCGAGGCAAGATGCGCCAGGAATTGCAGCTCGCTGACGAGATGGTCCGGTCCGTGCTCGAAGGATTCCCGAGGCGTGAAGTCGAAACGCCGCTGCCACTCGGCGATTTTGCCAACCGACTCTTGCTGATCGCTATTCCCGGAATCACACCATACCGACTCGAACGGCCGAGCGCCCAAACGGTCGTCCGTGTAGATCTGCCGGTGGGCCGTCGAGAGCGCGTCAAGCGCGTTCTTATCGAGACAAGTCGGGATGTCGGTCAATCCCATACAAAGAAGATTGACCGCTTGCCGCAATTCCGCGGAATGCAGCTGCAAACCCAATAGCCCGTGATAGCAATCGCGCCACAATGCCATGATCACGTCAGGCTCCAGTGGCCTGGCATGAAGCGCGGCGAGGGCAAGCAGGTCTTCGGCAACGACCGAGCGGAACTGCTCTGCGCCGCTGGCCTCGAAGGTCCCATGCTCGCCTTGCCCGTTCATTTTTCCACCCTGCCCTTGCTGTGCGCGACGAACACGATCGACGGGTGGGTCAGCTCCGGATCGGCGAAGTTCTTTACCGCGCCAACCGGCTCCTCATGGGGTGCAATGGCCTTGGTGTCGTACTTGTGCAGACGCAACAGATCGATCGGGCCGACGTCCAGTACCCGCATCATGCAGGCCATGACGCAGTAGGGTTTGCGTCCGGCCTCGATTTCGTCGATGCACAGGTTGCACTTCTTGACGATCTGATCTTCCGGATCGCATTGCGGCGCACCATACGGACAGGCCGCCTCGCAACGCCGGCAGCCGATGCAAAGCGTCGAATCGATATCGACGATGCCGTTGTCCGGCCGCTTCCAGATCGCGCCGGTCGGACAGGTCGGCAGACAGGCCGGTTCGGCGCAATGGTTGCAGGAGATGTTGACCTTGTAGGCGAAGACGTCGGGGTAGGTGCCGCCCTCGACGTACTGCACGCGGCGGAAGCGCGGCCCCGGCCGGCAGGCCGTTCTTGTCCTTGCAGGCGATCTCGCAGGCGCGGCAGCCGATGCAGTCGACGTTGTGGTGTACGAAGCCCAGCTGCTGTTCCGGCCTGACCGGCGTATAGACCGTCTTTCTTGCGCCGCTTGATCGCCGCCTTGAGCGCCTCGCGATCTTTGATCTGTGCCATGACTCAACCCTCCCCTGATTCAGAGATCGCGCCGGAAGACGTGGGAGCGCGCCGTCGCCAGCTTGTCCCAACCGGGGCGATGCTCCAGATCGGTCTTGCGGATATCGCACAGCACCGTGTTGTAGGCGAAGGCACCCGGCCGGACTCGGCTCGTCGAGCGTCAGCATGTCCGGATTACCGGAGCGGTCGACACCGTTTTCGTCCAGATCGATCCAGGCCCCTTCGTGCAGGACCGCGACGCCCGGCATGCAGCGCTCGGTCACGTAGCCGGGCACGACCACCCTGCCCCGCGTCGTTCCAGACCTCGACCGTGTCGCCGGTCTTGATGCCCAGACGCTTTGCGTCCGAGGCGTTCAGCGTGACCTCCTGCTCGTAGGTCTCACGCAGCCAGGTGCAGTTGTTGAAGATCGAGTGGGTACGCCAGCGCGGGTGCGGCGAGATCAGGTGGAACGGGTACTTCGCCGTCTTCGGGCTGTTCAGCGATTCCCACGGCTCGATCCACTTCGGAATCGACGGGATGTGATAGCCATACCGGGTCCGGGTCCAATCACCGATCTGTCGCCAGCTCGGTGGACAGGATCTCGATCCGCCCGGACGGCGTCTGGAACGGCTTGCCATTTTCGATCTGGTCGCGAAAGGCGACGTGGGGCTGGTCCAGCTTGAACTTGTAGACGCCGCGCTGCTTGAACTCGTCCCAGGTCATGTCGACGTGCTGGTGGGCCATGACCTTGCTTCCCACCACTCGCTGCAGATAGGCCTCGTCCACGGCGTCGGGGTTGTTGAAGTAGCTGCGGTCGGCCTTCGGATTGTAGGTCTTGCCGAACAGGTCGCCGATCCCGGTCTTGTCGCCAATGCGGTAGGCCAGCTCGGTGAAGACCTGGAAGTCGGTCTTGGATTCGCCCAGCGGCTCGATGACCTTGGGCCGGTGGATGTAGTAGTGGCCCTTGTACCAGGGCAGCGCCACGTCGTGACGCTCGAAGTGGGTGGCGATCGGCAGCAGCACGTCGGCATAGAGACCCGAGGGAGTGATGGTGGAGTCCATGCAGACCACCAGCTCCAGCTTGTCCATCGCCTGCGATTTCTTTGTTGATGTTGGTCAGCTGGTTGAACCAGTCCGAGCCCTGCCAGAAGATGCCCTTGATGTTGGGGATGACGCCGTCCAACTGGTCCTGGCGCGGCCACAGGCCCGACCTCCTCGCGGCGCACGTTGGGATAGTTGAGCACGAAGTGCGCCCAGCGGTCGGACTTGATGGAGGCGAACCAGATGTTGGAGTACTGGTCGTAGGGATAGGCCACCGCCTCGGCATGCCAGGCCTTGCCGACGCCCTCGGCGCAGCCGCCGAGGACGCCGATGTTGCCGGTCATGGCCTGCAGCGCCGCGGCCATGCGATTGTATTGCTCGCCGTAGGCGTTGCGCCCCGGCGCCCAGGAGGCCTTGAGCGCCGCCGGCTTGGTGCGTGGCATACATGTCGCGCCAGCTTCTTGATGTCCTCGGCCGACACACCGCAGATCTCCGCCGCCCATTCCGGCGTCTTGGGCTGGCCGTCGTAGGTGCCCAGGATGTAGTCCTTGAAGTTCTCCTTGCCGTTGGGCGTGTTGGCCGCCCAGTCCGGCATGGTGCCGGCGTCCATGCCCTGCGTGAAGCGGTTGATGAACTCCTGATCCTGCAGGTTGTTGGTGAAGATGTAGTGGGCCATGCCGGCCATCATCGCCGCATCGGTATTCGGCTTGATCGGGATCCACCAGGCGTCGTAGGCGGCGGCCGAGTCCGTGTACTGCGGATCGATCAGCACGAACTTGCAGCCGCGCTGCTTGGCCATGCGCATGTAGTAGAAGGTGTTGCCGCCGTGGAAGGTGTAGGCCGGGTTCCAGCCCCACATGATGATCAGCTTGGAGTGGGCGTAGGCGTCGTCCTCGTTGCCGTCCTCGATGGTGCCGAAGGTCCAGCGCGAACTGGTGGTGGTGCCCTGATAGGACGGCACCGACCAGGAATTGGTGCGGCAGCCGAACATGCCGAGGAAACGGCCCAGCAGCCCCTCGATCTGGTCGGACTTGTGCAGCACGCCGTAGGAGGCGCCGGCGTAGCTCTGGTCCAGCAGGGCCGGTCGAGCCGTACTTGTTCTTTATTTCGATCATCTTGCGCGCGACGTAGTCGAGCGCCTCGTCCCAGCTGATGCGCTTGAACTTGCCCTCGCCGCGCTTGCCGACGCGCCCCATCGGGTAGAGCAGACGTTCGGCCGAATACAGGCGCTGGCGGTAGGAACGGCCGCGCAGGCAGGCGCGCAGCTGCGGCTCCTCTTCGGTGTCCTTGCCGAAGTGGCCGTCCTTCTGATAGCGGCCGTCATCGGTGGAGAGGCGCACGATCACGTCGCCCTTCTTGTGCGCCACCAGCATGTGGCGCGAGCCACAATTGTGGGCACAACTGGTGACCACGGTCTTCAGTTCGTCGTCCTGTGGGATAGGGCTCGTAGGCGAAGGCCTCGGCTTCTTCGGTCTTGACCAGACCGCCGGCGCCGAGCGCGGCGGCACCGGCAGCGGTGCTCTTTAGAAACGACCGCCGGGTCATGTTCAGGCGATCATTGAGGAAATCGAGGTTCTGCTTGTCTTGCATGACAATCTCCTGGCCGATCAAGGGTTACTGCGCGGCGCTGGCGCTGGAAGTCAGCGCGAAACGCGGGTCCGAACTTGTCGGTCGGTCTTTTGCCCAGTCCGGTACCGTGTCTGCCTGCTCCGGGCCATGGATGTCGTGGATAGGGATAGTTCATGCGATACCAGGCGCGGCCGCCGTGGCAACCGAAGCACACGTCGCTGTTCTGTTTTCCCGCTTCCTCGATGGCTTCGGGCTTGAGGAAGTTGACCTGGTGTCGTGTGGTGCGAATGGCCGACGTGGCAGGTCAGGCAGCTGTCGGCGAAGATCTTGCCGTGCTCGCGCCAACTGCCCGGAACACCCATGACGAGATAGTTGAACTGACCATGGCACATCAGACAAACTTCCGGGTCGACCTGCTTGCGCTGGATGAGATCCGTCTGACCGGTCGCGGACGAATTGGCCGTTTCCTCGCGCGGGTCATTGCCCTGATGGCAGGTATTGCACTTCAGGTCCATGACCTGCCTGGCGTAGTCGGTCACCAGGTGCCGGCGGTGGAAGGTGTCCTGGTCGCCGGCATAGGTTTCCAGGGTCTGATACCAGGCCAGTGATCCCTGCGCCTTCACCCCCGCCGGGGAAAGCTCGAGCACCCGACGATCGAGGATTTCCTGATGACAGGCCAGGCACTGTTCGTCCGTCGCCGTATCGATGGCCGGTTTGAAATGTATCGGGTCCCAACGGGCCTGTTCGTAGGTGACGCCGCTTTCCGCAGCGCAGACCGGCCCGCCCAGGAAGATCGAAACCATAAGGGCCGCAAGCCCTCTCAGCTGAATCATCACAGCACCCTAATCGGATAGAGAAAGGGCACGTCCCTGTGCCCACGACTGAGTTTCTTCCTTTAAGAGACGATGGTTAGTTCGGCGGGGTCCAGCCGCTCATGCCGGACATACCGCCCATACCGCCCATCCCAGACATTCCGCCCATGCCAGACATTCCGGACATACCGCCCATGCCAGACATTCCGGACATTCCGCCCATGCCTGACATTCCGCCCATGCCGGACATACCCGACATACCGCCCATGCCTTGCTGGGCCGGGTAGAAGAAGATCTGCCCTTGAGGCGTAATCTTGAAGTAGCCGGACATACCGCTCATGCCACCCATGCCTGACATGCCGGACATACCGCCCATGCCACCCATGCCGGACATGCCGGACATGCCGCCCATGCCACCCATGCCTGACATGCCGGACATCCCGCCCATGCCACCCATGCCGGACATGCCGGACATACCGCCCATGCCACCCATGCCGGACATGCCGGACATACCGCCCATGCCACCCATGCCGGACATACCGCCCATGCCGCCCATGCCGGACATGCCGGACATGCCGGACATACCGCCCATGCCACCCATGCCGGACATACCGCCCATGCCGCCCATGCCACTCATGCCCTGCTGAGCCGGGTAGAAGTAGATCTGTCCTTCAGGCGTGATCTTGAAGTAGCCGGACATACCCGACATACCGCCCATTCCGGACATGCCGCCCATGCCGGACATCCCCGACATACCGCTCATGCCACCCATACCGGACATGCCACCCATACCAGACATGCCGCCCATGCCGGACATTCCCGACATACCGCCCATGCCACCCATACCGGACATACCGCCCATGCCACCCATACCCGACATGCCGCTCATCCCGGAAGGCTGCCAGACCCAGCTACCACCCATTCCGGACATACCGCCCATGCCAGACATACCGGACATACCGGACATACCGCCCATACCGCCCATACCGGACATACCGGACATACCGCCCATACCGGACATACCGCCCATACCGGACATACCGCCCATTCCGGACATACCGCCCATTCCGGACATGCCGCCCATACCAGACATGCCGCCCATGCCGCTCATACCCTGTTGTGCGGGGTAAAAGAAGATCTGGCCGTCAGGGGTAATGTTGAAGTAACCGGCCATGCCGGACATGCCACCCATACCGGACATACCGCCCATGCCGGACATCCCCGACATGCCGCCCATACCACCCATGCCGGACATCCCCGACATGCCGCCCATACCACCCATGCCGGACATCCCCGACATACCGGCGATGGCCGGTGTCGCTCCACCCAGCATCAAGCCGACGGTGGCAGCAACAGCAGCCTTTTTGAACCTCTTGTACGTTTTCTTCATGGTAGAACCTCCAATGGTTTCGATTCCGGCCGGTACTGCGCCGGCTTGTTTCATCTCGCATGCCATCCGCGGATGTCGTATCGCCCCAACATGCCGGGCCGATTGAAAGGGGTATGCCAGTTTCCCTGGTTCTCCAGGAATCTGAGACTGAACGGATAGGGTTTCGAGACACCGTATAAGGCAGCGGTGTACCAAGAACCAGGATGTTCGACAGCCGTGATCACCGGAGCTCCCACAGGACGTTGCCCGGGGGCAAGACCCGCGATCGGATACTCGGCGGCTTGACCGCCCGATACACCTGCCAGCAATAGAACCAAGGCGCTGACGCCTTTCCGCGTCGAAAGCACGATCCACCCCTCCCCTTCATCCAGTTTCCTGCTGTATACCGCTACCCCTTACGGTTTACGGGCATCCGCATCGGTCAGCGAATCTAACCTGAGCAACCTCCATGCCAGTAGTAGTTAGGCGATGATTTCCATGAGGATTTCTGATTCGGACACGAAGTTCGCCGGCATTCGAGGAAAGGGAAGCATGACGATTTGTCAGGCGCTTGTTGACGCCTCGCCCTTCGGAAGGCGAATCCCAGCGACCATCATCTGGCTCGGCGTTCGCGGTGGCATGAGGAAAGATTGGGAAAAACAATCTGTTGGCGGTATCGCTTGCTTCATGCCGAGGGTCAAGCGAGACAGCGCCACACGCACATGCCAATTTGTCAGCTGGAGCGCTTTGCCCTCTCCCGGGTCCGGCGCCCATAATCAGCGCTGGCGTGCGACCAATGCGTCTGCGTCAATGAAGGACCGTTGCGATCGGGACTGAACGTCCAGTGCGCCCGCTTTTTCGAACCTTATCGAGGACACCGCGACTCGCATACGGACCGGAAACCCGCGCAGGCGCAGTCGCAAAGCCGTAATGCGCCTGACACCGGCGGATAGGGTGCACTACGCTAGCGCGACCAATACGGACTCGGTTGCTGACGACCCCAAGGCGACTGTTGCCAGCCGGGGGCGCGTTGCCACTGTGGCGGCGCACCCCAGCCCGGTGCCGGCCCGTAAGGCTGCGAGAATTGTCCCTGTGGCCGGCCCCAAGGGTTATACGGATAACCAGGGTACTGGCCGTGCGGAATGTTGCGCCGTACCTGCCGCCGGTGTTGGGCACGCCGCGGCGCCTTTGGCGGGGCGACCTTCGATGACGACTTTGCGGCAGCAACCGACTTGGCGCCCGGGTCGTCGGAACGGCGCTCCTCGTCGAGCGAAGAAGGCGTCGATCCGGGCTCCTCCTCGACCTCCCCATTTTCGGGTTCTTCTCGCGGCGGCTGCGGCTTCATCAGGATGACACTGCCGTCGTCGCCGGGTTCTGCCAGCCAGCCTCTCTGTTCCAGGGTCTGTCTGAAGTGCTCCGCGAAATCGGCTGCCGTCGGAGCGTCGACATTGGCGGAGGTCTCCGGTGATTGGTAGATCAGGCTGCCGTCTTCGGCCGTAGACCCCACCCAGCCCTGTTGTTCCAGGGAGGTCTTGAGGCGTTCCGCCAAGCTTGGCGCCGAACTGGGTTCTTGCTCAGGAGGCAGGTAGTAAACCCCGCCACCCTCCGCCGGTACCGCAGTCCATCCCCTGCGTTCCAGTGATTGACGCAACTGATCGGCCGGCGTCTCGTGGGCGTCGGTCGACGACTCCTGCTCGGCCTGCTCGTCGATCGGCAACCCAGCTACGGGTGACCGGTAGATCAGGCTGCCGTCTTCGGCAACAGAACTCACCCAGCCCTGTTGTTCCAGGGAGGTCTTGAGGCGTTCCGCCAAGCTTGGCGCCGAACTGGGTTCCTGCTCAGGAGGCAGGTAGTAAACCCCGCCACCCTCCGCCGGTACCGCAGTCCACCCCCTACGTTCCAGTGATTGACGCAACTGACCGGCCGGGGTTTGCTGGACGTCGGTCAATGGCTCCTGCTCGGCCTGCTCGTCGCTTGGCAACCCAACTGCCGGTGACCGGTAGATAACACTGCCGTCTTCGGCTAGGGAACTCTCCCAGCCCTGCTGCTCCAGGGATTCCGCCAGACGATCCGCCAGAGTCGGCTCCGGATCGGGCTTTCCCTCCGGCGGCAGGTAATCGACATCACCATCATCCGTCGGTACCGCAGTCCACCCCTGCTGCTCGAGGGTCTGGCGCAAACGATCGGCGAGCGAATCCTGAGCGCCGATAGTCGGCTCGGATTCCGATGCGGGCTCAGCCGCAAGGGGTTCCACCGTGAGCACCGAGGCCGTGTAACTGACACTACCGCCGGCGGCCTCGGCCGGCGCCCAGCCCTGCGCGGTCAAGGATTCGTGCAATTGCGTCGCGAGTGACGGATCGCCCATCGGCACTTGCTTTGCTGCACCGTCCGCAGCGTAGACCGAGGCGGCCGGCAAGGTACCCGCGAGCAACGTCAAACCCACCGATACCCCGATACTGAACTTACCCATGATGCGCATCCTCCAAATCCGAGACGAATAATTATTGTAGTGACTGCCAGCTTGATCGATAGCGTAAACGCAAGATACTGGCCATCTGTGACCGGGCCGTTGACAGGTCCTGCAAAGTCAAGGACCTAGATAGCGGTCGAGCAAGATTTTTCGGGCTGGCACCCCGTGCGTCAGCAGCCACAAGGACCGGAGGCCTGACAAAATGTCAGGGAAAAATTCCTCGACCTCTCTAAACTCAATGCAATGTGCTTGGTCGTAGTCTCTGATCACGAACCCGCCCCGAACGGGGCATCGAACAGTGCAAGCTGTACCCGGTGATGAATTGGTTGACATATCGCCTGAATCGGAAATTCGGCCTGGGTACGGCGGCCGGGCTGGTGCTCAGCTCACTGGTATTTCTAATTCTCTACATAGGTCTGTATCGCAACGAACTGGCCTCGGAGCGCGCCAGGGCGGCCGAACAGGTCAACACCCTGCTGAGGACCTCGTTGGAGAACGCCATGCTGAAGCGGGATCTCGACGGGCTGAGGTACATCGTCGATCAATTGAGCCTACAGCCTGGGATCGCATCCGTTTTCATTACCAATCCGACCGGCGAGATCCGCTTCGCCAGCGCACCTTCGTTGCTCGGCAGTCACCAGCCGCCAGCGTCGGCTGACGCAGCCCCGGTCACCCGGTTCCTGAACGGCCGACCAGGGCGCGATATCCTTCGTGCCGTCACTCCGGTAGCCAACCGACCGGCGTGCAAGGAATGTCATGGGGCCGCGGAGACACACCCCATCAACGGCATCCTATACGTAGACTACGATGCCGCTCCGATCCGCAACCAGGCCCGCGCCACGACCCTGTTGCTCATGGGCTCCGGTGCAATCATCGTGCTGCTCAACATCGGCGGCGGCTGGTGGTTTCTGCAACGCTACGTCATCAAGCCCGTCAGCCGTCTTACGACGGCGAGCCGCGCCCTGGCCGGAGGCGACCTGGCCGTACGCACCCAGATCTCGGGTAACGACGAACTGGCCGAACTCAGCCGCACCTTCAACGGCATGGCCGGGCAATTACAGAGCAAAGTCAATGAACTGGCGAGACAAAGCGCGTTTCTGCAGGCCCTGGTGGATGCGATTCCAGACGGTGTTCGGGTCATCGCCCAGGACTACAAGGTACTGCTGACCAACCAGGCATATCGCGAACAACTGCAGCTGGGCGACTCCAATGGCATCGGGCAGGCCTGTCATCTTGTTTCGCACAATTCGGATCAACCCTGTCCCGCCACTCTAATCACTTGTCCGGTACACGAACTCTCCAAGAGCGCCAAACCCGTTCGGGCGATTCACCGCCATCACCGCACCGATGGTCGGGTCATCGACGTCGAGATCTATGCCGCAGCCTTAGAGGCAACGATCGAGGGCAGGCAGCAAACCCTGGTGGTGGAATCGATCCGTGATCTCTCGAAGCAGGTCAAGTATTCCCAGGAGCAGAAACTCTCGGAGATAGGCAAGCTCGCCACCGGCGTCGCGCACGAGATCTACAATCCCCTGGCATCGGTCAAGATAGCCCTGCACGCGCTGCACGAAAACACCGGTGGCAGCGATAGCGAATCGGAGATACAGGGCTACCTGCAACTGGTCGACCACGAGGTCGACAAGTGCATCGTTATGACGGAAAAACTGTTGCGCTTGGGCATGCCGCCGCCCGAAGAACCGCAACTGGTAAGCGTTTCCCCCATAATCGAGGACACCTTGAGTCTGGTCAAATGGGAAGCCGAGGCGCTGGGCATCAGCCTCCATACCGAGCTCGACCCAGCCGTGCGGGCGCTGACCAGCGACAGCGAACTGCGCATGGTGGCGCTTAATCTGATCCAGAACGCCTTTCACGCCATGCCCCAGGGCGGCGAGCTGCGAGTGATCAGCCGCCGTGCCGAAAAACGCATAGAGATCGAGTTCCGCGATACCGGAGTCGGTATGCCGCCCGAGCTTTCGGCGCGCATTTTTGATCCGTTCTTCAGCCGCCGTGCAAACGGCAGCTCCGGCACCGGGCTGGGTTTGTCGATCGTCCGCAGCATTCTCGCCGACTTCGGCGGCAAGATCTCCGTCCAGAGCGAGACCGGACGGGGAAGCACCTTTGTCGTGGACCTGCCGGACCCGTCGTTCTTGACGGAGGAAAGCGCATGACGCGGCCGATCTTGATCATCGAGGACGATACCACGCTGAACCACCTGATCACGCGGCAGCTTGGAAAGGCCGGGTATGAAACCAGGGGAGTAGCAAATTGGTCCGAAGCCCAGAACCACCTCGCGAGCGCCGAACCGGCGCTGATTATCACCGACGTGCGCTTACCCGATGCGGATGCGATCGAACTTCTACCGGAACTGGTGGATGCCTATCCGGTTATCGTACTGACCGCGTTCGGCTCGGTTCGCAACGCCGTGGACGCCATGAAGAAAGGCGCGGCCGACTACCTGATGAAGCCCATCAGCTTCGATGAGCTGTTGCTGACCGTCGAACGGACCCTGGAAAACGCCCAATTGAGAAAGGACAACCAATTCTGCAAACGTCAGTTGCGCGCCCGGGACGCACGCAAGTGCTCACTGATCGGGGAGAGCCCCGCAATCGAAGAAGTCTTGCAGACAATTGAGCAAGTCGCCAAAGAGGACATCACCGTACTGGTTCAGGGTGAAAGCGGCACCGGGAAGGAACTGATCGCACGGGCGATTCACAACAACAGCCCGCGAGCCAAACGCAGCTTTGTCGCGGTCGACTGCTGTACCTTGCAGGAAAAGCTGTTCGAATCGGAACTGTTCGGCCACGAGAAAGGCTCATTCACCGGCGCCGAACGGCAGAAGAAGGGACTGATCGAAGGCGCCGACGGCGGCACCTTGTTTCTCGACGAGATTGGCGAGATCGAAAGCGCCATCCAGGCCAAACTGTTGCGGGTACTCGAGACCGGTCAGTTTCGTCGCCTCGGCGGCGTCAAGGACCTGAATGCCAACGTTCGCGTGGTCGCCGCCACCAACCGCGATCTCGCCGAGATGGTCGAGGAAGGTGGATTCCGCGCCGATCTCTATTACCGCCTGAATGGATTCAACGTCCACGTACCCCCGTTGCGCGACCGCCGGGAGGACATCCCCACCCTCGCCGAGTACTTCCTTCGTAACCACAGCTTCTCGCGTCGAATCGATAAACAGCTCAGCAGCGCCACGATTCGCAAGCTGGTCTCTTACGATTGGCCCGGTAATATCCGCGAGCTCAAGAATGTCATGGAACGGGCGATCATCCTGTCGCGCGACAAGGCCAAGATTATTCCCGAGCACCTTGCCTTCGGCGCGACCCAGCAACGCACCTCGGCCTCGATCAATCTCACCTTCAGCCACGACCCAACCCTCGAGGAACTCGAGGCAGAGTATCTCGCACTGCAGCTGAAGAAGTTCTCGGGCCGACGTGCCGAGGTCGCCGATACCCTGGGCATCAGCGAGCGAAGCATTTACCGCATGATCAAGCGCTTCGGATTTGACTCCGATTGAGGGCCTCGGCCACCCGTCTCCGCCGTCGATCACCGGCCTGCCCGGCGCGGTCTTCAGTCCGCATTACGACGCGAACAGGTCCCTTTCGACACCTTCGATAAGCTTGCCCAAGGCCTCCTTGACCTTCTTCGTTTTGGCCTTCTCGTCCGGAGGCAGCATGTCGTTCAAGAATGTCAACTGATTGCAGACCGCGTCCCGCTCACGGGCCCTGCCCAGGCGCTCGAGGACCTCGCGGTAACGGGCGATCAGCCGGCTGAGCACTTTCGGATCGGTGAGACAAACCCGGTCGCGGCCGTCGTAACAGGCCCAGAGCGCATCGATTCGGTCCGCATCGACCTCGGCGAGGGCATGCAAGAAGTCCCGGTCCTCGGCGAAGCGGCGCTGCGCATTCTCGATGCCAGCCTCGCGCAGGCTGGCGAGATCAGCGGCGCGCTGGTCGAATCCGTCGCGCTCTCCCCACGCCGCGGTCAAGACGTCTGCATCCAGTGCATTGAACAGCGGATCGTAGTCCCACTCGCCGTTACGCGCGTACGCCAGCTCGGCGGCTTCCCAATAAGCCTTGCGCATGTCGATCAGGTACTTCCCGGTTCGGTCGACATCACCCGCGGCCTGGGCAGCCCGGGCGCGCCGATTCCAATAAGCGCCTTTCAGCGACAAGCGCTCGGCGGTCGGCTCGATCTTGATCAGATGATTCAGCCGGCTCCAACCCTCCCGCATATATCTGCGACCTTTTCTGCGTGTCTTGCCCTCTTTGGCGGCCAGCAATCCGGCCCCGTAGCCGATCTCCAGGTCGGCGAGCTGCTCCAGCGCTTTCAGACTGCAGCCGGCATCTTCCATCGCCAGCGCTGCACGATAGTGGCCGATGGCCCGCTCCTTGTCGCCGAGTTCGGCCCAGGCGCTCGCGAGTTGTTCCCGGACCGAGGCGCTGCGGAAGTCCAGTCCGCGCGCGGCACGCTCGATGGCCTGGATCCGCCCGCAGTAATAGTCCTTCTTCTCGGCATCGGTGGCGCCCTGCAGACGGGCACTGAGCATATCGAGGTCGGCGACGAGATGACTGGCATGGACATAGTCGCCGACGGCCTCGTCCGTTCGTGTCTCGACCGGGAAGCGGTAGCGCTCGTCGCCATAAGCCTGGAAAGCGCCCCAGGTGTTGGTCAGTCGATGTTGCTCATAGGTTACGACGCGCGCCTGAAGTACCGCCTGGCCGAAGCGCTTGCCGGTAAACATGGCGTCATAGAAAGCTTGGGCGAAGGTATTGGCGGCTCTGTCGTCCACCGCCCAGCCGGCGGCGATGACCGCTTTGCAGCCCATCTCGATGAACTGCGCGCCGAGATTGGCCGCCAGTTCGCCCCAGCGCGGCTGGGCATCGTCCTTCATGTCACCGAGGTGGCAGCAGTTGATGAAGACCAATTCCGGCACGTGCCGCAGTTTATCCACCTGGGCCGGGGTGAGATGGGTCTTCGGACCGAGCACCATGCCGGTGCGTCCGGTCAGCTTGTCCCGGACGACGCCGTGCCCGGCCAGATGCATGAAGCGATAGCGGCCGTAGAACAAGGCATCGAAGACCTGCTGGGCATTGGCACGATACAGATCGTTGACCTCGTAGTCGTGGCTCCTGAAGGCGCCGGCGACGACCTTGGCCTCGGCCTGTGCCCCGCTCAGTTCGATCATTCCGGACCGGGTGTCGCCGACGATGAAGACCCGCTTGTCGGTGACCGTCGGTACCCTGCCGCGCCCTTGGGTCGTGGCAAGCTGGCGCACCAGTTCCACCCGAGTCGCCAGCGGCGCCTGGTCCGTCTGATCGCTGTCGCGCATCAGTTCCCAGGGGTAGGCCGCGGCCTCGGTATCGACCGACATCATCAGGGTGCGAACCTCGGCCACGGCCTGCTTCATGCCGTTCGGTACCAGGAGTTCAAACAAGGCCCGCGACAGCCCCGGCTGGTCCTGCGTGGAATGGGTAATCGAGGCGATCAGCCCATCCACCGCCTGACGCTGGTCGGCCTCGGAGTCGACCTCGTTGCGGGCCCGGTCGGTGATCACGGTGAAGCGCAGGCCGCCGTTGTCGTCGACGATGTGCACCCGGTACGCCCCGGGCTGTCCTCCGCTGGCGATGCAAGCCCCCCGGTAGCCGCCGGCGCCCGGCCGCAGACGAGCGTCGAAGCGAACCGTATTCGCGAACTGAGATTCGCCCGCCAGGTCGCGCAGCGCCTGTACCAGCGCGACGGCGCGATCCTCCAGCTCTTCGTACAAGGTCATGCGAGCGATGCGAGTGTTCGAGCCGGTACGGTTCAAGGCATCGTTGGCGAGCCGCACGCCGTCGAGCAGGCAGCGTGCCCCGACCTCGATGGTGAGCCCGGTAAAACCGGTACCGACCAACAGAGACGATACCGCCAGTGATTCGGATGAGTTCGCGTCTGCGCCGTGGCACTGCTCTCGGCTGTGGGCATACTCCAGCAGGCCGTTGGTCAGCGTCTGAGTGAGCTTGCCGGGCAGCAGTTCCCCCAACGAACCCAGCCCAACGACGATAGCGCCGCCGGGCCTTGCGCCCCGCTCCGGGTGAAGAAAGACCATGGCTTCGGTGGGCCGACCGGGGTAACGGCCGAGGTCGTAGGTGCGCGCCAATTGGCCGCCGAGATGACCGTCGAGGAATCGGGCGCTGCCACGCAGACTGTCGTTGGCATAGGCGCCGATCAGGACCGGCGAGTCGGCACCGGCCAGGCTGCCGTGGATGACCTCGATGGTGGCAGGCGGCTCCCTCTTGAGCGGGACACGCCGGCCCGGGCGGGCGCCGCCGACCGCGGCGGCCAGGACCTCGTCGCTGCTCGGATACAAGGCGTGCGCCTCGAGTCCGCGCGTCCTGAAGATCGGCGTGCTCTCGCCACGCGCCCCGGGTGGTATGCGCGACAAGACACGATCACGGGTGTCGCCGGTCTCGATCAGCTCCCGATAGGCCGCAAAGGCCTTGTCGTGACTGGCCAGATCACCGTGCGCGGCGTCGGTGTACCACACCGGCACGTCCTCGGATGGGATACCCGTCTTCCAGGGCACCCGGCCGTCGCCCTCGTCAATAAACCCGATCTCGACCCTGCCATCGGACAGGCGCACAGCAGCGGGCGTGGGCGCGCAGCCGGCGACATAGAGGGTGCGTTCCGGGTCGAGCTTGCACTCGCGCAGCTCGGCGATGGTGCTGCGCGCCTCGGCCAATGCCTCTGTCTGGGGCGGAACCCAGGACTGCGCCTTCTTCGGATCCCGGTCCTGCTCGTACCAAGTCTGCCAGAGCGCGGCGTCGAAATAATCGACCCCGTCGACGGCCTGACCGTTCTCGCCCGGCCAGGGCAGCAGCTCGAGCACGCCCGGGAATTCGCGCACGATCTCGAGGAACTCGCGCATGTCGTGCTTCCAGTCGAACCAGCGCTCGATGGTCTGAATGAAATCGTCGCGTGCCATGAGCACCGCGGCAATGGAGTGCGAACCGCGGTTGGGCGTACCCAGTTGCAGCAGCCGGCTGCCGGAGATCGACTTGAACGGCTCCCAGCGGTCTTTCAGCGCCAGCCGGGCGACCAGGCCACCCATGGAGTGGGCGACGATGCGTACGGGCTTGCCGCGCGCTTCGGCGTCGTCCATGGCCTGGTCGAGTTCTTCGCCGAAGCGCCCCGCCGTCTGCGTGATCGACAGCCGCCAGTCGTAGGCGAAGGGTCGTACCTCGTGGCTGTCGGCCAGATAGCGCGCCAGACGCTCATAGCTGAGGTCCATCCAGCCGTCGGGGCTGACCCGCTGGGCGTTTACCTTGAGCTTGGCCATTTGACCGCGCCACATGCTGAAGGGATCGAACCAGATGCGGTTACGTCCCTGCTGAATATGGCTGCCCATGATCCCGGGCAACAGAAAGACGATCGGGGCATCGTCCTTGCGCTTGGGCCTCTTACCGCCGCGGCTGATCGTGGCCCGGGACGGGCCTTCCAGCCGTTCGAACCCACTGTCGTCGCCCTTGAGCGCGGCCAGCAGCGCCAGCGCACTCTCGTCGCGCCCGAAATAGCTGAAATGAGTGACCTTGGGTCCGCTGAGCGGCTTCTGGCGCATACCCTGCTCGCGCATCGCGCCGCCGCTCATGGACGGCGTGTTCACCACCAGATCGGTCTCGCCGCCGTAGAAGACCTCGGTCAGGCAGTCGCCCAGCCAGGGCAGCAGCCCGTCGCCCTGAAAATCCCCGGCCAGCACGTGCAGCGGGTATTCGAGCTTCACGTCCGGGGCGTTGAGCAGGCCGACCAGCGGCGAGTCGGGCATCATCGCCTCGAGGCCCGGAAGGACCCGGGCATCGGTGCGCTGCCGGACCAAGGCGAGCAGGAAGTGCTTCAACAGACCATAACCCTTGGCCACCGGCACCATGCCGGGGATGAGGTTACCCGCGCCGTCAAAGCCCTTGCCCAGCAGGTTGAGCATGACGCTGGCCCAGCGATCCAGCCGGCCCGAGGCGAGCGTCGTGCCGCGCGCCGGACAGGCCACCCGAACGAAGCGTTCGACCCGGATGGAGCGCCTGCGCAGTTCCCGGTTGAGTTCGCTCAGGCGCTCGGCGTCGACCTCGAAACCGCCACGCCCGAGGCGCTCGGCGTGGGCCTGAAAGCGTTCGATCTCGGTCTCGGTAAACGGCTCCAGAGCGACGCGGTTGGCGCGCGCCAGCAGTTCGCCCACCATGCCGCCGCGCGAATGGCTGACCAGATGCAGGCGCGCGCCCTTCGGCAGCGTCTTGACCAGATCCAGGGCGTTGGCGATCGGGCTCTCGGTCAGGCTGCGATGCTCGAAGGCGTAGAGACGCGAACCGTACATCTCGACCAGAGGCTCCCGGTACAGGTCGTTGGCCCACAGGTCCTTGAAGCTGCCGTCGGTCGAAGACGCGGTGCCGTGCAGGAAGAGCAGCGTCGGCTCGGCGACTGCAGGCAACTTGTCGATCTTGCTGAGGCCGAAGTCCTCGGTCGCGCAGCGGTACAGGCCGAGGCGGTCGTCGAGCTGCGCGTCCTGGAAGGCCCCGGCCGCGATCAGCGCGGTCACTCCGGCGGGGCCCTGGCGATAGATGCGCAGGCCCTTGAGGATCCAGGCCCCCAGACCATCGCGCGCCGCACCGGTCGGTAGACGCGTTCCGGAAAGACGCAGGACCTGGCCGGCCTCGATGTGTCCGGGCTTGCCGCCACCGCGCCCCGCGGGCGCGCCCAGATAGCGCTCGGCATCGTCGGCCGACACCAGGATTCGGGTCCCGTTGGCCAGTTCCAGCTCGAGCACCGTATCGGGTGCCAGATCTTCGAGCTCGACCCGCTCCTCCGCCCCGCGCGCGAGACCGTCCAGCTCGTAGACCTCCGCGGGCCATCCGGCCAGGCTCGCGTCTTCTTCCGTTCGGACTCCGTCGATGCGCAGCCTGATCTTGCGATCGTCTTTGTTCACGTTCGTCTCCTCGCGCATGCACTCATGGCACGGATCATGGCTCGGTAAGGTCTCCGACTGCTACAGAGGTAACACGCCGCGTGTTACCCATGGTTTTTAGCCCAATACGGCCGGGGCGACTCGCTCCGGTCGCCCGGTCTGTCTTACAGATTTCGGCGACCGGGCTCCGTTCGTCGAGTTTCTGCGCCTCGCTGTGCTTCTCATCCCTGCGCCTTCCCGTTTATTGACCTTATTGACGGTGGCTGCGAGTGGAACGGACGCAGTGCGTCAGGCGGGCCGATCAGCGTCGGACTTCCGCACGCAGACCGGCCCGTCGTTCTTCGCTGAGTTGACGTAACGACTGACTGCATAGTCATCGAGTCGTTGCGAGACATCCTCGGCGGCAATCTCGAGAGCCGCGGCCAGGCCGCCGGTCAGCCAGTCCCGGAGACGTTCGGGAGGCACGATCACCGGCATTCGGTTATGGATCTCGGCAATGCTCGCCACCGGCTCTCTCGTCAGCACTGTGCAGGACAGCAGGCGTTCGGCATCGCCGGACCAGAGCTCCCATAGGCCACCGAGGAACAGCGGCTCGCCTTTGACATCGTGGATGAAGTAAGGCTGTTTGCCGCTCTCCTTGCGCTGCCATTCGTAGTAGCCGAGCACCGGGATCAGGCAACGTCGTTCGGATTGCCATGCGGAACGAAAGGCCGGCTTGCGGCTGACCTCTTCCACCCGCGCATTGAAGGTGGCGTATTTCGTGGTCGGCTGCTTGGACCACGCCGGCACCAGCCCCCAGCGCATGGCGTTCCCGCCGGCCGCGGTGAACGCGGCGACTTCGGCGGTCGGGGCCTTGTTGAAGCTTTGGGTCACCGACGCCGGCCACTCGCCGAGCAGTTCGGTCCACTGCTGTTCCCACGCCAGATGATCGGCAAAACGTCCGCACATATCCGCTGGTCTCGCCCAGATCTTTCAACTCGATAGCTGCCGGGAGATGGTAACCCAAACAAGCGGTCTGCCCTTCGATGCCTGAGTAAGGCGGGGCGTTGCAGGAATGAAGCCGTCCTCGCCGGACGAAGACGAGGCCTGGTTCGATCTTGTCTTCAGGCGATTCGGTTCATCCCGTTCAGCGCCGCCACCCGGTAGGCCTCGGCCATGGTCGGGTAGTTGAACGTCGTTTCGGCAAAGTAGCTGAGCCTGTTGGCCTCGTCGCGCTGCGACATGATCGCCTGGCCGATGTGGACGATCTCGGCGGCCTCCTCGCCGAAGCAGTGGATGCCCAGGATCTCCAGGGTCTCGCGGTGGAACAGAAGCTTGAGCATGCCGACGGTGTGTCCGGTGATCTGGGCGCGGGCGAGGTTCTTGAACATGGCGCGGCCGACTTCGTAGGGGATGTTCTGCGCGGTCAGTTCGCGTTCGGTCCGCCCGACCGAGCTGATCTCCGGGCTGGTGTAGATGCCGGTCGGGATATCGTCCATCAAGCGCCAGTCGCACTCCCCCTCGGCGATCTGGGCGCCGACGAAGCGGCCCTGATCGTAGCTGGCGCTGGCCAGCGCCGGCGGACCGACGACGTCACCGACGGCGTAGATGTGCGGCAGGCTGGTCTGGAAGCGCTCGTTGACCTCGATCTGACCGCGATGGTTGAGCTCGACGCCGACCTGCTCCAGACCCATACCGTCGGTGTTGCCCGTGCGCCCGTTGGCCCAGAGCAGGATGTCGGTCTTGATGTTCTTGCCGGATTGCAGTGCAGCACGACGCCGTCGGCCGTCTGCTCGACCCGTTCGTAGTCTCGTTGTGCCGAATCACCACGCCCTGGTCGCGCAGGTGGTAGCTGAGGGCATCGGTGATCTCGTCGTCGAGGAAGGACAGCAGCCGGTCGCGGGTGTTGACCAGATTGACCTTCACATCGAGATTGGCGAAGATCGACGCATACTCGCAGCCGATCACCCCGGCGCCGTAGATGGTGACCCGCCAGGGCGTCTGGTCCATCTTCAACACCCCGTCGCTGTCGACGATGTTCGGATTACCAAAGTCGACGTCCTCGGGCCGGTAGGGTCGCGATCCGGTCGCCACGACGATGTGTTCGGCCGACAGCCGCTCTTCGCTGCCGTCGTCTTTGCGCACCACCAGGGTGTGCGAATCAATGAACCGGGCGAAGCCGTGAATCAGCGTCACCCGATTGCGGGTGTAGAAGCGGTGCCGCATGCTGACCTGTTTGGCGATGACGCCGTCGGCGGTGTGCAGCAACTGCGGCCAGGTCACGTCCATCCGCTCGATCGTGTGCTCGAACAACGGGTGATGCCGGTAGTCCGCCAACAGCTGAATGGCATGTCGCAGGGCCTTGCTCGGGATGGTCCCCTGATGGGTGCAACCGCCACCCACTTGAGTCTGTTTCTCGATCACTACGACCCGTTTCCCGGACTTGGAAAGCTTCATCGCCGCGCCTTCGCCGCCCGGTCCGCTGCCAATCACCGCGACATCGTAATGCTGCATAAGAACTCCCGTGATCTCTAATTATTGCGCCGCACCATGCGAAAGGTAGCACAAGTCATCCGGCCGGGTGGACAGGCGCAGCGCAGCGGTTTGTCTATAGTGTGGGGACGAACGATAAAACCGTTTAGTCGCTAATTTCCCAGCATGTTAAATTGGTCTTACAGCTTTTTCCGATCGATTCTCCCGGCCTGGTGGGGCCGTGCCGAAGCGGACCCGAACCATCCGCATCGGCGGCGCTACACCCGGCGTTACCGGCGCAAGCTCGGCTTGGTGAAGAGCCTGTGGATCGGTTCCGGGCTTCTCATGTTGCTCTGCAACAGTCTGGCCCTGGTCTTCGGCCTGGCCCTGGCCACTACCTTCCTTTCCTTCTGCGTTCTGGACGAGACCGCCTGACTGAATATGCCGCCCTTCTTTGATGAAAATCCGCTGAGTGGACTGGCCTTCCAGGCGAGCGAGGCCGAGGCTGAGTTGGATCTGCGGGGTCTGGCTGCGGGTCAAGCACTGGCCCGCATCGAGACACTCCTGAGTGATGTCGGCGCGGACCGGGTACGAACCTATCTTCTGCGATTCGACCCGGCCGACGGAAAACGCGGCGAGACCCTGTTCCTGCCGGTCGGCCGTCGTCTGCTCGAGGCCCGCCGCGCCGGGCAGTTGACCCGATGCCTGCCCTTGCAGGCCGGCGACGGCTACTTCATCGAACTGGCATCCCGCCAGGGATAGGACGACACGACCCCGAGACGCGCGTTCTCAGCCCAGTGGCAGCGGCAGATTGCCGCTGCGCTTGCGTCGGATGCGTGCCTGCCGCCGCCGACGGGCCGACCCCTCGGGCAGCGCGCCGGCACAGCGCTGCGCGGCGCACAGATCGCGGCTGATGTGCTCGTGATACTTGGCCAGAGATTCCAGGGCCCGGCTATCGTTCTGCTCGGCCAGGTCCTCCCAGATCGAGCGCGCCGCCGGCCAGTTTCGCTCACGGCGATACAGACTGGCCAGTTCGTGCCGGTCCTCCGGCTCACCCGCCCCCTGCTCCAGGACCTCGATCGCCCGTTCGGCCCGGCCGGCGCGGCGCCAGGCGCGGGCGATCCTGAGACTGTCCGCCTGCCACTGCGGCGGATGACGATGAACCTCGGCGAGCACCGGCAGCATCTCGGCCAGGCTCACCAGATCCTGACGATTGTGGCGCACCACGCCGCGCAGGCGGCTGGCGTCGCCGGTCCGCAGATAGGCCAGCCAGGCGGCCGGGGCCTCGGCACCCGGAAGATCGTCGTCGCGCCGCAGACCGAGCAGCCGTTGTTCGGCACTCTGCAGGCGGCAATCCGGCCAGCGGCGATCGAAGGCCCGGCGCACCGTGTGCAACAGATCGAGATGCTCGCGCTGGTGCCAAACCGCCTCCAGCCGCTGCATGCGGCAGCGGGTGTCGAGCAGCGGTCGATCGAAGCTCTTGCCGTTGTAGCTGATCAGGGCGGCGCCGGCGCACCACTCCAGACCCAGGCGCAGCATGTGCCGCTCGCCGCTGATGCGGGTGCACAGATACTGCCGGGTCTGGATGCCTTCGCCGTCGAACCGCGCCAGTCCGAGCAGGAACACCAGCGTGCCGGTACCGCCGGCAAGGCCGGTGGTCTCGGTGTCCATGAATACCCAGTCCTGCGGGCCGAGGCGCTGCGTCTCCGGCAACTCGACCGACCCGTCAGGCAGTAGACCTTTCCCGCGCTTGTTCGAGCGACTGCGCAGGGGTTGTTCGGCGCGGATCTCGATCAGGCCATCGGCGACCAACTCGCCCCGCAGCTGAGCGGCCAAGGCCGGGGCATCGATCGTGTTCCGGTGTTGAACGCGTCGCGGCGACACCCGTCGCAGACGTTGTTCGAGTCCGGGTCGAGCCGGATCCTCCGGTACGGCAGTCTCGACCTGCGGATTGGACGACGGGTCCACGGTGTTCCGCGCCGGCGACCCGGCCTGAGCGCGCAAGCGTCCCAGTCGGTCGGCCAGTCGACCGGTCGAGCATTCGAGCTTGCTCACGTCGCGACCCCGCTGGAAAACAGCCCCAGGATCTGCACCGCCAGCGCCTTGGGCGAATAGCCGCGCTGCTCGTCCGAGGCGAGTATGGGTCCGACACAGGCGGGGCAGCCATAGGCGCATTCGCAGGCCTGAATAAGGGCGTACGCGTCCCTCACCACGGTGGCCCGAGCCTCGAACAGGGGGGCGGACAGGCCGATGCCGCCCGGGTGATTGTCGTACAGGAAAACTGCCGGGCGGAAGGCACCCTGGTGATCCGGAGCGACCTCCTTGCCGGAGACATCGCGCATCTGACCGCGGCCGTTGCTGCCGACCGTGGCAAACCACTTGGCATCGCCGTCGCCGACCGCCCGGCCGAGGTCCCGCGGTTCGGCCATCATGCGCAGTGCAGCGACATGGTGCATGGCGTAGGCGGCTCCGAGAAAACCGTCGAGCGCCTCGCGCCGCGATCGGAACTGCCGCTCCAGCACCCCTGGGCGCAGCTCCCACCAGGCGGCCGTGGTATGCATCTCCTGATCGGGCAGCTGGATGGTTCCGAAGCCGATGTTCTCGTGGGTGTAATAACGGATCTTCTTGTAGCCCGGGATGCGCCGGATCAGATGCACCTCGCCTTGCGCCGTCTGCGCCTGTTCACCCTCGGCACGCTCGAAGGTATCGAGGATCTTCAGCCGGGTGTAGTCGATGGCATCGGTGTAGTAGTCGGCGCGAGTCGGGGTGACGAAGGCCTTGCGGCCCTCCCAGTCGAGCCTTTCGACCTGATAGGGACTGGCCTGCACCATATAGATCGCACCCTCGTACAGGGTATCCGGCGCAGCGGTGTAGTCGACCTCGGCGATGATCTTTTGCTGCCCGGCGCTGACGTCGATGACCACGAAGTTGCCCTCGGCCACCGACCGCAGACTCACGCTGTTGGCCGGGTAGCTGTCGGCCGTCCAGTGCCAACGGCCGCCTTCGTGGTGCAACAGGCCCTCGCCCTGCAGGTAGGCGAGCATCTCCTCGAGCGCTTCGACTGAGGGCCCACCGCCGGCAAACGACTCATGGCCAAACGACTCGCCGTCGACGAACGGCAGTTCGAAGGCGGCGCAGCGCACATGATCGAGCAGGATCAGCAACTGATCCGGATCGATTCGGGCCTGCTCCGGCGAAGCGCCGAGGAAGAACTCGGGATTGCGCACGATGTATTGATCCAGTGGCTCGCTCGAACCGACCAGCACCCCAAGCGAAGGCCGCAGACGCCGCCCCGCCCGTCCCAGGCGCTGCCAGGTACCGGCGATGGTGCCGGGGTAGCCGTTCAGTACACAGACATCCAGCGCGCCGATGTCGACGCCCAGTTCGAGTGCCGAGGTCGAAATCACGCAATCGATCTCACCGCCGCGCAGCCGCCGCTCGGTACTGCGCCGTTCGGTCGGTAGATAGCCGCCACGATAGGCGGCCACCCGCGGCGGTCGGCGCGGGTCCTTGTCAAACACGTCCTTCAGGTACTTGGTCAGGACCTCGACCATCAACCGCGAGCGGGCGAAAACGATGTTCTTCAGCCCCATCCGGGTGGCCAGGCGGGCGATCCGGGTGCTCTGCGAGCGAGCCGATGCCCGGATGCCGAGATCCGGATTGATCACCGGCGGGTTCCACAGCAGCAATTGGCGCTCGCCCTGCGGCGCACCGTTGTCGGTGATCTCTGTCACCTCTGCACCGATCAACTGCTCGGCCAGCTGCCGCGGGTTGGCGATGGTTGCCGAGCAGAAGATGAACCGGGGCTGTGCGTTGTAGAAGCGACAGACCCGCTGCAGCCGGCGTAGAACATTCGCCACGTGCGAGCCGAACACGCCGCGATAGGTGTGCAACTCGTCGATCACCACGTAGCGCAGGTTCTCGAAGAACTGCGCCCACTTGGTGTGATGCGGCAGGATGCCCTGGTGCAGCATGTCCGGGTTGGAGACCACGATCTGCCCGGCGGTGCGCACCGCCTTGCGGGCATCCCCCGGAGTGTCGCCGTCAAAGGTGTTGGCGCGTATGTCGAGCTCGCCTGCCTTGTTCAGCTCGATCAGCTCGTTGACCTGATCCTGAGCCAGGGCCTTGGTCGGGAACAGATACAGCGCCTTGGCCTCGTGCTCCAGCACCGACTGCAGCACCGGGAGGTTGTAGCACAGGGTCTTGCCGGAGGCCGTCGGGGTCACCACCACCAGGTGCTCACCCCGTTGCGCCGTTTCCCAGGCCGCAAGCTGGTGACTGTACAGTCGCTCGATACCGCGGGCGCTCAAGGCACGGCCTATCCTCGGATCCAACCCACCCGGAAGTTCTCGATAGACGCCCTCGCGGGCCGGCAGCACCAGTTCGCCGGTAATCCGCGCCGAATACTTGCGCCGCAGGGCCTGCGCCAGCTGAGCGACCCGATCGACCGCGGTCAGTGCGTCCACCTTCTCGGCAATGGCTGCCATGGCAAAGTTCTCACAATGTTCTATAATCGCGAACAAGTATAGAACGTTTAAAGAACTTTGTTGCAACCTCTGGAGAACCCGACATGGCCCCGCTCAATCTCACCCGCAGGCAACAAGAGATCTACGAGTTTCTGCTGGGCAACCTCAACACCTTCCCCCACCCGCCGACGCTCGACGAGTTGTGCGAGGCCCTGGGACTGAAATCGCGCGGCTCTCTGCACAAGCAGATCCAGGCCTTGATCGAGGCCGGCCTGGTCGAACCGATGAACAATCTGCGCCGTGGTATTCGGCTGGCCGAATCGGATGTCTCGGTCGCGGCCAACGACGCGGATGAACTGCCGCTCTACGGCAAGATCGCCGCCGGCCAGCCGATCGAGGCCATCGCCAATCCCGAGACTATATTGGTGCCGCCGGTACTGCGCACCGCCAACCCCTGCTACGTACTCGAGGTCAAGGGCGACTCGATGATCGAGGAAGGCATACTCGATGGCGACTGGGTGGTGATCGAGCAACGCAGTCAGGCCCGCAACAACGAGATCGTCGTCGCCCTGGTCGAAGGTGAAGAGGCCACGCTGAAACGCATCGAGCAGAAACCCGGGGAGGTCGTCTTGTATCCAGCCAACAGCAGCATGCAGCCGATGCGCTATGCCCCTGAGCAAGTCCAGATCCAGGGCGTCCTGGTCGGCCAGATGCGGCGCTATCACTAAGGCCTTCCAGATACGGCCAACGGCGATCCTGTCGGGACGGGTTCACATTAATCCCGGCATGTCGTTCTCAGGACCTAAGCGACTGACTTTCTTTCAGAAAAAGCGGTCCACGCCGATCTCATTAGTGCGGACAACGAACAGGCATCAGCTTCTCGTGATCCGCCGATTATCGACGGGGTCACAGATTTCCGAAGGCGCTTTATCCGACACTCTCGGTACGACAAGAAATTAATCGATGCACCGCGGTCAATAGCAACCTTTAGCTGAGACCGGAACCATGAAAGAAGACGTTGAAGACAATGGCCTGAGTTGGTGGACTTCCGAACAGGCGTCGAGCACCCTGGCGCACGCCGGGTATGCCCCGCTCGAGGGGTTGCTCGAGGATGAATGCGGCCGAACCATCCTGGACACCAGCTATGAGCGGCTCGACGACAAGACCGCCCTGCCCGACCCCAGCGAAGAAGGTTTTTCGCAATTGCGTCGCAGCGTGTCCGAAATGGTCGAATACTGCAATCTGCTGGACGAACACACCCGGCTGCGCCTGTCCCGACAAGTCCGGGAGATCGATCTTTTCTGGGCCGACGAGTGCGAGCCGGTCGAAGCCCTGAAACATCGATTTCGCCGCGCGGTGATCCAAAGCGATCAGCAGGCCCGCAAACTGTTCGAACTGATCAAGGACGACGAGGACGACATGCTGATCTCCGTCTACCTTGGCTTCTGCTTCGGCTTCTCCGAGGAATCGCGCCGGCGCCTGGAGAGTCTGATCGAACGCTCGGATCACGCCGCGTTCATCTCGGCGCTGGCAATGGCCGTCCTCGAAAAGGAACCCGAGCTGTACGAGATCGATCGCGACATACAGGTCATGGTCGATCTGGCCGAGACCGTCAATCTCGCTTGAGGCCCCGAAACGGCACCAAGGGCCGCCGCAAACGCCTGAGTTTTACACTTCACAGGGCACTCGCGTCTGACCAGTGGGTCCACTAGGCTAACCGTCTGTTCACCAAGACAGAGTCCGCTCACATGCCTACAGCACTGATCACCGGTACCAGTCGCGGTATCGGACTCGAACTCGTCCGACAGTATGCGGCAGACAAATGGCAAGTCTACGCGACCTGTCGGACGCCGGAGAACGCCGCCGAGTTATTGCGCCTGGCTCAGTCCAGTGACGGCCGTATCGTCGTACTGCCATTGGACGTGACCAACCAGACCCAATTGAGTGCACTGGCCGGCCAACTCCGAGGTGTGGCGATCGATCTACTGCTCAACAACGCCGGCACCTATGGCCAGTCGGATTCAAAATTCGGCAATTCTGACGTCGAGCTCTGGATGCAGGCGCTGCGCATAAACACCGTCGCTCCGATGACGGTGATGGAGACCTTCGTCGACCAGGTCGCCAGCAGCGATCTGCGACTGATCGCCAGCATGAGCAGCAAGATGGGCAGCATGGCGGACAACAGTTCCGGCGGCAGCTATGTTTACCGCTCGACCAAGGCGGCATTGAACGCCGTCGTGGTCAGTGCCGCGCACGATCTGCGCGATCGTGGCATTACCGCAGTCGCTCTGCATCCGGGCTGGGTACGCACCGACATGGGCGGGCCAAACGGCGAGATCTCGGTCGAGGAGTCCGCCTCCGGGTTGCGTAAGGTTCTGTCCGAGGTCTCAATAGAGGATTCAGGCCGCTTCTTCGACATTGACGGCTCTGTCATTCCCTGGTGAACCCGACGATTCGGCCGCGGCCGTGATCTGAACCGGAGACTCTGCTATGTTCTCGCGCCTCACCCTACTGAGATTACCGAAATGACCTCTACCCCCGACGAACTGACCGTCTCTTACACGGAAGGCGGAGTCGAGATCGTCAAAGAACTCGACAAACGCGTCTTGTCCAAAGGCGCCTGGACCACGATCCTGTTCCGCTACCAGGACTGGGATGCGCGCAAAGAGCAATACAGCAAGGACAAGTACAGCATTCGCCGTTACCAGAAGCGCAATGGTGAATATCGGCAGCAATCGAAATTCAACGTCTCCAGTCCGGATCAGGCCAAACAGCTGATCGAGGCCTTGAACGTCTGGTTGGCGGACGTAAAGGAAGACTGAGCTCGGACCCGAAACCGCGGCAGGGGGTGGAGCGCATGGAAGTGCGCAACCAGTCCGCCAGCGACCGAGATTTTAGAGTCCCCGATGGGGGATCCGTAAACCCCTCGCCTTCAGGCACCGATGAACCGTTCCGCCTGGTGAGGTATGAGTGTTACCGGTGGAGTATTCACAGGCCGATTTCCGCCGGCCAATCCAGCAGCGAGTCGATCACCGCGCGGCGCTCTGTCGACAATGAGGTATCGATCGCCAGCCTGGACAGCTGTCTCCGATAATCATCGAGCTTTATGCTGGCGTCGCCTTGCGGCGAGGTGATCCGCTCCCGGCGAAATTCGTCCCAGTGCAAGCGCTCGTCCGGGGACAGGGTGTGCGGATAATTGCGCGCCCGAAAACGGTACAGAAGCTCGTTGAGCCTGGGGTCATCGAACGCCGGTGCATCATCTGCCAGTTCCTCCGGCGTGCAGCGGCGTACATGGTCGCAGCGTTTACGATCGTCCGGGGCAATGAATCCGTCGTACAAGGCCTGGTCCGGATCGCTCGCGGGTGGAAACGGCGGGTCGGCGAACACCTCCGCGAGTTTTTGCTCGAGACCGCTGGCGCCGGTCAACTGCTCGCGGTGGCGCTGTTCGGCCTGCGCGTCCATCTGCCATTCCGTCCTCGCCGCCGAGGTCAAGGTGTTCATCGGCACCACGACCGGGGCGCGATTGACATGGATGGTCTTCAGCGCGATCCGCTGCTCGCCCTCGGCCAGATCCTTGCCTGCCGTATACAGCCGTTCGCGAATCTCCTCGGCGCTCAGCGTCAACAGCGCTTCCGGGTCGTACCGTAGATCGTAGACGATGACACCGTTGCGGTTGACCGGATGCATTGCCACTGGCAGCACCGCGGCGATGCAGCCAAGCTGCGCCGGATAGCGCGCCGAGACGTGCAGTACCGGTTGTTGTCGCCGCACATTCAGCACTTCCGCCAACCAGCGCTTGTCACGATGCGTCAGCAGGTACTCGAACAGCTTCGGCTGGCGGTCGCGGACCAGCTTGGCCAAGGCGATGGTTGCACGCACGTCCGACAGCGCGTCGTGCGCGCCTTCGTGTTCGATGCCATTCGCCGCGGTCAGTTGTTCGAGGCGAAAACCGGGCAGCCCGTCTTCGCGCAACGGCCATTCGATTCCCTCGGGGCGAAGGGCACGGGTCAGGCGGACCACGTCGATGAGATCCCAGCGCGAGTTTCCGTCGCGCCACTCGCGCGCATAGGGGTCGATAAAGTTGCGGTAAAAACCGTAGCGGGTGAACTCGTCGTCGAATCGAATCGTGTTGTACCCGAGGGCGCAGGTACCCGGCTGCGAAAACTCCTGCAGGATCGCTCCGAACAACTCCGATTCCGGCATGCCCCGGTCGCGACAGACCTGGGGGCTGAGACCGGTGACCATGCAGGCCTCGGGTTGCGGCAGGAAGTCGTCTGCCGGGGCGGCGTAGATCACCATGGGCTGACCGATGGGATTGAAATCCAGATCGGTCCGCAGCCCGGCGAACTGAGCGACGCGGTCTCGGCGCGGGTCCGCGCCCCAGGTCTCATAGTCGTGCCAATAGAAACTGTTCGGACGGGACATCAGTAATCGAGCTCAGGCAGGTAGTGCTCGACGAGCTCGCTGGCGCCGAGGCAATCGACACGGGTATTGGGGATATTAGGGAAACCGGCATCCGGCAGAGCGAAATGCCTGTTCATGTCGATCGGCAACAAGGCCCAGCCTTCTGGATTGGTCATATCGGGTTCGTACGATCCTGGCTCTCGAATCGAGATTGTCGATCATCTCGCCGCCCGCACCAACTCTGAGTGTGAGACCAATATGCGGGCGGGACGGATTCGGCTCGAGCGGCCGATCGATATCGGCGTAACGACCCTCGGCAACGAAAAAGCCGCCGCACTCTCTGAAGCGCGGCGGCCCTTCGGTCTGTCCGAGACGACTGCGTCAGATCTTTTCTTTGATCCTTGCGGCCTTGCCCGACAAACCGCGCAGGTAGTAGAGCTTGGCGCGACGCACATCGCCCCGGCGTTTGACCTGCACGCCTCCCACCGCCGGGCTGTATGTCTGGAATACCCGTTCCACACCCTCACCGTGAGAGATCTTGCGAACCGTAAACGAGGAGTTCAACCCGCGGTTTCGCTTGGCGATCACCACGCCTTCGAAGGCCTGTAGACGCTCGCGTTCACCTTCCTTGACCTTGACCTGAACGATCACGGTATCACCCGGACCGAAGTCCGGGACTTCTTTGGTCATCTGTTCCGCTTCGAGTTCCTGGATGATGTTGCTCATCGCCTTTGCTCCTGTATTCATGTGTCCATCTGGCCACGTAAAAATTCGTCGAGTAATACTCGCTCCTCGTCGCTGAGCCGTCGATCTTCGAGGAGGTCTCGACGCCTCAACCAGGTTCTGCCCAATGCCTGCTTCAGGCGCCAGCGGCGAATCGCTTCATGATCGCCCGATCGCAACACCGCCGGCACTCCCTGCGCCAGCACCTCGTCGGGGCGAGTGTAGTGCGGGCAGTCGAGCAGGCCATCGGTGTACGAGTCCTGCTGCGCCGAGTCCTGATGCCCCAGGACACCCGGAATGAGGCGCAGTACCGCATCCATCACCAACATCGCCGGGAGCTCGCCACCGGAGACCACGTAGTCCCCGACCGATATCTCTTCATCGACCTCGGCGGCAATCAAGCGCTCGTCTATCCCTTCGTACCGCCCGCAAAGCAGTATCACTCCGGAGCGACCGGCGAATTCCCGGGCCAAGCCCTGATCAAACTTTCGACCTTGCGGCGAAAGATAGACCACCGAACTGTCCTTGGCGGTGGCACGTGCATCCGCGATCGCCCCGGCCAGCGGTTCGGCCAGCATTACCATGCCCGGCCCACCGCCATACGGCCGGTCATCCACCGTGCGGTGCACATCCGCGGTGTATTCGCGCGGATTCCACAACTGCAACTCGGCGAACCGGCGCAGGAAGGCCCGCCCGGTCACTCCCTGCCGAATCGCGTCGAACATCTCCGGGAACAAAGTGATGACGTCAAAACGCATCGCTTTCGCCCGTCAAAACTCCGGGTCCCAGTCCACCCTCATTCGACGCGCGTCAAGATCGACGTCTTTCACTACCTGCCCCCAGATGTAGGGAATCAGACGCTCGCGATCGCCTCTGACGACCATGACATCGTTCGATCCCGTCTCGAACAGGTGGTCCACCTTGCCGAGCAGAACCCCGTCTGCGGTCTCAACTGCGAAACCCTCGATGTCCGTCCAGTAGTACTCGCCTTCTTCCAGCGTGCTCGGCAGTTGATCGCGCCGGACGGAGATCTCGAGACCGCGCAAGCTCTCCGCCGCATCACGGTCATCGCAGCCGATCAATTTCGCGATAACACCCTTACCATGGCGCTTGCCCTGCTCCACCCGCCGAATCTCCTGGCGGCCAGGTCCGCTCAAATGCCAGATCGAGTAGCGGACGATGTTCTCCAGGGGATCCGTGTGCGAACGAACTTTCACCCAACCCTGAATGCCGAAGACACCCGATATACGACCGAGGGTGACGAGTCTCTTAGAACCGTCACCCTCAGTAACTTCTTCCCGTTGCTCGGTAGGTCCCGCTTTACTCACCGACCGCTAACCGCTGCGGCTGCTTGCGGGACGTCGGGTCAAGACGCCTCGGCGGCCGTCTCCTTCGCCTCGACCGGAGCGCCGGCAACGACATCCGCCTGCTTCCGGTAGTCCTTCAGCAGCGTAGCAACCCGCTCGGAGGTCTGTGCGCCCCGTCCCTGCCAGTGCTCCACCCGGCCGAGGTCCAGACGCAGACGCTCTTCCCCCCCGCGCGCCACTGGGTTGAAAAAGCCCAAGCGCTCTATGTAGCGGCCATCACGCGCCGTTCGGCTATCCGTGACAACGACGTGGTAGTAAGGCTGCTTTTTCGCACCCGATCTGGAAAGTCTGATTGTTACCATACTGTTCTCTTTAAGCCTGGCTCACTCGCGGCAGCCGAATCTGTGTTCTCGAACTGTGGGTCGAGGTAAACCGGGCATTGTACGGAAATTTTGCCCGATGTGAAGGACTGAATCACGCGAGAGCCAAGGCCCGCCGCTCGACCAAACAGATTTCCGCTTTCGGAAAATGACCCATGACCAAGAAGCAAGCCGATCGTCCAAACCTCACCCGATCCGGACGTCCGCACTCCGGATCCGACCATTCGGCCCCCCACCCGGTCAGCCGCCTGGCGCCTGCCTTCGATATCGTCGACCTTGCCGCGGAGATCGCCCAGGCAGACGCGGCAATCGGCCAACGGGTTTCCTCCAAATTGCAGGTCATCGCAGATCAGGTCAGGTACCTCCAAGCCCAAGCCCGGACGATACTCGAAGCGGCACGGCAGGACTCACTGCTTCATCAGGCCCGGTGCGCGTTTCGCCGTCAGCCGGGCAAGACTTACCACCTTTACCGCCGCACGGATGGAACCCAGGAATTCTCCATGCTGTCGCCGGCCGATTGGGGCGGATCCCCGCCTCATCGGTTTCTCGGCTCTTATCGGCTCGAAAACGACATGAGTTGGACAGCGGCCGAAAAGGTCGTCGAAAAGGACCAATCAAAGGCCATCGTCGAACGCCTACTCGAGGCCCGGCCTGAAGATTAGGTCAGGTTGTGCAAGTGATCCGGGGCGTCCAGGCCCCTGTTTATCGTCGCGCTGCTCTCCGGGAGATCAGTCGTAACGCTCGGCATGCCGCATTATCTCCGCCGACAGTTGACTGATCCGATCCGCGACCTTTTGCAGTTCCTCGAGCACGGAGGTACTGATCGCGGATTCAATCAGCATCGCCAGTTGCCGCCCATCCTCCTCTGTGATCGAAGATTCACTGCTTTCGATCAGGTTGCGAAAACCGGCCACGACCTGGTCGGCGTGGGCCTCGTAGTGCTGGGTCATAGAATTCTCCGTCGTCCCTCTGCGTCCACGAAACTAGCCGACACTGGGAGGGCTCAACATGGTGTGTTCGCCTTCTTCGTAGATCTCCGAGGCGGTCCCGACAATCAGGGCATCCGGTGGGCAAACGACTTCTTCGTTCTCTTATTGGTGTAAGGAACACTGTGAAGAACATGCCTCATCGCATTGATTCTGGCTCGTTTTTTATCATCCGATTTTACCACCGTCCAAGGCGCATCCGCGGTATCCGTATGGAAGAACATGGCCTCCTTGGCCGCGGTGTACTCGTCCCACTTGTCCAGTGAGGCCATATCCATCGGGCTGAGCTTCCATTGTTTCAACGGATCGTGTTCGCGCTTCTTGAAGCGCCGTAACTGCTCGCCGCGGCTGACGGAAAACCAGAGCTTGAAGAGGCGAATCCCGCTGCGCGCGAGCATGCGTTCGAGTTCCGGCGTCTGGCGCATGAACTCCAGATAATCGGACGGTGAACAGAAGCCCATGACCCGTTCCACACCGGCGCGGTTGTACCAGGAGCGGTCGAAAAACACCATCTCGCCAGCGGTCGGGAGATGCTGGATGTAGCGCTGAAAATACCACTGTCCCATTTCGCGCTCGCTGGGTTTCTCCAGCGCCACCACGCGAGCGGCTCGAGGGTTCAGGTGCTCCATGAAACGCTTGATCGTGCCGCCCTTACCGGCCGCATCACGACCTTCGAACAGAAAGATCACTTTCTCCCCCGAATCCCGCACCCAATTCTGAAGTTTCAACATCGCGCGGCGCAGGAATGACGAAAAAAAAGCGGGGTTGCCCAGCGAAAAGCTCAGGGATACCGATCAGCGACCGGAACGTCAGATCGACGCGAGCTTGGCCGGGCTTCGCTGCGCCTGGCCGGGATCGAGAACGGTGGGTGCGAGGTAGGCCGGGTCGCTGTCGGGGTAGTCGCGCGTAAAGTGCAATCCCCGGCTTTCCTTGCGCGCCAGCGCCGAGCGTATGATCAGCTCGGCGACCACCACCAGGTTACGTAATTCCAGCAGATCGGCGGAAACCTTGTAGTTGCCGTAGTATTCGTTGATCTCGCTTTTCAATAATTCGGTACGGTGCAGCGCCCGTTCGAGGCGTTTGTTGGTGCGTACGATACCCACGTAGTCCCACATGAAACGCCGCAGTTCATCCCAGTTGTGGGCGACCACGATGTCTTCGTCAGAATCGGTTACCTGCGATTCATCCCAGCGTTCGAGCACCGGCATATTCTTGCTGGTATCGATGTCGGCAGCGATGTGTTTTGCGGCGGCCTGGGAAAACACCAGGCATTCGAGCAGCGAGTTACTCGCCATGCGGTTGGCGCCGTGCAACCCGGAATAGGCGACTTCACCGACTGCGTACAGGTTTTCCAGGCTGGTGCGACCGTTCACGTCGACCATCACGCCACCGCAGGTGTAATGCGCCGCGGGCACTACCGGAATGGGCTGGCGCGTGATGTCGATATCAAATTCCAGGCAACGCTGATAAATCGTCGGGAAATGCGATTTGATAAAGGCGCGGCTCTTGTGGCTGATGTCCAGGTAGACACAGTCGATGCCGAGACGCTTCATCTCGTGGTCGATGGCGCGCGCAACGATATCGCGTGGTGCCAATTCCGCGCGTTGGTCGAAATCGGGCATGAAGCGCCGGCCGTCGGGTAGCAACAGCTTGCCGCCTTCGCCCCGAATGGCCTCGGTGATCAGGAACGACTTGGCATCGGGGTGATACAGGCAAGTGGGGTGGAACTGAATGAATTCCATGTTGGCAACGCGACAACCGGCACGCCAGGCCATGGCAATGCCGTCACCGGTAGAACCATCGGGATTGCTGGTGTAGAGATAGACCTTGCTGGCACCGCCGGTGGCCAGAATGATCTTGCGCGCGCGGAACAGATCGACGTGTTGATCCTGACGGTTGAGCGCATACAGGCCAACGCACTTGTTTTGCCGGTGAATCAGGTCGATCACCACGTGTTGATCGAATATACGCACATTGTCGCGCTCCAGCACGTGGGCCTGCAGCGTCTGCTGCAGCGCCTTGCCGGTCGCATCGGCGGCGTGTACCACGCGGCGTCTGCTGTGGCCGCCTTCACGCGTCAGGTGAAAGCCACTGTTACTGATTTCCTGGCGATCGCGTGAAAACGGCATACCGAGATCCGCCAGCCATTCGATATTGTCGCGCCCGGCGGCGGCGCACAGGCGCACCACGGCTTCATCGCAGAGGCCGGCTCCGGCCTCGATAGTGTCTTCGGTATGCTGTTCGACACTGTCGTCGGGTTCGAGCACGGCAGAAATACCGCCCTGGGCCCAGTAGCTGGACTGCTGCTCGCCGGAGGACTTGGCCAGTACCGCGACCTTTAGCGAAGCGGGCAGGTGCAGCGCTGCGGATAAGCCGGCGGCGCCGCTGCCGACGATGATGACGTCAAATTTGAAATGGTGACCCATAGTGATCCAGATTGCTCGAGTGCAGGCAGTATAGTGAAATCATGCGTTTCTCAAAAGCCGTTAGCCCGAATAATGCGCCAGTCCAGGCGTATCCGGGCAAGTTAACGCCGTGACAGGACTTGAGCCGGTTTTCAACGGTACTGTGATTCAGGGGCTGGAAACCTGTATTTTTATCCGAATTATCTGTCCGTGGTGATCAGCGCCAGGTCCGACTGGTTCAATATTCGGACTAATGAGGAGAACTTTTTATTATATAATCAGTCTTTATCTCGACTCACGGACGATAAGAATTAATTATCGCCGATGCATATAAATTCTAAAGGCTTATCAATGGGGACAAATCTGCTTGACGCAGAGCTGGTGAAGCGCGTGCAGGCCGGGGATACGGCTGCGTTTGACGTGCTGGTGCAAAAGTACCAATACAAGGTCATCAACCTTGTCGGGCGCTTTGTATCGGACCAGTCGGAATGCCAGGATATCGCGCAGGACGCTTTCATAAAATCGTTCCGCGCGATCAACAGTTTTCGTGGTGATAGCCAGTTTTATACCTGGTTGTACCGCATTGCGGCGAATACGGCGAAGAATTACCTCGCCTCGCGCGCGCGCAAGTCGCCCGGTTATACGGTCGATGTGGACGATGCCGAGCACTTTGAAGGTGAATCGGGTTTGAAGGAGTATGATAATCCCGAAAACCTGTTACTGACGGAAGAAATAAAGACCACAATATTTCGTGCTATAGAAAAGTTGCCGGAAGATTTGAAGTCGGCGATTACCCTGCGCGAAATCGACGGATTGAGTTATGGAGAGATTGCCGAGGTGATGGATTGCCCGATCGGTACGGTACGATCACGAATTTTTCGTGCCCGAGATGTAATCGATAAGGAACTTAGACCCCTGTTGGAGTGACTAAGAAACAGTTTTTACGGCGATTTATGTATAGTTTGATTTAACCGGTACTTGAAAATGAAGCAGCAAGACGAAAAATTATCCCTGATACTGGACGATTACAGCGACGAGAACGTCAATGACGTGCTCGACGAAGTGATTGCGGACGTCAATTTGCAGTATCGCATACGTCGTTACCAGATGATTGGCGACGTCATGCGCAATGAATTGCCGCAAGTGATCGATACCGATTTTCACCACCAGGTGATGGCGAATATTGGTGATCAGGCAGCGCCTGAAAGTTCAGTCGAAAGGATCGCCAGTACCGTGACCGCCAGTGGTCCATTGATGGCGCGCGCCTGGTTCAAACCCTTTGCCGGACTCGCGGTGGCGGCCAGTGTGGCGCTGGTTACCGTTTCCCTGTGGCAACCCGCCCCGGATTCAACGGTTTCGGGTGATGGCCTGGTGAGCGCGGAAGAGACGAAAATCAAGCAACTGGCGGGCCAACCGGTTGGCAACGTGGTAACGGTATCCAGCCAGTTGCAATCTCAGGGGTTGCGCTGGAAGCTGGAAAACGAATCACCCGTGTTGCAACAGAAGTTGAACGCTTACCTGGTCAATCACACCGAGTATTCCAATTCCATGCAGGGCTTGATACCCCAGGCACGAGTCGCCGGTTTTGATGCGCAGTAGTCATTTATCCACCGGGCAGGGCGCAGTGAGGCAATCATCACTCCTTCAGCATTATCTGCCCAGACTGTGTGCCGGAGTATTGCTGTCTACCCTTGCCAGCGCATCGGTAATCGCCGATCCAGCGATGGAATGGGTGCAAAAGATGTCCGACGCAATGCGCAACCTGAACTACCAGGGCACTTTCGTTTACCTGCATGACAATCGCCTGGAAGGCATGCAGATTACGCACTACAAGGACGTGCAGGGTGAAAAGGAAAGACTGGTTTCACTTAACGGTGAGGCGCGAGAAGTCATTCGCGACAATCAAAACCTGACCTGTATCTGGCCTTCGAGTCGCAAGGTAATTGTCGACGTCTCGCGCAAGAACAGCTTCTCACCAATTTTCATTCCCGAGGATATCGCGCGACTGGAAAAATTTTACGCGATGAAGCTCGTCGGCAAGGATCGAGTCGCCAACCAGGATACGGTAGTCGTCCATATCGATCCGCTCGACGAATACCGCTACGGGATGAAATTCTGGATCAACGAGCGTAACGGCCTGATGATGAAATCGAGCTTGCTGGATGTAAATGAGCACGTTATCGAGGAAGTCATGTTCACCAGCCTGGTAATGTATGAAGGCGAACACCAGCTGGTCATCGACACCATGCCTGTCATCGACGAAAGTTTCACGCTGGTGCGCTATCACAGCGGTGATAGCTCCAGGACATTTGCCGTGGACAATGCCTGGCAGTTGAGCGGGATGCCGGGCGGATTCTGGCGTGAATCAATATTGCGCCGCAAGATACCCGGTAGCGACGATTTTGTGCAGCAAATGGTGTATACCGACGGCCTGGCTTCGCTGTCGGTTTTCATCGAAAAGATATCGGGCCTGACGCAAAGTGGTGTATCGTCGATGGGCGCGGTGAACGCATTTATTCGCATTTTGGACAATCACTCGATCACCGCGATCGGCGAAGTGCCTTCGACCACCGTCAAGCTGGTGGCTGAGTCGATTATCTACCAGCCCCAGTAAGCTATGCCGTTATCTCCTCGCGCGGCTACGTTGCCTGCGGCAGCGCTTGCGATGGATCCCGATTGGTATCACACTTGCGCCATGAATTTACCAATTTCACCCCATGCTGACTGAATCGGCTCGTGTCATCCGTCGAGATGGCAACCGTGTTGAGCTCGAGCTGCAGCGCGGATCCGCCTGTGGCGACTGCGAGCTCAGCCAGGGTTGCGGCACCGGTGCCCTGGGGCGCCTGCTGGGTCGCCGTTCCAGACCATTGATTCTCGAAACAGATAAAGATTGCGGTGCAGGCGATGAAGTCGTGCTTGCCTTGCCTGAAGCGGCGCTGGTAAGGGCCAGCCTGCTGCTGTATGGCTTACCGTTACTGGCTCTGGTGCTAGGCGGATGGCTCGCGATGCTGCTGGCCTTACCCGAATGGCTGGTTGTCGCGATTGCCTGCGTCGGCCTGTTTGCCGGGTTTAAAATAGCCTCGCTTGGCACACAAAAACTTGAACAGCAGGGCCAGGCACCCTATATCAGGGATATTCGGGTGAACCCCGGACCTTATAACAGGTCATAAAACTGTATTGGAAACTATCAGGTAAACACTGTGAATATTTTATCCAGAACATTAAAGCAATTGACGCTGGTGATGCTGATCAGCATGCCCATAACGGTTCAGGCGAATTTGCCCGAGTTCACCCAGATTGTCGAAGACGCGAAAGATTCGGTCGTCAATATCAGCACTAAAACCAAGGCCCAGGCCGAGTAATTCGCAGGAATTCAACATCCCGGAATTGCCCGAAGGTTCTCCATTCGGGGAGCTGTTCGAAAAGTTTTTCGACCGCGATGAACTCGATCGGCGCGGCCGCGAAGCCCAGTCACTGGGTTCCGGCTTTATCATTTCCGAAGATGGCTATATTCTCACCAATCACCACGTGATTGCTGGCGCCGATGAAGTGATTGTGCGGATGTCGAATCGCAAGGAATTCGTTGCCCGTGTCGTCGGCTCAGACGAGGCCTCGGATGTCGCTGTGCTGAAAGTTGACGGTGAAGACTTGCCGGTATTGAACTTTGGTGATTCAGACAAACTCAAGGTTGGTGAATGGGTACTTGCCATCGGTTCGCCATTTGGCTTCGACCACTCGGTGACCGCCGGTATCGTGAGCGCCAAGGGTCGTAGCCTGCCCAGCGACAACTACGTGCCATTTATCCAGACCGATGTTGCCATCAACCCGGGTAATTCGGGCGGCCCGCTGTTCAATATGAAAGGCCAGGTAATCGGCATCAATTCGCAGATCTATAGCCGCACCGGCGGTTTTATGGGCCTGTCGTTTGCGATCCCGATCGAAATGGCCGTTGACGTCGCCAACCAGCTCAAGGAAACCGGCTCGGTCTCACGCGGCTGGCTCGGAGTGTTAATTCAGGAAGTGACCCGTGAACTGGCGGAATCCTTCGGTATGGAAAATCCGCACGGTGCGCTGGTAGCAAAGGTGCTGGATGACAGTCCTGCTGCCGCTGCAGGACTCGAGGTCGGTGATGTGATCGTCGAGTTCAATGGCAAAATGGTTATGCGTTCCAGTGGTTTGCCGCCGCTGGTCGGTCGTGCCAAGGTCGGCGAGGATGCCCAGGTCGTGGTGATTCGCAACAAGCAGCGTCGCCAGATCGGGGTAAACATCGCCGAATTGCCATCTTCGATTACCCAGGCGGCTTATACCCCTGAAGATAACGTCATGGAAAAATCGGCACTGGGGATGAAGATCGAAGCCCTGGATAGCGAAGCGCGCAAGCGGCTGAAAGTTGAAGGTGGCGTACAGGTGACCGAGGTCGATGCTACCGGTCCGGCAAGCGACGCCGGCATTCAGAAGGGTGATGTCATTACCATGATCGATAACAAGCCAGTCGAATCGGTGGATGCTTTCGAATCGGTTACCGGCAACCTGAGTTCGGGTAAATCGGTAGCTTTGCTGGTACAACGCCGCACTGGACCCGTATTTCTCGCGATTCGTCCGGAAGATTCCTGAGTATGTACCAATCGATGACCGCTGATTGCAGTTAACTCTCTATTACCGTGAGCAATGCCACCTGTGCGATGCGATGCGCAAAGCACTGGTGGCATTTTGCCAAAACCAGCAACCCGTTGAATGGAACGAGGTCGATATTGATCGTGATCTCGAGCTGATTCGTCGCTACGACGTCCTGGTTCCGGTGCTATGCTATGGCGAAACCGAAATTTGCCACTACTTTTTCGACGAATCGGCATTGATAGCTGCCTTGGCTTTAGCGTAAACTTCGCGGGTTTTATATCCAGACGCCATATCGGGTTGACACCGCACCGGCACTGGCCATTCACCGATCACACCCATTGAACCGACGTAGCCTGCATATTGCACGAAGGCGACACAAAATCAGAGGAAAGATTATTATTATCAATCATTTGCGTGGATTTTTCGCGAGAATAGGTCTTCACAGTTTGTGTCTGAACGAAATCAGGAAAAATCCGGCTGCCAATCTCGAACGATCCCCCTTGACCCATAGCCAAGGCTATGGGCCTGCAGGCGATCGTTCGACCTTGGTTGTTCGGCGCGTCCCTGCGCCTCACCCCTTCGGGGCTGACGCGAAAAATCGCTCCGGGCGATTTTTTGCCGGATTTCCCCTGAGTTTCGTTCCCTTCGTGCAATATGCAGGCCAGGGCGGTTACCAATTATGCGTATGGAGTTAATCCGCAATTTTTCCATCATCGCTCACATCGACCACGGAAAATCCACGCTCGCGGATCGCTTTATCCAGCTCTGTGGTGGCTTGAGCGAACGCGAAATGGAATCGCAGGTGCTCGATTCCATGGATCTTGAGCGCGAACGTGGCATCACCATCAAGGCGCAAAGCGTATCGCTCGCCTATCGCGCGCGTGACGGCAAGGAATATACCTTCAACATGATCGATACGCCCGGGCATGTCGATTTCTCCTACGAGGTGTCGCGCTCGCTGGCGGCTTGCGAAGGTGCACTGCTGATTGTCGACGCCTCGCAGGGTGTCGAAGCGCAAAGCGTGGCCAATTGCTATACCGCGATTGATCTCGACCTGGAAGTGATCCCGGTGATAAACAAGATTGATTTGCCCGCCGCCGAACCCGAGCGGGTCAAGCGGGAAATCGAACAGGTGATCGGGCTCGACGCTTCGGAAGCCATCGAGGTGAGCGCCAAGACCGGTGTCGGTGTCGAAGACTTGATGGAGCAGATCATCGAGAAAATTCCGGCGCCTTCGGGATCCGAAGACAACAAGACCCAGGCACTGGTCATCGACTCATGGTTCGATTCTTACGTCGGCGTGATCACACTGGTGCGCGTCATGGAGGGCGTGATCAAGCCGAAGCAAAAGATCCGCATGATGTCCAGTGGCATCGACTTCCTGGTTGAAAAGGTGGGTGTGTTTACCCCGAAGCGTAAGGAAATGCCGTTCCTGAAGGCCGGCAGCGTTGGTTTTGTCATCGCCGGTATCCGCGATATCGAGTCGGCCCGGGTTGGCGATACCATCACCCTGGCGCAGAATCCGGCGGATGCGCCACTGGCCGATTTCAAGCAGGTGCAGCCGCGAGTATTCGCCGGCCTGTTTCCGATCAGCTCGGATGATTACGAAGACTGTCGCGAGGCGCTGAAAAAATTGAAGCTGAACGATGCGGCACTGCAATTCGAACCGGAAACCTCGCAGGCGCTGGGTTTCGGTTTTCGTTGTGGATTCCTCGGCTTGCTGCACATGGAGATCGTGCAGGAGAGGCTGGAGCGCGAATACGATCTCGACCTGATTACCACCGCACCGACCGTGGTCTACCAGGTTGAAACCACCGCCGGCGATCTGGTCGAAATACACAATCCGGTGGATTTGCCGCCGATCAATAAAATCAACGCTATACTCGAACCCATTATCCAGGCGAATATCCTGTTACCCGAAGCCTATATCGGTGCGGTAATTACGCTGTGTATCGAAAAAAGGGGCGTGCAAAAAGATATGCAGTTCCTCGGAAGCCAGGTGTCGCTGGTGTTTGAATTACCACTTTCCGAAGTCGTGCTCGATTTTTTCGATCGGCATGAAATCGGTGAGCCGCGGATACGCGTCGTTTGACTATGAATTTCTGCGTTTCGAGGAAGCCAACCTGGTCAAACTCGACGTCCTCATCAATGGTGAGAAAGTCGATGCCCTGTCGCTGATCGTGCATCGCAGCAATGCCGACTACCGCGGCCGTGAACTGGCGTCGAAAATGAAGGAGTTGATTCCGCGGCAAATGTTCGACGTGGCGATTCAGGCGGCCATCGGATCAAACGTGGTCGCACGCACCAACGTCAAGGCCTTGCGCAAAAATGTAACGGCCAAGTGTTATGGCGGTGACATATCGCGCAAACGAAAATTGCTGGAAAAACAGAAAGCCGGTAAAAAACGCATGAAACAGGTCGGCAATGTCGAAATTCCGCAGGACGCGTTTCTCGCGGTGTTGAAAGTTGATCACTAAAATTGACACAGAGATCGATAGTCTGACCCTACAATTGAATGCCAGGTAATGTGAATGATCCATTTTGATTTTGAATTTTTGCTCGTAATCCTGACTGCCGTAAGCGGGCTGGTCTGGTTGATCGACATCTTGCTTTTCGCCCGTAAACGCAGGGCATCGGCTAGCAGTCTGTCCGCAAACGAACCCATAGTGGTTGAGTACTCAAGAGCTTTCTTTCCGGTACTTCTGGCGGTCCTGGTGTTGCGTGCCTTTATTTTCGAACCCTTTCGAATTCCGTCGGGCTCGATGATGCCCACGCTGCTGGTCGGTGATTTTATCCTGGTCAATAAATTCAGCTACGGGCTGCGCGTACCGGTCACCCACCAGAAGATGACCGAGGGCGTAAAACCGAAACGTGGCGATGTCATTGTTTTCCGTTATCCACAGGATGAATCGCAGGATTACATAAAACGGGTAATCGGATTGCCGGGAGATCATGTAAGTTACTATAATCGTCGATTAACGATTAATGGTGTGGCACTGGATGTCGAGGAAAGCGATTTATACCAGGGCCTCGGTGATCTGAATCGAATGCAGGGTGCGAATGGTTGCGATCGCCCCGGGGCCGGTTGCCAGGTGTATATCGAAACAAATGACAATATCAGCTATACAATGATGACTAATCCGGCTTCGCCTTATGGCGTCAATGGTGAAGTTTTCGTTCCAGGCGGACATTATTTCGTCATGGGCGACAATCGTGACCACAGTAACGACAGTCGGAGCTGGGGCTACGTACCCGAGGAAAACCTGGTGGGTAAAGCGGTTTACGTGTGGATGCACTGGGATTGGCGTAGCGGTGGTAGTGGGCTGG
>CAVXWS010000074.1:0-22219 GCA_963765415.1 uncultured Gammaproteobacteria bacterium
ACCGGCGGTGGCCAGCGCCAGACTGGCGAAACTGGAGAAGACGCTGGGGGCGGATCTGCTGCGTCGTTCGACGCGCAAGGTGGCTCTGTCGCTGGAGGGGGCAGAGTTTCTGCCTTATGCCCGAGGAGATCCTCGCCCAGGAAGATGCGGCCCACGCCGCGCTGGGACGCGGCAATGTGTCGGCAACGGGCACCCTGAGGTTCACGGCACCAAGCACGTTTGCCCAGCTGTATATCGCGCCGATTCTCCCCGAGTTTCTAGCGTCACATCCTGGCATCAGCCTCGACCTCCGACTCACCGATATGGAGTTCGACCTTATCCAGGGCAGCTTCGATCTGGCGCTGCGCAATTCGGTGCTCCCGGATAGCAGCCTGAAGGGGCGCAGACTGGCCGACGACATGCGAATCCTCTGTGCGTCGCCCGAATACCTTAATCAACATGGCACGCCCAAACATCCCGATAAACTCGCGACGCACCAACTGATCGCCTTCAAGGAACAATCACCGATACCGCTGGTTGGGCGGGATGGCAAAACAGGGCAGTTCGATCCGCGTCTGGCCGGGTGCCGGCTCATCGTCGATGATGGTTTGAGCCAGAAGATTGCGACCATCGCGGGGGCAGGCATCTCAATGAACTCACTGTGGAGCGTTCACCGCGAACTCGCCGACGGCTCACTGGTCCGTGTCCTGCCCGACTACAAGGTCGACGACCAGACAGCCCTATGGCTCGTCTATCCGAAATCGAATGTCCTGACCGCGAAAGTCAGGATCTTCATCGATTATTTGTTGGAGAAGATTGGCAATGCGCCGGTCTGGACGCGAGACCTGATCGCAGTTGTTGGGCTAGCTTGTGAACCTGAGATGCATATCTCCAGCCAGCTTCTCTAACCTTGTCCTCGTCAATCAACTGTGATCGAAATCGTCGACAGCCCTGATTCCCACCTCTCTAACTCCGCAGAAAACGCAGAAAAACCACGCCGGGCAACACTTCTGGCCGAACCTTTTCCTGGGACGGTGGCTCAAGGGGTGTCCTGGTGTTTGCGAAGGAATTCGGCGGATTATGAAGCAGTGGGTTGGGAATGCCCACGGGGTCAATCTAGTGGGAGAAGAGAGTGGGTCGCTTCAATTTTCGCGACGTTCAGAAGGCTCGGCATCTGCTATGTGGGCAAACCGTTGTTGTTAAAGAAAGCTCGTCCGGCGTTGACTCGTCTACAATTGGACGGTCATTCGGTGAACTGGGGATACCGAGAAAATCGGCAGAAGTGGCCTTTGCGTCGCCAGATTCTGCTGAGCATGAGCGTTCTCGTCCGACTCGATAAGGGCTCTTGTTACGCCAGAGAATGCGACTACGTTCAATGAGGCCGTGGGGGTACACGCGCCTTCGTGCCCATATCATCTTTCCGGTACGGATGAAGTGACGGGAACAACATCGCCGTATCTTCAATGCCAATAGCATAGTTTATTGGCCAGGTTGGGGCTCAATCATAGTGAATACAAAACCTGGAATGCCGCACACCGGACCGATTGTTTTTATCTGCTATGCACGTGCAGACGAACGAGGGGCTTTTCAATGGTGCAGCCGGGTGCGCGACCACCTCGGGCAGCTGGAGAAATTGCAGGATATAGAGATCTTCGCGGATCAGGAGATCCAAGCGGGCGCGATGTGGGACAAGCAGATAAAGCACTATCTCGATCACGCCACCGTCGCAGTACTGCTTATCAGCCCAGCTTTTCTAAACTCAGACTATATTCGCGATCGTGAGTTGCCAGTGCTGCTGACCCGGGCCAGGGAGGAGGGCACGATTCTTTTGCCCTTGATCCTGCATGGCGTCGCGCTCAAACACGCCACGTACCGATATCCGGATCCGCGCAAGGGTCCCGAAATGCTTTCTCTCGCCGAGATCCAAGCGGTCAATGCGCCCGGCAGGCCGATGGCCGGGATGTCGGATCCGGACCAAGAGGCGACGTTCGTCGATCTGGTAAACAAGGTGCAATCCGTATGTGAGGCTGCAGTGACTCCGGTTCACTCTCATCAGCCATCGTCGAAATCCGGGCAAGCCGCGGTGGGTGTGGGAAGTAGATCCGAACGCCACGGCACAAGGTCGCCTCGGTCCCTGCAAAACGCACTTGCGGTCCTGGCCACGGTCAGTCTCGCGATTACGGCATACCTTAACTGGGAGGCAGAATGGTACGAGGCGGTCGGTATCAGCCTGCTCTTATGCCTAATCGTGGGGGCGGGACTGTTGAGTGATTTGCTGAGCGCTAAGGACAGGAGTCACTCGATTCAGTTCGACCTAGAGCGAAATGAACAACTGAGCGCACCTTTTCGAGTCGATCATATGGCCGGTGTTTATGGTGGAATCATCGCCGGATTGGTGGGTGGGCTAATTACCGCCTTGGCCTATCAGCTAGGCGAGCAACCGGACGACCTGTTCTCCGGGTTGTTCGCGCGCATCGTCGCCGCGGCAGCGTTTACGGGATTCGTTTTGGGCCTGTTGTGCCGGATCTTTATCGTATGGTTCGCTTTCCTGTCGGAACGACACGGACGGAGTCGATTCTGGTTCAACGAGTTCACCGGTGGAATGGGAGGTGGACTTGTTACCGGCGCATTGATGGGCCTGCTGCTCGGGTGGTCTTTCGGTCAGCTTCCGGGCTACGGGTTGATCTCCACCAATGCCTTGTTCTTCGGTGCCCTGGTTGGCTCGGCGGCGCTGACGGTCACGCTACGGTTATACGACGTCGGTTACCTGGCGAGTTGGATAGTGCGTGATTTTTTTGTTTTGGTAATGGTTGGAGTCCTGATCGCTGGGTTAGGGCTTCTGTTCGACCAGGCGTTCGGGATCTACGAACTCATCGAGCTTCGTTTCTACGATGGTGACGATTCAACCGACCTCATGCTCGGTGGACTTGTCTTCGGACTACTGGCGGGCGGGGTTATTGGGATCGTTATCGGTATCGATGTCATATTGCAGCGCTGGTGGCACGGCCTCGGCGGTACCGCGTTGGGCACGACAAACCCGCAGACTTGAAGCCCCATCGGGCAATACTTCAGTCGCAGCCGACTTTGTCGAAGTCTGGAATATTTGGGGCCAGAGAAGAAAAGTGGATCGTCAGCGGAATCTGTGGGTTGTTTTCAGGGTTTGTGGGCTCCCGCGGATGTGTCGCAGAGGAACCGATGCAGTTTTCGACAGGTGGCATCGAAGGCTTCCTGCTGAAGGCGAAAAAGGCAAAAAGGGGCAAAAAGGGGACGGAGGCATTTAGCTCTGTAGCCCAAGGGATACCGCTTGCTTAATTGCAAAATGCCTCCGTCCCCTTTTCCCTCGCGTTGCTGACCCAAAATATCCTTGAAAAGGTAGACTGAGGCGGATAAAGATCGGGAACAGGTAATTGAAAATGGCATTGCTTCAGATTATTTATACAAGTCATGCGACCGTTCCGCTCGACAGCCAGTCGTTGCGCGAAATGGTAGCTGGCGCCAGCAGAAAGAACCGCGCGCACGGCATAACGGGCATGCTGTATTGCGCCAAAGAGTCTTACCTGCAGATACTGGAAGGGGATGAGATAGAATTGCTGCTGTTGTATGCAGACATCCTGCGTGACAACCGCCACAACGATATTCACACGGTCGTCATTCGCCCCGTTGAGCAGATCGATTTTCCCAATTGGTCCATGGGTTTGTTGGAGGCCGTGGAGGAACCGATCGATCTTACGCACGTATTGAGCCGCAAGGATGATCGCGTCGGTGTTTGGAATGACGCAAAATGGCAGTCCATCGTCAACACATTCCGCGCCGAACTCGAAACCATGGATCCTTGACAGCCTGACTTGGAGGAACGACGCCCCGGATGTCCGCGGCAGCTCATCCGTATCCCGATCCGGTTTTTACCGGAGTTTGGCGGGAGTTTGGGTTCAGAGTAAGAATTCCTGCTGATCCTCTAGCTTGTCTGCTGTCTTCGACTTTGGTACGCGCTTCCCGGGGCTAACCCGCACCCCGGTCAAGCGTTCGATCTGCCTCCTGAATCGATCGTTACCGAGCGCAAGGCTCTTGTTCGCTGTTTCCCGGATAGTCTCGAGTGTCGCAGGATCAATCTGCCCGCGAAATATCTGTTGAGAATTCGTGGCGCGCTCATGATGGGTCTCGCCGAGGCGTAGCCAGAGGTCGTGCGGTGTCCACAGGCGGATGGACTTCCCCTGTCCATTAGCGGCATGACTCGACCATCGATATGTGAAAAAGGGGACGGAGGCATTTAGCTCTGCCCTTTTCCCTTGCCTGCTTCGGCGACAAGGATCATTGGCGCACCATGCAGCGCCGTGCAATGGCTTATCCCGCCGGTTGGGACCAGGCGGCCGACGCCTACGGGAGGCGCTACGACACGTTGTTGGGGTCCACACCTGAGCGTTTCACTGCCGGCAGCTCAATGAAATAAACCGACCGCTATGGCACGACGATGAAAAGAGCAGACTCGCCAATCGATACCCATACCGCGTTGTCTCTTACCGCCGGCGACCATGATGAACCGTTTTCCGTCCTCGGGCAGCATCCGACGACCGAAGGAGAGCGCGATTCGAGGACCTCCGAACCGTGGGTTGCGCTGCTTTACTGCAACGATTGCCTGGATGAATTCCTGTGAAGGACCTTTGGGCCGCGACTTCCGTTTATTGCCAGAGGAGTAAAGCAGCCCACTAGCGTTGCTTGAGCAGGCGATGAAATTTCAACAGCGTTGATGCCGGAGGATTGCGGCAGCTCGCCGGATGCGGCGTGGATCGAGAAACAATGAGCAGAAGCCGAACAGGCATCGATCGAGTGCCGATAGATTGGGCGCACGTGGCCGAGAGCGGTTGATGACCAGGAGCTGCTGTTTCATGAGCAGGCTGTCGGCGACGACTGCCTTCGCGCCATCCGGTCCGAGGAGCCTGGCGATCGTTATCAGTAAATGGACGAGGAGTATCGGTAGATCCTTCATGGCAGTGCAGGGTAGGAGAGCTTACGTTCCGGAACAAGACTGCCGAAGTAGCCGTATTCAGGTGACAACTAATGATTCGCCACCCACGCGTTGCGGCTCGAATGGATGGCGCGGATCAGCCCATGTCCCAGCCAGCCCTTGATCAGGCTGGCGGCGCGCAGGGGTACCGTATCGGCGTCGACGAAGGCGGTGAGTCGTTCGCAGATCTCGCTGAAGCTCCCGCCGGCGCATGCGCAGTTCAGTGCGACCTGTTCGTCGACAGGCAATGAGCGGAAGCGGGTGGTCAGTTGTTCGCGCCATACCAGCCAGGGTGTGGGCTCGGTTTCGGTGGCTGTGACAGGCGATGGTTGCTCGGCAGTCAGTTCGGACCACATACCCGGGGTGTTCCAGCTGAAGTCCAGACGCTGCACGGATGGGTGAAGCTCGAAGCGCTGCGCCGGCCAACGTTCCGGCTTGATGGCAGCCATGTCTTCGATACGGGCAATGGGTGTGTCCGCGGCATCGAAGGCCTGGCCCAGGGCCCACTCAAAGCGCGCCAATTCCACCAGCCATGGTAGCTCGCAATAGGCAGGCTCGTCGGCGATGAATGACGCCAGCCGGGCGCCGAAGTCGCGCAGACTGAAGTAGTGCGACGGATGGGTTTCGAGGTACGCCTGGGAGAGTCGCTCGAAGGCATCCTCACCGATCGCGATCAGTACCGCCGGATAGTCGCTGGCCAGCACCTCTTTCAGGCGCGCCGCATAGGCGTGGATGTACACAGCCAGCTGGCGTTCGGGCGCTGCGCGGCCGCTGTCACGTACCCATAGCTGGGGGCCATCGGCGGGCGGCGCCAGCAGACACCGTTGGAAGTGCTGCTGCAGTTCGGCCAGGCGTTTCATGCCACCTGCTCACACAGTTGTTCGTCGCCGATGCGTCGCACATGAGCCAGTTCATCCAGCAGTTCGGGCAATGGCGGGATCCTGTCGTCGCGCTCGATCATCGTGGTGACCCGACCGAAGCGTCTTACTGCCGCGGCATACAACTCGAACACAGGGTTGGCAATCGGGTGGTCGTGAGTGTCGATGATCAGGCCTTCCTCGCGGGTGTGACCGGCCAGATGAATCTGCCAGATGCGCTCGGCGGGCATGGCCTCAAGATAGGCATTTGGGTCGAAGTTGTGGTTGAAGGCACTGACATAGATATTGTTGATATCCAGCAGGATCAGGCAGTCGGCGCGTTCGGCGACCTCTCGCAGAAAGTCCCATTCGCTCAGCTGCGAGTCGCTGTAGCTGAGATAGCTGGAGACGTTCTCCAGCAGCATCTGACGGCCGATATGGTCCTGCACCCGCTGCACCCGCTCGACCACATGCGCGATGGCCTCTTCGGTGTAGGGCAGGGGCATCAGGTCATGCAGCTTGATGCCCTGCACGCCGGTCCAGCACAGATGATCGGAGAACCAGGCCGGCTGCACCCGCTCGATCAGCGCTTTCAGTCGGTCCAGATAGCCCAGGTCCAGCGCCTCGGTACTGCCGATGGACAGCGATACGCCGTGCATCGCCAAGGGGTAGAGCGCGCGGATCCGGTCCAGGTAGTGCAGCGGCTTGCCGCCGTCGACCATGTAGTTTTCCGAGATGATCTCGAACCAGTCGACCGGCGGGTCATCGTTAAGCACTGCCTCATAGTGCTCTTTGCGCAGACCCAGGCCATAGCCCAGGAACGGACGTTGCGTTTCTTGTATTGCTGACATGGTCGCACTCCCGACGGTGGCGGCCGGTGCCCGGATGGGCACCGGCCTTCCATGACGGGCTTAAGATTCCTTAGGCTTGTCGACCGAGCCGCCGATCTCCTCGCAGGCGTGTTTGGACATGCTCACGAAGCCCTGACCCTTGCAGGCCGCATGGCCCTTGCAGGCATTGTTGGCTGTCTTGCAGTCATTGTGGCCCTTGCACTTGTTGACGCCAAAGCAATGCACCTTGGCATCGCTGCCGGCCTGCGCTGAGCCGATGGGGGCCATGGAGAAAACCGCGGCGGCCGTGGTGGCCAGTGCTGCGGCGGCAAATTTTCTTCTGCTGGTATTCATAGCTGTATTCCTCGAATAAAGGTTGATCTCTACTCCGCCTCGGGCGCTGTGCATTGCAGCAATACCCTGGGGCACGCGGTTGCAGCTGCAACCGTCAACCGAACTTATAGCCAGTAAAGTTCACAGAATTATCACGACGGCCGGTGGAGGCGGGGGAGGGTTGAGGCTACTTTGCCAGATATTCGGTAGATGACCTTCGGGCTGCATTGCCCCCGGGTGTGCTGACTCCCGGCAGTCCGCCTGAACCTGCGCAAAAATCGATTTGGTCTAGAGAAACCGTGACAGACGACATCACGCTGATTTCTGTGGCTGAGATACCCGGCTCGGGTTCTCGGCGACCAAGGGGTAAATGTTGTGTATGTTGACAATAGACGAATATGTTCGATTGGACGCTCGTTATTGGCTTCGATTGCGACGCGGGCAACGCCCGGAAAAGTGTCGAGAAGCAGCCCACTAGTCAGGGCGAGGCTGAGCAGGTTTTTTTAACGAGCCGTTGCTGCTACTGCCTGATCGCAAGCGCAATGACAAGGAGCAACGGTTCCACGCTTTGGGTACGACGGAGGATGCCCGTCTGCTTCATGTGATGTTGACATTGCCTGACAGTGGCAGATTGATTCGTGTGATCTCTGCAAGAGACATGCGAGGTTGGGCAGCATAGGCGGCACCCCGGCCTGGATCGTCCTACTGCGCCGCTGCCATCTGGCGCCTTTTGTACCACCATTGGAACAGCCAGCCCCGCGGGGCCTGCTCGCCGGTCGCGAGGTAATGCAGCGTATAGGGGTTGCGTACGTTGGCGTACAGCAGCTGGCGCGCTCGGCGTGAGCCGCACAACAGCAGCGTGTCATCCTCCTGCAACAGAAAGTCCGCGCCCGGGAGCATGAACTGTTCCCTGCCACGGCTCACTACCAGGGCGAGGGCATCCAGCGACGACTCGTGGTCGACCGGATCGCGCAATACGTCGCGCAGACGCACTTTTCCGGCCTCACGCACGCAGCCGGGCAGCACGCAGCTGAGTTCGCCCACCTGCTCATTCCAGATCAGCGGCGCCCCCCTGGGCAGCTTCTGCCGTGACCGGCGGGCCAGATCCTTGACCTTGACGAGGCCGTCGCCATGTAGATAGCGCAGCAGGTCACCGAGCGAGGGCATCAGCACGAATAGCAGGATATGACGGGCCAGCACCAGGCTGGGCTGCATGATCAGGCTAGCCGCTGCGGCGTTGAATGCCAGCTCGTTCTCGTGACGGTTCTGTCGCACCACCAGGAAGGCATCCGGGTTGATCGTGCGCGCACTCAGCAGGATCCGCAGATTCTCCTCGTCGTTGCTGGTGCCGGCAACCAGCCCGACCGCGGAGGTCAGGTCGGCGTCGGCCAGCGTCTTGCGGCTGACATGACCGCGGATTCGTTTGGTACCACCGTCCACCTTGTTACCGCCGCGTCGATAATGGCGAATTCCCCGCTATGCGCCCGCAGGGTTTCATGCAGCGCGCGCCCCATGCGACCGTAGCCGCACAACACCCAGTTGCCACGGGGCGGCCGTATCGGGGCTTCCAGATCGACGACGTTGTCACCGACCAGCCAGTCCTCCCAGGCGCGCAGCACCGGTGTGTAGATCGCGGCATTGAGCTGCTGCGCGAATATCTCGAACGGGCTGATCAGCGTGACCTCGCCGACCGTGGCCAGGAGTTCCCGATGGTCGGCATCGGTATCGCGACAGATGATGCGCAGCCCCGGATTGAGAAACCGGGTCATGACCGCGATCTTCAGGTTCACCTCGTCGCTGCCGGTAAGCACCACGATGGCCTTGCACCGCGGGTGCTGGACCCCGGCGTCGATAAGGTGGCGCGGAATACTCGCGTCCGCGCACAGGCCCGGCATCGCGATCCGGTAGTCGCGCAGGCGCAGTGCCTTTATCCGCTCGGTGTCGGAATCCAACACCGCCGCCCGGATCATCTGGTCGCTGAGCCCCCTGGCCAACAGGCTGCCGGTGTCGCCGAAACCGCAGAGGATGAAGAATGGGTCGCTGATTCGGCCGACGGCACGTGCAAAGTGGCGCTCGGCGATCGCACGCAACAGCTCCGGATGCAGCGCCAGACGGATGATCGAACTGATCGCATACAGCCATGCGACCACGCCGGTGTAAAGACAGACCGTCGCCCATAGCCGTTGCTCGTCGGTGAACTGGTGCGGAATCTCGCCGAAACCGGTGGTCGTCGCGGTATAGGTGAAAAAGTAGAAGGCGTGAAACAGGTTCATCTTGGCCGGGTTGCCATCGGCATCGAGGCCCGGCATCAGCGCCATGCCGCTGATGCCGATCGCATAGACGAACAGCAGGACCAGGATCGGTCCGCGCATCAGCTGCAGGACGATCGCGCTTACACGATCAAGGTCTGATGTGGCCGATGGCAAGGGTTTGGCCTACTGCCGCGACATCAGCGTATCGGAAACCAGTACCGCCACGGACACGATATTCGCTGCCAGTGCCCCGTAGCCCAAGGAGACAATCGTCACAATCAGGCCGGGGCTGGCCGTCTGTTCCATACCGCCCTCAGCAATCGCCCAGATCGACACGGCGATCATCAGCAGCAGGTTGGCGACCAGACTGGCAGCCAGCACCAGGGCGCCGAGCTGGGAACGATCACCGAGTTTCAGTCCGCTGCTGATGAGACCCACCATCAAGGCCGCGAACAGCAGCCACGGGGTATGGTGCAGCGGATTGTCAATCTGCCCCGCGATGAAACCGAGATTGAGCGCGAGCGCCAGGATGATGAAGAAACCGAAGACAACGCGCTCTAGATTCACCGACGAAGGCCCCTCTGGTTGGTGACCGCAATCCCTTGGCCAAGAAACAACTCCTACCCTGCAGGTATAGCCATTGGGCCGGACCCTGGCAACCGCGAATCGTTTGGATAAGACATTGCAGCTTTCGAAAAAATATCATTGCAGTGCCGGCAGAGCCCTGGCACAGGGGGAATGCAGGGCCGCGACCCATGTGCCGCCCGGTGTGCGCGACCAGCATGCAGCCATTCCCTGGCGGCAGATCCTTGCAACCCGAAACCGCCTGATCCACGGATTTCTCGGCATCGACAACGACACTTTGTGGAGCATCATCAGTGATGACATCGAGCCATTGATCGCTCAACTCGACGCCATGCTGGGTTCGCCATGATCTCTGGCGGCCTTGTCCAATCGGGTAGTCGATCAAGTAGCTGCAGACTTGGGATACGAGGATCGCCCGGCCTTCAGTCGAGCATTCAATAGACCGCTACGTGCATCTCCCTCCGGGTAGCGGAAAACTGAGCGATCCCAAGTGGTATCTTGGTAGCCCGGTCGCCGATCATTGGCGCTTTTCGATCGTCGCCGAAGCTGTTGGCAGCCCTTGTTCACGCATCTCCAACTCTGCGGAATCCGCAGAAAAACCACACCGGGCAACAGTTCTGGCCGAACCTTTTCCAGGGGCGGTGGCTCAAGGGCTTGTCCTGGTGTTTGCGTGAGCAGGCGGATCGATACGGCGTGACTTTCGAACGTATTTCTCGTCGAACGCGTCGCCCGCGGACCGGTATGAACCGCTGTTTCGGCTCAGGCTTTGGTCTTGTTGTAGATGACCGGCATCTGGCCCTGCCACCGGTGCCAGGATTCGTCGTCATCAATCAGTTCGGCCATGAAACGTGCGACGTTGCTCCTACTCGTCTCGCCGGCGTCGAAGATGGCGCTGCGGATGGGGGAGGGATGAACCTCATACCCGGTATCCTCTGGTTCGTTGATCAGGCTGTCGGGACGGACCACGCACCATTCCAAGGTGCTGTCGTCTTGACCGATCTCCTGTGCGCAGGAAATCGGCGGCATTTTCATTGTCGGCATGGGGTGGCACGGTCAGGCGCAGCAAACCGATCACAAGCCTCTGGCCGAGGCTCACAGGCTCTTCGATATCCCGATTGCGGTTGCCGGTTGTATTCATCAGCACGAACCGAGCCGGCTGTTCGCGTCCGTGAGCCTTGAGCGCAACGGCAAGACGTCGGGTGGCTTCGGTCACCAGCCGGTAGGGCGGGCCGAAGATCCCCTTGAAGCTCAAGTTGTGTCCCAGGCATGAGGCTACCGCATCGCAGCCGTCGGTCAGGTGCTTCAGTTGGTCGGCGTCGAGTTCGAGCAGGCTTGCGTGGGTGACGGCAAGGCGAGGGTGGTCGCGCAAAGCCGCTGGCAACCGGTCAGGTGATCGCACGACCGCCCTGACGTTCGCCCCCTGGCTGAGCAGTTGTTCAACGAGCAGCCGTCCCGTAGCGCCGCTGGCACCGACCACCAGGACGGTCTTATCCTTCTGGGTTCGCATAATCACCTCGAATTCAATGTGACGATTTTTCGTCCGATCTGCCAGCGGATGGTGGCGTTCGATTCTCGAGGATGACCTCGGTGAGAAGCAGGGATGCTCTCCCGGCCGATGACCGCAAAAGTATCTATTTCGAATCCCAGCGAGTCCAACGTCATTACCGGCATCAACAGACTCGCGGGTGCGTCACCCGCCCTGCTGAAGCGCGCGTGTTCGATGGTCATGGGGGCTCAGGCCACGGACCCTCTTGAACGCCGCGCTGAACCCAAACGGCGTCGCGTAACCGACTTTCTCGGCGACAGTGCCCACCGTTTCGCCGGGCTGGCAGAGTAGGTCTGCCGCCAATGCCATCCTCCAGTTTTTCAAGAACGTCATGGGCGGCTCCCCCACCAGGTCCTGGAAACGCCTGGCCAGCGACGAACGTGAGGCGCCCGACACTACAGCGAGCTCATCCAGCGTCCAGGGATAGGCGGGCTTGTCGTGCATGATGCGCAACGCCTTTTCGACGATTCGGTCGCCCTGAAACCGCCACCACTCCGGCCTGCCGGCATCGCGCTGCGCGAACCAGGCTTTGAGTACCGCAGTGAGGAGCAGGTCAAGCAACCGGTCCAGCACGGCGGCCTGGCCGGGTTCGTCCTTGACGACCTCATCGCAGAGCAACGGCACGAGAGGGGACTCCCATTCGCCACGCGTGAGCGAGAGCACCGGCGGTAGCGCCCGCAGAAGGCGGTCGCTGATATCGCTCAAGTGTTCGTAAGCGCCGACGAGAAAAACCGTATCGCCGCGAGGGTCATTGCCCCAGGTCCGCACGTCGTGCGTCATTTCCTCAGACACTGAATTCCCTTCCAGATCAGAACAGCGCTGCCCTGGGTGAATGATCACGGTCGGGGGTGTCGTAGGCGAGTCGGCGACGTTGTAGTGGTCCGGCCCACGGGTGACGGCAATGTCGCCCGGACCGATCCGTACCGGCTCACCCTCGTCGGGTACAACCCACAGCTCTCCCTTGACACCGGCGATCAGCGTCACCGGCGACTCGGCCAGGATCCTCAGCGACCACGGCGAACGCATCACCGCTCGCAGGGCGAAGGCGCCACGAGCGCGTGGCGCGTCCAGCAGTCCGCCGAATGTATCCATCTTGGAATTCTAGACGAACGCGTATGCATCTGAGCGTCATGCGCATGGGCGCGCACAGGGATCCTTTCTAGCCTTAGTACCGTGGAATCCGAGCTGATCCACAACATCTGATCAACTCTAACGGAGAAAGCCATGCACGACACTCTGAAAAGCAGCACACCCTCCGCGGGCATCACGCTTGTCATTGGCGGTACCGGAAAGACCGGGCGTCGGGTCGCAGACCGTCTGCTTGGCCTCGGTCGTGAAACTCGCATCGCCTCGCGGTCCGCAAACCCGTCGTTCGACTGGAACGATCAGAGCACCTGGGATGCTGCGCTCGAGGGTGTCACAGCGGCCTATATCACCTATGCTCCGGACCTGGCGATACCGGGCGCGACGGCCGCGATTCGTGCATTCGTCGCGCAGGCCGTCGAGAAAGGCGTCAAACGCCTGGTGCTGCTGTCGGGCCGGGGCGAGGAGGAGGCACAGGCCTGTGAGCGAATCGTCCAGGAAGCCGGTGTCGTCTGGACCATCGTGCGTGCCAGTTGGTTCGACCAGAACTTTTCCGAAGGCGAGTTTCTCGGCATGGTGCTGGCCGGCGCGATTACGCTACCCGCAGCGGACGTCCCTGAGCCTTTCGTCGACGTCGAAGACATCGCAGATGTGGCGGTGGCCGCCTTGACAGAAGAAGGGCATGACTACGAAATCTACGAGGTGACGGGCCCCCGCTTGCTGACGTTCACCGAGGCGGCGCGGGAAATATCCGAGGCCGCCGGTCGCGAGATTGGCTTCGTACAGATTCCGAAAGAGGCATTCGCCGAAGCTGTCGCCGAATCCGGTGCGCCTGACGGCCTTGTGTGGTTGTTGAACTACCTCTTCGACACCGTACTCGATGGCCGTAACGCCTACGTGGGGGATGGTGTGCAACGTGCGTTGGGCCGCGCCCCGACAGACTTCGCCGACTATGCACGACGCATTGGCGTTCTTGGCACCTGGAATCCGGCCAGCGACGAGGCGGCCGCATAGGGGTTTCACTCCGGCGCCGCGGGCAGTCATTGCGCAGGGACTCACACTGGTTTTGCGCGCCACTTCGCGTTACTCCACGACGTCGCGTGGTTACAGATGCAGCCGTCCTTCGGGCGGCTGCCATTCTACTGTGGCGCAACATCGGAAAGTGTTCAGGACGGGCCGCACAAGATCTGCGGTTTGAGGGAAGGCGTTCGCTGGCTGTCGGCGAAGGCGTCGTCAGCCCGCATATTGCACGAGGGCGGACACAGTGCTGAGATTGTTCTGCATGAATCACGGGGTCTGGGGTCCGTCGAGGCCATTGTCTTTGACGGTACGTTTTGTCCTGATCGGTTTGCCGAAAAATCCGGCGTTACCTCTCGCCCGACGACGCGCACGGAGGCGCAAGTGTCGCGGGAGGCAGGACGCCGGGAGCGACGCCCCCTCGAGCCACAGCTACGGCTATGCCCCTTCGGCCGATCAGCCAAGCTGCTTAGCCGGATTTCCCGGAAATCCCGATCCCCTCATGCAATATGCGGGTTAGCGGCGCTGGTACCTAAGCCGAGGGTCAACTTGATGCGTTTTCATGGCGTGTTCGCTCCCAACAGCAAACACCGCGCGATGGTGACCCCGGCGAGACGGGGTAAAGGCACGAAGGCGCAATCACCGGATGAGCCGCACATCCAAACGCCCGCTGAACGTCGCGCATCGATGACCGGTTTTTGCTCCTGCAAAACCGGCATACATGCCATCCATGGCAATAACCTGGGCGCAGCGTCTGAAACGGGTGTTTTACATCGACATAGATATCTGCGGGCCTGCGGTGGAGCCATGCGGGTCCCTATATGTATCGAAGATCCATTGGTCATTGAGAAGATTCTCACTCATCTCGATGCGAAACGCGCGCCGGGGGAAGCGGCCCGACTACCGCCGTGTCGGGCGCCGCCACAGGCTGGCTTGTTCGACTGATAAATTCGCGATGAGATCAATCGCTTGGCTGCATCATCAAAGGATGCGCCAGTGTTTCGTTCGGGCGACGGGTGTGACGGTGCCTGAAAACCGCACTCAGATGCAGGTTCCCCCGTCTCGGGAGCTGGGTTCGAGTCAAAATCGCCTCGAAGAGGTGATTGGCTGATTGGCTGACGAGCTGAGGATACTTGGCAAATCGGGGAAAAGGGCATTTATGCGCTTCATACTCGCATCCGTCGGGAATTGTCCAATTGGTCATCCGCGGGCGGGAAGCTCGGCTGTTCAAAGACGGGCCCCGGTTCTTATTGACACTGCATAGTCGTTAGCTAGACTTAGCTAAACCATAAAATGAACCGAGACAGCACGATGACAAAACAGGTCAACATGCACGAGGCAAAGTCCAGGCTCTCCGAGTTGGGCGAACTGGTTTGGAAAGGTGAGCGCGTTGTAATTGCCAAAGCCGGAAAACCTTATCTCGATCTCCTGCCGCACAAAGGTATCCGCAAACCACGGGTTCCCGGCAGGTTCGCCGGACGGATCAAGATCGCCGCGGATTTTGACGCCACCGCGCTCGATGTCATCGATGCTTTCGAGTCCGACAAATGAGGAGGCTGATGCTCGATACGCATGCCTTCCTCTGGTGGCTCAGCGATGATCCACGACTGGGCCCAAAAGCTCGGGAGCTGATCGCAAACGCTGATAATCAGATCTTCGTAAGCGCCGCAACCGCCTGGGAAATTTCGATCAAGAAATCAATCGGCAAACTCGAGGCGCCGGATGATCTTGATTCCGTCGCCGAAGAGGAAGGTTTCGACAAACTGCCGATCAGCTTTTTTCACGGGGAACGCGCTGGCGACCTTCCTCAACATCACAGAGATCCCTTTGATCGGATGCTGATTGCCCAGTCGCAGGCCGAAGGACTCGAGATCGTCACCGCAGACGACGCCATTCCTGGCTACGCCGTCAAGATCGTAAACGCACTGGCGTAGCGCGCTGCTGATGCAATGCTCGAGGCGGTAACCAGCCAGAAGCAGACGTTCGCCCTCGCGGCTGATCCAGTCGGAACTGGCCAGAAGCACAGACAAAAGGGGTCGGGTTGCTGATACCGCGGACAGGGTAATATGAGCAGATGTTCGACAAGGAACCCCTGCATCGCGCCCTGACGGGCAAAGGGCTGGACCCGGTATTCAAACGTTTCGGGCGGAGTCTGCACCTGCGGATCGACCATGCCGCCGATCTGCGTCATGTCCTGGTGTTGGACGAGGCCCATTGGGTGTCCACCAGTGCGCCCGTCGTGACCATCAACGCCGATCCGGGATTCCTGGCATTGCTGGACCGCGACGGTGATGGCCGGGTACGAGTCGAGGAATTGCGTTCCGCCGTTTCCTGGCTGCTGGCCCACCTCAATGATCCCGACCGCATCCGTGCCGACAACACGGAACTGGTTCTGGCCACGGTCGACCCCGCTGCCCCCGATGGCGAGGCGATTCTGCTCGCCGCCGGCAAGGTGCGCGACCGAGCCGGTGAGTCGGCGCGATCGAGTATTTCCCTCGGCGAGGTGCGCGAACTCCTGAACTCGAAGGAGGCCGGCGGTCTGGGATGCGCCGGACTGGTTCTACCCCAGGCCGCGCCGAACGAGGCGCTGCGCGAGTTTCTGCATGACGTGCTGGCGACCACGGGCGGCGAGGAACACCCGAGCGGTCAGGCCGGGGTCGACGCGCAGGCACTGACCGGATTCCTCGACGAGGCGCGCGCCTACCTGGCCTGGTACGACCGGGCCGGTGTCGACGGCGACCAACAGATCATGCCGCTGGGCGAGGATACGTCACGTGTCTTCACCCTGTTCGAGCGTCTGCAAGAGCCGCTCGACCGATTTTTCGCCCTGTGTGAACTGATGGCCGTGTCCTCGTTTACGGGCGAGGTGGGGAGCGGATCCGCGGGTCCACCGCAAGGCCTGGAGTCGGCGGGCAGTGAACACATTCGGTCGCTGGTGGAACAGGCGCCGTTGGCGGCGCCGGTGGCCACCGGCGTGTTGGATTTGGAAGGGGATCTGAATCCGCGTTTTGCCGAGGATTTGCGCGCCTTCCGGGACCTGTGCCTGGAGCGTCTGCCCGGCGCCGAAGGGCCGCGCCTGAGTGCGGCGCGCTGGGAAGGTGTGAAAGGTGTCCTGGCCGCTCATGCCGCCTGGGTGCGCTCGCGCCCGCAGACCCGGGTGGCGGACCTGGACATGGCGCGCTTGCGCGCCTACACAACCGACCCCGCCTATTGCGAGTCGGCCCTGGCGTTGCTCGACGACAGCCAGCGGCGCGCCATCGCCCGGGACAATCTGCGGCTGGTGGAGCAACTGATCCTGTACCAGGCCTATCTGCTGCCGATGGCCAATAGCTTCGTCAGCTTTCCCGACCTCTACGACCCTGAACGCCGCGCGCTGTTCGAGATGGGCACCCTGATCATGGACGGCCGTCACTTCACGCTCAGCGTGCGGGTTCCGGACCGCGCCCGGCACGTCCGGCTGTCGGAGCAGAGCAATATCTTTATGCTCTACGTGGAGGTGAGCGGTGTCGACGGCAGCAAGCCCTACGAGATCGCGGTCCCGGTCACCAGTGGCGGCAAGGGCCGGTTGCAGGTGGGCGCCTGGGGCATCTTCCAGGACATCGACGGCAGCGAACGGCACGCGCGGGTGGTGGCGATCGTGGAGAACCCCATCAGCCTGTCGGAGGCGGTCGCCGCGCCGTTCAAGCGTCTGGGGCGGACGATCGCCAAGAAGCTCCAGGAGGTCACCTCCGTGGCGGAGCAGCAACTGGGCAAGGTCGGTAGCGACACTGTGACCAAGGTGACCGATGTCTCGACCCAGGGCCCGCCGGGAGGTGCCAGCGGCGGGATGCTGGCCGGTGGCGGTATCGCCATTGCCGCGCTGGGCTCGTCGGCGGCCTTTATCACCAAGACCCTGTCCACCCTGAGTTGGCAGGGCACCCTCGGCGGGCTGAGCCTGGCCGCCCTGGCCGTGCTGTTACCGACGGCCGTTTTCGCCAGGCTGCGCCTGCGCACGCGGGATCTTAGCTCGCTGCTGGAAGGGTCGGGCTGGGCGGTCAACGCCCGCATGTGGCTGACCGGCGCGCAGGCGCGCACCTTCACCTTCGAGCCCCGTTACCCCAGCGGGCTGACCACCGCGCGGGAACTATTCCACCGCTGGCGCTGGCTCTTCGCCCTGGCGCTGCTCGGTCTAATTTTGTGGGGCGCCGAGCGCTACGGGTTGCTGGCGTGGTTGTACGATTTTGCGGCTGGCGCCACGGGTTAACGACGGTGGCCCCTGTTTGTCCCAGAGAAAAAGGGGACGGAGAAAGAGAGAAAAAGGGGACAGGTCTAGCTTAAAGCGAAGAAAAGGGGACAGGTCTAGCTTGGTAGCATTCCCTCAACGAGCGCCTCGGACGATCCTTCCCACAGTTGTGAAGTGAAGACCAAAAAAGGCGGCGAGGTCCTGATAGGAGTAAGCACCGGTCGCATGCGCCTGCACGATGGCTTGGTTGCGATCCGGACTCTTGGTGGCGATGACTTCCAACGGGGGTGCAGGTGGTCTGCGCTGAGCGCGCGGAATCTGCGGATCGTCCCTATGCCTGCTTTTGATGTGCCGTTGCATGCGTTCAATAAACTGCTCGTTCCCCAGATATACCTGCCCTCGCAATGCCGCCCAAGGACTTGTGGCGCCCACCCCCTCGCCCACAAACTGCTCATAGCGCCGCCGGGCCGCGTCCCGACGCTTGGCGAACTGCGCCAACAACCCGTCAACGCTCAACCAGGGCGGCACTGGACTGATGCCCATCACCGACTGGTAACTGCTCCAGGGCCACCGCTCGGGCCGATTGACCGCCCCGGCACGAACCGGATTGAGCACGATGTAGCGTGTCAACTCCAGCAGATAACTGTCACCATCGACCAAGATCGCCTTGTAACGGCCTTGAAAGAGATGTCCCACCCGCTTATGACGCCGGTTGCTTAGTTGGGTGTAGACTCCATTGAGTTGTCGCATCCCCTTGGAAAGATTGCCGTCCGGGGTTTCGATTAAGAGGTGGTAATGGTTGTCCATCAGGCAGTAGGCGTGGCATAGCCAGTTAAATTGCCCGACGACTTGTCCTAGCAGTTCCAGAAACATTCGCCGGTCGGTGTCGTCATCAAAAACGGCTTCACAGCGATCACCCCGCGCGGTGATATGGTAGAGCGCCCCGGCAAACTCGATTCGGATGGGTCTGGCCATGCAGTCGAGTATAGCGAATGAATGCTACTATGATAGACTTGACCCCATATCCGGTGTGACCCCATATCCTCAATCCGGATGAATGCTACTACGATAGACTTGACCCCATATTCAGCCCCTATTCGTGACGATAGTGACCCCATGTCCATGACCCCATATCCCACGGATTAGGCAGTTGCTCGGAAGCCAGTCGGCGCTCTCATGCGTCGGCTGACTGTGCGCGGGGCAACGCGCCGTCGCCCGCAGGCCCATCGCGAAACTGCAGCGCCGCCAGGCTCGCGTACAGACCGCCGCGCGCGACCAGACTCGTCGTGCCGACCCAGCGGCTACGACGCGTCCCTCGTCCATGACGACGATGCGATCGGCCTTGCGCACGGTTGCCAGGCGATGCGCGATGACCAGCGTCGTGCGGCCCTCCATCAGCTCCTCCAAGCGCGCAGCTGCACCGACTTCTCGCTCTGCGCATCCAGCGCGCTGGTGGCCTCGTCGAGCAGCAGCACCGCGGGATCACGCAGCAGCGCCCGCGCAATGGCGATGCGCTGCCGCTGCCCGCCGGACAAGCCGCACGCCGCGCTCGCCGAGATAGGTGTCCAGTCCGTCGGGAAGTCGATCGAGAAACTCGCTCGCATGCGCTGCCTCGGCGGCGCGGCTGTATGTCGGCGTCGGTCACGCCCTCCAGGCCATAGGCGATGTTCTCGCGCGCGCTGGTGCCGAAGATCACCGGCTCCTGCGGCACGATGGCGATGCGCCGGCGGACCTCGTGCCGGGTCGGCCTTGCGCAGATCCACACCGTCGAGCTCGATGTGGCCCTCCTGCGGATCGTAGAAGCGCAGCAGCAGCTGCATCACGGTCGACTTGCCGGCGCCAGACGGCCCGACCAGGGCGACCGTCTCCCCCGGTGCGATCTCCAGGTCGAGCGACCGCAGAACCGGCTGGTCGGGCCGCGACGGGTAGCTGAACGAGACGCCGCCTGAAGACCACATGGCCTGCCGCCGGCTCGGGCAGCGCGACCGGGTCGCTGCGGCGCGAGCGACCGCTGGCCGGGTCGCCAGCAGCTCCATCAGGCGTTCGGTCGCACCCGCCGCGCGCATCAGTTCACCGGCCACTTCGCTCAAGGCGCCCACCGAACCGGCGACCAGCACGGCGAAGAAGACGAAGGCCGACAAGCTCGCCGCCGCTCATGCGCCCGGCCAGCACATCCTGACCACCGAACCAGAGCACCAGGCCGACGGCGCCGAAGGTCAGCAGCATCACCAGCGACGGCGAGCGCGCCGCTGACCCGGGCGCGCTCGGTCGCGGCGTCGAATGCGGACTCGACATGACCGCCATAGACGCGCCGGTCGACCGCCTCGTGGCGAAACGCCTGTACGGTGCGTATGCCGTAGAGCACTTCGTCGACGCTCGCGGCGACATCGGCGATGCGGTCCTGGCTGATGCGCGACAGACGCCTGACCCGATGGCCGAGCAACCAGACCGGCACGACGACCAGCGGTACACCGACCAGCACCAGCAGGGTGAGCTTCAGGCTGGTGATCAGCAGCATCACGACGCCGCCGACGATCAGAAGCAGGTTGCGGATCGCTGATCGCCAGCGTCGAGCCGACGACGGTCTGCAGCAGCGTCGTATCGGTGGTCAGTCGCGAGATCACCTCGCCGGTTCTGGTGGATTCGAAAAAGCCGGTATCCAGGGTCAGCACATGCGCAGAACACCGCCTTGCGCACGTCTGCGACGACGCGCTCACCGAGCCAGTTGACCAGGTACACCCGTGCGCCCACGGACAAGCGCCATCAGGGATACGACCCCCAGGAACAGCAGCAGGGCATCGTTGAGCGTCGCGGCATTGCCGCTGCCGATACCGTGGTCGACCACCTCGCGGATCACCACACCGAATGCGAGCACGCTGGCTGCCGCCACGATCAGAGCGGCGGCAGCCAGTGTCATGCGCCCTCGGTAGGGCCGCAGGAAAACGACGAGCTGGAGCAGGGTTCCCAGGCGACGTGATTCCGCCCGAGCATCGGTTGCCGATTTGTGTCGCATTGGGAGTGCCGCGAAAACTGTTGTTCAGGGGTGAAATCTACCAGCTGCACCACGGGCACAATGCGCAGCAATCGAGAGGTTTTCCTTTTCGCCGCCGCATTGGAGGTTTCGAGTTGAATCCGTCAGAGGCTGTCTGATCAAGCTGCCCCCCACCCCCGGCGATTGCAATACGGCACGATTGAACCATGCTCGCATCGGCCATGGGTTCCGCGTGTTCGTCTCGGTCTGTCGGTGCTGGGTCTGCCCCATGACGTGGATTCAGTAGCAGATGCACGGCATGGATTCGCGGCGCGGGGACCGTGCTGAGGTTTCATTGCATGAATTACGGGTAACGGCGTCCGTTGATGGTCACCGGATTCGACGGTACGTTTTGTCCTGATCGGTTTGCTGAAAAACCCGGCGTTGCCTCTTGCCCGACGATGCGCACGCAGGCGCAAGTGTCGCCGGAGGCAGGACGCCGGAAGCGACGCCCCCTCCCATCGCGCTTCGCGTTCCGGCTGCGCGCGCCGGTCCAGGGCATGCCATCCCTGACGTGCCCGATCGCCAGGGGGCGTCTGTCCCCCGGACAGACGGTCCCGGCCCACCCATAGCGACGGCTATGGCGGCTATTCCGGGCGTCCTGCCCTTCACCCCTGCGGGGCCAGTGCTCCGCACTGTTCCCATTCACTCCCGGCGAATGGGTCGGCCGATCGACCAAACTGCTTAGCCGGATTTCCCAGAAATTCCGATCCCTCATGCAATATGCGGTCTCGTGCGTATCGCGAGCGATCCAGCCGAAGTCGCGGCGATTTTCGCGGCGGTTGCAACCGGGTCCTCATTGATGGTGAATGATCGATAGCAGTGCAGCGCGGTATCGCCGTAAATGTCGAGCGCCAGTTCACGCCTCGGTTTGGCGAATCCGATCGGCCGGAAGCCGGATGCAGACCGTCAACCCACCTTCGATGTCGTTGCGCGCGGAAATCTCACCCCCGTGTAACTGTATGGCGCGTTTGGCGATTGCAAGACCGAGTCCGTAACCGCCGCTCGCCCGATCACGGGCGTCATCGACCCTCACGAAGGGGTCGAACAATCTCGGCAGCATGTCCTCCGGCACCCCCGGGCCATGATCACGCACCTGAACGATCAGCCAACCCTTGCGCTGATCGTCCGGCTGTAGAGAGATCTCGACGGCAGTGTGCTCCGCGGTGTACTTGGCCGCATTGCGCACCACGTTTTCCAGGGCGCTTTGCAGAAGACCCGCGTCGGCTTCGACAAACGTCGGCACACAGGTGATGAGTCGGACGCGGCGGTTCGAGGCACTCAGCTCGAAATCTGCGCTCTCGGCGACCTCCGTCAGCAGCGCCGAAAGATCCACCCGGTCGGTATAAGACAGTTCGGCCCCGGCTTCCAGGCGGGCCAGCGACAGGAGTTGTGCAATCAGTTCGCCCAGGCGTTCGGCCTCGCGTTCGATGCGATCCAGTTCCGGATGGGACTCCCCGGGATCGCGTTGACGGGCCAGCC
>CAVXWS010000075.1:0-11308 GCA_963765415.1 uncultured Gammaproteobacteria bacterium
CGAGTTCGTCTGTTTCGAATTCCATGTCCTCGTCCAGAGACTGCTTCTCCAGCATCAGATCGGCTTTTTCGGTATCGGACTGAGAGCTCACCGATACGTATTCACCGGCCGCCATGGACATCGCGCCGGCCGCCAGACCGGCGACGCCCGCAAGGAGAATATCGTGGCGACCGGTGCTGGCCGCCGCGACGCCGATAATCAGACTCGCCGTCGAAACGATGCCGTCATTGGCGCCCAGCACTGCGGCCCGCAGCCAGCCGACGCGGTGGGATTTGTGCACTTCATGGTGACTCATCTCGTTCGCACCTCTGGTTTTTGTGCAAGAGTTCGATTGGACAGACAATGCCGTTACCCCGGTTGCCCGAACGCAAGTGGCCTGCCGCATCCATCATTGCGGGTATCATCTGCCCTGGAGCCTGCTGCTCAACAGTTGGATTTGGAGGTATTCGTCGGTGGCACCCAAGACCAGGAAGACCCGCCATGTCTCGTCTGACTCACAGCCCACGCGTGCACCGGCGGTTTGCGCTGCCGACGACCCACCCACCCCCGCCGGCCAGATCGCCCGGACGGCGGACCGGGCCTTCAAGGCGAATCTGGCGCGACTGACGGCCGGAGTTTCTCCCGCCGGACTGGCCCGTGTCTATTTCGACTGGCTGTCGCACCTGGCGCTGTCGCCGGGCAAACAGGTGCAGCTGATCGAAAAGGCATTGCGCAAATTCACACGGTTTTCACGCTATGCCGGCCAAACGGTGGTCGATCCGAAGACCCCGCCGTGCATCGACCCGCTGCCGCAGGATCGGCGCTTCGCGGACGAGGCATGGCAGCGCTGGCCTTACAGCTTCCTCTACCAGTCTTTCCTGCTGAATCAACAGTGGTGGCACAACGCCACGACCGATATCGACGGACTGGCACCGGATAGCGAGCGGGTGGTGTCGTTCATCGCCCGACAGATGATGGATCTCTGGTCGCCTTCCAACATTCCGTGGCTGAACCCAGAGGTAACTCAGGCCACGCTGACGACGGGCGGGATGAATCTTCTGAGAGGCTGGCAGAATTTCGTCGAGGACTCGGAGCGCATCGCTGCGGGCAGGCCGCCGGTTGGCGCGGAGGGCTTTCAGGTCGGCCGAAACCTTGCGGTCACACCGGGCAAGGTGGTCTACCGCAACCACCTGATCGAGTTGATCCAGTACGCACCGACCACCGAACGGGTCTACGCCGAGCCGGTGTTGATCGTGCCGGCCTGGATCATGAAGTACTACATTCTCGATCTTTCGCCCGAAAACTCGCTGGTCAGGTTCCTGGTCGATCAGGGCCACACCGTGTTCGTGATCTCCTGGCGCAACCCGAACTCTGCAGACCGCGATCTCGGTATGGCGGACTACCGCAAGCTGGGGCCGATGGCTGCTCTTGACGTGGTCTCCGACATAGTCCCCGGACAAAAGATCCACGCCGTAGGTTACTGTCTGGGCGGCACCCTGCTGTCGATCGCGGCCGCGGCGATGGCCCGCGATGGCGATCAGCGTCTGGCCACGCTGACCACCCTCGCCACACAGGTCGATTTCACCGAGGCCGGCGAACTGATGTTGTTCATTGGTGAAAGCGAGGTGGCGTTTCTCGAGAGCATGATGGAGGAACAGGGTTATCTGGATGGGATCCAGATGGCCGGGGCCTTTCAGATCCTGCGTTCCAACGACCTGATCTGGTCGCGCATGGTGCGTGACTATCTGCTCGGCCAGCGCCAGTCGATGAATGACCTGATGGCCTGGAATGCCGATCAGACGCGCCTGCCGTTCCGCATGCATTCGGAGTATCTGCGCTGGCTGTTCCTGAACAACGACCTGGCGAGCGGACGCTACCGCGTCGACGATCGCCCGGCGGTGATCAGCGACATCCGTGCGCCGATCTTCGCCGTCGGCACCACCCAGGACCATGTCGCGCCATGGCGTTCGGTGTACAAGATCCACCTGCTGGCCGACGCCGATGAAGTGACCTTCGTGCTCGCCAGCGGCGGACACAACGCCGGCATCGTCAGCGAACCGGGTCATCTGCACCGTCATTTTCAGATGCATACCCACCGCGAGCGGGAAACCTACATCGACCCCGATACCTGGCAGCAGGAAACGCCCACCCGGGAAGGCTCATGGTGGCCGGCGTGGCAGGCCTGGCTCGGCGAGCGCTCGACGGGCATGACCGCCCCACCCGCGCTCGGAAACGGAGCGCATTCACTCTTGGCCGAGGCGCCGGGAACCTATGTGCTGATGCCCTAGTGGGCCAAGCGGATAGTTCTGTAACGCTCAGCCATCGCGGCCTCCCCAAAATCTGTTCCGCATCTTGGAGCTCGGACGCGGAGTGCTGTAACCTTTTTGTTACATTCCGATCAAGACTTCGCCCGCGCAGTCGCGCGTAAACAGCGAGCTCGCCGGCGATCTTTGGGGTGGCCTGGCTGCGATGTTGGTCGCGCTGCCATCGGCCGCAACATCGCTACTTTCTTCGAACAGATGGATATCATTTCCGACGTCCAACACGTCAAAGTGTTCCCCGAGCTCGATGACGCTCTGGTGTGGGTGGAGGACCGTATTCTCGGTATCGATCGTCAGGCAGTAGAGTCGGAAGAGACCTTGCTCGACCTGAACGAAATGGAGTTGTTCAAGCAACGCAAGAAAGAAACGCTGGCTGACCTCGAGGCGCAGATGAAGCAAGTTCGCTACAAGGTCGGCGAGAAGATCTATTCCCCTGGCGACAAGGGGGACAAGCTCTTTCTGATCCGCAGAGGTGCCGTGCGCATCGTCTTGCCGGTTGAGGGCGGTGCCGGCCACCACTTGGCCACCTATGGACGTGGCAATTTCTTTGGTGGCCTGTCTTTCCTCGATGGCCAGCCACGATCCAACGAGGCTGTTGCGTGCACCGATACCGACGTTTACGTATTTCGGACGGGCTGTAACGCCGGATCTTTCAGAAAACCGATCAGGACAAAACGCTTATCGAGACCGCTCATCGGTTTCAATCTCCAAACTTGCCATTCATGTGGCGATATGGAAATCGTAGTAGACCGACATGGTTGCAATCCCCACGGCGCCGATTGCGAGGAAACTCCATAGCAGCTTCAGGAACAGTGCCCGATTACCCAGGGAGAAGACCAAGGCGAGCTTCATGAAGGTATTGGACAAGGCTCCGAGAACCAGATTGAAGCTGGCCCAGTCCAGGCTCACCAGGCCCTGGCGATGCAGATTGCTGATGGAAAAGGCGATCGCGTCGGCATCGGTTAGCCCGCTGACGATTGCCACGACCGGCAGCCAGGCCTCTCCCAAATAGGTGGTTGCCAGCCTGGTGGCCGCCAGGATAGTGGCAAAAATCAAGGCGAAAGCGACGGCTGACTTGAGATTAAACGGGTTGTCGAAGGTCAGCGATGGCGCGTCTGCGGACTGGACTGCGCGCGAATGGCGAAAAGAGTAAGCGGCCAGCAGCAGACCGGATAGGCCCATCGCGGCCAGCGGCACGGCAATGTTCTTCATCAACGCGGTGTTGAACACGCCGATCTCGAGGATGAGCCTGGGAAACATAATCGACGATGCCAGGATGATCGCCGCTGCGAACAAAGGGATCGCGGTAACGTTTTCCCGGCTGCGCCGGGCGAAGCTCAAAGTTGTGGCGGTGCTCGAAACCAGTCCGCCGATCATCCCGGTGAGCCCGATCCCGGCGCTGCTGCCGACGACCTTGATAAGCACGTAGCCGAGAAAGCTTACAAAGGATACGAGAACGACGATAAGCCAAATCCTGTTTGGGTTCAGCGCGGCCAACACCACGTAAAGCGGCTCAAGGTCTAACCGGCTGCGAACTTTCTGTCCTACGGCAAGATTCTCATAGCCCTTGCCTTCAAAACGAGCCGTTGTGGTGTCCGTGCCGATCTGATCGACGATCAGTGAACCGCGGTAGTCCCAGCCTTTATCGAAGATTTCGAGTCGATCCCCCACGGCGGGCGGCGTATCCGCGGGCTTGATGGTCAATTGTTGCGATTCCGGATCCAGCTGCGTAACGGTTCCGGCCTCGAATGTCAGTAGATGGTCCAGGGTCTGGTTCGGCAGTATCGGCAGTACGATGAAGCTGATGGTCAGGAACAGGAAGACGGCCTGCAGTTCGTGCGAGCTGACTTTCGTCGTCATCTGCTTGATCGCCGCCTTAGGGAACAGCACCCCCAGGGTCACGATGCCCAGCGCGATTGCCAGCTCCTCGGCGTCGGACAGGGCGAGTACACCGAGAAAAAAGGTCATCAGTGCGGCCAGTTCGGTGGTGATCCCCGGTCCGTGCGCTCGGTCGGCCCAGTATGCGGAAACGACAAGCGTCAGGAGTCCGGCAAACCCCACGGCGATCAGCCACGGCGCGTCGTATTGATTACCGAGATAGGCGGAAAAAGCGCCGATCAAGGCGAACAGAACAAAGTCGCGAATACCCGGCGTCGATTTTCCTCCGTTGCGCAGCTCACGCTCGAGGCCGAGAAGGATGCCCAGCAGGACAGCAAGGCCAAACTCGCTGAATTTTCCCAGCAATTGATCGTAGTTCATGGATTCGAGTTGCTCAGCACGTTTGAAGTTTCGGTGTCGCCTCGCTGCACAGGAGTCTTGCGCGTGCATCTCAAGACGCGGCGCCATTGTGCCGCAGGCCCGGCCCGCCTGACAGAACTTTCCGCTCGCAGGTACATCGGGGATCCACGCCGGTATTGGAACCGGCAAGGCGGGGGCGCCGGTCAGACACAAGGCCCGGGCCAAACGGCTCGGCAGTTGACCTGGAACTCGTCGCCGTCTGCAGGGCAATCGATCCGTCATCGTCCCGGCGCGGGTGGGACTTCAGTCGGCAACCGCCATATCGGGTAAGCCGCCGTCGGCACGTCTAAAGTCGGTAAACTGTTCGTCTCTCGATACGAGTGACTACTCGCCGGCATGCATCGAGACGTCGCTATTCTGGCACTGTTCGTTTTTGTCTACAGTGTGGGTGCGCGCATCGAGCGCACTCCCGTCAGTGGGCCGATCGTGTTCACCCTGTTTGGCGCTGCTGACCCGGGTGATATTCGGCGCCGCCATCACCGGCCACGGCATCGGTCATCTGAGCTGGCAGATTCTGACCTACTCGCTCCTGAGTCTGACGCTGATCCGGATGCTGCCGGTCTTCATTTCGCTCCATGGCGCCGGTTTGAACACCAGGAGCATCTTGTTCATGGGTTGGTTCGGACCGCGCGGGCTTGCCAGCGTGGTGTCCATCGTGATCGTTCTGGATTCGGGCTTGGGTAATACCGCAACTCTGTTCACCGCGGTCGTGACCACGGTAATGCTGAGCATCCTGCTGCACGGTGTCAGCGCGAACCCGCTGGTGAAGCGAATCGGTCCGTTGTCGACTGGGGCGCGCGGTGCCGGGCGGGGCGTCGACTGAGCGGCGCCGGTGGTGCGGCTCATCGCCGTCGCAGGCGGTGCTTATGGCCCGAGCGGCTTGGTCGCCGGCAGTCGGTTCAGCGGGTCCTGGCGAAAGAACTGCTTGAGTTGCTCATAGACATCGGGACAGTTTTGCACCAGCTGTCGCGGCGCGGCGAAAAAGTATTCGCTCAGCACCGCAAAGAATTCGGCCGGGCTGGTGGCGCCGTAGGGGTTGATGCTGGCGCGTTGATGGTGCTCGAGTTGCTCCTGAAGGGCCTGATAGGCCGAGCTCAGGGCGTCGGTCCAGGCCTGCCGGTTCATTTCCGGGTGCAGCGGTGGCATGCCGTTGGCGCGGCCGTTGAGCATGTCCAGTTTGTGGGCGAACTCGTGGATGATCACGTTCGAGCCCGGATGCTGGCCCTCCAGTTCGCGCCGGATGTCCGCCCAGGCGAGTATCACCGGCCCCTGCTGCCAGGCCTCGCCGCTGAGCACCCGGTCGCTCTCGCTGACCAGGCCGATCTCGTCGCTGATCGGGTGACGCACGCGGAAGCTGTCCGGGTAGACCACCACTTCGTGCCAGCCGTCGTAGTCGTCCAGGTCCAGACCCAGGATCGGCAGGCAGGCCTGGGCGGCGATCTGCAGGCGCATGGTCTGGTTCAGCTGCAGTCCCTGCACGCCGTTGAGGGTCTTGCGGTCGAGAAACAGCAGCACCAGATCGCGCAGTCTGTCGAGTTCCACGACGGAGAGACCGCGCAGACAAGAGATGCCGGCAACCACCGGGTGCCAGTCGCCTGGCGACAGGGGGTGTCTGGCCACTGCCCGGCGCCTTCGCCAGCGGCTGAACCAACGGAACGGGTTAGGCATGCAAGCTCACGATACTGTCGATAGGGGCTGTGCGTTTTTCGCCTTGCGCGGCGCGGATCAAGCGTCGAACAGCGGCGTGCCGTTCGCCTCGTGCCCAGTAATCGATCCGAGGGCGGACCTCGCACAGCTCTCGCCGACCTTCTTGAAATTGGGTTGAAAACTGTAAGAGCCTCAAGTGGGTGCCATTCGCTTCAAGGGGCGGATCCATTCAAGTTCAGTGGAATGACACTTACTCAAGCATACACGTAGGGTGGGTTAGCGTTTGTTGCGCAACCCACCAAGCGTTGCGCAGCAACACGAGCATGTTGAGCCTGTCGGCGCAGCGGGTGGCCCACTAGCCGGTCCAGGTCATTGCAAGCCCAGCGCATGAGGTCTATAGGTGCTGTTGAGGATGGCTCGCGGCGCAACCGGATCCGAAACTGGATCGGATCGGTATCGCTCCCGCCGGCGATTCAATCGAACGGAGAGCAAGGTGCCGCGCAAGAAGGCTGTGAATCATCGAACTTTGCGTCGGGGCTTGGCCAGACCATGACCAATCCGGTAGGCGAGATCACCGAGGTACATGGCCCCGTCGTGGTGGTGAACTGTACGGCACTGCCGCCACTGCATCAGGCGCTCAAAGCTGTGAATGACGGCGAAACCTACCTGTTCGAGGTCCACCAGCATCTGGACGAGCGCCATGTTCGCGCCATCACCCTGCATTATGCCTCCGGACTTGCACCGCGGCCTGCCGGTCTTCGACACCGGCGCGCCGCTGCATGTGCCGGTCGCCGCCGAGTGTCTCGGCCGACTGCTGAACGTCTTCGGCGAACCGCTGGACGGCGAGCCCCCGCCTGGCAACCGACGAGTTCCGCAACATCCACGGCCGGCCGCTGCCGCTGCAGCGAGGCGGTGGGCGTCGGCGAGGTGCTGGAGACCGGCATCAAGGTCATCGACCTGCTGTGCCCGTTCGTGCGCGGCGGCAAGACCGGCCTGTTCGGTGGCGCCGGCGTTGGCAAGACGGTGCTGATCATGGAGTTCATGCATGCCATCGCCGCACTGCACGCCGGCGTGTCGGTCTTTGCCGGCGTGGGCGAGCGCATCCGCGAGGGCGCACGAACTCTGGCACGAGATGCGCGAGGCCGGCGTGATGCCGCAGACACTGATGGTGTTCGGCCAGATGGACGAGTCGCCCGGCGTGCGCTTCCGGGTGGGTCTCTCCGCCCTGACCTATGCCGAGTACCTGCGCGACACGCTGCACAAGGAGGTGCTGTTCGTGATGGACAATGTGTTCCGCTTCGTCCAGGCCGGCAGCGAGGTCTCCAGCCTGCTCGGGCGCATGCCGGCGACCGTCGGCTACCAGCCGACCCTGGTCACCGAGGTGGCGGAGATGGAGGATCGCATCGTGTCCACCGCGCGCGGCGCCATCACCTCGGTGCAGGCGGTCTACGTGCCGGCCGACGACATGACCGATCCCGCGGTCAGCGCCATCCTGAGCCACCTGGACACGCACCGTGATCCTTTCGCGCGCGCAGGCGGGCCAGGGCATCTACCCGGCGGTGGATCCGCTGCGCTCGGGCAGCAAGCTGATGGACCGCCACATCCTGGGCGATCGCCACTACGACATCGCCGAGGGGGTGCGCGAACACCTGGCGCGCTACCAGGAGCTGGAGGACATCATCGCCATGCTCGGCATCGAGGAGCTGTCGGAGAAGGACCGGCGCATCGTGCTGCGGGCGCGCAGCTGCAGCGCTACCTGACCCAGCCGTTCCACGTCACGGCCGCGCACACCGGCATCGGCGGGCGTTTCGGTGCCGCTGGGCGACGACGCTGGACGATTGCGAGGCCTTCCTGACCGGCCGCTACGATGAGCTCGCCGAGGAGCAGTGTTACATGCGCGGCAGCATGCAGAAGGCGGCCAGGTGAGCGATTTCGTTCTCGAGCATCGCAGGACGCGAGCCAGAGCAGGCGGATCGAATCCGTGCACAGCTTCGTCGGCGAGGACGCCAGCGGCAGCTTCGGCATGCTCGCCGGCCACGCCCGCTTCATGACCGCGCTGAGCTTCGGGCTGGCACGTTTTCGCCGCGGCCGAGACGCCTGGCAGTATCTGGCGCTGCCCGGCGCGGTGCTGTACTTCGCCGAACAGCGGCTGTGGATCGGCACCGCGCCGCTTTCTGCTCGATCACGACTACGAGCGCATCAGCGGCTGCTTCGCGAGCAGCTGCTGGCCGAGGAGCAGGCGCTGCACGAGCACCAAGCCAAGCCTGCGGCGCATGGAGGAGGAACTGCTGCGCCGGCTGTGGCAGCTCGGTCAGGCTGAAGGGCCTGACGATCGAAGCCGACGAGAACGACGCAGCTGCACGACCGAGGTCGAAACGCCAGCGCGAGCGCATGCGCCAGGCCGAGCGCGAACGGCCGACGCATGCTGGCGCAGACCGTCTATCTCGGTACGCTGGGCCTGGTGTTCGTGATGCCGGTGGTCGCGCGGCGCCTACCTCGGGCGCTGGCTGGACACGCTGTTGGCGGGCTATTCGATGCAGCTGGACCCTGAGCCTGATCTTCCTCGGGCTGGTCGTCGGCGCGATCAACGTCTACCTGATGATCCGCGAATAGAATCATGGCCGAACAGCCGGACTATGGACGGCAGACATCCTCGTTCAGCATCGGACCGCTCGAGATCACCGCGCACCGTCGTGACCACCTGGGGCATCGTGGCTGCTGGCTCTGGGGGCGTGTGCGCGCTGACGCGCCGCGCTGGCGTCGAACGCCGGGTCCGCTGCAGACCGCGCTGGAAGGCATCGTGACCTGGCCAGGAGCAGGCGATCGCCGAGGTGGTGCCGGGCAGGTCGCGGCTGCTGCTGCCCTTCATCGGCAGCCTGTGGGTGTTCCTGGTGGTCGCCAACCTGGTCGGCCTCGTGCCCGGGCTGCATTCGCCCACCCGCGACCTGTCGGTGACCGCGGCCCTGGCGCTGCTGGTGTTCCTGTCGGTGCACTGGTACGGGATCCGCAGCCGAGGGCTGCGCCGCTATCTGCGCCATTACCTGCGCCGAGCCCGATCCTGCTGCCGTTCCACCTGATCAGCGAGATCACCCGCACCGTGGCCCTGGCGGTGCGCCTGTTCGGCAACATGATGAGCCTGGAGATGGCGGCGCTGCTGGTGCTGCTGGTGGCGGGCTTTCTGGCGCCGGTGCCGATCCTGATGCTGCACATCGTCGAGGCGCTGGTGCAGGCCTACATCTTCGGCATGCTGGCGCTGGTCTATATCGGCGGGCGGGATCCAGTCGCAGCAACTGAACACAGTGAAGCAACGGAGAGGAGCAACCATGACGGAATTGACCTGGTTTGTCCTGGCTTCGACCGTCGCCTCGGTGCTCGGCATCGCGATCGGCGTGCTGCTGCCCGCCTTCGCCATGGGCCGGGCCATCAGCAGCGCGCTGGAGGCCCTGGCACGCCAGCCCGAGACCGAGCGCTCCATCATGCGCACCCTGTTCATCGGCCTGGCCATGATCGAGTCGCTGGCCATCTACGTGCTGGTGATCGTGCTGATCGTGCTGTTCCGCAACCCGCTGCTCGAGTACCTGCTGGCAAGTGAGCGCTAGCCGAGGCGCAGCGGAGTGACGCGCATGGAACTGAACTGGTCGACACTTCTGCTGGAGATCGTCAACTTCCTGGTCCTGGTGTGGATCCTGAAGCGCTTCCTCTACCGGCCGGTGCTGCAGGTGATCGAGGAGCGGCGCAGCCGGCATCGAGGCGACCCTGACCGAGGCACAGCAGCGCCAGGACGCAGGCCGAGCAGACTGCGCGGCCAGTACGAGAACCGATCACCGATTGGCAACGGGACAAGCAGCCGGCGCGCGACGCCCTCCAGCAGGAGATTCGGCAACAGCGCAGCCGAGTCATGGCAGAGCTGGGGAGGGTCTTGAGGCGGCGCCAAAAGGCCGCAGTTCTCGAGGCAGCGGCATTAGCGGGAAATGGCGAGGAGGGCCGGGAGACGTGCGGCCCTCGAGCTCGGCGCACGCTTCGCAGCACGCCTGCTCGAGGACCTGTCCGGGCCGGAAGTGGATGGGCCGCATTCTGAGCGGTGCTGAGCGAGGGGCTGCCCGGTTGCCTGACGATCGCGCAACGCACTTCGCCGCGCCGCGGGGATGGTGCCGCGGCGTCGAGGTACAGCGCCCACGCGACCTGGACGCAGCACAGCGTGAGTGGCGAACAGCCGTACTGGAGGGGCTGCTGGGCGGCGCCGGGACACTGCGCTTCGATGCGGATCCAGCGCTGATCGCCGGGTTGCGCTTGTCGCTGGGTGACTGGTTGCTGGCTGCCAATCTGCGCGACGAGCTCAAGGGTTTCGCGGAGGCCGGCCCGTGGAGTTGACTGACCTCACCGGGCAGGCGGACCGCTGGCGCGCCAGGCGCACTGGGTCGACGGCTATCGCCTCGGCCTGCGGGTGGACCAGCGTCGGCAGCGTCAGCGCGGTCGGCGACGGCATCGCCTGGGTCACAGGCCTGCCGTCGGCGGCGATCGACGACATCCTGGATTTCGAGGACGGCAGTATGGCCCTGGTGTTCGATCTGACGCCCGACCGGGTCGGCGCGGTGCTGTTGCAGCAGACACCCGCGCTGACCGCCGGCACCCGGTTACCGTGGCGCAGTGAGACGCTCGGCGTACCGGTCGGCGATGAATTGCGCGGACGGGTCGTTGATCCGCTCGGTATCGCCGCTCGATGGTCGTCCGCCACCGACGCCCGCGGCACGCCAGCGCCTGGAGACCATGTCCCCGCCGATCACCGCACGTGATTTTGTCAATACCCCGCTGTATACCGGCATCAAGATCCTCGACACGCTGATCCCGATCGGCAAGGGGCAGCGTCAGTTGATCATCGGCGACGAGGGGCTGGGACGTAGTTCGATAGCGCTCGATACCGTGATCAACCAGTGCGGCAAGGAGGTCGATTGCGTCTATGTCCTGATCGGCCAGAAACGTTCCACTGTGGTCGGTACGATGGTCTGTTGCGACGCTATGGCGCCATGGATTACACCAGCAATACGTAATCTTCTGCCGCAGCA
>CAVXWS010000076.1:0-49857 GCA_963765415.1 uncultured Gammaproteobacteria bacterium
GGAGGCCTGCCGCTACTGCCCCTACCCCTCGCTGTGCCGGCTGGCCGACTGGCCGGAGGAGGACAACGATGAATGAGGTCGCCGCCGATGCCGCCGTTCGGGCCGAGGCGCTCGACCCGGGCCGATCGTTCATCGTTCAGGCCCCGGCCGGCTCGGGCAAGACCGAGCTGCTGACTCAGCGCCTGCTGCGGCTGCTGGTCGAGGTCGAACACCCGGAGGAGGTCCTCGCCATCACCTTCACCCGAAAGGCCGCCGCCGAGATGCGCCAGCGGGTGATCCAGGCCCTGCGCACGGCCGAGCAACCGGCGCCGGCGGAAGGGCACAAACGCCAGACCTGGGAACTGGCCCGCGCCGTGCTCGAACAGGATCGCCGCCGGGGCTGGGAGCTGCCGCGCTCACCGAACCGGCTGCGGCTGCAGACCATCGACAGCCTGTGCGCGGCCATTACCCGGCAGATGCCGACCCTGGCCCGGCTCGGCGCCCCGGCGCGCACCCTGGAGGACGCCCGGCCGCTGTACCTGCAGGCGGCGCGCAACACCCTCGCCGCGCTCGAGGAACCGGAACTGGGTCCGGCCGTCGCGCGGCTGCTGGGGCATTTGGAGAACCAACAGGAGCGCGCCGCGGGGTTGCTGGTCGAGCTGCTTGGCAAGCGTGATCAGTGGCTGCGGCACATCGTCGCCGGCAATACCCGCGAGGAACTCGAAGGCGGCCTGCGACGGGCGGTGCACGAACACCTGGCCGAGCTCGACCGGACGCTTCCCCACGGCCTGAAACTGGAACTGTGCGAGCTGGCGCCCTTCGCCGCGCGCAACCGACAGCGCTTCGACAAGGCACTGGCCGGGCTGGAGCCCTGGCTGGAGGAGCGGCCACCGCCCGGCGCCGGGCTCGGCGAGCTGAGCGCCTGGCAGGGCTTGGCCCATCTGGCCTTCAAAAAGGGCGGAGGCGAACCCTATAGCAGGGTCGATGCCCGCCACGGCTTCCCCGCCGAAAAGACCGCTGAGAGCGCCGAAGAGAAGGCCCTGTTCAAGGCCCGCAAACACCAGTTCAGCGCCCTGCTCGCCGATCTGGCCTCGGACCCCGCCGCCTGCGCCCTGTTCAGCGCCGTGCGAGACCTCCCCGAGCCGGTCTACGACGACGCCCAGTGGCAGCTGATCGACGCCCTGGCCCAGGTGTTGCGGCGCGCCGCCGCCGAGCTGAGGGTCGTCTTCCAGGAACAGGCCACGGTCGATTTCAGCGAGGTGCAGCTGCGCGCCCTCGATGCCCTGGGCACCCCGGACTCGCCGACCGACCTGGCCCTGGCGCTGGACTACCGGCTGCGCCACATCCTGGTGGACGAGTTCCAGGACACCAGCTCGGCTCAGTATGCCCTGCTCGCCCTGCTGACCGCCGGCTGGCAGGCCGGCGACGGCCGGAGTCTGTTCGCGGTCGGGGATCCGATGCAGTCGATCTATCGATTTCGCGAGGCCGAGGTCGGCCGCTACCTGCACGCCCGCGCGCATGGCATCGGCGCGCTGTCGCTCGAACCCCTGACCCTGGAGGTCAACTTCCGTTCGCAAAAGGGTCTGGTCGATTGGGTCAACTCGGCCTTTCCGCGGGTCCTGCCGGCGCGGGCCGACGTCGCCGCCGGCGCGGTGCCGTACAGCCCGTCGCTCGCCCGCCACTCGTCCGAACCCGGGACGGCGGTCGAGCTGCACGCCTTCGATGAACGCGACGACAAGGCCGAGGCCGAGCGGGTCGTCGAGCTGGCGCGCCAGGCGCTGGAAGACGGTCACGAAACCGTCGCCGTGCTCGGCCGCGCGCGCGGTCATCTGCGCGAGATCGTCGCCGCGCTGCGCGCGGCCGGCATCGGCTTCCAGGCGCTCGACCTGGAACCGCTGGGACAGACCGCTGTGGTGCAGGACCTGCGCGCCCTGACTCGTGCCCTGCTGCACCCGGCCGACCGGCTCGCCTGGCTGAGCGTGCTGCGCGCACCCTGGTGCGGGCTGGCTCTGGCCGATCTGCTGGCGGTGGCCGACGAGGGCACGGCCCCGGGATCGACGCCCGATCCGATCCCGGCCCGGCTGCGCCGGCTCGACGCCATCGAGAGCCTGAGCGGCGACGGTCGGGCGCGGCTGCGGCGGGTCGCCGAGGTGCTGCTCGACGCCCTGGCCACTCGTCGCCGACGCGGTCTTCGGGCCTGGATCGAATCGGCCTGGCTGCGCCTGGGTGGCGCAGCCCTGCTGCGGGACTCGGCCGAGGCAGAGGACGCCCGGGCCTACTTCGATCTGCTCGACGACCAGGATCTCGCCGGCGATCTGCCCGACCTGGCGGCGCTCGACGAGGCCCTCGCCCGGCTCTACGCCCCGCCCGATCACAGCACCGATGCACGGCTGCAGCTGATGACCATGCATAAGGCCAAGGGGTTGGAGTTCGACACCGTGATCCTTCCCGGCCTGGGCCGCGGCACCCGCGCCGAGGCCTCGCCGTTGCTGGCGTGGCTGGAACGGACAAACGCGGCCGGCGAACTCGACCTGCTGATGGCGCCGATCAAACCGTCGCGCGCCCGGCAGGAGACGGTGTATTCCTACGTGCGCGGCCTGAACGCGGCCAAGTCGCGGCTGGAAGACGGCCGGCTGTTGTACGTCGCCGCGACCCGAGCGAGGCGCCGGCTGCATCTTCTCGGCCACGCCACGGCTGCGAAGACCGACGGCGAGTTCAAGCCCGCGTCGAATGCTCTGCTGGCCCGGCTTTGGCCGGTGATCGGTGAGTCGTTCCAAGCCCAGCTGGAGAATCGGCGCGCCGACCGGGCACCAGAACATTCCGACCTGCCGCCCGAACTCGAAGTCGTCGAACCCTTTCGTCTGCGGCGTCCGACCATCGACTGGATTCCGACACCGCCCGAGGCCTCGGCGATCGAAGCAGTGGCCGGCGTCACCGGCAGCGAGCACGAAGACGACGCATTCGAGGTCGCTGCCGCTGTCACTGGACTGGGCCGAGCAGGCGCCCCGCCATATCGGCACCCTGGTGCACCGCTGGCTGGAGCGGATCGGAAACGAGGGTCTGACGCAGTGGCCGCCAGAGCGCGTTGACGTCCTGGAGTCGAGGCTGCGGCTCGGTCTGCGCGCCCTGGAGGTGAGCGACGACAAGCTGGACGACAGCACCGACCGCTGCCTCCAGGCCCTGCGCGACACCCTGAGCGACGAGCGCGGGCGCTGGATCCTCGAACTGCACGAGGAGGCGGCCAACGAGCTGCCCCTGACCCTGGCCCCCGGGCTCCAGCACTTCGTCATCGACCGCAGCTTCGTCGCCGACGGGATGCGTTGGATCATCGACTACAAGACCAGCCAACCGCTTCCGGACGAGGACTTGGAGAGCTTCCTCGATCGTGAGCAACAGCACTATCAGCAACAGCTCGCAGGGTACGGACGCCTGTTGCGGCAACTCGACACCCGCCCGATCCGCCTCGGGCTCTACTTTCCTCTGTGTCGGGGATGGTGCGCCTGGGACCACGTCGACGACGCGACATAGCGGTGGGGTACGGCGAGTAACAGCTGCCGCATCGTCCGAGATCGACCCCGGCCGGCTCCTACGTTCGTCCAGTCCCGCGCGACCCCGCGAGCGACTGCCTGCGAGATCACTGGCCGTCACTCAAATAGGGCAATCGGCATATATTAGATTTTTCTAATTTATTCGCGTAGACTCCCGCGCCTTCGTGCTCACCACCCGGCACGTCGATTTGCAATCAACCACGAGGCCCGCGATGTTCCAGCTCACCTGTCCCGGCAAGCAATGTGTCAAGAACGACGTCTTGTCCGGCCTGACCGTGGCCCTGGCGCTGGTACCCGAGGCGGTGGCCTTCGCCTTCGTCGCCGGTGTCGAACCCTTGGTCGGGCTTTACGGAGCCTTCATTATGGGTCTGGTCACGGCATTGATCGGCGGCCGCCCGGGGATGATCTCCGGCGCGACCGGGGCCATGGCCGTGGTCATGGTTTCGCTGGTCGCCAGTCACGGGGTGCCGTATCTGTTTGCCGCGGTGATGCTGACCGGTCTGATCCAGGTCGGGGCCGGGGTATTGCGTCTGGGCAAGTTCATCCGCCTGGTGCCCTTTCCGGTGATGCTCGGTTTCGTCAACGGCCTGGCGATCGTGATCTTCCTCGCCCAGTTCAAGCAGTTCGAGGTCCCCGGCGCGGACGGCGGCAGCGAGTGGCTGAGCGGCGGTCCGCTGTGGATCATGCTCGGTCTGATCGCGTTGACCATGGCGATCATCCAGTTCCTGCCGAGGCTGACGGTCGCCGTGCCCGCGTCGCTGGCGGCGATCGTCACCGTGACCGTGCTGGTCGTCGGTCTGGATCTGGACACCCGCACCGTGCAGGACGTGCTGCGCGACATGACCGGCGACGCCGCCGCGACGATCGCCGGCGGACTGCCGAGCTTCAGCATCCCGGCCGTGCCGCTGACCTGGGAGACGCTCGAGATCATCCTGCCCTACAGCCTGATCCTGGCCGCAGTCGGCCTGATCGAGTCGCTGCTGACCCTGAACCTGATCGACGAGCTGACCGAGACCCGCGGTCGCGGCAACAAGGAGTGTATCGGTCAGGGCGTGGCCAACTCGGTCAACGGCCTGTTCGGCGGCATGGGCGGCTGCGCGATGATCGGCCAGTCGCTGATCAACATCAACTCGGGCGGCCGCGGCCGGCTGTCCGGCATCGTCGCCGCCCTGTCGCTGCTGGCGTTCATCCTGTTCGCCTCCGACCTGATCGAGATGATCCCGGTCGCCGCGCTGGTCGGGGTGATGTTCATGGTGGTGCTCGGCACTTTCGAATGGGCCTCGTTCCGCATGTTCGGCAAGGTGCCGACGGCCGATACCTTCATCGCCATACTGGTCGCCGCGGTCACGGTGATCAGCGATCTGGCCATCGCAGTGATCGTCGGCGTGATCGTATCGGCTCTGGTGTTTGCCTGGGAACATGCCAAGCAGATGGGTGCCAAGGCCTTCATCGACGAGAACGGGACCAAGATCTACGAGCTGCACGGTCCGCTGTTCTTCGGCTCCATCCATGCATTCAATCAACTGTTCGACCCGAAGAACGACCCGGACGACGTGGTGATCGATTTCTACGATTCGCGGGTCGCCGACCATTCGGGACTGGAGGCGATCGATGCTCTGGCCGAGCGCTATCTGCGCGCCGGAAAGACCCTGCACCTGAAGCATCTCAGCCAGGAATGCCGAAGCCTGCTCGACAAGGCCGGTAACCTGGTCGAGGTCAACCTGATGTCCGACCCGAGATACCGGGTTGCCGACGATCGTCTGGCCTGACCCACCGGGGCCGCCGGCCGACCCGCAGCAATCAGGTTTGCGTCACTTGCCCCGCCAGCGGATGCCGTAGAGATCGTGCCGGCGGTCGCGCAGGTTCTGCACCGTGCCGCTGTTGCGCGCCATCTGCAAGGTCTCGGGGCGCAGGTCGGCGAAGGCGACCATCTCCACGTTCGGCGTGGTGTCGGCGGCGATACCGTCACGGGCGAACGGGAAAATCGCAGGGGGTCAGGATGCAGCTCTGGGCGTACTGGATATCCATATTGTGGACGCTGGGCAGGTTGCCGACATTGCCGGACATGACGACGTAGAACTGGTTCTCCACCGCCCGGGCCTGGCAGCAGTAACGGACCCGCAGATAGGACTGGCGCTCGTCGGTGCAGAAGGGCACGAACAGGATCTGCACGCCCTGGTCCGCCAAGTGCCGGCAGAGCTCGGGGAACTCGCTGTCGTAGCAGATCAGCACGCCGATCGGCCCGCAGTCGGTCTCGATCGCGTTTAGCACCGAACCGCCCTCGATGTTCCACCAGTAGACCTCGTTCGGCGTCGGGTGGATCTTCGGCTGCTCGTATACCGCGCCGTCGCGCAGAAAGATGTAGGCGATGTTCTCGACCCGGCCGTTGGCGACCCGCGTCGGGTGCGAACCGCCGATGATGTTGATGTTGAAACGAATCGCCATCTCACGCAGCGCCTCCTTGAGCCGCGGGGTGTACTTGGTCAGGGCCTCGATGGATTCGACCGGGCTGAGTTCCTGATTTTCGATCGACAGCAGCTGCAGCGTGAACATCTCCGGAAAGACGACGAAGTCACCCTTGTAGTCGGCGACCACGTCGACGAAGTATTCGACGAACTCCAGAAACTCCTCGAACGAGTGCAACCTGGCGCTGCATGTACTGCACCGTGCCGACCCGGACGGTATCGGGCAGCCGGCCGCCGTAGCGCTTTGTCTGCGCGCCCGGCTCCTCCTGCGGGACCTTGGGGTTGTGCCAGACCATGTGTACCCCGTAGCCGACCGACTGATGGTCGCATCCAGGTAGTCCGGGATCAGTCGCAACAGTTCGAACCCGTTGCGCAGTTGGAAACCAAGGACCGGGTCACGCTGCTTCTTCTGCACCACCTGATCGACATAGGCCTCGGCACTGCCGAACTTGGCGATTTTTTTCGCCAGCGTCGGTAGGCGACCGGCGAAGACGATGCCCTTCAGACCCAAGTTCTGACAGAGCTTCTTGCGCTCGTTGTACAGGCGCTGACCGATGCGGTGACCGCGGTAGTCCGGGTCGACGCAAACCTCCATGCCGTAGAGCCAGTCGCCGTGCGGATCGTGCCTGGAGGCATAACCGTTACCGGTGATCTCAGCCCAGTTGTGCGGTGCAAGACCGACTTTCTCGCTGATACGAAAGGTCGCGCAGTAACCGACGACCTGGTCGTCGACCGTTACCACGAACTGGCCTTCAGGGAAGTAGTTCAGCTGTCCTTTGAGCGACCCTTCGGAATAGCCGTACATGCCCGTTCCGGCGTAGACCCGGCTCGTCAGATCGACAATCGCCGGGACGTCGGCGTGGCGAGCATTGCGCACATGTAAAAGACTGGTCGGCCTGTCCAGAGAGGAAGATTTCGACGAATTCATGCTAGCGATTCGATAGGGTCATGCCGGGGAATGTAGAAAGGGCGAGTTTCCGACCGCTGGGAGGTTGGGTCAAGCGCCCCGAACTCGATTGCCGAAAACGGCTCGTGGGTCTCGTGGTGAACGGCAGTCGACCCGTGGGCATCGAAAAAAGTGCCTGGAAAGACGGCACAGCATCCTGCATCAGCAAACCCGGAAAGATCCAACGGACCGGTCAAGACCTGCGCTACCGGTCGCGCCGAAATCCCGATCGAGACGCCAACGGCCGCAAAGAACGTCAAGAAACCGAGTCCGATCGCAGCGACGAATTCCGCGCCCAGCCACCACCAGGGGATCCTCGGCGGATGAATCAATTCTGCCCGCGCACTATGAAGATCCATTCTCTAACCCTCTGTTTTTTTTGACCTTAAGGATGAGCGCGCATTCTTGAGCTCACATCGCACTGTGTATACACTGCGGACGGAACGATCCGACACGAACTGCTAATTGTCAATACTCTGTATACACAAACATGCCCAAGAACAAGATCCTCAATATCCGTATCGACGCCGACACTAAAAAGCAGGCAAAAAAGCTCGCCGATCGCGACGGGAGATCCCTGTCAAACTGGGTGACTCGGCTGATCGAGGCCGAGATAAAGAACGCAGACAAAGAAAAGAAGTCCTGAGAATTATCTAATGCACTGCCAGGGCTGTCCGGCTTGATGGCAAGGAATTCCGCAGTCGATACCGAACCCGCTTAGAAGCGGAAATTCAGATAGATACCGCCCCACACATGGTTGCGCGCCGCCGAGCTGCGCTCGATCTCGGCGCTCTTGGCGTTTAGGGCGAAAGTCGCCTGAACGCGCCGCCATGACTTGGTGATGCCGACCGACCCTTCCACAACCAGACGCTCCATTTCCCCGCTGTTGACCGTCACTGCACTGTTGCGAAACTGCCCCTGAAGCAGCGCATCGTAACCGATTGCCCGACCCCGTGCCGCGGCCCAGACATACAACTCATCACCCGTCGTGGAGGGGAGGAAGTTGCCTCGATTGATCGGATCGAAAGGCAGGCTCCAGAATTCCAGGGACATTTTGCCGAGACGCCCGGACATGCCAATCGAGGCATTGGTCTGGTAGCCCAGGTTGAGTTCCCAGGTCCCGGCCAGATCCCAGCGACGCGGACCCTCGCTCGCGGCCAGTAGACGCGAATCGACGAACCGAATCCGTGCGGTAGGCTCGCCGCCGTCGGAGATCTGATTGTGCCAGCCCTGTGGATTCTCGGGTTCGGCGCTGTTGTTCAGCGAACGCCATTGGCTATGGACCCAGGTCTGAAACTCGTGGGCCAGGCGCAGTCCGAGTACACCCACCAGGACCTCCAGACCTGCGGCGCGGGTCTTGGCCGCGTTGGCGATAACCCGCTTGTTGGCCAGATAGACCAACGAGGCATAGGGCCGGTCGTCATAGATCGGATCGGTTCGACTGAGGTCCTGCGGCGTGTAATTGACCGAGGCCAGCATGTAGCTGCGATAGACATCTGGATCGTCGCTCTGCAAGCCGGTTAGAGCACCGAACCCGCGGGCGAAATCATCGAACAATAAGAAACCGCTCTTGTCCTGAAAGAACTCCACCGCCAGGCCCATGGTGTAGTCCCGGTCCTGGTTGAATCCGGGCACGAACAGATCCTGATCGATATAGACCGCGATACCCCGATCTTCACGGCCCGACCCTTGGCCCTGGTCTTCAGCCGTCGCGACCGCACTGAAGATGCTCAGGGCGAGCAACAGCGTGCGAGCACGAAGACCCAGAGGCAACATCAGGCCAAGCCACCTAAGACAGAGCATTATTGCTCCCTGCTTCCAACCGTAGCGTGTCGAGACCTTGGCGCCGAGCTAGGACCTGGTGCAGAGCCTCGCAAGCCGGGAGCTTACCAGCCCTTACAAGCCGCCGCTCGGTATTGCGACCGCGGCGCGGATCGGCAGCGATTTTGGTTACAAGATCAGTGTTGCCAGGGTTGAAATCACGCCGTCCAGGCCTTACTCCTTACGTCAGGCAAGATCATGTAAGGAGAGGACCGCAATGGCAGTGCAATTGACGCAATCGGCGGCGAGACACGTCCGGACGATGCTCGACAAACGCGGGCACGGCGTCGGATTGCGAATCTCGACCAAGAAGAGCGGGTGTACGGGCTTCGCTTACGTGGTGGACTACGCCGACCAGGTCGAGGACGACGACGCTGTGTTCGAGACTGAAGGGGTAAAGGTCGTCGTGGACAATCGAAGTCTGCAGCAGATCGACGGCATGGAGATCGATTTCGTCAGGGAAAACCTCCTCAACCAGGGTTTCGAGTTTCGCAACCCCAACGTCAAGGATATGTGCGGCTGCGGCGAATCCTTCAGCATATGACCGAGATCGCCGAGTATATCGATGCCTTCGAGATCCTGGGCGACTGGGACAGCCGTTACCAATATCTGGTCGAACTGGGCGAAAAACTGCCGTCCATGACCCCGGCCTTGAAGACCGAGGACCATCGCGTCAAGGGCTGCATGAGCACCGTTCACGTCGCTGCGGAACCCGATCCGACCGACCCGGCACGGCTGAAGTATTCCGGCGACTGCGATACGGCCACAATAAAGGGTGTGGTGGCGATCCTGGTGGAGCTGCTGTCGGGAAAGACCGCGGAAGAAGTCCTGAACACCGATGTCGACTCGCTTTTCCGTGGTCTCAAGCTCGAAGAGCACCTCAGCCCAAGCCGGCATTTCGGCATCTATGCCATCGTCGAGTTGATGAAAGAAGAGGCGGCCGAACTGGCGGATGCAGCCTGAACGGCCTGTGAGTCGGATCGAGTTTTCACCTCGGGAGCCCGCACACTAGTAACCCGGACGCCGATTTCCGCGACGCGTTCAATCGGTATGTTTGCTGCCCTAGTGGGCCAAGCGGATCATCAACGACGGTGGCCAGGGGCGTGTTTTTCGTCGAGCCCCTGTTCAGGGCCCAGTTTGGGCAGATCCCGCTGGACGAGTTGGCCAGACTTATCCGGGAGGCCGGTCGAGAGACTTAACTACACCTGCATAACAAATGGGTCGACCAGAGCAACGCCTCTGACTTGCTTAGAGTGAGTCGTCTTGGTCAATCACTGAAAATCCCGCGATCTCGCATTCAGCCCGCCGAGCAGTCCGGAGTGATCCTCCAGGCTGCGGCAGACCAGGTGCTGCACGCCCTCGGCGCGCTGGATCTCGGCGATGACGCCGAGCAGCTGGGCGCCGAGCAGCACCCGGCGCTGGCGTTCGGCCAGATCGCGCCCAGACCATCAGGTTGAGGCTGCCGGTCTCGTCCTCCAGGGTGACGAACACCGCCCGGCCGTTGCCCGGGCGCTGGCGGATCAGCACCAGGCCGGCGGCCCGCACGACCTGCGCCCGGCGGGCGTCTGCGCGACCTCCTCGGCCGAGAGAAAGCCGCCGCTGCGCAGCGCCGCGGCGCAGCAGCGCCAGCGGATGCTCGCGCAGCGTCAGGCCGAGATGGGCGTAGTCGGCCAGCACCTGCTCGGCCGGCGCTGGGCGGCGGCAGCCGTGGTGTTGCTCCTGGAACCGGGTCTGCTCCAGCAGCGGCAGTTCGACCTCGACGCCGGCGACCGTCCCAGGCGGCCCGGTGCCGGTGACCGGCCAGCGCAGGCCAGCGCATCGGCCGCCGCCAGGGCCTGCAGATCGCCACGCGCCAGCCCGGCGCGCCGCGCCAGGTCGGCGACATCGGAGAACGGCTGCTCGGCACGGGCCGCGACCAGGCGCTCCGCCCCGGCCTGCGACAGCCCCTGGACCAGGCGCAGCCCGAGCCGCAGCGCCGGCTTGTCCTCATCCCCGCTGGCTCCAGGGTGCAGTCCCAGTCGCTGTGCGCGCACGTCGACCGGCCGCACCTCGACGCCGTGCTCGCGCGCGTCGCGCACCAGCTGCGCCGGCGCGTAGAAGCCCATCGGCTGGCTGTTGAGCAGCGCCGCGCAGAAGGCCGCCGGCTCGTGGCGCTTGAGCCAGGCCGAGACGTAGACCAGCAGGGCGAAGCTGGCCGCGTGGGACTCCGGGAAAGCCGTACTCGCCGAAGCCCTGGATCTGCTCGAAGACGCGCTCGGCGAACTCGCTGCGTCGTAGCCGCGCTCGCGCATGCCGCTCGATCAGCCGCTCGCTCGATAGGGCTCCAGGCCGCCGCGCGCGCTGCCAGGCCGCCATGGCGCGGCGCAGCTGGTCGGCCTCGCCCGGCGTGAAGCCGGCGGCCACCATCGCCAGCTGCATCACCTGCTCCTGGAAGATCGGCACGCCGAGCGTGCGCTCCAGCACCGTCGCGCACCGCCTCGCGTGGGGTAGCTCGACCGGCTCCTCGCCCTGCCGCCGGCGCAGGTAGGGATGCACCATGCCGCCCTGGATCGGGCCCGGGGCGCACGATGGCCACCTCGATCACCAGGTCGTAGAAGCTGCGCGGGCTGCAGCCGCGGCAGCATCGCCATCTGCGCCCGCGACTCGATCTGGAACACGCCGACGGTGTCGGCGCGCTGGATCATGCTCGTAGACCGCCGGGTCCTCGGCCGGCATCGTCGGCCATGGTGCCAGCGCCGGCCGCGGTAGCCGTCGACCAGGTCGAAGGCGCGTGCGGATGGCCGGTGAGCATGCCCAGCGCCAGCACGTCGACCTTGAGCAGGCCGAGCGCCTCGAGGTCGTCCTTGTCCCACTGGATGACGGTGCGCTCGGGCATCGCGGCGTTCTCGATCGGCACCAGCTCGCGACAGCGGCCCGCGGGCGATGACGAAGCCGCCGACGTGCTGCGACAGGTGGCGCGGGAAGCCGAGCATCTGCGTCGACCAGCGCCAGCCAGCCGCCGCATGCGCGGGCTGTCCGGGTCGAAGCCCGCCTCGCGCAGGCGCTCGGCGCAGCACGCTGCGCGCCGTCCCACCAGGCCAGCGACCGCGCCAGGCGCGTCGACCTGCGCCGGCGTCGAGGCCCAGCGCCTTGCCCACGTCGCGCACCGCGCTGCGCGGCGCGGTAGCGTGATCACGGTGGCGGCCAGCGCCGCGCGCTCGCGGCCGTACTTGCGCGTAGATGTACTGGATGACCTCCTCGCGCCGCTCGTGCTCGAAGTCGACGTCGATGTCCGGCGGCTCGTCGCGCTCGCGCGAGATGAAGCGCTCGAACAGCAGGTCCATGCGCGCCGGGTCGACCTCGGTGATGCCCAGGCAGTAGCAGACCGCCGAGTTGGCCGCCGAGCCGCGGCCCTGGCAGAGGATGCCCTGCGCCGCGGGCGAAGCGGACGATGTCCCAGCACGGTGAGGAAGTAGGGCTCGTAGCCGAGCTCGGCGATCAGCGCCAGCTCGTGCTCGACCTGGCCCGCGCACCTTGCGCCGGCGCAGCCCTGCGGGCCAGCGCCTCGCCAGGCCCTGTCGCCGTCAGCCGGCGCAGCCAGCTCGCGCGGCGTGTGCGCCGGCCGGGGCCACGTCGTCCGGGTACTCGTAGCGCAGCTCGTCGAGCGAGAAGCGGCAGCGCTCGGCGATGCGCACGCGTCTCGTCCAGCAGCTCGCGCGGATAGAGCTCGGCCAGCTCGCTCGCAGCGCGCGCAGGTGCCGCTCGCCGTTCGGGCAGGCGCAGACCCAGCTCGCGCCACCGGCCGGTTCAGGCGGATCGCGGTGAGCAGGTCCTGCAGCGCGCCGGCGGCCGCGGGCGTGCATGTGCACGTCGCCGGCGGCCACCAGCGGCAGGCCGTGGCGTTCGCCCAGATCAGCCAGCACGTCGAGCCGTTCGACATCGCGGCCGTCGCGCAGCAGTTCCACCGCCAGCCAGCCGCAACCGGCGAAACGCGCGGCGAACCAGTCGAGTTCGGCAGGGTCGATCTGCAGGTCGAGCGGCGGGATGAACAGCGCCAGACAGCCGCTCAGATCGGCTCGGTCGAGGTCGGCCCGGACCAGTTCGTACTCGCCCTTGGTCGAGCGTCGCCGACCGGTGGTGATCAGCCGGCAGAGCCAGGCATAGGCGGTCCGATCAGTGGCGAGCAGCACCAGCCTGGCGTTGTTCATCCCGTCGCGCAGACGCAACTCGCTGCCGATGATCAACGCCAGCCCCAGTTCCCTGGCCCGCTCGTGGGCCCGCACCACACCGGAGACCGAACACTCGTCGGTCAGCGCCAGCGCCCGGTAGCCGAGCGCATGCGCCCGCTGCACCAGTTCCTGCGGATGCGAGGCCGCGCGCAGAAAACTGAAGTTCGACAGGCAATGCAGTTCGGCGTAGGCCATCGGCATGGGTTGCAGGAAGCGGGCGAATAGAGAACAAGAATAGAACATAGCGGCGTGAAAAAACCATCGGATCTACAGTCGAAAGATCGCTCGAACGCCGCCGCTATTGGAAGAAAGAACGATTGCACAAGCACTTGCGCGCAATCGCAGGGCGCCTGATTGCCCAACGGCCTCCTCGACGAAACAACACGGAGCAGACGAATGACAGCCATCGAACCGGCGTTGTCTTTCGAGCAGATACATATCGACGTGGCGCGTCACGCCAGCGATGACTTCAATCCTTTTCACGATCCGCAGCGCTGGGGGCAAATACGCGACAACCCGTTCAACGGCCCGATCGCCCTCGGCTTCCAGCTGGAATTCCTGATCGCCGACCGGATCTACCGGCAACGCCGCAGCAACGGCGAGGCCGAGTTGATCGAGGCGCATGGGCTGTATTTCAGCAACTACGAATTCCGCTTCGCCGGTGCCCTGCGCAGCGGCGAGACCTTTCGGCTGGAAGTCAAAGACACACTCGACAAGACCGCTCGCGGCGGCGGCCTGTCGAACCGACTGATGGTGCGTAAACACACCGGCGACGCGGTCCTGCTGGGCAGCCAGAGCGAGACCCCGACACCGCGCTTTCTCACCGAGGTGGATCTGTCGCACCTGCCCTCGCTGCAGCACCTGCCAGACCGGATCACCGCACCGGGCACCCCCTATTTCCTCAAGCGCAAGTTCCTCAACACCAGCAACGGCAAGAACTTCGCGCTCGCCGCGCTGAGCGATCCGCACAACTACTTCGACGAACCCGCCGAGCGGGTTTACTTCCCGCCGCTGTTCACCGCGGCGCTGCTGTCCTCGGCGCTGATGGAAAAGGGCCGCTCGGAAGGCTATGACCTCAACGCCGACCCGCTGGTCTACACCAGCCACCGGATTTCGATCGATCGCCGACTGCAGAGTACGCTGCGCAGCAATGACTGCCTGCACCTCTTGGTGGAGGGGCCGCTCGAGGCGCAGCCGGGCAAAGGGCTCGGCCGCTCCGCCGTCGAGCAACAGCTCTACCGCTGTTTCGGCCTGATCCATGGCAAGCAGATCCTGTTCCGCGCCAATGTCGAACTCGCGCCGCTGCACGCCTTCCTGAATCAAACGGAGCACTTGAAGCCTACGGCCAAGGCCCGGCCCCGCCCGCCGGCACCGGCCCACCGACCATCGATCGGTGCTCGATGATTCACGACCTGCCGTTGCTTGCTTCGATTTCCTGAATTCGACGGCATCGTGCCGGGTTACGGTCCCTTACCGATGGCTCAGGTACTTCGTGCATCGGACAATCCCGCAGGGAGCATCAGGCCAAAGGCCGTCATGCACCGCACAAGCTCGTCGGCAAGTCCATTCAAGTCGATCAATCGAATAACCCCTGCAGGTACCAGCGCTGCGAGCGCCGGTCGAGGTAGATCCACAGCCGCTCACCGGCCGGACTGCAGGCAATGAAATAGTCGCGGCTGACATCGCCGCCGTCCCACCAACCGCCTTCGATCCGCTCGGCCCGGCCGGTCAGCTGCAACGGGCCGCCATAGCTCGGTCGGCCCTCCTCGAGCGGCAAGGGCCGGGGCTGTTCCAGCAGCCAGGACGGACGTCGGCCGGTCCGCTGCGTGAAGGCACCGGCCTCTGGCTGAGCGAAACGACCGGCATGCCGATCGGGCACACAATGCCGCCAGGCCCGCTCGGGGCGCCAGTCCGGCAGCGGTTCGATGCCGCCAACCGCCTCAGAGCCAAGCCGCATCTGCAGGCGTTCCAGGAGATCGTCCTCGAGCACTTGGGCCCGAGGGGCGAACAGATCGCCCGAGTGCTCGGCAAAGGCTTGCCAGTCCTCGACCCGCAGCTCGAGCTCGATCACCGGCTCGGGCAATAGCAACCGCTCGATGCGCTCGCGAAACAACTCGATCAGATGATCCGGGTCGCGACTGGCGGTGAGCAGCCCCTGCTCGAACCTGGTCGGTGGACGCTCGCGATGACGCAACTGCCAATGCAGGCGCTGAGTCGCCCCGCCATGACCGCGCAAGTAACCGCACAGCGCCAGCACCAGCCTCCGGGCGGGAAACACCAGGGCCTGACTGTGCTGGATCTCACCGAGCAGTTCCAGCCGCTGGGCGAAGTGCCGCGGCGGCTGCCACAACGACCGCACGTCGGCCCGATGACCGAGCAGCCGATCGAGCAGCTCGGCAAAATCCGGCCCGGTGCGGCGAATCAACTCAGGGCGCGGCAGTGCCAGGCAATCGCCGATGCTCGCCAGGCCGATGCCCTCGATCAGCCGACGCACCGTACGATCACGGGTCAGGCGGCGGACCGGGATCTGTTGCAACGACTCGGGAAGCTCGGCGAGCCGCTCGACCTGACAGCCCGGGCGGGTTCGCGCCAGCAGTGCCGCGGCCGCCAGGGTCGGGGCCAGCCCCGGACGGGCACGAAAGCCGAGCCGCGGCAGCTCGCGCTCGATGCGTTCGAGCAGCCGCCGGCGGCCACCGAACAGCCGCAGACTGGCACCGATCTCGAGCAGTAACAGCAGCGGATCGAAGGCGATCCGCGGACTGAACTGATAGGCCCACAGGGCGAGGTCTTGCAGGGCCTGGCTTTCACGTTCGCGCTCGCGTGCCGCCACCTGCAACCCGGCCGCCAGTGCCAGTGCCGCCGGGATCGACTGCCCGACCCGGATACCGTAGGCCGCGGCAGCCGGGTTGCAGCGGAACACCCGTTCGCGGCCTTCGCTGAACTGGCTGACCGCCAGGGGGCCGCCGCGCTGGCGACCCCGGTCGAGGATCTCCAGCGGCAGGTCAGGCAGATACAGCGCCAGCCACAACATCGGCGGCGCAGATCAAGACGCGCCGCCGGGCACGATCGTGGCAACCACCCTGGCCTCGGTGCCGCCCCAGCCACCCTGGCGCTTCACCACCTGCAACCGATACGCAGCGCTCTCCCCGCCCCCTCCGACATCGGGTTCGACCGCCAGGCGCAGCGCCGCCGGCGAGGACTGTTCGCTCGCCGGCTGTGGGCGGAACAGCACCCCCAGGCAATTACCCTGCTCGGCCGCCAGCTGCAGGCGGCGCAATTGCGCGAAGCCGAGCCGCGGCGGCCAGAACAACACCGCGGCGCAGTTGCCCGAGCGCAGGGCCTGCTCTGCGGCCCAGAGCAACTGTTCGGCCGCGACATGGCGAATCAGCAGATTGCGCCCGGGGACGATACCCTGTGCCCCCAGTGCCGGGGCATAAGGGACGTGAGGCGGGTTGATCCAGGCCAGCCAGCGCGGCTCGCGACTCAGCCGCGCCAGAGCGGGCAGCCACAGCGGCAGCCCGGTCGCCTGCCGGAAGAGCATCTCGCTGAGCGCCGCGCGCGGCCAGCCGCCACCGAGCAGTTCGTCCAGGCCGGCGATTCCGGTCGGCACGAACCGTTCGGGATCGACCATCGCCCGCCGACCGCGCCAGAGCATACCGCGGGTCATCAATTGATCGAGCATGGCGGGTCGGTTCATGCGAGGCGTTCCAAGCGACAGGGATCAGGATAGAGAACCAATATAGAACAAGAACCCGCATATTGCACGAGGGCGGACACGCAGCTGGAACTTTACTGCATGAATTACCGGCTATTGGCCCGTCCGGACCCTCGTCGTCGACGATACGTTTTGTCCTGATCGGGCAGGCACAAAAAAACCGCGCGGCCCGGAGACGCGCGGTTCGAGCCCCATCGGCCTCGACGACAGCGCCGAGGCCGACTCGGGTACGCCCTATTTTCTCAGGTTATCGATCGCCTTCTGGACCGCCTGCGCGGCCTCGCTGAAGGCGCTGCTGGCCTTGGCCTTCTCCTCGCCCCCGGCCGTCGGGGCCGCAGCGGCTGCGGTTTCAGATTCGGGCTTGGTCGCGGCCTGAACCTCTGCCGGCATCGGCTCGGGCGGCAACATCAGCCCCGGGTTGAGCAAGGACACCTCTCCCTTGGCCGGCGGGGCAACGGCAGCACCAGCCGGTTTCGGCAGGTTCGGCGCGGCCGGCGGCGCCGGTGGCCGCGGCATGTCCGGCATAGCCGCGGCAGGCGGTTCGGGCATCACTACGCCAGGCGGCAATGCGGGCGCCGGCGGCGCAACCGGCATGGCCGGCCGTTCCGCGCGTTGCGCTTCTGCTTCGGACTGGCGGGTCATACGCTGCCGCATCTGCTCCATGTAACGCTGCCGAGCTTCGGTCACCGTCGAGGATTCGGCCGCCGGCTGCGGAGGCGTCATCGCGGGCGCAGCCGTTGAGGCGCCTAGCTCGCCGCGACGCTTCTCGACCTCGGCATCACGCTCGGCGCGACGCTTCTCGGCTTCGGCCCGACGCGCGTCACGCTCCTTCAGGTACTGTTCGAAACGCTCATCGGCGGACGATTCCGACGCCGCCGGCATCGGCGCCGTATCGACTGCCGGCGGGGCCATCGGCCGGGCCGGCATCTGTGGCGCGGCCGGGGGAATCGTCGGGGCCGGTTTCGACATCATCGCCGGCGCGGCCTGCTCGGCACGCCCGCCCGCGGCGGCCCGGCGCTTCTCGGCCTCGGCCCGGCGTGCGCTGCGTTCCTGCAGATACTGTTGATAACGCTCTTCCGCCGTCGTCGCCCCCGGGGTTTCTACCGCCGATGAATCGGTGGGAGAGGTCGACATTTCCGGTGCACGCATCGGCGTCGGCGGTGCCGACGGCTGCCCCGGGCGGAGCTCGGCGGCCTCGGCGCGGCGTTTCTCGGCCTCGGCCCGGCGTGCGCTACGTTCCTGCAGATATTGCTGATAACGCTCTTCCGCCGTGGTCGCCTCGGGGGTCTCTGCCATCGGCGGCTCGAGTGGCGCCTCGGAATGACGCTGCGCGGACTCGGCGCGGCGCTTCTCGGCCTCGACCCGGCGCGCTTTGCGCTCCTGCAGATACTGCTGATAACGCGCTGCGGCGGCCGGCCCGGATTCGGCAGCCGGAGCGTCCACGGCAGGCGGCATCGCCGGAGCCTGCAGAGGTGGCCGCGGCGCGGACTGCGGAGGCATGTTCGGTGCCAGTACCTCAGCCGGCGGCGCAAATCGGCTGTCGGCAGACATCTCATCCGGGGTCGGAGGCATCATTCTCCGCGGCCCGCCGCCATAACCCTGCCGCGGGTACATGCGCAGGTAATTACCTCCGCCCATCGGTCCGCGCGGAGCACGCACTTGCGGCTGACCGCCCCCGGGGATCGCGGCTTCACTATGATCCGCCATATCACCGCCGCCGCCCTCGTCGCTCATCGGCTCGGCACCGCTGCCCTCCTCGGACATCTCGTCTTCCGGGGCCATGCCGGCAAACGGCCCGCCCGGTCCCTGACCGCCGGGGAAGAACCGACCCATCGGACCCATCATGCGATGCATGTTGCCCGTGTTGCGTGGTCCGCTTCCCGGCTGCTGTCCTTGTTGGTCTGCGCCCATCGGCGCTTGCCGATAAAAATCGGGCATCGCTTGCCCGTAGGGCATACCCTCGTCGGCGGCACCGTATGGCGGTTCGGCCATAGGCCGATTATCCGGCATCGAGCCATAGCCCTGGGGCCCGTAGTTCGGAGCGGGTGTGTAGCCTTGCGACCCATAATCCGGACCGGCGCCGTAGCCCTGCGGTCCGTAAGTCGGACCTGCACCGTAGCCCGAGGGCGGATATCCGTAGCCCTGACCATAGCCCTGCGGTGCATAGCCCGGCTGAGAATAGCCATAGCCCTGCGGCCCGTATCCTGACTCATAGCCTTGCGGACCATAGCCTTGAGGCGGATACATCTGCCCGCCGCCATAGCCGGGTCCGGGATAGCCGTAGCCGCCGGAGGGTCCATAGCCGGACTCGGCCCATTGCCCGCCTTGTGGCGGTTGCCCGTAACGGTGATCGGGCAGGTATTCGGGATTCGCGCCGTAGCCGCTGTGGTATCCCGGAGCTCCGGACTGTGAATAGGCGCCGTAAGACGCCGCTGGAGCGTCGTAGTCAGGCGACGGTGACATCGGCGCCATGTTGGCGGCCAAGCGATCCGACTGTGCGGCAAGGCCGACTTGTTCGGCAGCCGCCGGCATTGCGGCCAATGGCAGCAGAACCAGGATATTCATGGGCAAGGTTCTCACGTACGGTCTCCTCATTTGGGCATTGGCTCGGCGAAGCGCCGCTCGCCGATTATGGGTATTCGTAGAACCCTCGACGGCATACCGTCTCATCTCTTGTGGTGAAGTCGGATACCGATTAAGACCGAAGGTCGCGCTAGGCCGCTCAGGCTAAGGCCAAACGTCCCGGCGTTTCAAGCCTCGACGGCGCCCGGTGGGCCTCGGAGCGACCCTATCGCCGAGGCAGTGGCGCTGCCACGGGCGGCAAGGGCGCATGGATAAGGATCACTTGACAAGGTGTACCGGCGACACTAGGTTGCCGGTGTATTCGGTACACTTAGTCAGTCATGCGCACTCAGACGCAGTTTTCTTACCACTACCCCCACCCGGCGCTGACCACCGACGTCGTGGTGTTCACCATCCGTGCGGCGCGGCTGCATCTGCTGCTGGTCAAACGCAAGAACCCGCCGTTCCAGAACCGCTGGGCCCTGCCCGGCGGCTTCCTGGATATCGACGAAGATCTCGACGCCTGCGCCCAACGCGAACTGAAAGAAGAAACCGGTATCGGCGACGTCTATCTGGAACAGCTCTACACCTTCGGCCACCCGGCGCGCGATCCGCGCGAAAGGGTGATCTCGGTCACCTACTACGCCCTGGTGCCGACCGGGCGAGTCAGCCCGAAGGCCGCCAGCGACGCCGCCGCGGTGGACTGGTTCGCGATCGACGAATTGCCGGATTTGGCGTTCGATCACGCCGATATCGTGCAGACCGCCCATCGCCGACTGGTGGCGAAGCTCGACTACTCGACCATCGCCTTCCAGTTCATGTCCGCGACCTTCACCCTGAGCGAACTGCAGCGGGTCTACGAGGCCTTGCTCAACGAGCCGCTGGACAAGCGAAACTTCCGCAAACGGATCCTTGCCCTTGACCAGATCGAGGAGACCGGTCAGTTGAAACGCACCGGTAATCACCGACCGGCCCGCGAATACCGCCTGAAGCACCCCGAGCGAGTCGACATCATCAAGTGAGCGCAACCATGAATACCGTCATCACCCCCGAACAGATTCATCGCAAACCCATCGAGGTACCGAAGCACCCGGTCTGGCCAAACCTGACCGATGAACAGACGACGTCGCTCAAGGACCGCATCAAGGGCCTTCTGAAACGCGAGAACGCCGTGCTGGTCGCTCACTACTACATCGACGGCGATCTGCAGGCACTGGCCGAAGAGACCGGTGGCTGCGTCGCCGACTCGCTGGAGATGGCCCGCTACGGCACCACCACCGACGCCGACACCCTCGTGGTCTGCGGCGTGCGCTTCATGGGCGAGACGGCCAAGATCCTCAACCCGGAAAAACGGGTACTGATGCCGGACCTGACCGCCACCTGCTCGCTGGACGAGGGCTGTCCGGCGGACGAGTTTCGCGCCTTCTGCGACGCTCACCCGGATCACACCGTGGTGGTCTACGCCAACACCAGCGCCGCGGTGAAGGCCCGCGCCGACTGGATGGTGACCTCGGGCATCGCCCTGCCGATCGTCAAACACCTGGCCGAACAGGGCGAGAAGATCCTGTGGGCGCCGGACAAACACCTGGGCCATTATATTCGGAAGCATGACCGGAGCCGACATGCTGCTGTGGCACGGCGGCTGCGTGGTACACGAGGAGTTCAAGTCCGTCGCCCTGGAACGGCTGCGCAAGCTGCACCCGGATGCCGCCGTACTGGTGCACCCGGAATCGCCCGACGAGGTGTCGATCAGGCCGATGTGGTCGGCTCGACCACCGCCTTGATCAAGGCGGTGCGCGACATGCCCAACAAGGAGTTCATCGTCGCCACCGACGACGGCATCTTCTGGAAGATGCATCAGCTGGCCCCGGACAAGAAGCTGATCTCCGCACCCACCGCCGGCGAAGGTGCGCACCTGCGAGTGCTGCGCCCACTGTCCCTGGATGGCGATGAACTCGCTGCAGAACCTGGAACAGGTCCTGGAACGCGGTAACAACGAGATCCACATCGAGCCGGAGATCCGCCGGGATGCCGTCCGGTCGATCCAACGTATGCTCGACTTCGCCGCCGAGCAGGGCATCAGCGGGGCGCTGCCGAAGGACTGAATAGGCCCGCGGGATAATGGACAGCGAGGTCGGAGTCGACTACGACCCCTGATTTGCTTAAACGTAAACGTAGGGTGAGTTAGCGGCTTTTCGCGTAGCCCACCAAGCATTGCGCAGCAACACAACGCCTGTTGCATGAGTGCCAGTCGGCGCCGCTGGTGGGTTACGGCACAAACAGCGTGCCTAACCCACCCTGCATTGATAGAGGAATCGTTTAAGTAAGTGCCATTCGACTCCGACCCCTGATTTACGCCTGATTTACGCCTGATTTACGATCGGTGCGGTTCGCGGTCTCACCACACCCTATGCTCTGGGCGTCCCGGATCAGACCTTGTTCGGCTGGTGCAGCCTGCGGGTGAAATTAACCGGCATTACTTAGACGGCGACTTGGGTATCTCCGGCCTGAATCAGCATGGCGGTCAGGTCGTCCGCCGGGATCGGCCGACTGAAGAAGTAGCCCTGATAGATATCGCACCCGGTCTCGCGCAGAAACTCCAGCTGAGCGCTCTCTTCGACTCCTTCGGCAACCACGCTCAGGCCCAACTGGTGCGCCATGTAGGTCACGGCCGAGACGATCGCCTTGTCCTTCGGGTCCTCGATCACTTCCATGATGAAAGCCCGATCGATCTTCAGCTCGTCGATCGGGAAGGCTTTCAGATAGCTCAGTGAAGAGTAGCCGGTACCGAAGTCATCGATCGATATCCTCGGCCCCAGGGCCTTGAGCTCGTGCAGGACCTTGACCGCGGTGTCGGCGTCGTTCATCAACAGGCTCTCGGTCAGTTCGAGCGTCAAACTGGAGGGATCGAACGATCGGTCCGCCAGGCAGGTCTGCGCCGTGTGCAGCAGGTCGCTATCGAAGAACTGTTTCGCCGACAGGTTGACCGCGACATTGATCTTGAATCCCTGATCGTGCCATGCCTCCAGTTGATCCCCGGCGGTACGCAGCACCCACTCACCGATCGCGACGATCAGTCCGTTCTCTTCGGCGATATCGATAAACTCCCCGGGGAAGACCAGCTTGCCCGGTTCGCGCTGCCAGCGCACCAGGGCCTCGACACCGTAGATACTGCCGGTCCTGATGTCGACCTTCGGCTGGTAGTGCAAGACCATTTGATCGTTCTCGACCGCGCGGCGCAGATCGGCCTCGATCTGCATGCGCAGCATCGATTTCTGATTCATCTCGCTGGAGAAGAACTCGTAACGCGAACCGTGTCTGTCGCGCGCCTGGGAGCTGGCGCCGACGGCACGGCGGATCAGCAGCGAGGAGTCTTCACCATCGGCCGGATAACCGGCGATGCCGATGCTCGCGGTGATCGACACCTCGGTCCCGTCGGCGTTGAAGGGCATGGTCAGGCTGTCGAGAACCCGCTGCGCAACCCGGGCCGCACTCTCGATGTCGTTGATGATCGGACACAATACCGAGAACTCGGCACCGACCATACGAAACAGACTCGGTGTGGACTGATCCTCTGCGCCGCTGCGACTGACCGCATCCGAGCCACGGACGCAGGTGTCTATTCGATCAGCGACCTGCTTGATGACCTCGTCACCGACCTTCGGGCCGAAGGTCTCGGCGACCCGACTGTAGTCATCCAGCGAAATATGCAAGATCGCCAGCTCTTCCTCGGTGCGGGCGGCCCGTCGAATGGCCCAGTCGATGCGATCGACGAACAGTTGTCGATTCGGCAGCTTGGTCAGACCATCGTAGTAGGCGAGTTGATCGATATAGGCCTTGGCCGCCAGGGTGTTTCGCACCCGCAGCGACAATTCACTGGGGTCGACCGGCTTCGACAGAAAGTCGGTAGCGCCAAGATCCAGGGCCTGCAGCTTGGTCGAGGCGTCGGACGCCGAGGTCAACATGATCACCGGCATGTGCATCAGATCGGCGTTGCTGCGGACCTGCTGCAAGATCTCGAACCCATCCACCTCCGGCATCACCAAGTCCAGCAGCAGAATATCGGGGCGATGCAGGAGAACCTGCTTCATTGCCGAGGTAGAATCCTCGATGAGAACAAAATTCTGGTAGCCGGAATCTTCGAGAAAGGCCTGAACGACCTCCATGGTGATCGGCTCGTCGTCCACCATCATGATGGTGGCTTGATTCAGTTCGCCGAATTTCTCTACGGAACCGCTTCCAGTCGAAACGTCTTCCTGTCCCACAGCCATTGAGTTTGAACCTGTTTGTTGCATCTTTACCCGGTCCGTTCGAACCGACTCAACACCCAACCTACGCGCCGTTCGAAGTGAACCCGCATCAGCCGGTCGACGCCAATTTGCCCGGCGACGACTTCTCCATATCGCTCTGACCCGGCGCCTGCACACGCCCGACCATCGAGCCGATCTTCGTCATTACGGTTCGTACCTGATCGACCTGCCCAGCCTTTGCCGTCTGCTCGAGTTCCAGCGCCGGCTCGGTGAAACCGTCGAAGCCCACCGTGCCAGCCGCGCCTTTCAGCCAGTGCGCCATCTCGGCCAGAGTGGCCAGGTCACCGGCGGCGCAAGCGCTCTCCATCACCGCGAACTGTTCCTGCAAGCGTAAGACGAACTTGCCGATGGCGGAGTTCAAGCGTGCATGTCCGGCCAGGCGGGACACGATCGGTCCGTCGTCTACATCCACCTGCGAAGATTCGCTTGCGACGGGAGAAATCTTGGCGGCCGGCGGTTCCGGCGCAGACACGTCGCTCGCGGTGAGAGGCGAAGACCCGGAAGACTGCCCGGGCGCCACGACGCGCCCCACCAGACCGCGCAACTCGATGAGCCAGCGCTCCGTCTGCTCGGCATCGGCCTGCTTGGCCGCCGACTCGAATTCCTTGGCCGGTTCGGTGAAGGCATCGAAGCCCACCGTGCCGCCGGCGCCCTTCAACCAGTGCGCCAGCTTGGCCAGCTCCTCGAAGTCTCTGCTCGACCAGGCCGCCTCGATGGCGGCCATCTGCTCGTGCAAACGATCGACGAAGCGCGTGATCAAATCGGCGAAGCGCGGCTGGTTGGCCGGCAGGCTGGACTCGATCGGCGGCAGCGCCGCCGGTGGCGGGGGTTCCGCAGCAGGTTCTGTCGCAGCTACCGGCTGCTCGACCGGGGCCGACTCGTCGACCGACTCGGCGCCCACCCGCTCGGCCAGTTCCGCGACGAACTTGTCGATATCGATCGGCTTGCTGAAGTAACCGGTATAGCCGGCGTCCAGACACTGTTGCTCGAAGCCCTTCATGGCGTTTGCAGTCAGGGCGATGATCGGCGTCTCACAACCCTTGTCTCGCAGCAGGCGGGCGGCGGCAAAGCCGTCCATCACCGGCATCTGAACGTCCATGTAGACCACGTCGTAGTCGCGCTGGAGCGTCATCTCGGCGCCGACCTTGCCGTTCTCCGCCTCGTCGACCAGGATGCCGAAATCTTCCAGTACCAGCTTGACCAGCTCGCGGTTCTCGGGACCGTCGTCCACCACCAACACCCGGATCTTGGGAAACACCCAGGAGCCGCGAATCTCGGGTCCGATGTTGCTTTGCGCGCTCAAGACGTCGGCACCGCTGAGCCATTCGATCCCATCGGCCGAGCCGCCGCTGACGTATACCGAGAAGGTACTGCCCTCACCGAGCGTGCTGCTGACCTGGATGTCGCCGCCCAGGGCGCGGGCAAACTTCTGGCTGATCGACAGGCCCAGACCGGTGCCGCCGAACTTGCGCGTGGTCGAGGCATCGGCCTGAACGAAGGCCTCGAAGATCCGCTCCAGGGCCTCCGGCTTCATGCCGACCCCAGTATCCCTGACGTCGAAGGTGAAACGGATATCGCCGTCCCTGAGTTCGGCCCTGACCGCGATCGTCACTGCACCCTGGTCGGTGAACTTGATGGCGTTGCCGACCAGGTTGGTGACGATCTGGCGCAGCCGCGCCGGATCGCTGTAAATGCTCTCCGGCACCTCGCCCTCGATCTCGTAATCGAGATCGATACCCTTCTCCCGGGCCTTGACGCCCAGTACCGTGGCCACATCCTGGATGACCGCGTAGGGCTGGAAGCAATCTCTTCGATCTCCATCCGCCCGGCCTCCACCTTCGACAGGTCGAGGATATCGTTGATCAAGTTCGAGCAGATGCTTGCCACTGCTGTGGATGGTCTCGAGATATTTGCGATTGTCCTCGGCATCGCGGCCAAAGCCGCGCTTGAGCAGTTCGGTGAAGCCGAGAATGGCATTCATCGGCGTGCGGATCTCGTGACTCATGTTCGCCAGGAAGGCGCTCTTCGCCTGGTTCGCCGCCTCCGCCTCCTCCTTGGACTTGCGCAGCTCGATCTCCTTCTGCTCGAGTTCGGTCACATCGTCGAAACTGACCAGGACCCCGGCATACTTGCCGCCGCTGCCGAGCACCGGCGAACAGTTGATCATGAAGGTGTGAAGATCGCCGTCGGCCAGGGTCAGCTTGATGGTCTGATTGATCTGCGGCTGTCCTTCCCGGAGCGCGATATTCCAGGGATGCAGATCGACCGGCAAGGGCGCGCCGTCGCCGGCACCCCAGACGAACTCGGCGACCGGCATACCGGTCAGTTTTTCCGCATCCTGGCCCACCACCCGGCCGAAGGCCTGATTGGCAAGCGCGATCCGCTGTTTGTTGTCCAATACCAGCAGACCTTCCGCCATGGTGTCCAAGGCCGAGCGCACTCGTCCTGGAATCGCCTGCGACGGATCGAGATGCTTCAGCATCTTGCCCAGATAGAGATAGAAGAGCAGAAAGGCGGTGGTGCCGAGAAAGGCCGAGAGCTGCAACAGGGGATTGGTCAGATAACCCATCAGGCCGGCTTGTTTGAGGGGTTTGAAGCGCAGCTCGACCTGACCCCACTTGGTGCGCCCGGCCCAGATCGGCACGCTGACCTGGGTGTCACTGGAATATTCCCCCGGCACCTGCGACCAATGGACCTCATGCGACCCGACCGTCGACAACAGTCGCCCGGAGGCCTGACGCAGACCGGCCGACAGCAGATCGTCATTGCGCTCGACCGCCAGCTTCAACTCGGCTTCGAGGCGGCGCAGGTCCTGCTGAGTGACCAGCGCCGAACTGTTGATCGCAATGGTCTCCGCCAGCGCCGCCCGACCGTCGCGGATCGCGATTTCCGGCTCCGGCACCAGACCAATGAACGACGCCAACAACAGTAAGGTCACCAGCAGGCCGCTCAGGCCGATGGCGATTCGGGTCTTGGCATTGAGTCTGAGTCCGAACATAAGTTTTCTACGGGTCGCTATCGCCGATTCAGGCCTGCTCCGAGGCTACCTCCTTGTCATCGGCCGCATCCTGGGGTTTCTTGATGATGTCCTCGAGGGAATCGTCGTCCTCGTCCGACTCCGCCTTGCGGGTCGAGGCCAGCACCGGCAGCGGATCGACCAGGTTCCAGGCCGGCATCGACGAGAGCACCGTGCTCAACAGCACGCCGCCGCGCACCAACCAGGCGACATAGCCGACCGACAGACCGGTCGAGGCCGCGACCGAGGTGCCCAGGACCGTCTGATCCAGGAACTTCAGTTCCTCGAAGCGGTTCCTCACCAGATCCAGGTTGTCGCGGAAATCACCCGAGCCGATCAGTTGCTCGAACTGTTGGAACTGCTCGGTCCGTCTGAACGCACCCAGCAGGTATTCACCGGCATTGAACCAGTCGGCCCGCAGAGCCTCGGCGACCGATGCCGCGACCCGATCCAAACGAAACTCCGGACGGTAGCTGCTCTGCTCGTTCGATATCTGAGCCGCGGCGTCCTGCTCGATGTCCTCGGAGTCGGGTTTGCCCGCCGCCGGCGCTGGCCCCGAGTCGTGCGTGGAGGAGACCAACAGGAGTTCCTCGGCGCCCGTGGTAGTGTCTTCGTCGCCCGCGTCGGCATCGGTCCCTTCGCTATCGGGATCGGGTCCGGACCCGGCCCCCGGGTCCGTGCCCGAATCGGTGCTCGGGTCGCGCACGGGCTCGGGTGCGGCCTCCGAAGGGACCGTGAAATCAATGACCGCGGCGACCGCAGCGGTGACACCGACCCCGTCGCCCACCCGGACCTTGAAGCCCGGCGCCGTGTTGTCGCCGTCGTCGACGAAGACCACCTCACCGGCGGCGACCTGCCCTTGCGTGAATTGCGTGATCGCGGTCTCCGGATCACTCTTCAGGGCGAAATGACCGCCGGAGACCTCGCTGACCTCGAACGCCAGATCGGCGCTGGCGTGATCGGCATCGCTCGCCGACAGATCGGCCGGGCCCAGTTCGACCGTCTCGCCCTTGGTCAGCTGCAGCGAGCCGTTCAACAACACCGGCAGATCGTTCTCGCCGTTGACCGTCACGGCCAGCGTCGCCGTGTCTGTGGCGGCGCCGTCGCTCAGCGTATAGCGGACCTCTGTCACGCGGGTCTCGCCGGCGGCCAGATCGTCGAAATCGCTGCCGGGATCGAAGTCGAAGTCGCCGTCGGCATAGATGTGGAAACTGCCGCCGGCACTGCCTGCGACGTCGGTGCCGACGTTGCCGGCAACGCCGTTTACTGCGGCGACCTCGGCCTCGCCGTCAAAGCCGTTCGGGTCGCTGTCGTTGGCCAGTACCCCGCCGGCGGCGGCGACACTGAGGACCGCGTTCTCACCCGTGGCGGCGCTGTCGTCCTGAGCGGTGGGCGCGACATTGCCGACCGTGACGACGAAGCTCTGGCTGCGGTCGTTGCCCGCGGCGTCGGTGGCGACCACGGTGATGTTGTGACTGGCGGCGATCTCGTGATTGATCAGGCTGCCGTCGGCGACCGTGACCACCCCGGAGTCGGTATCGATCGTGAACCGCCCGCCGGCATCGTTGCTGAGCGAGTAGTGAACCACGGTGGCCGGGGTGTCGCTGCTCTGGACGGTCAGCCCGACCGCCGCGCCGGTCGCGGCGCCTTCGGTGACCTGGTTCGTCGTCGCATCCACGTCCGCCGGGAGGCCGGGTGCCACATCGTCCGACACCGTGATGGTAAACGCCTTCTCGGCACTCCCACCATGGCCGTCGTCGGCCTGGATGCGCACCGAGTAGCTCCCGGCCGCCATCATGCTTGCGTCGCTGGCCTGCAATTGATCGTCGACGATGTCGAACAGAGCGTTATCGGTATCGCCGGCACCAGCCACCAAGGCGAAACTGTGCGTATCGGCGCCGTCGACGTCGCTGGCCGAGAGGCTGCCCACCGGGGCGTCGGCACCGCCGGACTGGCCGATGCTGCTGGCCGACAGGCTGATGTCGGTGGGGTCGTCGTTGGTCCCGGTGACCGTCACCGAGACGGACGCGGTGTCCTGGGTGCCGCCGGCGTCCTCGACCGTGTAGCCGAAGCTGTCGACGCTGGTCTCACCGGCGGACAGGGACTCGAACGCGCTGCCCGGAGCGTAGCTGAAGCCGCCGTCGGGATTGACCGTGACCGCGGCCCCGGCGGCACTGCTGGCATCGTGGGCGACAACGCTCAGTCGCATGGCGTCGTAGTTCTTCTGGACCTGAGCGTCCGAGAGTTCGAAGCCGTAAAGACGGAGGGCTGCGATCTCGCCCTGGAACGGGTCCGCGCCGGCCGGCAGGGCGGTAATGGTGCCGGCGCCGCCGACCTGGCCGAGTCCGGTCGACGCCGACAGCGACGCCCAGTCGTCGATCGCGGCGTTGCCCGCTGTCGTCGCGGGGCCACCGTTGACCCACAACGAAGCCGAGTGCGTGGTGGCCGGATCGAAGGCCGCGACGACGTGAACGAAACCGCCCGCCGCGATCTCGCCGGCGATGTCCCGGGTGACGGTGACTCGATCGGCGGTGCCGTCGTTCCAGACGCTCCACTCCAGGAACGAGCCGTTCAGGCGCAGCGAGGTGCCGTCGTGGCCGGGCGCGTCGGCCGCGCTGCCGGTGTCGAACAGGATCTCGGTGCCGAGCCCATCGCTCGGGCGGAACCAGAACTCCAGGCTCACCGGGGAGACGCTCGGATCCCCCGGCAGATCTTCCATGAGTTCGGCGAACTCGCCGCCGCCGCTGCCGTCGAAGACGAAGGCCGCCGAGATCCCCGCGGGGGCACCGCTGAGCGCGGTGTCTCGCACGACGGTTGCGGCGCCGAAATCGAGGTCGTAGCCTGCTACGTCGGCCACATCCTCCCAGACGCCATTGCCATCGGCATCCTCCCAGGCCAGGTATTCCAGGGTCGCGCCCGGTGTGGCGCCGGCTGCCCCCTCGACCCGATCGTTGTCGAGTACGCCCGGGGCCGCCACGGTCAGCAGGTCGTTCTCGTCGGTCCCGTAGGCGTCGTCGGCGGCCGCGGTCAACGAGACGGTAAGCACGGCGCTGGCCGAGCCCGAGCCGAAGGCGCCTGAGGGGAGCGCCGGTACGGTGTCGCCGTGCGAGGGATTGCCGGCGATGGAGGCCGCCCCCGCGGTCTGGTCCCAGGCCCGAAAATCGAGCGTCGCCGTCTCGCCGGTCGCCCCGCTCGGCAGGTAGCGAATCCAGGTCGCCTCGTCGAGCAACAGCGCGGCATTGGGGTTGACCGGGCCGAAGGCGGTCCAGACGCCGTCGAGCCCGTCACCCGAGTCGAGCGAGTATTCCCAGCCGCCCAGACCGCCGGCGCTGAACACCGCCAGGCCCAGGGTGTCGCCGTCCGGGTCGCTGGCGCTGATCCCGGCCAGGATAGTCGCGACGGTCACGCCCTGACTGGTCACACCGCGGGGGGTGAACCCGAGGTCGTAGGTCCCGCTCTGCTCGGGCCGGTCGTTGACGTCGTCGATGACGATCTCGACCGTCTCGGTCGCCGAGGTCGAGAAGCCATCGCTCACCCGGATCCCCAGCGAATAACTGGCCGTGCTCTCGTGATCGAGATGAGTGGCGTCGGCGATGCGGATGGCGCCGCTCGCCGGATCGATCTCGAACACGCCATCATCGTTGCCGGAGACGATCGCCCAGTTCTGCAGGAGATCGCCCGGATCGGAATCGTCGCCGGTCACCGTGCCGACCGGGTCACTCACCGCCGCCGCCTCGCTGACCGCAAAGCTCTGGCCGGCATTAATCACCGGCGACGCATTCGGCGCCGTAACCGGCGCGACGGTGGCATAGCTGTCACCGATTCGGATCTCGTCGAAGCTCTGCTGCGCGGCATCGCCGGCGATCAGTGCCACCTGGGTGAAGGTGCCCGAGGTCGAGGTCGGTCTTGACGACGACATGGTCCGGGATCGAAGCCGGCGTCCGGCTTCGACACCCGGCGTCGGGTTGACGTACAGGGTGACCACGTCATTGCCCGGTTGGAATTCGATATGCGCCACCAGGAACAAGGGCGCATCCTCGGCCGCCGTCACGCCGCTGGCGTAGGTCCCGACACCGGTGCCGGCGGTATCCAGACCCACATTGCCCGATTGATGACCGATGAACAGGCCACCGGTACCGTCTTCGGCACCGCCGCCAAGCACCAGGCCACCATAGTTGTCGTCGGCGAAGGACGCCGGTGAGTCAGGTCGCAGCACGAAACCGAGCCAGGCCTCGGTGCCGTCCGCGCCGAGCGAATCGCTCAGATTCCGGTAGGCAACCGGATCGCTCACGCCGTCGATCAGCACGCCATGACTGCCCGTGGTGTAGAGCAGCCCGGACGCGTCGACGACGCTCTCGACGGCCACTTCGCCGTCACCGTCGATGCCGATCCCGTCCTGCCAGGCGCCGCTCCAACCGTAGCCGCCACTGGCGCCGGCCAGACCGCCGACCGCGTAGTCGAATGACTCGGAGGCCGCGGCGACCGGCGACGGCAGGTTGGTGACGCGCACCGTGGCGCTGGCAGTCTCGCTCACTACCGCCCTCGCCGTCTTCCAGCACGAAGCGGATCGCACGCAGATTGGTGGTCGGACTGTCGGATACGTTCTCGTAGCTGATCCGCTCGATCAAGGCCTCGACCGAGGCGGCGTCGGCATCGGCGGTCAGGTCGACCACCATCGGCGTCAGCCCGTCGTAGGGTCCGGCCGCGGCGAGCGTGCCGATCATCCGGGTACCGGTGGCGCCACCGAAGTTGTACGAGATGTCGCTGCCGGAGAGCGTTATCTCGCCGACGCCACCGGCCTGACCCTCGATGGCCAGGCGGTCGTCGGTCGAGCCGCTGGAGGCCATGTCGACGGTCAGCCGGCCGCCGTCAAAGTAAGTCGGTATCCGGGTCGCACGACACTGACCGCGTTGACGACCAGCGCCGCCGGGTCACCCTCGGTGTAGTCCAGTTCGCCGGACAGCGTGATCACCGGCGGCTGTTTGTCGATCAGCATCGTGGTCACGGCGGTGTTGCTGAAGTCGCCGGCGTGATCCTCGTACTGCACCGTGATCTGACGATCAGTTTCGTCCGGGGTCGGCGCGCCGTTGTGGTAGCGGACGCTGGCCAGCACCGTCTGGTAGTTGGCGATGAGGTCGCGGCCGTAGATGCGCAGCTCGCCGGTGCCCGGGTCGTAGGGGTCGTGATCGATGTCGAGGTAGCCGCTGGTGTCGACGCTGAGCCACTCCGCGGCGCCGTCCGGGCGGTTGGTCAGGATGAGCGTCACCGCATCCAGATCCGATTGCGGCGTGGCGATGAATCGAAGTCGCCGTCGAGTACCGCGATCTCCGACCCGCCCGGGGTGAAGTAGGCCAGGTAATCGGCGCCATCGGCGCCCGAGCTGTCGTCGCCGTCCAGGTCCAGCTGCGGCACATTGACCATGATGATCACGCTGTCGCTCGCCGTCAGCGCACCGCCGCTGCCGGTGTTGCCCTGGTCGTCCACCGCGATGTCGATCCGCGCCTCGCCCTCGAAATTGTTGTCCGGGGTGAAGATCAGGCCGTTGAGCAGGCCGTTGATCTGCTCGGGCGTGCCCTCCACGTCGACAAAGGCATCGTTCTCACCGCTGCCGGCGTGCCAGGTGATCGGCCCCGGCCGGCATCAGGCGCTGCGACATAGACGCCCTCCTTGTCGCCGTCCTGGTCGTCGCTGGTCCAGGTGACGATCGGCGGTGCCGGTGGCGTCGATCGCGACCGCCGGACTGGTCTGCTCGCCGACGGTGGTCTGGTTGACCGCCATGTCGCCGCCGACCGGGTTGCCGGCCGGCATCGAAATGGCGGGCGAAGACACCCTGGCCACCGGCATCGCTCGACTGCCAGGTCACGACGAAACTGCCGTCGTCCGCGATGGCCACCGCCGGCGCGATCTGGTTGTCAGTCCTCGAAGGCGTTGACGATGAAGTCCTCGCGCACCGCGCGTGCCGTCGGCTGGCAAACAGGCTGGCACGGATACCGGTATTGTTGGCGTCCTCACCCTGCCAGACGATCGCGAACTGGCCGTTGCGCGTTCATCGCCACCGCCGCCAGTTCCTGATCGCCGTTGTCCTCGACGGTGTTGACCGCGAACTCGCTCACGCCGATCGGCAGGCCGTCGGCGTCGAAACGCTGGGCGAAGATACCCAGGCCGTTGGCGTCCGCGGCCTGCCAGACCACGACGAAGTTGCCGGCGTCGTCCATCGCCACGGCGCCGAGTTCCTGGTTGCCCGGCGTCGGTCGTATTGACCGGCGTCTCCACGCCCACGGCCACGCCGTTGCGGTCGAAGCGCTGCAGGAACAGGTCGTCGCCGTCGCCCGGGCCTTCCCAGACCACGACGAAACCGCCATTGCCGTCCATCGCGATGGCCGGCGCGGTCTGGTTGCCGATGACAGTCGGAATTGACCAGCAGCTCATCGCTGATCGGGTTGCCATAGGCATCGAACTTGCGCGCGTAAATACGCCAAGCCCGCTGCCGTCCTGGCCGTTGCTGATCCAGGCCACCGCGAACTCACCGCTGGGGGCGGCGGCCACGACCGGCGCCGTCTGATCACCGGTCGCGTGAACTGGTTGACCGCGATCTCGAAGCCGACGCTGCGGCCGTCGGGGTTGAAGCGCTGGGCGTAGATGCCTTCGCTGTCGGTCCTCGTCCTGGCCCTTGCTCTGCCAGACCACGATGTGCGCGCCGGACGGCGTGGCGGCGATGCTCGGAGAAGCGCTGTTCGTTCGAGCGGTGAAGGTGTTGACCTGGGTCTCCGGGCCCGAGACCGTCGCTGAGGCTGATGGTGCCGTTGACCGCCGTGAGCTGCACCCGAATGGCTGCTCGTCCAGGGCGTCGTCCTCGATGACGATCGGGTTGCCGTCCAGATCGCTCAGGCGCAGTTCGACGTTCTCGTCGGTCTGCTGCGGCCCCGGCACCAGGATATCCGGCGCGTCGTTGACGAAATCGGACTCGACATTGACCACCACCGCGGCGGCAGTTGGTCTTGGCGCCGCCGTCGCCGTTGTTGCCGCCGTCGTCGGCGCCGATCTGGATGCTGCCGGCGCCGGCGAAGCCCGGCGCGGCACGGAAGACCAGGCCGTCCAGGGCGTCGTTGATGTTGCTCAGGCTGCCGCTGAAGCGCATCGCGTCGTCGTCTGCTGCCGTCGCCGATCGCGAAGGTCAGGCCGGTGGTACCGGCCAGCGACAGCTCGCCGCCGTAGGCGGTCAGGTAGACGGTGATCGGATCGCTGCCGGCGTCGACGTCCGCCGACCCGCACGGCATTGCCGTTGGCCGCGGAGAACACCAGCGGCACGTCCTCGTAGGCGCGCTGCGGGTTCGGCAGATCGAAGGTCGGCGCGTCGTTGACCGGGCTGACGTTGACCGTGGTCACGGCGCTGCCGATCTGTGCCGGACCGCCGGTGTGGCCCAGGTCGTCGACCTCGACGGTCAGCGTCGTCGGCACCGTCGAAGTCCGGCGCCGGCGTGAACACCAGGCCGTCCAGCACGTTGTTGATGTCGTCCAGCGGCGCCTCGAACTCGACCACGGCATCGTCCCGGCCGTCGCCCTGCAGGAAGGTCAGACCGTCGACGTCCTTGTACAGCTGGCCGAAGATGCCGTAGCCGCTGCCGTCCTCGCCGTCACTCTCCCAGGCGACGATGAAGCGACCGTCGTCGCCGGCGGCCACGGCCGGCGCCCGCTGGTCCTTGACGGTCGTGGTGTTGGCGCGGAACTCGCCGCCGAGCGCGCTGCCGTCGGCGGCATAGCGTTGCGCGAATACGCCGAACTTGTCCGTCCGGATCGTCCTGCTTCTCGCCCTGCCAGGCGATGACGTAGTCGCCGTCGCGGTCCATGGCCACCGTCGGTGCCAACTGGTCCTTGGTGACCTTGGTGTTGACCAGGGACTGCTTGGCGGTCAGCGGCGTGCCGTCGGCGTCGAAGCGGCGCTGGAAGATGCCGTACTCACCGTCCGGGTAGTCGAGGTCCTTGCTCTGCCAGACCACCACGAAGTTGCCGCGCGTCGTCCATGGCCACATCGGGCGCCAGCTGCGTCTGGTCGCTGATGCTGCTGACCGGGATCTCGGCGACGTCCTTGGCCGACGCCGTCGGCGTCGAAGCGCCGGGCCAGGATGTCCCACTTGTTGTCGCCGGCGACCTCGCTCTGCCAGGCGACGACGAAGTCGCCGTCCTGGTCCATCGCCACGGCCGGCGCCTGCTGGTGCCGTGCGGTGGTCACATTGACCTGGAACTCGGCCCCGACCTTGGCCCCCGCGGCGTCGAAGACCTGGCCAAAGACGCCATAGTCGTCGCCGTCCTGGTCGTCGCTGGCCCAGACCACCACGAAGCGGCCCGTGGCGTCCATGGCGATGTCGGGTGTGATCTGCGCCTTGTTGGTGTAGGTGTTGACCTGGAACTCGGCCCCAAGGCGCTCGCCCGTCGGCATCGAAGCGCTGGCCGAAGATGCCTTTGTTGTCGCCGTCCTGGTCCTCGCTGACCCAGACCACGACGAAGCTGCCGTCGTCGGCGACCGCCACGGCCGGATCGGTCTGGTGCTTGTGAAACACGGTGTTGACCTTGAACTCGGCACCCGAGCACCGCTGCCGTCGGCGTCGTAGCGCTGGGCGAAGATGCCGTAGCCGTCGTCGTCCTGGTTGTTGCTCTGCCAGACCAGGACGAAGCCGCCGTCCGGGGTCATCGCGGCAGCGGCATTGATCTGCTGGTCGGCGGTGTTCGAGTTGGCCTGGAACTGGGTGCCGACCGTGGTGCTCAGCGAGACCGTGCCGTCGGCCGCGGTGAGCTTGACGCGGATCGGCTGATCATCGGCGTCGTCGTTGACCCGGATCGGCATTGCCGGTGACCGAGGTGAAGACGAAGGGCGTCTCCTCCGTGGTGTTGACCGACGCCGGCGCGCTGATGGTCGGCGCGTCGTTGGTCGCATCCGGCGTCACCTGGATGGTGATGATGTCCTGGTCGGTCTTGGTGCCGTCGATACCGGAGTTGCCCTGGTCGCTGGTGGTCATCTGCAGCGTGGCCGTGCCGGCGAAGTGCGCATCCGGGGTGAAGCGCAGACCGTCCAGCGCGTCGTTCACCAGGTTCTTGTCACCGTCCAGGATCAGGGTCGCATCGCGCCACCGACCCAGTCGCCGCTGATCGTGATGCCGGGGTTGGACGGCAGGCTCAGCAGGCCGTGGGTGACGCGTCAGGGTGACGTCGATGTCGTCGTCGGGATCGGCGTCGTTGTCGATCACCTCGAGCTTGTTCGCCCCGGCGAAGGTGAACGTGGTGTCCTCGGCGGTGACCACGCTGGCCGGATAACTGTTGACCGGCGGCACGTTGTAGTCGAAGACGTTGATCGCGACCGAGTCCGTGCGTCACCAGCGGCGCCGCCGGAGCCGAAGTTGCCCAGGTCGTCGACCGACAGACTGAGGGTATCGGCGCCGAGGTAGAGCAGATCCGGAGTGTAGACCAGGCCGTCGATGGCGGCGTTCAGCTGGGCCTGGGTGCCGCGCAGGGTCATGCCGGCCGAGTCGTTGGCCCCGGCCGTGACGGTCGACGCCGGAGCCGGCCACGTCGGCGGTCAGGATCCCGTGTCGCGACCGACAGGCTCAGCTCGAGATGTCCGGGTGGTGCACCGGCGTCGGAGTCGACATCGCTCAGCGCGGATCAGGGTGCCGTTGAAGGCATCGAACACGAACGGCACGGTCTCGGCGACCTGCTGCGTGCCCGCGGCGTCTGCAGCTGACGGCGCATCGTTGACCGGGTCGACCGTGATGGCCACCGCGTGGGCCGTCGTGTACTCGGCGACCCCGGTGCCGGTGTTGCCCAGGTCGTCGACCGTGATCGTCAGAGCTCGGCCGGACCGTAGTAGTCCGCGTCCGGCGTGAAGCTCAGATCGCCCAGCGCGGCATTGATGTTGTCGACCGATGCCGCGGAATACGGTGGAGACATCGTCGATCCCGTCACCGAGCGTGAATTCGAGCGCACCGGGCTGCAGGAAGCGCTGGCCGTAGATGCCGTCGGTAGTTGTCCGGATCCTGATCCTGGCTCTGCCAGACCACCACGTACTGGCTGTCGCCCGTCATGCCGACGGCCGGCGCGGTCTGCTCCTCCAGCGTGTAGGTGTTGACCAGGGTCTCGAAGCGCAGGCGGCTGCCGTCGGCGGCAAATTCCTGCAGAAAGATGCCCTCCTTGCCGTCGTCGTTGTCCTGGTCCGGACTCTGCCAGGTCACCACGAAGTTGCCGTTGCCGCCGATCGCCACCGAGGGCGACTTCTGATGGTCATCGGTCTCGGTGGTCACCGCGATCTCGCCGCCGACCAGACTGGCGGTGTCGAAATCATAGCGCTGGGCGTAGATCCCTTCGCTGACGTCCGGGGCGTCCTGACCCTTGCTCTGCCAGGCAATCACGGCCTGGCCGGCATCGTTGATCGCCACCGAGGGCACGGTCTGGTGATCGTCAGTGGTCGTCGCGTTGACCAGGGTCTCGCCGACATCGAGTGCGTTCCCAGCCGCGTCGAAGCGCCGCAGGTAGATCCCCTCGCCGCTGCCGTCCTGGTCCTTGCTCTGCCATACGACGACAAACTCGCCGTCGGCCTTGATGGCGATATCCGGGCTGGTCTGGTCGCTGGCCGCCGTGGTATTGACCAGGATGTCCGATCCGTCCAGTTCGTTCAGATAGATGTCGAATGGCCTGACATAGATCTCTTTGCCATCGGCCGCGGTCTTGCTCTGCCAGGCGACGACGAAGTACCCGTCCGGGTCCATCGCGACACTGGGGGCGAGTTGGTCGTCGAGCTTCTGTGCATTGACTCGAATGGCATTGCCGTAGGCCACGCCATCGATGTCGAAGGTGCGGGCGTTGATGTCGTACTTGTCGTTGACGTTCTCGGTGTTGTGCTCCCACACGACGACGAAGTTGCCGTTGGCGTCGATCGCCACGTCGGCACTGCCCTGGCGCGCGCCGGTGTTGTTGTTGACCAGAATGTCGCCGCTGATCGCCGTACCGTCGACGGCATAGGTGCGGGCGTAGACGTCCTCCTTGTCGAGCCCGTTGTTCTGCTCCCAGACCACGACGTAGCGACCGTCGGCGGCGACCGCGATGGCGGGGGCCCGCTGATCGGCCGAGGTTGCCGCATTCACCCGGAACTCGTCACCCAGGCGGTTGGTCAGGCTGACCGTGCCGTGGGTTGCATCGAGTCGTACCTCGATGTCGTCGGCGCCGGCGTCGTCCGCGATACTGATCTCGTTCGACCCGCCGCTGGCAAACACCAGGATGGTGTCCTCGTCGGTGCTGGCCGCGCCAGGCGCCGTGATGACCGGGGCGTCGTTGACGGCCTCTACGGAGACGGTCGAGAACGCCGACAGGCCGAACAGCAGGCTGTCGTCGGCCGCCAGCACACGGATGATCCGGTCCGTGGTGTCCGGCGCCTGCGAGGTGTTCTCGTAGGTCACGGTGCGCAGCACCTTGACCAGGTCGCACGACCGGAACCGAGCCGCTGCCGGATAGGTCAGTGTGCCGTTTGCGTAGTTCGCAGTGACCTCGGTCGGCTGATCCGAGGTATCGGCGCTAAGGATCTCGTCGTCGCCGTCCAGCGGATTGGTCAGTACGACCACCAGCTTCTGCAGGTTCGGCCCGGCGCCGTAGGTGATATCGGCCGCCGGGTCGGCGATGGTGACCGGGCCGCCGTCCTCGACGAACGCGGCGCCGTGATCCGCGCCGACCCCGCCGCCGTTGAGATCGACGACCGGCGGACTGGCTATCTCGTAACGCCGGGCGAACACACCATCCGGATCGTAGTCCAATCCGACACCGCCCTCGCCGCTGTAGACCACGACGTAACGGCCGATCCCCGTCATGCTCACGCCGGCACCGTACTGGTCGGTATCGGCGAACGTCTCGGCGACCTCGCTTGCCGGCAGCGGGTTGCCCAGCGCATCGAACTCGCGCACATAGACATCGCCATCGGTGTCGCTCCAGCTGACGACGAAGTTGCCCGCGGCATCGGCCGAGATCGACGGCGCGGATTCGTCGATCGTCGTCGGCGGGTTGACCAGAAACTCGTCGCCCAGCGGATCACCGTCGGCGTCGAAGCGACGCCCGTAGATGCCGTCGCTGTTGCCGGCGTCCTGGTTGCTGACTCTGCCAGACGACGATCAGCGACCCGTCGTCGAGCAGCGCCACATCGGAGAACTGCTGATCCTTGGTATCGAACTGATCGGTGATGAACTGCTTGTCCTGCGGTGTGCCATCGGCATCGAACAGGCGCGCATAGACGGTCAGCTTGTTGGAGCCCAGGTCCTTGCCGGTCCAGGTGATGGCAAAGTCCCCGGCGGCGTTGCTGTCGATCGAGGGGTAGAGCTGCTTGTCTGGAGTGATGTTGTTGACCTGAATCTGGCCGCCGACCTCGGCACCGGCGGCGTCGAAGCGCTGCGCGAAGATACCCTCGCGGTCGCCGTCCTGGTCCTTGCTGGTCCAGGCGACGACAAAGGAACCGTCGTCGCGGACGGCTACGGACGGGTCGGTCTGGTCGCCACTCGTGAAACCGGTGTTGACCCGGAACTCGCCGGAGTCGTTGCCGTCCTTGTCCACCAGCCGCGCGTAGACGTCGAATTTGTCCGCGGCCGGATCGGAATAGGCATCGGTCTGCCAGACGATCACATAGGCGCCGTCGGCGTTCATCGCCACTGCGGGCTGGGTCTGGGCGCCGTCCCAGACCGTGTCGTTGACCAGGAACTCCGGTCCCTGCGGCGAGCCGCCGGCGTCGAACAGGCGAGCATAGATCCCCTCGTTCTTGCCGTCCTGTCCATCGCTCTCCCAGACCACAATGAAGTTCCCGGCAGCGTCCGAGGCCACTGCATTCGGGGTCGCATTGAGCGTCGACTGCGCCCAGTCCAGAGGATACTCGTTGACCGGGATCTCACCACCGACCGGTACGGCGCCCAACAACCCATGCCAGGCGCCAGAGTCGTCGGCCGGCGCGAGCGTCGCGGTCTCGATTGCGCCGCTGTGGTGTTCGAGCGCCCAGTCGCCGCCCAGCGACTGCGTGTCCGGTCAGATCGGTCGAGGCGGCGACATCGGCCCCGGTCAGCTCGGCCGATCAGATCGACCAGGGCCTGACCGTCGCTGTCGGCGGCGATGTCGCAGCCGTACAGCAGCAGATCGGCATCGTCGCTCAGTGCCTCGCCCCAACCGGCGAGCGCGTTCGGAATACTCGTCGAGGTTGTCGCCGCTGAGCCAGGTCGAACCCAGTTGCAGCCCGTCGTCGTTGCCGTGCGAGACGAGGTGAATCGCCGCGACGTCCTGGCGGCCGTCGAGCAGCTCGCTGATCTGGGCGATACCGTCGCGCTGGGGATCGAGGACGAAGATCTGCAGCTCGTTGCCGCCACGACCATCGAGGATCCCCTGAATCAGTTCCTGGTAGTCCGGGACACGCGGATCGATGATCAACAGCTCGCTGGGCGTTTCCGGCGTGTCGAACCCGGCGAGATCCAGGCCGGGCCAGCCCAGGGGGTCGGTGAGCGATGCCTGGTCGTCGGGTTCCTCCGGGTCGCTCAGATCGGTCAGCGCCTGGAGGACGGGTTCGGGAAGGGGTTCGGCGCGGTCACCGGCGGCCGCACGGCCTTGCGCGCCGTCGAGATCGGCGAGCAGGTTGCTGGCGTCGACCCCGTCGATCTCCCAGGGGGCCTGATCGTCGCCGAGATCGGTGCCGGGCAGTCCGGCCAGACCGAGCAGATCGGCCGACAGCAGCACCCGCGGCTCCACCAGTTCGAACATCAGATGGGATTTCGTCGCGGGTCCTTTGACCTTGCTTGGCTTGCCGTCGGCGCCGCTCACGGACTGGGGGAACCCGTAGATCGATTTGCGTTTGAACATGGGCTTCGCGGCGGACGGCTCAGGCCGCCGTGTCCCCCTCGCTCTCGGCGTGCTTGTCCTTGCGCTTCTTGATGATGTCCTCGAGCGAATCGTCGTCCTCGTCCGATCCCGTCTTGCGGGTCGAGGCGAGGATCGGCAGCGGGTCGACCAGGTTCCAGGCCGGCATCGACGACAGCACCGTGCTCAGCAGCACGCCGCCGCGCAGCAGCCAGGCGACGTAGCCGACCGACAGGCCGGAAGACACGGCCGCCGTGGAGCCGACCACGGTCTGGTCGAGGAACTTCAGGTCCTCGAAGCCGCTCCGGACCCGATCCAGGTTGTCGCGGAAGTCATTCGAGACGAGCAACTGCTCGAACTGCTTGAACTGTTCGCTGCGCTGCAGGGCATCGACCAGGTACTGACCCGGGTTGAACCAATCGCTGACCAGCGCCGAGCCGACCGCCTGAGCCAGGCGTTTGAGCTCGAACTCCGGCTGGTAGTCGCTTTGATCGGCCGCGGAAAGGTTGTCCTCACCGCCGTCCGGGTTCCCGCCGGCGTCCTTGTCGGCCACGGGTGTCGGGGTGCCGGTGTCGGCGGAGAACGGCACCGCCTCGAGCGCCTCTTGCTCTTCCTCGCTCTCGGCGCTCTCTTCCTCCCCTTTCACCTCGGGCTCCGGTTCGGGTTCGGGCTCCGGCGCCGGCGGTTCCGGCGGTCTCGGCGTGAAGTCGACGCTCGCGGCCACCGCGACGGTCTTGTCCACCCCATCCTTGACCTTGACCTTGAACGCCGGCGCCTTGGCGTCGCCGTCGTCGACGAAGATCACCTCGCCGGCGGCCACCTGGTCCTGGGTGAACTCGTTGATCGCGACGCCCGGGTCGGTCTTCAGGGCGAAGTGCCCGCCGCGGACGCTGGTGACGCGGAAGATCAGGTCGCCGTCGTCGTGGTCGACATCGCTCGCCGAGAGGTTCTTCAGGCTCAGCGTGACCGTGTCGCCCTGGTTCAGGGTCAGCGAGTGATTGCCGAGCACCGGCAGGTCGTTGACCGCATCGACGGTGAGGGTGAAGCTCTGGTCGACGTCAACACTGCCGTCGTTGACCCGCAGTGCGACGCTGTGATCGCCGACCTCGGCATCGTCCGGCGTGCCTTTGAGCGTCGCCGTGCCGTCGCCGTGGTCGACCAGGGTCAGCCAGGCCGGCAGGGTCGGGGCGGTGATGGTCAGGGTGTCGCCGCTGTCGACGTCGCTGGTGGTGATCGAATAGCTGTAGGCGACCTCCTCGGTCGCGACGGTCGGCGCCACCGAGGTAAAGCCCGGGTCGTCGTTGATCGGCCGCACGCTGACCAGGGCGGTGGCGCTGCCGGCCGACTCGACCCCGGCGTCGTCGACCGCGGCGGCGACGAACGCCGACTTCAGGCCGTTGTCGTGCGCCGCCGGCGTCCAGTAGGCCTTGTTCGCGGCGTCGATCAGGTCGTTGCTGCCGATCGCCCAGGCGGTGGCCGAGACCGCGTCGGCGCCGATCCTGAGCGTGCCGCTGCTGACCGACTTGACCACGAAGCCGTCGACCGTGCCGTCGACATCGGCCTCGTCGCCGAAGGCCTTGAGCGTCGCCAGGGTGATCTCGACCTCGGTGTCCTCGTCGGTCAGCGCCACCCCGTCGGCGAAGTTGCCGAAGGTCGGCGCGTCGTTGGCGTTGGCGAAGTTGATCCCCGCCGCCACCGGGGCGGTGGTCGTCTTGCCGTCATCGACCGCTATGTCGAAGCTCGGCGCGTTCTCGTCGCCGTCGTCGACGAACACGATGTCGCCGGCGCGTGACCTCGGACTGGGTGAAGCCGGTGATCGACACGGCGGTGTCGTCGCGTAGGCGAAGTGCCCGCCGTTGACCGAGGAGACCGTGAAGACTCAGGCCCGAGTCGGCCTGCTCGGCATCGCTGGCCGAGAGCATCGCCGCGGTGATGGTCACCGTCTGGCCCTCGGTGATCCCGAAGCTGTTGTTGCCGAGCACCGGCGCGGTGTTGCTGGAACTGGGGGTCGGGGTCAGGCTCAGACCGTCCAGCGCCTCATTGCCCGAGTCGAAGTTGACGTCGTTGTCGCCGAGATCGTCGCCGTCGAACAGCAGCACCGCGTCGACCTCGGCCTGGCCCATTCCCGCACCCAGGGTGGTCTTGTGCACCGTCAGCGCGGCGATGTCCTGCTCGTCGACCAACTGCGCGGTCGCGCCTATGCCGTCGTCGTCATCGCCTCCCAGGGCGATCAGAATCGTCCCGGCATCGTAATTCTGACCGCCGAGCGTGGTGTCCTGTTCGAGAATATCGATCCCGTAGATCTTCTTGTCGATATCGACTCCGGCGTCCGTGCCTTCGATCAGTTTCTGCGCGCCCGGATAGCTCAACCCGTCGGCCGGGTCGAGCGCGCCGGTCTCGAACAACCAGACAGCCTGGGCCTTGCCGCCGTTGTCGCTGCTCAGCAGCAGGTCGCCCTCGCGCAGCCAGCGATCGCCGACCCAGACATCGCTCTCGACCAGTGTCAGACCCTGGATATTGGCGCCATCCTGGAACGGGTCGCTGAGCACGGCGTAGAAGTTGCCGGCGCTGTAGTCCCCGGCCTTGTCCGGGCGGAAGTAGAAGATGTCTTCCTTATCAACCGTCAGGTCGGCGGGCGCGGCGGCGCCGTTGCTGGCAAAGGTCTTGCCGTCGCCATCGACGGTCAGCAGCAGATCGCCGGCCTGCAGGTCGATCGCGTTGGCGCCGCTGCCGATCGTTACCGCGCTGGAAACGAAGTGCAGGCCGTTGACGTCGGCGTCGGTACCGAAGGTGGTCGGATCGAAGGCGATGCTGAAGGTCCCGTCGGTCGCCGCCTCGCCGAAGGCGAAGTTGGGTCCGGCCTGCTGCAGTATGTCCTCCTTGTCCCAACCACTGGCATCCAGTCCCGGCACGCCGTTGCCCGCGCCCGAATCGCCGTCGGTACTCAGCCAGAGAACGCCGGCGGCGGTGTCGCTGAAGGTGACGGTGCCAGCCGTCGCGGGCGTACTGGCCTGGCCGTCGCCGACCGACACCTCGTAGCTCGGCGCCAGTTCGCCGCCGTCGTGCACGAACACCACGTCGCCGGCGGTCACCTGCGCCTGGGTGAAACTGACGATCGGCGTAGCAGTGTCGGTGTTCAGGGCGAACCAGCCGTTGCGGACGTTGGACACACTGATGTTCAGGCCGCCGTCCGGGTCGTCGGCGTCGGTCGCCGCGAGGATCGAACTGTCCAGCGTGACCGTACCGCCCTGGGCGATCGTCAGGGCATTGTTGCCCAGGACCGGGGCGTCGTTGACCCGGGTGACGGTCACCGTCGTGGACGCGAGAACGGTTTGTTCGCCGCCGCCACCCTGGTCGTTGACCGTCAGACCGATGTCGGTGCTGAAGTCGCCCGATGAACCGGTATTGTCGGTCGGGGTGAACTGAACCACATCCAAGGCCGCGTTGGCCTGGGCCACGGTCAGGCCGGTGCGTACGTAGACGCCGCTGCCGGCGAAGGTCTCGACCAAACCGCCGCCGGATATATCGCCCGCGGTCGGATCGCTCAGGGTCAGCGTCAGGGACAGATCCGACTCTCCCTGGTCGGCATCGGCAACGGTCAGGCCATCGAACAGTTCGGTTGCGCCGGCGTTGTCGTCCAGGCTGGTCGTACTCAGACTGCCCGCGCCACTTGGATCGTCGTTGACCCGGGTGATGGTGACGGTGGTAGCCGACAGCACCGACTGGTAGCCGCTGCCGCCCTGGTCGTCGACATCGACGCTGATGTCGGTGCTGAAGTTGCCGCTGGGAGCGGAATTGTCGGTCGGGGTGAAGCGGGCATCGTCCAGGGCGGTGTCGGCCTGGGCCACGGTCAGACCCGTCGCCGTGTACACGCCGCCGCCGAGATGACTGAAGCCGCCGCCGCTGATGGTCCCGGCGGTCGCGTCGCTCAGCGTGATGCGCAGCACCAGGTCGGCCTCGCCGGTATCGACGTCGTCGACCGTCAGGCCGTCGAACAGGGCGCTGGCGCCGGCGTTGTCGTCCAGGCTGGTCGTACTCAGACTGCCCGAACCGCTCGGGTCGTCGTTGACCCGGGTGATGGTCACGGTGGTGGCCGACAGCACCGACTGGTAGCCGCTGCCGCCCTGGTCGTCGACGTCGACGCTGATGTCGGTGGTGAAGTTGCCGCAGGGTCCGGAGTTGTCGGTCGGCGTGAACTGGACATCGTCCAGGGCCGTGTTGGCCTGCGCGACGGTCAGGCCGGTGGCGGTGTACACGCCGCCGCCCATGATCGACGAAGCCGCCGCCGCTGATGCGTCCCGGCGGTCGCGTCGCTCAGCGTGATGCGCAGCACCAGGTCGGCCTCGTTGCTGTCGACGTCGCTGACGCTCAGGTCGCCGAACAGGGTGGTCGCGCCGGCGTTGTCGTCCAGGCTGGTCGTGCCCAGGCTGCCATTGCCGGTCGGGTCCTCGTTGACCCCGGTGACCGCCACCGAAACGGTCGCGGTGTCGAAGTTTCCACTGCCGTCCTCGACGGTGTAGCCAAAAGTATCGATGCTGGTCTGGCCGGCCCCAAGGGCGTCGAACAGGCTGCCGGGATCGTAGGCGAAGCTGCCGTCGGCATTGACCGTGACACTCGCCCCGGCGGCGCTGGTCACGTCGTGCGAAACGACGCTGAGCTGCAGGGCATCGTAGTTGGCCTGGGCCTGGGCGTCGTTCAGCGCAAACTCGTAGAAGCGCAGGGCGGCGATCTCGCCGGCGAAGGGATTGGCACCCGGCGGGGCCAGTACGACAGTGCCCGAGCCACCGACCTGCGCAACCCCAGTGGCGGCCGACAGCGAGGCCCAGTCGTTGATGGCCGCGTTGCTGTCCGTGGACGCCGCGCCGCCATTGACGCGCAGCGATGCCGTTCCGGTCGCGGTATCGAAGCCGGCCATCACCTGGATGAATTCACCGGAGGCGATCTCGGCGGCGATGTCGTGGGTCACGGTGACCACGTCACCCAGGCCGTCGTTCCAGACCGTCCATTCGAGCACCGAGTCGTTCAGCCGCAGCGAGGCGCCATCGTGCCCCATGGCGTTGGTGCCGCTGCCGGTGTCGAACAGGATCTCCCTGCCGCTGGCGTCGCTCGGCCGGATCCAGAACTCGAAGCTGGCGGCGGCATCGGAGGGATCGCCGGGGAGACTCTCGAAAAACTCGGCGAATTCGCCGCCGCCGCTGCCGTCGAACACATAGGCGGCGGAGATCCCGGACGGGGCGTTGCTCAGACTGGTGTCGCGAACCACGGTCGCGCCGCTGAAATCGAGATCGTAGCCGGCCACCCCGGTCTCGTCTTCCCAGACATTGTTGGCGTCGACGTCGTCCCAGGCCAGGTATTCGAGCGTGGCACCGCCGGTGACACTGTAGGGCCCGGACAGGATGTCGTTGTCCAGCACGCCGACGGCGGCGACATTCAGCGTGGTATCGGCATCGGTGCCATAGCTGTCGTCGTTCGCGTCGACCGCACCGGTAGCGACATCGATGGTGATGGTGTCGGCCGCGGGATCGAGATCGATGCCGCTGTTAAGGATTCCGCCGTCGTCCTGGACCTGGAAGTCGAAACCGGCGTAACCCGTGCCGCTGGTCGAGGGAACCGGGGTAAAGATCAGCTTACCCGCGTCCAGATCGGCCTTTGTGATGAACTGGTCGGTAACGACTGCGCCGCTGCCGGTCAGCGTCAGGGTGCCGGTCGCCGGCAGGCTGGTGATCTTCACCGCCTGCAGATTGTTCGCCGGGTTGTCGTTGGTATCCGCGAAACCGAAATCGTCGGCAGCGAAGACATAGTCGGTGTTGGCGACCGTCGACACCGTGTTGTCCGCCCCGGCAGGGGCGTCGTTGACCGGGGTCACCGTGAAGCTGCCGGTCGCCTCGGCGCTGCTGTAGGCGGTGCTGCCACCGACCTGATCGGTCAGTCGGTACTCGACCTGGATGTCGTCGAAGTAGAGGAAATCGCGATTTTCGTCGCCGCCGACCCAGCCGTCGCCGATCAACTGGATCCAGGTGTTGGCCGAGGCATAGTCGGAGATGTCGTAGCTGTACTGGCTGGCCGAGGTCGGGGTGGGCGTCTTCGTATTCAAAGGTCTGCAGGGTGTCCCAGTCCACGCCGTCGTCGCTCACCTGCAGGGCGACGCTGGCGGTGGTATCGAACCCCGAGCGCCAGACATCCAGCGAAAGGGTCGCCGAGACGGCATCGGTCAGATCGACCTGCCGCTTGACCCCGCGATCGGTGATGTTCTTCGCATCGTCACCACCGCCGATCTCCAGGGCCGGCGGTGTACTGTCAGCCTCCACCCGACCGCCACCAGAACCTCCCGTGTCGCCGAACTCCTGCCAGTCGCCCACCCAGTTGACCGAGCCGTCGTTACCGGCATACGAGTTGGCCGTGAACTCATCTCGTACCGTATAGGCGGTGGTCAGGTCGACCGTGCCGGTGGCCACGCCGCCGGTCTGGTCCCAGGCGCGGAAGGTCAGATCGGCCGATCCGTTCCAGTCAGCATTCGGGACGAAGCGCACCAAGGTGTTCACGTCCGAGGCCAGCAGCAGGGCGTTGTCGTCGTCGACCATCGGGAAGGGGTTCCAGACCGAACCGCCGTTGGTGGAATATTCCCAGCTACCGTTGTCGGTCTCGGCGTCGGTGATGGCGATCCCCTGCGCGTCGCCGAGATCGACATCGCTCACCTGGGCGCCGATCAGATCGGAGACCAGAACACCGCCGTTGACCACCGGGTCCTCGAGGATCGCGGCCGGATCATTGGCTCCGGACAGGACGGGGGCGTCGTTGATCCGGTTGATGGTCACCGTGGTCGCCGCGCGCGCGGTCTGATAACCGGCCCCGTCCTGATCATCCACCTCGACCGTGATATCGGTGTTGAAGCTGCCGCCGGAACCGCTGTTGTCAGTTGGCGTAAACGCAACGTTGTCGAGGGCCGTATCGGCCTGGGCAACGGTCAGTCCGGTCACCTCGTAGACGCCACCGCCGAGGCCGCTGAGGCCGCCGCCCGACACCGTGCCGGCAGCAGCGTTGGACAAGGTGATTCTCAGCGACAGGTCGTTTTCACCGGCATCCGGGTCGGTGATGCTCAAGCCGGCGAACAGGTTGCTGGCCCCGGCATCGTCGTCCAGCGTGGTGGGTGACAGGCTGCCGCTGCCGGTCGGATCATCGTTGATGTTGGTGATATCGACCGTCGAGAGTGCCGAGATCGACCCAGCCGCCCCCGCCGCTGCCGGTGTTGCCCTGGTCGCTGACCTCGACATCGATGGTGTCGGCACCATTGCCGGCGACGTTCAGCGCCCCGGTGTAATCGATCAGACTGCCGTCGTTCAGGAAGGCATTCAGATTCGCCAGCGTGCCGGTCAGGGTCAATGTCGTGGTCCCGTCACCGCCGACGGTCACCCCGCCCTGGCTCGGCGCGCTGAAGGTCCCGGCACCGGCGCCGCTGTTCAGCCGAACGATCAGATCGCCGCCGGCGTGATCGATGTCGTCCAGGTCGATTGCGCTGAGATCGACCTTGGTCGCCGTCTCTTCATCCGGGTTCAGATTCGCGACCGGGAAACCGCCGTCGTTGGTCGGGTCGTCGTTCAGGGCCTCGACCGTCACCGTGCGGCTGAGCTTGTCGCCGTCCAGGCCGTCCGGATCGGTCAGGGTGAACTCGATGACGCGATCGGTTTCGTCCGGATTCTCAGACGTGTTGCTGAAGCTGACCGCGGCGAACAAGGCCTCGATCGCACCCTTCGAGGTCGACTGATCGAAGTTGATCTGCAACGGGTTGGCGACCGCATCACCGCCACTCCAGGTACCGATCTTACTGCCGCCGTGGTACACCTCGTTGGCGACCAGGGCGATATTCGGCGCACCGATGTCCTTGATGGTCAACCGATCGTTCGCTGTACCGCCGGAGGCGATATCGACCCTCAGACTACCGCCATTGAAATCGACGGTATCCGGATCCGTGACGCTGGCGGACGGCGCAAACTGTACCGCCGCAGAGTTTTCGTCGTAGTTGGTCGAGCCGCCGGAATGACTGATTTGCGGCTTGAATCGAACCACCTGATTGAGCGAGAACTCAGAGGTGCTGCGCGGCGTGCCCGCCACCAGCTCGGTCGCCGTCGCGGTGATGTATTCACCGAAGGCCAGGCTGGTGTTCAGCACCTTCGAGATACTGGCGATGCCGGTAGCCGCGTCGGTGGGGACGTCGACATGGCCAAGATACGCGGTGGCCTCACCGTGGCTCTCGCTGTTGTCGTTCTTGAAGAACTCGATGCGGAAATCCGTGCCCGGCAGGCTGTCGAGCTGGCCGACGATCGTCACCTGGGTGCCGTCCGAGCTGACCGTGGCCGTGGCCAGGACCGGGAAGTTCTGCTGGTTGTTGGGGCCGCCGTCCGGGTCCTTGGAGATCGATGTCTCCGGACAGCCTGCGTTGTCCCCGACGAGATCGATACCCAGGCCGGTGTTGCGAATGGATCTGGTTGCCGAGGATGGCGTTGCCGGTGGTTGCCGCATCCAGTATGCGGACGCCCGTATCCCCGTTGTTGGCGATCAGGTTTTCCTCGCCGTCGCCCGTGCCGCCGACGAGATTGTTGAGCGCCCCGGTAGTCGCGGCCTCGGCACTGTCGTCGATGCGAATGCCGTCTCCGGTGTTGGCGACTGCCGTGGCACCGTCCGACGCGACGCCGATGTAGTTCCCTTGAATGGTATTCAGCGTCGCATTGCTGCCGGCGATGTGGACGCCGTTACCCGCATTGCCCGAGATCACATTGCGCTCGGGCGACGTTTCCGCCGATGGTGTTGTTCGACGCGTCCTGGATCAGGACGCCGTCACCGGTGTTACCCAACGTCGATCGTGCCCGTGGCGTCGGTACCGATGTAGTTGCCGATGATCGCATTGCCGGTGGTCGTGCCGCTCTAGATCGCCACGCCGTCCTAGGTGTTGCCGGAGATGAGGTTGCGGCTTCGCCGGCCGTGGCCGCCGATGGTGTTCGCTCCGCCCACCGCCGTTGAAGGCACCGTTGCGGTTGGCGGCCGGGGCTGCGCCACTGGCGTCGATACCGATGTAGTTTCCCGTGAACGACGTTGCCGTGGCCCTGTTGCCGGCGATGTTCACACCGTCCACGAGCTGTCGGCGATGACGTTCCGATCGGCGGCGTCGGTCCCGCCGATGGTGTTGTTCGCGACGTTGTCGATTCGACGCCCACGCTGTTGCCAGTCGGGGGTGGTAACGTCGGCCATCAGGCCGAGGTAGTTTCCGGCGATCAGGTGTGTTTCGGACTGAACGACGATGCGCGCCGGAGGGGCGCTGTCGAAGTCGGTGATCGAAAGACCCTGGATGGTGCTGCCGTCGCTGCCCGCGGCCAGGACCAGGCCGTCCGAACCGCCCGCCAGCGCACCGTTGATCTGTATGCGGGGCGTC
>CAVXWS010000077.1:0-49602 GCA_963765415.1 uncultured Gammaproteobacteria bacterium
GTCTGCAGTTCGCCTTTCGCTACCTCAAGCAGGTGTTGTTTGGCGAGATGACCATCCCCGACAGACGGCAGGCCCGCGAGGAACGTCTGGAGCAAGCCAAGGCACGTTTGGCCAAGCGTGAGCAGGAAATGATCAAGCGCGAGCAGGCCCTGGAGGACGACCAGTACAGCGGAGGATTGAGTTCGGCACGGGCCTTACTCTCTCCCTCCGTTGGAGTGGGTCCGACCCCATTGCGAATTCGCATCGCGGACCCGGGCCCCTCGCGCGGTAGAAAGCCAAGAGGATCTGCCGTCGGAGGGCCACACCCATGATCGATCGCGCCGCCCATATTCTCGCCAACCGCTTATCCGGAGCTGACCAACGACGCCGTCAGTCTCTACGTCGCACATTTGCGCGAGAAGCTCGGTGACGCGAAGTCCTCTGTGGTCTATTCGACGGCCTGCCGTTCCGCCCCGGTCGGGGACAACCCGATGGGCCTGCAGCGCGGCAGCGTGGTCGAGATCGAAGGCGAGCACTACGTGACCCTGGGGTGCGGTTTCCTCACCTTGGAGTTTGCCAACCTCAATCGTCCGGAACAGTTGCGTTCGGTCGACCGGGGGGAAATCGCCCAGACTGAAAGGCGCTAACTTCACCGTGCTTTCAACGGAAGATTCCCGCGAGATTCTAGACAGGGTGCTTGCGGCCTGATCGTCCGCTGCCGTGTTGCGGTAGCCTCGAAGACTTGGGTGTTAAGGTGCATCGTAAGCGGCGATGGCGCCCGAGCGCGTCGCGCCCCTTTGGCAGCCGGGCACGTAGACCTGGACTGGACGCGTGTATCGAGTGTCGACTCGAGTTCTCGAGCCACCCGTAGAAAGCGATTCGGGAGGCGACATGTTGAGATGCGCTGTCATTCAAGCGGCCAGAATCAGGCTCACCGCCTCACGCAATTGTTCCTTGGCTTCGGCGTGCAGTGACGGCAGGAGCTCCGGCGGCAGATTGGTGATCCGCCAGGCAGTCAGTCGAATGGGCAGCTCTGGCAGCTCTTCCTTCCACCGTGTCTAGCGTGTGGTCGGCAATCGCCCCTGCCATGTGAATGATGGCTGTCTGCAACAGCAGGCTTCGCGATTTCTCCGGCGTACTCTGCAACAGAATCGGCTCCCAAAGCCCTTGCGGCAGAGTCCAGCGCTTGAGCAACTCGCCACCGACTTCGACGAAGTCGTAGCCGATCAATTCACGTTCGATCTCGCAGAGCTGATGCTCACTGTCTGCGCAGATTCCGATCGCCTTGCTGCACAGGTCCGGAATGCTCTGGTACATGGGCAGGTGGCCTATGTCGCGCAGCAGGCCGGCGAGAAACGTCCAGACGTTCGCTGTCGATCACATTGCAGTGAACCGCCAACTGACGGGCAATCACGCCGCAGTAGACGCTTTTTCGCCAAAAGCGGCGCATGTCGACTCGGCTGATGTCCAGACGGGAAAAACGCTCGGCGACGACTGTTGCGAGCACCAGATCGTGTACCTGTTTGGGGCCGAGCAGCGCGATGGCGCGCTTGACGTTGTCGATCTGGGCGACAAGTCCGAAGAAGGGGCTGTTGACGATCCGCAGCAGACGCGCATCAGTCCCGGATCCTGACTGATGCTGCGCGCAATGTCCTCGATGTGATAGTCCGGGCTGTCGAGAGTTTCCCGTACCCTCAGATAGACATCGGGCAGGGAGAACAGCTGCGGCGAGCGAAAAAGGTCACTTATGGCGGGCGTCATGCCGCGGGTCTCCGTTGGTGCGATGACGTTTGATATGAATTATTGTCGTGTGAAAGGGGCGAATCTTTAGTTGCCGCTTGGTTCTGGTCAACGCCAACAGAGGCGCGATCGGCGCTTGGTGCGAGCGATCGGATGATGAAACGCGGATAGGGGCAGTCGGCGGTGAGGCGGCCGTTGGGTTGCGAATTGTCATCGCTGCATTGATGCTCTATTTCGCCGCCAACGCCTCGGGCTTCTTCGCCGGTAGCACACGTGGTCGCCGCCCCGGTGCGGCTGTTCGATTGACCGGGCTTCCCAACGCTTAGCTATCCCCCATATTGCATGAGCGGATCCGGCGAGAGGCAACGCCAGATTTTTCAGAAAACCGATCAGGACAAAACGTACCGTCGAAACCAGTGACCTCAACGAACTCCAAACAAATGGTTATTCGTGCCATAAAACCTCAGCACGCCGTCCGCCCTCGTGCATACGCGGCTGCAACGCCAAGCGGCGCAGCCACGGTGGCGTTTGGTCTGGTGAGAGGGGGGCGCGAACCGCGTGCCGGCGAACCCGTCGCCGGGGTGGGCTGGGCATCATGGCGTCTTTCAAGGGCGATTGGCAGGGAGGCGACCAACCGCCAACCGAGCCCTCGACACCGGGGAGGACTGCGCGTCGCCGCAGAGGTGGATGACACTGGCGACACGCAGCGAAAGCGGGTTGGTGCAGATGACCGATTTCGCTGACCGCCGGTCGCGCGCCGGCAATCCGAGCGAAATAGGCGAGGAAGGGTTGTCGTGTTTTTCGAAAGGAATCAAGGGCCCGATAACTGCGCCGCGAGATAGGACCGCCAGGCCTTAACTTCGCCATTGGCTCCAACATTGATGGCGCCGCACCAGCTGCTCCCGAGCGACCAACCGCCTCCTTGTGGCATCAACACCAGACATCCACGATGGTTTACGCCGGCCATCGTTTCGGGTCCGCGGAAGCGGAGCAATTCGAATGTAATCAGTGCGTTTTCATCGTCAACGGATGATCGGCTTCAGTGCGGTGCCGATGGCGGACGGCTGTTGATCTCGTCGTCGCTTAGCGGGAGGAAATCATGATTAAGGCGTATTCGCAGCGTCGTTGCCGCCGTTTTCGGCCAGCGCACGCGGAGTCGGATCGTGCCAGGGCCATCACCTCGACGGACAAGTGGAGATTCATTTTGTCGAGGCAAGTGTAGTGCCGAGACCAGTGGCTACGCACAAGCACCAGCGAAGCTTCGTGCGTGCGGCCTATGGAACAACGACTGGATGGTTGGCGTATTCGAAGGAGGGCAGCTACGACGGCAAGGAGATCGACGAACGAATACTCGGAACTGGCCCGCTTTCAATGGATGCGGCACTGCCTTTCCGGTGGCCGATGTGCACCAGACGGTCTCGTGGACGAGCAGAGGACGATTCGCGGGCTGGCGTTGATCTTGACCTGCGCGGTGCCGAGCAGTAAGCACGTTTCCGGAACACCCCGAATGGACCGCGTTGCCCGCGGCGGTGATGTCGGTCGAGTCGCACTGAAGAAGGAGTCGGCCAGCGGCGTGCGCACCGGTGCGACGTCAGGCTGAACGGCTGTTGCTCAGCGCGCCGGCCGCCATCCCAAGGCGCGCTGGTTCCTTCGCTCTGCCCACTCGAGCCTGACACCTTTCCGCCCTTTCTGTTGCGGGGGGGGATTGGCATGCCCAAAATGCCCATGAGCTGTACGAGCGCTACATCCGGCGGCAGTCGCCACGCCTGCTGATGCTGCATGGCCTCGAGACCCGTGATAACCGGCTACGACTGGAACAGGCGGCGCGCGCGAACGTGATGGAAGTGGCGCGTTTCCATTCGGTGTATCCCGAGATCGCTCGACCGAGAGCTGATCAGTGCTATGCGAGTGGAGCGCGCCTCCCGGCTGGACAGAAGAAAGGAGCCCTCGATTGGGCAACGGCGGGCGGCGTCTGATCAGTTATTAGTGATTCGTGATGGGTTGGCTCTTGTCCAGTCGCCGGGGGCATTGGCATTGCGGCGGCGAAGCTTGGGTTCATCGGGCGCCTCGACAACTCCACCGCCGCTCGCCGCATTTGCATCGGCGAAAGAGCCCTTGACGATCGGCCCACTAGAGTTACCAACTTGAATCCCGTGGGCCGGGCTGGCTGATTAATCGGATGACGGGAAATGACCGGTTGCTCCACGACAAAACAGTGTTGGGTGACCATTGGGGAAATCTGGCCGCCATGTCAGCCCGCATATTGCACGAGGGCGAACACCATATTGCGAGTTTACTGCCTAGAACGCGGGTCTTCATGTCCGTTCGGGCAGCATTCTTCTAGCGAACGGTTTGTCCTGATCGGTTTTCCGAAAAATCCGGCGTTGCCTCTCGCCCGACGACGCGCACGGAGGCGCAAGTGTCACGGGAGGCAGGACGCCGGGAGCGACGCCCCCTCCCCTCGCACTTCGCGGTCCCGCTGCGTGCGCTGGCCCAGGGCATGCCATCCCTGGCGTGCCCGTACGCCAGCTGCGTCTGTCCACCGGACAGACGTCAGCGTTCGCTACAGCTGCACGACTGCGTCGGCCGATCGGCCAAGCTGCCTAGCCGGGTTTCCCAGAAATTCCGATCCCCTCATCCAATATGCGGGTTAGTCCTGTAGTCCTGTCGAATCAGTCTTGGCCACCGGCCTGTGCGCCCGGAAATCCACACCGCAGGACGACCTTAATAGTCATAGCATCGACAAGTTAATTTTCGGTGGCGCAGAGACTAAAGTCAGCGAATCGAACAATGCCGTGAAAGTGTCGTTAGCAACCACGGGACCCAAGATCCGAGCTCATGGGGTGAGGTGTTCTGAGGACACAACGCCAGAACGTGATGCGAATGAAACTCATTGCAACTTTTCCGGCCCAATGGCGTCCATCGGCCCACCCGATTCTCGCCAAGCGTTTTGGTGGAAATCTTCGATTAAGCTGTTGAGCTACATACAGAAAATAAGTGGTTGAGCTGCAAAACAATATTAGAATATTAGTTTGCACTATGGTCCGTGAAAAAACCCTGAATAGGCACCGCCGTGCAAAGCGTCCATATTGTGCGTCGCAATCTTTAAGAGGAAGGTCCAGCCCATGATTGATACAAACCCCTTTGCCGAATTAGCTGCGTACATCCCAGTCGCTACTATGCAGGGATACGTCGTTCTGATGGTTCTGCTGGTAATCGGTGGCACGATTCTCGATATGATCCACAAGAAAAGCGCCAAGTACTTCTTCGAAAATGCAAAGAAAGCCGAGAAGAACGCCAAACGCACCGTCAGCGGCGGCGAAAAAGCTCGCTTGCCATGCAGACGTTGCCAACGAAGTTCTGACCTCTTCCGAGTTCGCGAACACGAAGCGCCGGATCTCCCACCTGTTCACGATGTACGGATTCATCCTCTTCGTTGTCGCACGGCGGTGCTGATTTTCGGCTACCGACCGAGGCAACGCGCTGGAATCTGGCCTCTGCTCTGGCACCTGGGCGCGCTAATGCTCTGCTTCGGCGGTTACTGGTTCTGGTTTGTCATTCGTGTCGACGTCTCCTCGGAAGGAAACCCTGGTACCACTTCGCGACGCGGCGACCTTTTCATTCTGTCGCTGCTCACCACCGCGACTTTCGGCCTGCTTTGGTCCTTTACCCAGGGCGGCGCGCATCGGCTGGCTGTTCTTCGTCCTGTTCATCGCCTCCAGCACCACTCTGTTCGGCACCGTGTTCTGGTCCAAGTTTGCACACATGTTCTTCAAGCCCGCCGCGGCCTACCAGAAGAAGTTCACCAAGGCAGATGGTTCGCAAGAGAATCTGCCCGATCTGGGTGATCTGACGGATCCTGCCGTGCAGGCGCGGTTTCCGGATATCCCGGAGTACATGGGCGACCAATCCCCAACATGGGGCTTGGTATCAAGCGTGAAGCACCTCAGCCACTACTGAGTCGTTTCACTATCAAATTAAGAGAGAATTGATATGCCAACTTTCGTATATATGACTCGTTGTGACGGCTGTGGACATTGTGTCGATATCTGCCCGTCAGACATCATGCACATCGATCCAACGTTCTCGCCGCGCCTACAACATCGAACCCAACATGTGCTGGGAGTGCTACTCCTGCGTCAAGGCCTGCCCTCATCAGGCGATCGACGTTCGCGGTTATGCTGACTTCGCGCCGCTGGGCCACTCGGTACGCGTGATACGTGACGAGGAAAAAGGCGTCATCGCCTGGCGCATCAAGTCCCGCAACGGCGAAACAGACCTGGACCTGCTGGCGCCGATCACGACCAAGCCCTGGGGCGAGCACATTCCTCAAGCTTGCCGATGCGCCTGCACCCACCCAGGAGCAACGCGACAGCCAGCTGCTGTTCAACGAACCCAAATACATTCGCCTCGATGACGGTGATATCCACACCCTCGAAGTCCAATGGCCTGAAAATGAAAGCAGGGGTGTACTACTAATGGCTTACAAAACTATCGTAGAAGACAATATCGACATTCTGGTCGCGGTGCCGGCCTCGGCGGTACCGGTGCAGCTTGGGAAGCCCGATACTGGGGTCAGGACAAGAAGATCGTCATCGCCGAAAAGGCGAACATCGACCGTTCCGGTGCCGTGGCGCAGGGTCTGTACGCGATCAACTGCTACATGGGTACCCGCTTCGGCGAGAACAACCCCGAAGACCACGTCCGTTACGCGCGTATCGACCTGATGGGCATGGTTCGTGAAGACCTGCTGTTCGACATGGCTCGTCACGTTGACTCGGCGGTTCACCAGTTCGAGGAGTGGGGCCTGCCGCTGATGCGCGATCCGAAGACCGGCGCTTACCAGCGTGAAGGTCGCTGGCAGATCATGATCCACGGTGAGTCCTACAAGCCGATCGTCGCGGAGGCCGCGAAGAAGTCGGCTGACAAGGTCTACAACCGTATCTGCGTCACCCATCTGCTGATGGACGACGCCAAAGAGAACCGCGTGGCCGGTGCTGTCGGCTTCAACGTGCGTACCGGTGACTACCACGTCTTCAAGTCCAAGACCGTGATCGTCGGTGCCGGTGGTGCTTCCAACATCTTCAAGCCGCGCTCGGTCGGTGAAGGTGCCGGTCGTGTCTGGTACGCGCCCTGGTCTTCGGGCTCGGCCTACGGTCTGATGATCGGCGCTGGCGCCAAGATGACCCAGATGGAAAACCGTATCGTACTGGCCCGTTTCAAAGACGGTTACGGCCCGGTCGGTGCTTACTTCCTGCACCTGAAGACCTACACCCAGAACTGCATCGGTGAAGAGTACGAGTCCAAGTGGTTCCCTGCTCTGGAGGAGATGGTCGGTAAGGAGTACCTGGACACCGAAGCATCGCACGTATCCCATCGCCCGATCCCGACCTGCCTGCGTAACCATGCGCTGATCAACGAGGTGAATGCCGGTCGCGGTCCGATCCACATGGTCACCATGGAAGCCTTCCAGGATCCGCATCTCGAAGAGATCGGCTGGCACAACTTCCTGGGTATGACCGTTGGTCAGGCCGTACTGTGGGCCGCTACCGACGTCAATCCGAAGTACGAGAACCCGGAACTGACCACCTCCGAGCCGTACGTCATGGGTTCCCACGCGACCGGTTGTGGCGCCTGGTGCTCCGGTCCGGAAGACATCTCTCCGGATGAGTACTTCTGGGGCTACAACCGCATGACCACCGTCGAGGGTCTGTTCGGTGCCGGTGACGCGGTCGGCGGTACGCCGCACGCGTTCTCCTCGGGTTCCTTCACCGAAGGTCGTCTGGCAGCCAAGGCCGCCTGTCAAGTACATCGACGACGGCAAGGCCGAAGGTATTCGTGTTTCCCAGGAGCAGATCGACCGCCGCAAGGCCGAGATCTACAAGCCGATGGAGCACTACAAGATCTACCGTAACGAGATCGTTGCCGGTTCGGTCAACCCCAACTACATCAACCCGCGTCAGGGTCTGGATCGTCTGCAGAAGCTGATGGACGAGTACTGCCGGTGGTGTAACGGTTAACTACATGACCAACGAGAAGCTGCTGCACATCGGTCTGAAGAAGATGAAGACCCTGGAAGAGGATCTGGAGAAGATCGCTGCAGAAAACGTCCACGAACTGCTGCGTGCATGGGAGTTGAAGCATCGTGTTCTCGCCTCTGAGTCCGTGTATGCAGCACACCCTGTTCCGCAAGGAAACCCGTTGGCCGGGTTACTACTATCGTGGTGACGCCATGAAGCTGGATGACGAGAACTGGCATGTGCTGACCGTTTCGCGTCGTGATCCGAAGACCGGCGAATACACGATGGAAAAGGCGCCCTGTATCACCATCGTGGGCAGACGACGAGTAATCGTCAATAACAACACCGAAGGGGCGTCATGCGCCCCTTGCGTGGCAAAAAGATCAACATTAATTTGTTGGTCTTTTTTTTTATTTGACATCGTTGTCTAATTGGCGCCCGTTTCCGTGGAAAGGGACGGCTGATCAGGACTCACTATCCGTTGCTCTATTGCAGAGAACATCTCGTATGAACATTATCGATAACACCGATGAGGAAATCCTGGAGATCGCCATTCCTTATTGGGAAGACCTGATCAAGTATTCCAACAAGGGTCAGTACGGAAAATTCGTCCGAAACTTTTCCTATGATCTGCTTGCTCGGTCTCAACGAGGTCGAAGTGGGCAAGCAGTTCAGCCGAAGCGAGCTGACGCGAAATCTTTCTACAGAAGTACGACTTTCTTGGCTTGATCCGCCGCGGCGAGCACGTGACCTGTCCTGTTCAGAGTGCGCAGCACCAAGAAAGAAGGTGAATGGCTGGGCCGAATGGTGCTTGGCTACGAAAGAGGCGAAGTCAAGATTTTTGCGGCATCCATATTCTGAATCACCATGAAAGAGACCATACAGGACAATAAGTTCGTCGAACTGAACTACAAGGTTCTCGACGAAAAGACAGGCCAGGTGCTGTCGACCGTGGAGTTTCCCTTGAGCTACGTGCATGGTGCAGACCAGGTGCTCGCAGCGCAGGTGACAGCGGAACTCGAGGGCCGGGCGGAAGGTGATGTTATCGAGGTCTCCATCGATGGCAACCTGATTTACGGCGCCGCGCGATGAGAACCTGGTTTTCACCGATCGCATCGAAAATGTGCCGGAAGAATACCGGGAAGTCGGCACCAAGATCCTGATGGAGAACGAAAAGGGTGACCCGAAGGAGTTCATCGTCACGCGCATGGATGATGAGACCCTGACCGTCGATGGCAACAACCCGCTGTGCGGCAGAGATCTGATCTTCAAGCTGGAGATTCTGACGGTACGCGATGCCACCGACGAAGAGATCGAGGCCGGTACCAAGGTCGTCGACGGACCGGATATCGACCTGGACCCTGACCGTATCGTACCTATTTGAGCCCTTGTGCAGACCAGGATCAGATGTTGCCTGTTGTTCGGGCCTAGACATCAAACAGTTTCTTCAAGACGCCGATTACGTATTCGTACGTGTACGAATTTTCACCGCAGTGAATGATCTCGTTATCGTCTTGCGAAAGGTCAGATAGGGCTTTACCTCGATACCGTCAGACTCGATTACTGTCGTGTCATCGATGATGCTGGCGACGCTGAACGCAATGTTGGCCGTTAGTTCCTCCAGTTTCTCACCTTCAGGCCGGCTTCAACCAGCTTGATCATGATGGTTTCGACGATCTCTTCGATGAATAGTTCTTGATATTCTCGAATTTTTCAGGTTCTAACTTCAGTTCCATATCATGACCCTGAGTCCAATGCGTTATGACTTGAGCGTATATCCACCAAGGTGGTTTTCTCGCGGAGATGGTCTCAGGTGGTTCGGCCGTGACCACGGTGCGGTCACCGGTCGGCTTCGTTTGCTGCCCAGGCGAGTTACTCGTGCAACCGGGAATTGGTGCTACCGATTCGTTCTAACAAGTCAGCGTGTTTCAGCTGATTCCAGATCCTTCTCTTTGATTCTGATTAAATCATGAGTTCACTTGTTATCAAAGTACGCTGCCATATCTGACTTGGCCTTGGAAATAATGAAGCGCGTTATAGACGAGAACGAAAGGACGCAAACAATTACGGACGAAGACTCAGGCCCGATACGCGTTGGCATCTGCGCTGTCGATTTCTTCCAGCTCGCCTCCGGACTGGAACACAGCAACAACCGGATACCGACGTGATGACCGAGCTTGCGCATTACGCGCTGGATCTGGTCGACAGGCTTTCGTATCAGCTTCGGCAGCTGGATATTCACGACCAGCGTGACAACCTGGCGCGCGTATTTGATTCCTGGCGGTCTGGTTCGCACGCCGCAATGCCGTATTGGACAACCTTGACGGCGCCGCTGAAGGCTTTGCCAATCTGGTCAATGGCGAAAACGAACGCGTGAGCTTGAAAGCTGAGTCGGATGATCGACGAGGTGCTGGAGGCGGCCGCCGAGAGCTGAAAATGGATGAGGACAGAAGCAATCCATGGCGTCCCTGGCGCGTGCTCAATCTCAATTCGGGGTTGCAGCCACCCGTTCGCTGGATGCGCAGCTGATGGAAGACACGTTCGAGAAACTGGGTCGCCGCTTGCCTTACGACATGCCGGGTTTTTGCCGACGGAAAGAGCAGATGGACGCCCAGGATGTTCCGCAGGAAGTGCGTGACGTGATGACGCGGTACGCCGAAAAATGGCCCGATAAGTCACGACACTAATTTCCTGGAACACCACGATCTTCGGCCTCTGCAGCAGCTTCTAGATCGGGCGTAGCGCTGTGCGAAAACATTGCTATTGGGACAAAAGCAAGCAGCAGTGCTCGCAGTGGTTTCGCTCATTTAACCAGGTGGTGTCGATGAAACTGATACAAAAACATCTTTTTAAAAGTACCCAGGAATTCGAACTTCTCGATAACGAGATTCATGTTCGGATCAAGACACCTTTCAAGGAAAAAAAGCTCACCGTACCGTATGAGATCCTAAACCCGGAGCCTGTTGTGAATAACTCGCGTCTGGAGTTTCACAGCCGGGTGAAATGCGGGCCGCTGTTGTCTCTCTATATCGATAACCCAATCCCAAAGAATTCAATGCTTTCGTTGACGCGGTGAAGGATAAAGTGCTTCGGAATTTAATGCTTTCGGCGGGAATAAAGTAGCCGGGCCAACGCTATGTCACTACGGGGTTGATAGGCGGTGCAAGGGGTGGGGTGAAGGGATCGTCCGTAGTACAACACCGATGCAAGGCGCATAAGTCAATACCGCATTTGAGAGCGACCAGGGCTTTTGAAGTCCCATCGATCATGCGGTTCAAGTGAGATTCATTTGGGGGTTGGTTTGCGGTGCCTCCAGAACAGATATAAAGAAGCGAATTTTTTGCCTGCCAATATGCGCCGAGAGTATGCGGATAGCTTCTTCGATAACGTTGGGCGCGAGTTCCTTCTGTTCTTGATAGCGTGTGGGCCGTCCTATGCTCTCGAAGGCTGGCGGCTCTTCATCGACATTCCCCTTCTGTGTCGAGCGTGTGCCGGCTTCAGGCCGGCGAATGCGCTGTAGGGCACTTTGTGCCTCTTGTTTGAGAAGATTCACGAACGCATTGAACTCTTCGGGGTTCGGTTTGGCCAGGATATAGCCATAGCAGCGGTTGTTATTTGAGCACGACTGGTAACTAAGGGAAGATTTCGTGATCTCCTGGTTCGGGATTCAACACGGTCAGCATCACCGTCAACGACTCTTCTCTCTTAAAAGTTTTGATGCGTACATTGACCACATCATCGACAATCTCGAATTCTCGAGTACCTTTGAGCAGGTGTTTTTGTTTGAAATGGTTGCCTGATCAGGGAAATTCCAGATTGTTTTGCCGCCTGACAAGCACTATCTTCTGGTTCCGAGGCGGGGTTCGTGACCCTCAAAAGGCGTAACGTCAATTTAAACCAACGTTTTTGAGCGTATCAGAAATCTGATCGGCTCTGCTTCTCGACTCCCTGCCGAGATTTCGCACAGTAGAGTCCCCAGTGTTCCGGCGTTCCGACATCCAATCCTGTTTGTAGGCGTCATTGCCGGTCAAGAAATCGATTCCTCGACTCTGTCGATATCGATAACATACTCCATAAAGGAGGCGCGTAGTAATGACTGCGTGCATTTTTCAGGCTTCTGGTTGTAGGCCAGTTTGAAGATGCTCGCTGTTCCATGTGCCAACAAACTAAAAAACTGTGTGGCAACCGGTTTTTCCTCGATGTAGGATCCGCCAGTCTAGCGACCTTTGGGTCGAAAAAAACGTGCCAATCCGTCCACAAAGCCGCCAACGAACAATTTGGCGGCTTTGTGGACGGATTGGCACGCAGTTTTTCGACCCAAGGTTGGCTGAGACTCGCAGTCCTCTACATCGAGGAAAAACCGGTTGCCACACAGTTTTGGTTTGTGGCACATGGAACAGCGAGCATCTTCAAACTGGCCTACGACGAAGCCTGGAAGAAATACTCGCCGGGTTCAATTCTCACGCGTTTCCTTATGGAGTATGTTATCGATATCGACAGAGTCGAGGAGATCGATTTCTTGACCGGCAATGACGCCTACAAACAGGATTGGATGTCGGAACGCCGGGAACACTGGGGACTCTATTGTGCGAAATCTCGGCAGTCGAGAAGCAGAGCCGATCAGATTTCTGATACGCTCAAACGTTGGTTAAATTGACGTTACGCCTTTTGAGGGTCACGAACCCCGCCTCGGAACCAAGAGATAGTGCTTGTCAGGCGGCAAAACAATCTGGAATTTACTGATCATGGCAACCAGACTCAAACAAAAACACCTGCTCAAAGGTACTCGAGAATTCGAGATTGTCGATGATGTGGTCAATGTACGCATCAAAACTTTTAAGAGAGAAGAGTCGTTGACGGTGATGCTGACCGTGTTGAATCCCGAACCGGTAATCACGAAATCTTTCCTTGAGTTTACCAGTCGTGTCAATAAAGAGCCGTTGCTATCGCTATATCTGGCCAAACCGAACCCCGAAGAGTTCAATGCGTTCGTGAATCTTCTCAAACAAGAGGCACAAAGTGCCTACAGCGCATTCGCCGGCCTGAAGCCCGGCACACGCTCGACACAGAAGGGGAATGTCGATGAAGAGCCGCCAGCCTTCGAGACATCAGACAGCCCATACGCGATCAAGAACAAGAAGGAACTCGCGCCCGAGCGTATCGAAGAAGCTATCCGCATGCTCTCGGCGCATATTGGCAGGCAAAAAATTGGTTCTTTTATATCTGTTCTGGAGGCACTGCAAACCGACCCCCAGAATGAATCTCACTTGAACCGCATGGTCGATGAGTTTGAAGCCCTGGGTCCTTCTCAAGGGGCGGTATTGACTTATGCGCCTTACATCGGTGTTTTACTGTCGGACGATCCCTTCACCAAACCTTAGCGGTCTTGAAGCCCATAGTGACAATAGCGTTGGCCCGGCTACTTTATTCCCGCAAAAGCGTTAAATTCTCGAAGCGCTTTATCCTTCACCGCGTCAACGAAAGCATTGAATTCTTTGGGATTGGGGTTATCGATATAGAGCGACAACAGCGGGCCGCATTTCACCCGGCTGTGAAACTCCAGGCGCGAGTTATTCACAACAGGCTCCGGGTTTAGGATCTCATACGGTACGGTGAGCTTTTTTTCCTTAAAAGGTGTCTTGATCCGAACATGAATCTCGTTATCGAGAAGTTCGAATTCCTGAGTGCTTTTAAAAAGATGTTTTTGTATCAGTTTCATCGACACCACCTGGTTAAATGACCGAACACTGCGAGCACTGCTGCTTGCTTTTGTCCGATAGCAATGTTTTCGCAAAGCGCTAGCCCGATTGTTGAACTACTGCAGAGGCCGAAGATCGTGGTGTTCAGGAAATTAGTGCGGTGATTTATCGGGCCATTTTTCCGCGTACCGGGTCATCACGTCACGCACATCCTGCGGAACCTCCTGGGCGTCCATCTGCCTTTTTCCATCCGCGAAAAAACCTGGCATATCGTATGGCAAGCGGCGCCCCATTTTCTCGAAAGCGTCTTGCATCAACTGCGCCTCCAGAGAGCGGGTGGCTGCAACCCCCGAATTCAGATTGAGCACGCGCCAGGGACGCCATGGATTGCTTCTGTCCACATCCATCTTCAGCTTGTCGGAGGCCGCTTCCAGTACTTCCTCGATGGACTGACTCAACTTTACCAGCTCACGCGATTTTTTCTCTCCGTTAACCAGATTGGCAAAGCCATCCGCGGCGCCGTCCAGGTTGTCCAACACGGCATTGCGGCGTGCGAACCAGACACTCAGGGATACAAATACACTCGCCAGGTTGTCACGCTGGTCATGAATATCCAGTTGCCTAAGTTGATAGGAAAGTCTGTCCATCAAATCCAGTGAGTAATGTGCCAGCTCGGATATAACTTCTCTATCCGGTTGTTGTCCTCCGTGTTCCAACCCGGCGGCGAGCTGGAAAAAATCAGACAGCGCAGATGCCAACGCAATTGGGCCTGCGTCCTCGTCCGTAATTGTTTGCGTTCTTTCATTCTCGTCTACAACGCGCTTCATTACTTCCAAGGCCAAGTCAGATATGGCAGGTACAGTAGTAACAAGTGAACTCATGTTTAACAGCAATCAAGAGAAGGATCTGGATAAACTGTAACATCAAATTTGCGGAAGAATCGGTGCCAACAATCCGGTTGGCAAAACGCTACCCGCCTGAGCAGCATATGAAACAGGGCGGTGTTGTTCCCGGGTCAGGCCTCACCCGGAATCCTTGTCCCCGCAAGAACCGCCTATCTTCAATATGTTAAGATCAAGCGCATTGACTGCAGGCTCTCATATCGGAACAGGACATGGATCTTATTTTAGAGACTGAAAAATTCGAAGAGTATCAAGAGGCCTTCATAAAGGAGATTACCCAGACCATCATGGTAAAGCTTGTTGAAGGAGGCCTGAGCGGTCAGCAGATGGAGGAGTTAACGGCCAGCATCGCCTTTAGTATCGCGAGCATTATCGACGATACGACAGAAATCGAGTCTGACGGCGCCCAAGTTAAGCCCTATCTGACTTTCCGCGCAAGCGACGACGAAATTATTCACTGTGGTGAAAATGCGTACACGTACGAATACGTGATTGGCATCCTGAAAAAGCTGTTCGATGTTTAATCAAAGAACCACAATATTTCTGTACTAAAGATGCCCGTCAAGTGCAGCCTGGCCGAAAAACCCCGGACCGCACAGCCTACAAAAGATAGCTTAAATGGGGACGATGCGATCGGGATCGACATCTATGTCAGGCCCATCAACAACCTTGGTACCCGCTTCGATCTCTTCATAAGTGGCATCCCGGACAGTCAGAATTTCCAACTTAAAGATTAGATTTCTACCACAGAGCGGGTTATTGCCGTCGACGGTCAGAGTCTCATCGTCCAAGCGCGTTACGATAAATTCTCGGGGCTCACCTTTCTCGTTTTCCATCAGTATTTTCATACCGACTTCCCGGTATTCTTCCGGCACATTTTCGATGCGATCGGTAAAAACGAGGCCTTCATCACGGGCACCGTAGATCAGATTGCCGTCGATGGGAACTTCGATGACATCCCCTGCGGCCCGGCCTTCCAATTGGACCGTCACCTGCGTTGCGAGCACCTGATCGGCACCATGCACATAACTGACGGGAAATTCGACAGTCGATAGGACTTGACCGGTTTTTTCGTCAAGAACCTTGTAGTTCAGTTCGACGAACTTATGGTGCTGTATCGTCTCTTTCATAGTTAATCAAAAAATTGACGCTGCAAAAATCTTAACTTCGCCTCTTTCATAGCCGAGCACCATTCTGCCCAGCCATTCACCCTCTTTCTTGGTGCTGCGAACTCTAAACAGGAAAGTCACATGCTCGCCGCGCCGGATAAAGCCCAGAAAATCGTAGTTCATATCAAGATTGCGGGTCAGATCGCTTTTGGCAAACTGCTTACCCAATTCCACTTCATTCAGACCGAGCAGCAGATCATAGGAAAAGTTTCGGATGAATTTTCCGTACTTGCCCCTTGTTGGAATACTTGATCAGGTCTTCCCACCAGGGAATACCGATTTTCAGAAGCTCTTCATCTGTATTGTCAATAATATTCATCTGCTGCTCTTTATTTGGGAAAGGTAAGAAACTTTAGGGTATCAAAAAAAGACACAAGTCCTCAAATACGAATAAATTTCTCACCTTAGACACATCGGTCGGTCATAAACGTTTCTCTATCTATACAAGAAACGCCATAACCCACAAACAAAAAGAGGCCAACAATAATATTGGCCTCTTGAAATCCAAACAGAAGCCCCGATGGAACTCCTGTTTGGTATTTCTTATTGCTTAGCTACCTTTAGCCTTCACTTCCGCCAAAGCTTTATCTTCGATATCTCCAACCAGGTGATACAGAGGAGCTTTTTCCATCGTGTATTCGCCAGTCTTTGGATCACGATGAGAAACAGTCAGCACGTGCCAATTCTGGTCATCCAGTTTCATGGCATCACCACGGTAGTAGTAACCGGGCCAACGGGTTTCCTTACGGAACAGGGTATGTTGCATAACAGCTTCAGACGAAAGTACACGATGCTTCAGTTCCCAGGCGCGCAGCAACTCGTGAACGTTCTCTGCCGCAACCTTCTCCATATCCTCTTCCAGGGTCTTCATCTTCTTCAGACCGATGTGCAGCAGCTTCTCGTTGGTCATGTAGTTAACCGTTACACCACCGGCGTACTCGTCCATCAGCTTCTGCAGACGATCAAGACCCTGACGCGGGTTGATGTAGTTCGGGTTAACGGAACCGGCAACGATCTCGTTACGATAGATCTTGTAGTGCTCCATCGGCTTGAAGATCTCTTCCTTGCGGCGATCGATCTGAGCCTGGTCTACACGAATGCCTTCTGCCTTGCCATCATCGATGTACTTACAAGCGGCCTTGGCTGCCAGGCGACCTTCGGTGAAGGAACCCGAGGAGAACGCGTGCGGAGTACCGCCAACCGCGTCACCGGCACCGAACAGACCCTCAACGGTGGTCATGCGATTGTAGCCCCAGAAGTACTCATCTGGAGAGATGTCTTCCGGACCGGAGCACCATGCACCACAACCGGTGGCGTGGGAACCCATAACGTACGGCTCGGACGTGGTCAGTTCCGGGTTCTCGTACTTCGGGTTAACGTCGGTAGCAGCCCAAAGAACGGCCTGACCTACAGTCATACCCAGGAAGTTGTGCCAGCCGATCTCTTCGAGATGCGGATCCTGGAACGCTTCCATGGTAACCATGTGAATTGGCCCCTTACCAGACGCCACCTCATTGATAAATGCGTGGTTACGCAGACAGGTTGGAATTGGCCTGTGAGATACGTGCGAAGCTTCCATGTCCAGATATTCCTTACCCACCATCTCCTGCAGCGCAGGGAACCACTTGGATTCGTACTCTTCACCCTCGCAGTTCTGGGTGTAGGTCTTCAGGTGCAGGAAGTAAGCACCAACCGGGCCGTAACCGTCCTTGAAGCGGCAGAGTACGATACGGTTTTCCATCTGGGTCATCTTGGCGCCAGCGCCGATCATAAGGCCATACGCGGAACCAGAGGACCAAGGCGCGTACCAGACACGACCCGCACCTTCGCCGACCGAACGCGGCTTGAAAATATTGGATGCACCACCGGCGCCAACGATCACGGCCTTGGATTTGAAGACGTGGTAATCGCCCGTCCGGACGTTGAAGCCAACAGCACCGGCAACGCGGTTCTCTTTGGCATCGTCCATCAACAGATGGGTAACACAGATACGGTTGTAAACCTTGTCAGCCGACTTTTTTGCAGCCTCAGCCACGAGCGGCTTGTAGGACTCACCGTGGATCATGATCTGCCAGCGACCTTCACGCAGGTAAGACCCGGATTTTGGGTCGCGCATAATCGGCATGCCCCACTCTTCAAACTGGTGAACAGCCGAGTCTACGTGACGAGCCATGTCGAACAACAGGTCTTCACGCACCATACCCATCAGGTCGATACGCGCGTAGCGAACGTGGTCTTCCGGGTTGTTCTCACCGAAGCGGGTACCCATGTAGCAGTTGATCGCATAGAGACCTTGTGCAACGGCGCCCGATCGGTCGATGTTCGCTTTTTCGGCAATAACGATCTTCTTGTCGTGGCCCCAGTAGCGAGCCTCCCAAGCAGCACCGGTACCACCGAGGCCAGCACCTGCGACAAGGATGTCGATGTTGTCTTCTACGATAGTTTTGTGGCCCATTAGTAGTACACCCCTGATTTCATTTCCAGACCATTGGACTCGAGGGTGTGAATGTCACCATCGTCGAGGCGAATGTATTTCGGTTCGTTGAACAGCAACTGGCTGTCACGTTGCGCCTGAGTCGGCGCGGGCACGTCCTTCAGTTGCGGAATGTGCTCGCCCCAGGGTTTCGTCGTGATGGGTGCCAGCAGGTTCAGATCGGTCTCACCGTTGCGGGATTTGATCCGCCAAGCGATGACACCTTTCTCCTCGTCGCGGATTACCCGCACCGAGTGGCCGAGTGGGGCGAAGTCTGCGTAGCCACGCACGTCGATCGCGTGGTGGGGGCAGGCCTTGACGCACGAGTAACACTCCCAACACATGTCGGGCTCGATGTTGTACGCGCGGCGATAAGTCGGATCGATGTGCATGATGTCCGAAGGGCAGATATCAACACAGTGTCCACAGCCGTCACAACGCGTCATGTATACGAAAGTTGGCATATTAATTCTCTCTCATCGTTTTGATCAGATGGAACGGCTCAGTAATGGCTCGGCTCTTCACGCTTGATGCCCAGCCCCATGTACCCGGGCTTGTCACCCATGTACGTCGGAATATCCGGGTACCGTGCCTGCAGGGCAGGATCCGACAGCTCGCCCACGTCCGGCAGATTCTCTTGCGAACCATCCGCCCGGGTCAGCTTCTTCTGGTAGGCCGCAGCCGGCTTGAAGAACATGTGGGCGAACTTGGACCACAGCACCGTACTGAACAATGTGGTGCTCGAGAGGATAAAGAGTACGAAGAACAACCAGCCGGCCGTGCCTCCCTGGGTGAAGGACCAGATCAGGCCGAACGTCGCGGTTGCGAGCAGCGACACAATGAAGATATCGCCACGTCCGACACGGTACCAGGGGTGGCCTTCGGACGAGACGTCAACACGGATGGAGAACCAGAACCAATATCCGCCGATGCACAGCATTACCGCACCCACGTGCCAAACCAGCGGCCACACACCAGCGCTTGCCTCGGCCGGGTACGCGAAGATCAGGATCGCCGTAGCGACAACGAACAGAAGGAACCCGTACATGGTGAAGAGATGCGAGATGCGCCGTTTCGTGCTGGCGAACTCGGATGAAGTCAGCACCTCGTTAGTCAACGTTTTCACGGCAAGTCCAGCCTTCTCCCCAGAGCTCACCGTGCGTTTGGCGTTTTTCTCGGCCTTCTTCGCGTTCTCGAAGAAGTACTGGGCGCTGCGCTTGTGCACCATGTCGAGAATAGTGCCGCCGATGACCAACAGGGCCATCAAAACGACGTATCCCTGCATAGTAGCGGCTGGGATGTACGCAGCTAATTCGGCAAAGGGGTTTATATCAATCATGGGCAGGACCTTCCTCTTAAAGATTGCGACGCACAATATGGACGCTTTGCACGGCGGTGCCTATTCAGGGTTTTTTCACGGACCATAAGGCAAACTAATATTCTAATATTGTTTTGCAGCTCAACCACTTATTTTCTGTATGTAGCTCAACAGCTTAATCGAAGATTTCCACCAAAACGCTTGGCGAGAATCGGGTGGGCCGATGGACGCCATTGGGCCGGAAAAGTTGCAATGAGTTTCATTCGCATCACGTTCTGGCGTTGTGTTCTCAGAACACCTCACCCCATGAGCTCGGATCTTGGGGTCCCGTGTTTGCTAACGACACTTTCACGGCATTGTTCGGTTCGCTGACTTTAGTCTCTGCGCCACCGAAAATTAACTTGTCGATGCTATGACTATTAAGGTCGTCCTGCGGCGTGGATTTCCGGGCGCACAGGCCGGTGGCCAAGACTGATTCGACAGGACTACAGGACTAACCCGCATATTGGATGAGGGGATCGGAATTTCTGGGAAACCCGGCTAGGCAGCTTGGCCGATCGGCCGACGAGTCCTAGCCGCAGCGATGGGTGAACCGGGACGTCTGTCCGGTGGACAGACGCAGCCTGGCGAACGGGCATGCCAGGGATGGCATGCCCTGGGCCAGCGCACGCAGCGGGACCGCGAAGTGCGAGGGGAGGGGGCGTCGCTCCCGGCGTCCTGCCTCCCGTGACACTTGCGCCTCCGTGCGCGTCGTCGGGCGAGAGGCAACGCCGGATTTTTCGGAAAACCGATCAGGACAAACCGTTCGCTAGAAGAATGCTGCCTGAACGGACATGAAGACCCGCGTTTTAGGCAGTAAACTCGCAATATGGTGTCCGCCCTCGTGCAATATGCGGGCTGACATGGCGGCCAGATTTCCCCAATGGTCACCCAACACTGTTTTGTCGTGGAGCAACCGGTCATTTCCCGTCATCCGATTAATCAGCCAGCCCGGCCCACGGGATTCAAGTCGGTAACTCTAGTGGGCCGATCGTCAAGGGCTCTTTCGCCGATGCAAATGCGGCGAGCGGCGGTGGAGTTGTCGAGGCGCCCGATGAACCCAAGCTTCGCCGCCGCAATGCCAATGCCCCCGGGCGACTCGACAAGAGCCGACCCATCACGAATCACTAATCACTGGTAAAGAACGCCGTCCCGCCGTTTACCAATCGAGGGCTCCCTCTCTTCTGTCAGACCGCGGAGGCGCGCCTCCACTCGCATAGCACTCATCAGCTCTGGGTCAGCGATCTCGGGATACACCGAATGGAAACGCGCCACTTCCATCACGTTCGCGCGCGCCGCCTGTTCCAGTCGTAGCCGGTTATCATGTTCGAGGCCATGCAGCATCAGCAGGCGTGGCGACTGTCGCCGGATGTAGCGCTGGCACAGCTCATGGGCATTTTGGTCCTGCCAATCCTCCCGCAACAGAAAAGGCGGAAAGGTGTCAGGCTCGGTGGCAGAGCGACGGAACCAGCGCGCCTTGGGATGGCGGCCGGCGCGCTCAGCAACGAGCCGTTCAACCTGGTAGTTGACCGGTGGCACGCCGCTCGCCAATTCCTCTTCAGTGCGCTCGACCGGCATCACCGCCGCGGGCAACGCGGTCCATTCGGGGTGTTCCGGAAACGTGCTTATCTGCTCGGCACCGGCGCAGGTGAAGATCAACGCCAGCGGCGATTCGTCCTGCTCGTCCAGCAACCAGTACTCGTGCACATCGGCCACCGGGAAAGGCAGTGCCGCATCGATCAGAAAGCGGGCCAGTTCCAGTATTCGCTCGTCGATCTCCTTGCCGTCGTAGCTGCCCTCTTCGGATACGCGACCTATCCAGTCGTTGTTCACATAGGCCGCACGCACGAAGCTTCGCTGGTGCTTGTGGTAGCCACGGGTCTCGGCACTAGTCTTGCCTTTCAGAAAATGAATCTCCCAGCTCTGTCCGTCCAAGGTGATGGCCCTGGCACGATCCGACTCCGCGATCTGCGCCTGGCCCGAAAACGGCGGCGACAGACGCTGCGAATACGCCTTAATCATGATTTCCTCCCGCTAAGCGACGACGAGATTACAGCAGTCCGCCATCGGCACCGCAATGCAGCCGATCATCCGTTGATGATGAAAACGCACTATTCCGATTCGAATTCCCCGCTTGCGGCACCCGAAACAATGGCCGCGTAAACCATCTGGATGTCTTCGTGTTGATGCCACAAGGAGGCGGTTGGTCGCTCGGGAGCAGCTGGTGCGGCGCCATCAATGTTGGAGCCAATGGCGAAGTTACAGGCCTGGCGGTCCTATCTCTCGGCGCAGTTATCGGGCCCTTGATTCCTTTCGAAAAACACGCATACCCTTCCTCGCCTGTTTCGCTCGGATTGCCGGCGCGCGACCGGCGGTCAGCGGAATCGGTCATCTGCACCAACGCCTTTCGCTGCGTGTCGCCAGTGTCATCCACCTCTGCGGCGACGCGCAGTCCCTACTCATGGTGTCGAGGGCTCGGTTGGCGGTTGGTCGCCTGACTCGCCAATCGCCCTTGAAAGACGCCATGATGCCCGAGTCCACCCCGGCGACGGGTTCGCCGGCACGCGGTTCGCGCCCCCCTCTCACCAGACCAAACGCCACCGTGGCTGCGCCGCTGGCGTTACAGACCGCATATTGCACGAGGGCGGACGGCGTGCTGAGGTTTTATGGCACGAATAACGATTTGTTTGGAGTTCGTTGAGGTCACTGGTTTCGACGGTACGTTTTGTCCTGATCGGTTTTCTGAAAAATCTGGCGTTGCCTCTCGCCCGATCCGCTCATGCAATATGGGGGATAGCTAAGCGTTGGGAAGCCCGGTCAATCGAACAGCCGCACCGGGGCGGCGACCGGCACGTGTGCTACCGGCGAAGAAGCTCGAGGCGTTGGCGGCGAAATAGAGCATCAATGCAGCGATGACAATTCGCAACCCAACGGCCGCCTCACCGCCGACTGCCCCTATCCGCGTTTCATCTATCCGATCGCTCGCACCAAGCGCCGATCTGAACACTTTTGACGTTGGCCAGAACGCAGGGGCAACTAAAGATCTGCACCAGTCGTACGATAATAATTCGTATCAAACGTCATCGTACGACCGGAGACCCGCGGCATGACGCCTGCCATCAATGACCTGTTTCGCTCGCCGCAGCTGTTTTCCCTGCCCGACGTCTATCTGCGGGTTCGAGAGACCCTCGACAGTCCGGACTATCAGATCGATGACATAGCGCGGATCATCAGTCAGGATCCCGGTCTGACCGCACGACTGCTGCGGATCGTCAACAGCCCGTTCTTCGGACTGGTGGCCCAGATCGACAATGTCAAGCGCGCGATCACGCTGCTCGGCCCCCGGCAGGTGCACGACCTGGTGCTGGCCACGGTCGTCGCCGAACGTTTTTCCCGTCTTGATATCGGCCGGATCGACATGCGTCGCTTCTGGCGAAACAGCGTCTACTGCGGCGTAATCGCCCGTCAGCTGGCGGTCCACTGCAGTGTGATCGATAGCGAACGGATGTTTCTCGCCGGCCTGCTGCGGGACATCGGCCACCTGCCCATGTATCAGAGCATACCGGACCTGTGCAGCAGAGCCATCGAGGTCTCCGCAGACAGTGAGCGTCAACTCTGCGAGATCGAACGCGAGTTGATCGGTTACGACTTCGTCGAAGTCGGTGGCGAGTTGCTCAGGCGCTGGACTCTGCCGCAAGGGCTTTGGGAGCCGATTCTGTTGCAGAATTCACCGGAGAAATCGGAAAACCTGCCGTTGCAGACGGCCATCATTCACATGGCGGGGGCAATTGCCGACCATACGCTCGAAACCACCGATGGCGAGCTTCCAGAGCTGCCCATTCGACTGACGGCCTGGCGGATCACCAATCTGCCGCCGGACCTTCTTCCGGCATTGCACACGGAAGCGAAGGAGCAATTGCGTGACGCGGTGAGCGTGATTCTGGCCGCTTGAATGACAGAGAATTTCAGTTGTGGCTCTCCGGCATCCCTTCCAGGGCAGCCGATATCTCGATCTCGAGTTGAGACCGCACCAGGTCGAGGCTATGTTGCCCGTTGCCCGGGGCGGAACAGCGCGCTCACGCGCCGTCGCCGATCAACAATCCCAAGCCTCTACGATGACCGCAACAGGGCTGCAGAGATCAGGTCGTGAGCACCTTGTCCAGAATTTCGCGGGATTCTTCCGCTGAACGCACGGTGAACTTGGCGCCCTTCAGTCTGGCGAATTCTTCGGGGCCGACCGATCGCAGTTGTTCAGGCCGATCGAGGTTGGCGAATTCCAGGGTCAGAAAACCACACCCCAAGGTCACGTAGCGTTCACCCTCGATCTCGACCACGCTGCCGCGCTGAACGCCCATCGGGTTGTCCCCGACCGGGGCGGAACGGCAGGCCGTCGAATAGACCACAGAGGATTTCGTATCACCAAGCTTCTCGCGTAAATGTTCGACGTAGCGACTGACGGCGTCGTTGGTGAGTTCCGGATAGCGGTTGGCGAGAATGTGGGCGGCACGATTGATCATGGGGATCACCCTTAGGACGGCAGAAGCTTCCTCCATATCTACCGCCCGCAAACCCCGGAGCGCTATGTCAATTCGCAATACAACCGCAGCAAAACCAGGAAGGATCAAGCCAGGCCAGAGTCAATCGTCCAGGCCACCGCTGTACTGGTCGTCTTCCATCGCCTGCTTGCGCTTGATCATCCCCTCCTCGCGCTTGGCCAGGCGCGCTTTGGCTTGCTCCAGACGTTCCTCGCGGGCCTGCCGTCTGTAGGGGATGGTCATCTCGCCGAACAACACCTGCTTGAGGTAGCGAAAGGCGAACTGCAGACGCTCTTCTTCATCGTCGATCATCTCCTGGAGCTGCTCGACGTCCAGGTCCACCAGTTTTCGAAATCCTTCCGACCGAATGAATTGACCGAAGCTGTCCATGTCGTAGCTGCACATGTCGAACAATTGCAGACTGCGTTCCGAGGGCGCGCCGACGGTCGGTCCCGCCGAGCGCTTTTTAATCACGATGTCGCGCCATTCCCGGTTGGCAATGTCGTAGGGCTCGATACCCTGCTCCCTGCGGTACTCGGCCACGGTCTGAGTCTTGGGCTCGAAGTGCCCCTTGCAGTGCGGCTCCTTCACCAGGAAGAAGGCCTCCTCGACGGCCGGCCTGCCTTTCTTGCGCACACCCAGGTTGCCGATGGCGTAATAGCGACAGGCGGTGGGACGATCCTCGTACACGGTGCAGCCCTTCTCCTCATCGAGGAAGACGCAGGCGAGGGTTCCGGGCTTGGTGGCCAGACGCAATCCCGGCATGCCGTGCATGTCCATCTCGAAGGGCATCGTGTGTCGAGCAACGAACTCATCCGAACTCAGCTTCAGGCGCCGCTTCAGCCGCAGGATGTCGTACGGCATGAGTTGAATCTCGATGTTGCGACAACATTCGTTGAAGCAGGACACCCCCGGGTGGCAGTTGAACTGAAACTCGTCGTCGAGCCGCAACTGGTGGGGCTGCACCGGGCTCTCGTATGGCACGTCGAAGGAGCCATGGAACAACTCTGCCGGCTGGCCAAGGATGTCGTCTTTGCTGTCGTCGCGCATGGCAACTGTCTCGCGAATTCCGCGCTGTCCGAACCGGAATCGGCTTACCGGCCCAAGCTGGAGCGATGGACCAGGCCTCGGCGGGCAATACCGCCGATCTATTCCGTAATTCAATAAACAACAAAGCCGGGCATCGCTGAACGCCTGGCTCAGTTACACCATCAGGCGCCTATCAGGCGGGATAGTTCGGCCGATAGTCCGGTACCGGGGTACCGTCGTTGCCGATCCCTTCCGGTTCCTGGGCTCCCTTGGAAACCAGGCGCTTATAAGGCACCTTGAAGCAGTTCCACTCGCCCGTCTCCTTGTCATAGGTGGAGTTGACGAAGCACTTCCAGTTCTCGTCGTCGACCTGCGAGATAGTCCGCGCGGTAGTAGTAACCCGGGTAACGGGACTCCTGACGGAACTTGATGTGCTGCATGTGAGCTTCGGCCGCGAGGATGCGATGGTAGTTCTCCCAGGCGCGCAGCAGTTCGTGCAGGTCCTTGGCGCGCATCTTCTTGGAGTCTTCCTTGATCATCTCCAGTTTGCGCTCGGCGACACCCAGCATGGTGGCGTTGGTCTGGTACATGGTCGACACACCGGCCACGTACTCGTCCATGATCTTCTGCAGACGGAACTGCAGCATCTTGGGCGTGATGTAGTGCGGGTTGACGTCGATCGCGGTGGTGTAGTCCTTGTGCTCGAGGAAGTTCCGCACCGGGTGCGTAGATCTCGTCGACCAGTTCTTCCACGGTACGCGACAGTTCCGGTTTCCAGTCCTTGTTGTCCAGGACGAACGTGACCATGCGACTTGGCCGCGATACGACCCTCGGTGTGGGAACCGGAGGAGAACTTGTGACCGGAGGCGCCCACGCCGTCACCGGCCGTGAACAGGCCCTTGACCGTGGTCATGCGGTTGTAGCCCCAGTGGTAGTGATCCGGGGTGCCGGGGATGTCGGCGGGACCGGAACACCAGATACCGGCACAACCGGCGTGCGAACCCAGCAGGTAGGGTTCGGTCGGCATCAGTTCGGACATCTCTTTGTCCGGCTCGATGTTCTCACCGGCCCAGACGCCGCACTGACCGATGGTCATGTCGAGGAAGTCTTCCCAGGCCTCTGCTTCGAGGTGCTTGATCTCTTTCGGGGTCATGGTCTCGGCCAGCTTGGCCATGGCGGTCGGGGTGTCCATGAAGATCGGGCCGCGGCCTTCCCTCAATTCCTTCATCATGAGATGGTTACGCAGGCAGGTGCCCATCTTGGAGCCGACGGCGTATTTGTCGTAGCCGGCCCTGGCCAGCTCTTCGTAGTTCTTCTCCAGGTAGTCCTCGCCGGCGGCGTTCTGCGCCTTGGCCTTGAACAGCAGGAACCAGGCACCCACCGGACCGTAACCGTCCTTGAAACGGGCGGGCACGAAGCGGTTTTCCATCAGGGTCAGCTCGGCGCCCGCCTCGGCGGCCATCGCGTAGGTGGAACCGGCATTCCAGACCGGGTACCAGGCACGGCCGATGCCTTCGCCGACGGAGCGCGGACGGAACACGTTGACCGCGCCGCCGCAGGCCAGCAGGCAGGCCTTGAACTTGTAGATGTACAGCTTGTGCTCGCGGACGCTGAAGCCGGCAGCGCCGGCGACACGGCGCGGATCGTTCTTGTCGTTGATCAGGCGCACGATGAACACATGCTCCTGAATGTTCTCGGTGCCCATGGCCTTCTTCGCGGCCTCGGCGACGATCCACTTGTAGGACTCGCCGTTGATCATGATCTGCCACTTGCCGGAACGGACCGGTCTTGCCGCCTTCGGTCAGTGTCTTGCCTTCGTCACCCGGCCGCTTCCAGACCGGCAGGCCCCACTCCTCGAAGTGGTGCACGGAATCGTCGACGTGGCGGCCCAGGTCGAAGACCAGGTCTTCGCGGGTGATGCCCATCAGGTCACCACGGACGTAACGGACGTAGTCGGCCGGATCGTTGTCACCCATGTAGGTGTTGATCGCGGACAGGCCCTGGGCGACCGCACCGGAGCGGTCCAGAGCGGCCTTGTCGACCAGCTTGATGTTCAGTCCGGCCTTCTCGTTCCAGCGCATGATCTCGAACGCCGCGCCGCAGCACGCCATGCCACCGCCGATCAGGAGGATGTCGACTTCCTCTTCAACGATTTCGGGATTACCGAATCCGAATTCGGACATGTTTGATGCCTCTGTAGCTCTTCAAACGTTTTCGCGCTGCGTCCCGTGGACCGGCAGCCGCGAAAAATTCAACCTAAACCGACTCAGCCCTCGAACTGGCTGGCGTCGAACGCGTGGGTGCCCTTGGTGAACAAGGTGGCGCCGTCGCCGACTTCGCCCATGTCCGCCTCCGGCTTACCGGCATACGGATCGATCGAGCCTTCCGGGGTGGTGCGAATCGGGAATTTGAAACGCTTCATGGTGCCGTTGCGGAACTTGATGGTCCACATGATGGAGTCGGCACCGCGCAGCGGCTGAACCGAGGCTCCCATGGGCACGACGTCCGCATAGTGACGACATTCGATGGCCTGCTGCGGGCAGATCTTGACGCAGGCGTAGCACTCCCAGCACTGCTCCGGCTCCTGGTTGAAGGCCCGCATGGCGTGGCCGGTCTCGGACCCGTCCATGTCCAGCTTCATTAGATCGTGCGGGCAGATGTACATGCACGCGGTCTTGTCCTGGCCCTTACAGCCGTCGCACTTCTCGGTACGCACAAATGTAGGCATCGACGAATTCTCCTGATGGTTACCGTACTGGCGGTGGTCACCGGACCCGCTTACGCGGCATGGGCGACGGTTATCGAGCCATTCCAGGTCGGTAGCCGAGCGAACTCTGGATTCAACCGCATGGCCTCAAGACGGATTTTCCGACCCAGCGAAACCGCGCCGCGGCAGGGATCGTGAGCGGCAGCCGGAATTACATTTCCAGGCTTTTCGGGCTGAATACGGTAGAGACTCGGCCGATGTTTGACCACCGATTCTAGTCTTAGCGAGCATAAGAGTGCTTTATTCATGGCCCGAGCATATGTGCGCAACTAATTGTTTTCAAAAATACTTTTTTGATTCATTTGACCGCTGTCAATCAACAGCACGGCAATATTCCATCAGCAGAGACTGTTGATTCGCTAAATTACTGGATTTCACGCCAAAATCCGCCGTACAAATTCACTCAGATCACCGCCCGACCATGGCCATCAACAACGCACCCTCGGCCCTTTTACTGCTCGCCCCCGGCTGCCCCCACTGCCCGATCGTGCTACGCGGGCTCGAAGAACTGCTGAAAGACGGCCGCATCGGTCGCCTGGAGGCGGTCAATATCGCCGAACACCCGGAAATCGCGACCGAGGTCGGCACCCGCACAGTCCCCTGGTGCCGGATCGGGCCGTTCGAACTCGAGGGGCTGCACAGCGAGAAAGAACTCGCCGACTGGGCCGAACTCGCCCGACAGGGCACTGGGATGAGCGAGTATTTGGCCGGTTTGCTGGAGACCCAGAAACTCGAACGGGTTACCCAGCTGGTTCGTGAGCAACCCGGGCTGCTGCCCGACCTGGTCGCCTTGATCGCCGACCTGGAGACCCCGATGGGGGTACGGATCGGTGTCGGCGCGGTGTTCGAGGATCTTGCACAGCACGGCGGGCTAAGCGACATCGTCCCGCAGCTCGGTGCTCTGACCCGTTCCCCCGAGCCGCAGATCCGCGCCGACGCCTGTCACTATCTGGGCCTGACCTGGGCGGCCGAGGCCCTCACGTTCGTCGAGCCGCTACTGGACGACCCGGACGCCGAGGTCCGCGAGATCGCCGCCGAGACCCTGCCGCTGCTGAAAGACGGGGTCGGAGTCGTTTCCGACTCCGACCCCTCACCAAAGGCCTGAATCAAACCGTATGGGCTGACGACAGGAAGCCCAACGCATTGGCGAAAAAAGTCAGGCCTCGCTTCTCAGCCCTACAGGGTCTCGAGTCGCCTTTCGAGCGCGGCGTACAGATCCAGCACATGCCGAGTGTTCGCCGCGAAATCACCACGCCCGACCCGCGAGGCCGAGCGAACACCCACCCAGACCCCGACCCGATCCCCGCTCGGGTCCCCGCCCCGATCGGACTCGAACCACACCTCGACATCGTCGGAGAATCGAAACAGCGGTGTCCGGACCTCGGCCTTCAACCGGCCATCGAGCTCACGCGGCTCGCTCCAACCGAGTTCAACCATCGCCTCGCGCGCCAGTCGGCGCAGCTCCTCGACCGGCCGGGCATAGCGCCGGGGCCGCAACTCCGGACGCGAATGATCCGGGCGCGTCTCGGCGACATTGGTGCGCAGATACAACGACAGACGCTGCCAGATGCCCGGCGGATCGAACAGGGGCGGGCGGTTCATAAGGATGGCGCCCAATCCGAGCGCGATCGGCAGGAGAACGATGGCGACGAGCCATTTCATGATTGGATCCAGTGGCAGTCCCAGCGATCAAAGGTAACGCGAAACCCGGCCTCTGTTCGATCGACTTCTCCAAGGGCGGGCCACCAGGCTGGTAAACTCCGACCGACTCTCCGGACCCGGAACGCCATGCAATTCCCCGACAAGCAACAACAGATCATCGCCACGCACGCCGCCTTCATCCGTCAGGCGGTCGAGTTTCTCGGCAACGCCGATCGCCGGGCCGAGCTCGAAACCTTGTTGAACAACGCCGAACAAAATGGCTGGCAGGGCCTGGGCCGCGCGGTACGCGCCATCGCCGATGGCGAACGCGATCTGCTCGCCCTGTCCGGCCTGGACGAAGAGGACAGCGTGATCGCCGAGGCCATCCTGCGCGGCCTGCAGGACCCCGCCAGCCTGCCCGACCCGACCCAGAACTCCGACCCGGCAATGGCCGCCCCCGGTCTGGCGCACATGATCCACGCCGCCGCCACAGGCAATGTCCAGGCCCTGACGCTCATCAGCACTATGGCCGAGCAGATGAGCAAGGTCGGCGGTGACATGGGCCAGTTGGCCGGGCGCATCCGACCGCTGATCAACGGCGAGCGCGACCCCGATCGCCTGACCGAGGGCATGAGCGCGCGCGGCGAACAGCTGATGCTCAACCTGCTCGACGAGCTCGGCAAGCTCTCGGCCCACTGATCGATACCAACAGGACAACTCCCATGACCCAGGCCAAGACACTGATCCTGCTCGGCGCCCTCAGCGGCTTTCTCACCGTCGCGCTCGGCGCCTTCGGTGCCCACGGTCTGGAGGCCAGCCTGCCGGCCAGACATCTCGAATGGTGGAACAAGGCCGTGCACTACCAGGGGATGCACAGTCTGGCGCTGCTCGCCACCGGCCTGCTCGGGCTGCATCGCTTCGTCCCCGGGATCCGACTGGCCGGCTGGGGCTTCGCACTCGGCATCCTGTTGTTCAGCGGCAGCCTTTATGCCCTCGCCCTGACCGGCGAGCGCTGGCTGGGCATGATCACCCCTTTCGGCGGCACCGCCTTCCTCGCCGGCTGGGTCGGCCTGGTCCTGGCCGCGCGGCGACTGCCCGACCCGGCATGAGCAACGCCGAGGCGCTGGCCAATCGCCTGCGCAAGAACGCCAAACACTGGGACAAGTGGGCCCGGCGCGAGGGACTGGAGGCCTACCGGCTGTACGACCGCGACATCCCCGAGTTTCCCTACGCGGTCGATCGGTACGCCGACTGGCTGCACGTGCAGTTGTTCGAGCCGCGCAAGCCGATCGGTGCCGCCGAACTCGACCAGCATCTGGCCGCGATCGCCAGGCGGGACACAGACCCCGCCCGATCACCTGGTGCTCAAGGTCCGCCAGCGCCAGCGCGGCAGCGCCCAGTACGGGAAGACCGAGCAGGACGGGCCGAGCTTTACCGTGCGTGAGCGCGACCTGAGCTTCGAGGTCAACCTGCACCGCTACCTCGACACCGGGCTGTTCCCCGATCACCGAGACACCCGGGCCCTGGTACGAGAGCGTGCCGCCGACAAATCGATCCTCAACCTGTTCGCCTATACCGGCAGCTTCACCGTCTACGCCGCCGCCGGCGGCGCAACGCGCAGCCTGACAGTCGACATGTCCAATACCTACCAGGACTGGTCCCGGCGCAATCTCGTCCTGAACGGGGTCGACGATCCCGGCCGCCACCGGCTGCACTGCCAGGACGTACTGCAGTTCGTGTTCGAGGCCGGCGAAGCCGAGGAGCGCTTCGACCTGATCGTGCTCGACCCGCCGAGCTTCTCCAACTCCAAGCGCATGCGCGAGAGCTTCGATATCCAGCGCGATCACCCAGACCTGTTACGCCGGACCCTGGCCTTGCTTGCCCCCGATGGCGAACTGGTGTTCTCCACCAACCGGCGCGGCTTTCGCCTCGATCAGTCGATCGCGACCGAGACGGTCTGCGAGGAGATCAGCCGGCGCACCATCCCCCCGGACTTCCGCCGTCGACCGCCGCATCGATGCTGGCAGATCCGGCGGCGCTGAGGCCGTGTCGAGCCGAGGGACCCAAAGGGGTCGGTGAAAATGCCAATTATTTCCATTACCGCTCTCTATCCTAAAGAGGCTTCGCACCATAGCGGAGACGACCTTTTGAGGCTTTCATCGAGTCAATTCGGCCGTTGACCCCATTGAGCTGCTTCTGCGCCAAGAAGCCTGGTAAATCAATTGAGACCGACTCCTGGCCTTGTTAGCACCCTGACCCGGCACTAACCTTCCCGCATGACGCGGCGACTCCTGATTATCGAAGACGATGTCGGCCTCAGTCAGATCCTGGGCCTGCACTTCGAGGACCAAGACTTCGAGGTGGCGCGCGCGCCCGACTGCGCCGAGGGCGAGACCGAGGCCGCCGGCTCGGACTTCGATCTGATCCTGCTCGATCAGCAGCTGCCCGACGGCCGGGGCATCGACCTCCTGCCGAGTCTGCTCCAACGTCAACCGGGCGCGGCGGTCGTGATGATGACCGGCCAGCACGACCTGGAACTGGCGATAGAGGCGATTCAGCTCGGCGCCGCCGACTTCATTCACAAACCGATCCACAGCGAGGTGCTGCAGAACACGGTCGAACAAGCCCTGGCGAAACAGGCCATGCGCCAGGCCCGGAAGAGCGACGAACCGGCGAACGAGCCGGCCCCGATCCGCGGTCTGATCGGGCGCAGCTCGGCCATGCTAAAGGTCAGCAAGGACATCGCTCTGTGCGCCGAGAACGCCGCGACCGTGCTGATCACCGGCGAGTCCGGCACCGGCAAGGAGGTCGTCGCCCGCTTGGTCCACCAATACAGCAAACGCCCGCGGCCCTTCGTCGCGGTCAACTGCTCGGCGATTGCCGAGACCCTGCTGGAGAGCGAGCTGTTCGGCCACGAGAAGGGCGCCTTCACCGGCGCCACGGCCCGCAAGCCCGGGCGCTTCGAACAGGCCGAGGACGGCACCCTGTTCCTCGACGAGATCGGCGAGCTCGCCCCCGCCCTGCAGGCCAAGCTGCTGCGCGCCCTGCAGGAGCGGGTGGTCGAGCCGGTCGGCGGCACCGAGCCGGTATCCGTCAACGCCCGGATGATCGCCGCCACCCATCGCGACCTGTTCGAACTGGCCAAGACCGGCGAGTTTCGCGAGGACCTGTTCTACCGGCTGAACGTCATCAACATCGCCCTGCCGCCGCTGCGCGAGCGCCGGGACGACATCGAACTCCTTGCCAAGGCCCTGCTGGAGAAAAACGCCAGACAACTCGAGGTACCTCTAACGCCACTGACCCCCGAGGCCTTGCGCAAGCTCGAGGCGCATCACTGGCCGGGCAATGTGCGCGAGCTGGAAAACGTCCTGACCCAGGCCCTGGTGCAGGCACGCGGTTCGGCCATCACCCCCGAGCTGATCGAGTTCAAGAGCGCGACCGCGGAGACCGACACCGGTTCGTCGGAGACGAATACCGGCCCGGACACCTTCGAGCTGAAGAGCCTGGAGCAGGTCGAGGCCGAACACATCCAACGGGTGCTCGAACATACCGGCGGCCACAAGGGCAAGAGCTGCGACATCCTCGGCATCTCCCGCCCGGCCCTCGACCGCAAGATCGCCAGATACGGCCTCACCGTCGGCAAGGACTGACCCGGCCTCTATCCGCTACCCGAGCATCGGGATCGAAAACCCACCGCGCTCGACGTATCACCCCGTTACACCCGTTCGGAACTTAACGATTCGTTACAACGATTCGTTGAAGCCCGCTACGGCGAATCAAAACTTTTCCATATTTTTCTTTTAGTTACGACTTGGCACGGGATTCGCAAAAGCCCTTGCATCTGCAATCGACAATAACCCGAGTGAGGATGCACCCATGACCAGACTTGCCATCGCCGACACCGTTCTCGACTACGCCGCCGCGAAACATACCGAGGCGCAACCGAGCCGCGAGCAACAATTCAATCAGCTGATCGGCGTCTACATGAAGGACCTTTATCGCTACGGCTACTGGCTGAGCGGCGACAAGACCGTGGCCGACGATCTGGTCCAGGAAACCCTGCTACGGGCCTGGAAGGCGATGGACAAGCTGCAGGAGGTGAAGGCCGCCAAAGGCTGGCTGCTGACCATACTGCGGCGCGAGAACGCCCGCCGTTTCGAGCGCTTCCAACCGCAGGAATCCTCCATGCCGGTCGAGGAACTGGGCGACAGGCATCGCGACTATGACACTTCGACCGAGGCCTTCGTCCTGCGCCAGGCGATCGACAAACTGCCGCTCGACTACCGCGAGCCGCTGTTGATGCAGGTGCTCTACGGGTTCTCGCAGAAAGAGATCGCGTTACACCTGGGCATCTCCAGCGCCGGCGCCGGCACCCGCTTGTTCCGCGCCCGGCAGAAACTGCGTGAGCTGGTCGAGGGCAAAGATGCAAGCGCCGCAGCTTGATCGGCCGCAGTCCGAGCCCCGTCCGGGACCGCGCCTGCTGATCGTCGAGGACGACCCGAAGCTGAGGCAGATGCTGGCCTGGGATTTCAAGGAGATCGGCTATCGGGTCGAGGCGGTCGGGGGCTACCGCGAGGCCTTACTGGCGCTCACCAGAGGCGACTACCAATGCGCCCTGCTCGACTACCGGCTGCCCGACGGCAACGGCCAGGATCTCCTGGCACTGCTCGGAGATCTACAGCCGGAGATTCGGGCGGTATTGATCAGCGGTGAACTGTCGGAACGGCATGCCCGCGAGGCACGCCTGGTCGGAGCCAAAGCGGTGCTCGCCAAGCCGGTCAGAGTGCGGCAGCTCGACCGCCTGTTCCGCCCCTGAGTCGTCCAGCTGCGTGAGACCCGGCCTCAGGAAGCGTGCTTGCGCAGGCGCTTGAGGAACACCTGCATTTCCTTGGCCGCCTGAATGTCGCCATGGCGCTCGGCCGTCTCGATGCCCTGCGCGAACACCTCACCGGCCTCCGCAACACGCCCGGCACCGGCCAGCGCCTTACCGCGGATCTTCCAGGCCGCCGAATAATCCGGATCGAGCTCGGTCGCCCGGGCCGCCGCGGCGGCCGCCTCGCCGAAGCGCTCGGCCTTGAAGTACTCATTCGCCAGACTGAAGTGCAACAGCTTATCGTCGCGGCCGCCGGCGCGCAGGCGCTCGAGATTATCCAGGATGCCCATCAACGCCGCTCCTTGATCTCGATACCGACCGAGCGCAGCTTGCGGTACAGATGGGTGCGCTCCATACCGACCTCCTGTGCCATGCGGCTGACGTTGCCCTCGTGCTTTTCCAGCTGGTATTCCAGATAGGCCTTCTCGAACGACTCCCGGGCCTGACGCAGCGGCTGGTCGAAAGACACCCCGGGCATGCGCCCGGCGAGCTCCGGCTCACGCCGCAGCACACCGAGCGCATCTTCAACCTCGGCCTGCTCGACATTGTCGGCCCCGCCGAGGATCAGCACGCGCTGGACCAGATTGCGCAGCTCGAGTACGTTGCCCGGCCAGGCATAGTTGCGCAGGTAGTTCTGGGCGCCGACGCTGAAGCGCCGGTAGGTCAGCTTCTCGCGGGCGACGAAATGGTCCACGTAGTGGCCGAGCAGTTCAGGCACGTCCTCGTGATGATCACGCAACGCCGGCACCTCCAGCGGCACGACATTGAGCTGGTAGAACAGGTCTTCGCGGAAGCGCCCGGCCTCGACCTCCGCCTCGAGGTTCCTTTGCGTCGCGGCGATCACCCGCACGTCGACCTCAACCGGCTCCTGGCCGCCGACCCTGAAGAACTGCCGCGACTCCAGCGCGCCGACCAGCTGCGCCTGACAGTCGAGATCCATGTCGGCGATCTCGCCCAGGTAGAGGGTGCCGCGATTGGCCTGTTCCAGCCGGCCATAGTGGATCCTTCCCTCCACCTCGCTGCCGAACAGTTCCAGCGCGGCATTGGAGTCAGCGACGCTGCCGACCCGGACATCGACGAAGGCGCCCTCGGCGCGCGGGCTGTGCGCGTGCAGATAGCGGGCGAAGGTCTCGCGGCCCGAGCCCGGCTCCCCGACGATCAACACCCAGGTGTCGTGCTGAGCGACCCGTTTGACCTGCTCGCGCAGACGCTGCACCACCGCGCTGTGACCGACCGGTTCGGGCACGTACTGCATCTGCTGGCGCAGACCGACATTCTCGCGCTCCAGCCGGTCGGCCTGCAGGGCACGCTCGACGGTCAACAGGAGCTTGGCCAGCGACAAAGGCTTCTCGAGAAAGTCGTAGGCCCCAAGCCGGGTCGCCTCGACCGCGGTCTCGACCGTTCCGTGACCCGACATCATGACCACCGGACAGGGCAAAGCTCCCTCCTCGGCCCAACCCTTGAGCAGAGTGATGCCGTCGATGTCCGGCATCCAGATGTCGAGCAGAATCAGATCGGGACGTCGTTCGCGCAAGGCTTGCTGTGCCGCCGCGCCGTTCTCGGCGGTACCGACCCGATAGGCCTCGTCTTCGAGGATCTCCTTGACCAGATCGCGGATGTCGGGCTCGTCGTCGACGACCAGTATGAACGGCGCGCTCATGCGCGTTTCCTCGCTTTCGGCTGGGGCGAAACATTGGGCAGACCGGGCTTGGATCTCGGCAGGCGCAGGACCACGCACCCGCCACCGTCTTCATCGTTCCCGGCTCGGATCATGCCGCCGTGCTCTTCGACGATCTTCTTGACGATCGCCAGGCCGAGCCCGGTGCCCTTGGCCTTGGTGGTGACATAGGGCTCGAACACCCGACCCAGATCCTCGCTGCTGAAACCCGGACCATTATCGCTGATCTGGATCTCGCCGTACGGCAGATCGCCGTCGCTGACCTCGGCCGAGCGTACCTCGACCCGGCCATCGCTCTGACCGGACACCGCCTCCTGGGCGTTCTTGATCAGATTGTGCAGCACCTGCCGCAGGCGAACCGGGTCCGCCTCAACCTGCAAGTCGCCGGCACCGGACCGGAAGCCAACCGGGGTCGACTGCCCCTCGTAAAGGCTCAGCACCTCGGCGATAAAGGGGTCGAGCTGCACCGGTTCACGCTCCATCTTCGATGGCTTGGCATAGTCGGAGAAGGCATTGACCATGGCCTTCATCGCCTCGACCTGCTGGACAATGGTATTGGTCGCCCGGTCGAGCAAAGCGGCATCTTCGCCCGGCAGTTGATCGAGGTACTTGTGCCGCAGACGTTCGGCCGACAGTTGAATCGGTGTCAACGGGTTCTTGATCTCGTGCGCCAGACGCCTCGCGACCTCGCCCCAGGCGGCGTCACGTTGCGCCTTGACCAGGGCGGTGACGTCATCGAACACCAGAACATGACCCCGACCGCCTTCGGCCAGTTCGATCGGCGAGCGCCGGCTGAGCAGCACCTGGCGCCCGTCACTGTGATACAGGGTGATCTCGTCGCGCCACTCGCCGGGTTGATCCATGCCGTAGCGGACCCGCTCGACGAAGGGTTCGAGCTGCGGATTGAAGTCGATCAGCCGCTCCAGCGGCAAGTGCTGCACCTCGCCGGTATCGACTCCGAGTATCTCCAAGGCGGCCGGGTTGGCGGTACGGATGCTGCCTTCGTCATCGAGCGCGATGACGCCCGAGGACAGGCCGCTGAGCAGGGTCTCGAGATAGGCGTGCTGGGCCTGCAACTCACGCCGACTGCGGTCGGCGATGTTGCGCGCCTGGGCGATGCGCCGGGTCATGGCGTTGAACGAGGCAACCAGGAAAGACAACTCGTCGTTGTGCCTGGGCACCGGCAGTTGCTTGTCGTAATTTCCCTCGCCCACCGCCAGCGTGCCATCGGCGATCGCCCGGATCGGGGCGACCAGCCGGCGCGCCGATTGGAAGGCCGCCCAGACCGCGGCGAACAGACCGAGCATCAGAACCAGCGACAGCGTGAGCGCGAAACTGAATTTTATGGAATTGCGCAGATAGATTCGCTCCTTGTAGCGAACATAGGCGTCCTGAACACTCTCGCTGAGATTGCTGATGGTATCCGCCACCGGATAGAGCGCCTGCAGGATCAACCCCGGGTTGCGCAGGTCCCGCACCAGACAGCGAACGTACAACTGACCGGCGCTCTTGTGCATGCCGACATAGCTCTCCCCGGCTCGTACCTGCTGCAGAATGGGGTTCTCGGGCGTCTCCGGCACGAGGACCCCGGTATCGACGTTGCTCGATGCGATCACGGTGCCGGCCAGATCGAACAGGGCCAGTTCCGTCGCGCCGGAACTGTTGCGTTGATCGCCGATGCTCAGCGTCAGGGCGGCACGCGAGGAGTCCTCCAACTCGCCGAGCATCTTCTGGGTCGTGCGCAGCATCTCACGCTTGTGCAGGTCGAGCGAGGCCCGGCTGAGGCTCAATGCGTCCTCCATCGCGGTGTCGATCTGAACATCGAACCAACTGTCGATGCCGCGGAGCAGAAACTGCAGAGAGTAGAAATAAACCACCGACACCGGGGCCAGGGACAACAGGACGAAGATCACCACCAGTCGGGCGGTCAGGCCGGAGCCGGACGCGCGGCGGCGATTCTCACGCCACAGCCGAAACAGGTTGGCGCCGATCAGGCCGACCAGAGTGACCAGCCCGGAAACGGTGAACACCAGCAGCGGAATGAACCAACGACTGAGGCGCTCGGAGTTCTGCACCGCCCCGCTCATCATGTGCAGCGCGGCGAGCAACAGGATCACCAGACCAACGACGCCGACGACACCCAGGCGCCACCGTCTCATGGCCGCAGTAGCCACACCCAGGTGTCGCTTTCCAGATCCCAGGCCGGCGAGATGTGCGCCATCGGCCGCATCGGCAGCGGCAGCGCCTCGATGTCGAGGTAGCTGTCGAGTCTGACCTCATAGGCGTCCTTCGGGTTCAGATCGGTCAGCTTGCCGACCTGCAGGCGCTTGAGTTCGCCCAAGGTGCGCAGGGCGGCGCTGCGAGTTGCGAAGTTCTGCCGGGTATCGGAATCCAGGTCGTGCAATTCGTACAACGAGGACAACGGATGGTAGCGCAACACCTTGCGCAGCCTCCGGTCAAGAACATCGGCTTCCCACACCCAAGCGTCGGCGCGGCGCACCTGGACATGAATGACGAATGTCAGTGGCACGCCGTGGCTGAGGGCCTCTAGTGCAGTGGCGTTGAGCGCGAAGTCGATCTCGGCATCGACCACGATGATTTCTTTATCGAGGATCACCTCGACCCGGGAGAATTTGAACTCCTCGGCCAGCGCCGACCCGGACAGCCCGATGCACAGCGCCAGCCACAGAGCGCGCATCGCCACAGGCACTCCGGATCGATCCGCGCTCCGTCTCAGCATGTCTCCGGCTTCTCCAGCAGGGCATAGAAGAAGCCGTCCATGTCCTGCTCCCCGGGACGCAGCTGTCGCCCGTGGTCACTGGGTCGCCCCCAGTCCGCTTGAATCGGCCGCGCACTCGCCCGCGCCTGACGCTGCAGGAAGGCGTCGATTTGCTGATCGTTTTCGGCCGGGAGGATGGAACAGGTCACGTAGAGAAGCTTACCGCCCGGCTCCAGTAAGGGCCACATGGCATCGAGGATCGCCGCCTGGCGAAGCGTCAACTCGGTCACATCCTGCGCACGCCGCAACAGTTTGATGTCGGGGTGTCGGCGCAGTACGCCGGTTGCGGTGCAGGGTACATCGAGCAGGATCCGCGGGTATTGTCGCCGCGCCCATTCGCCCTCGGGCCGCGCCGCATCGCCGCAGCTGACCTCGGCCTGGAGATGCAAGCGTTCGAGATTGGCGCGCACCCGGGCCAAACGCGACTCGCTGATATCGACGGCCTGCATCCGCGCCGCAGGGGTGCGTTCGAGAACGTGGCAGGTCTTGCCCCCGGGCGCGGCGCAGGCGTCGAGCACCCACTGCCCGGGGTCGACATCGAGCAGTTCGGCCGCCAGCTGGGCGCCCGCGTCCTGCACCGAGACCTGCCCATCGGCAAAGCCTGGCAAGGCCTCCACCGACACCGGCTGCTCCAGCTGCAGCGCCTGAGCGACGCCGGCAACCGGGTGAGCGATCAGACCGGCGGCTGCGAGCTGTGCAGCATACCGGTCCCGATCGATTTGTCGCCGGTTGACCCGCAGGGTCATCGGCGGGCGTTGCAGCAGGGCCTCGAGCACGTCCCGCCAATCGTCCGTCCAGGCATCACGAATCGCCGTGATCAACCAGGCCGGTTCGGCATAACGGGCGACCGGTTCCTGCTCGGCGGCGGCGTTCAGATCGCCGTACCGGCGCTGATAGTTGCGCAATACGGCATTGACCAGACCGGCGGCCCATTGCTTGCCCAGTCCTCGAACGGCTTCGACACTGGCGGCAACGGCGGCGTGCGCCGGCACCCGCGTGTGCTCGAGCTGATACAGACCGATCCACAGCAGGGCCAGGACATCACTGTCACGCTCACGCAGCCCCTTCTTCAGCAGCCGATCGGTGAAGAAGGCCAGCCGCGGTTGCCAGCGACACACGCCCTGGGCCAATTCCGCGCCGAGCGCCCGATCGCGTGGTTCGAAACCATCAAGACGGGCCTCCAGCACCCCCGACAGCGAGCGGCCGTTGAGCACGTCGGCCACCGCCAGCGACGCCGCGGCACGTACGTCCTGAACGGGTGCCCGGCGGCGAGGCCGTTCAGCCAAGCACGACCCCCTGGATCGAGTGGGCGTTGAGGAAGTCCTCCGCCGCCATGGCGCGCTTGCCCGGCATCTGCAGCCGGGTGACGCGCAGCAGCCCGTCGCCGGTGGCGACATCGATGCCCTGTCGCCCGGCCGCCATCACCGTGCCCGGGGCGGCGCCGACGCCGGCCATTGCGTGCGCCTCCCAGATACGCAGATTGGCGTCCTCGTAGGCGGCGTGCGCCACCGGCCAGGGATTGAAGGCGCGGACCTGGCGCTCGATCTGCTCGGCCGGCTGTTGCCAGTCGATCCGGGCCTCCGCCTTGTCGAGCTTCTTGGCGTAGTTCGACCGGCTGTCATCCTGCGGCTCGGGCGCCAGACTACCGTCGGCGATCTTCGGCAGTGCCTCCATCAAGGCCTCGGCGCCGAGCTTGGCGAGCTTGTCGTGCAGACTGCCACCGGTCTCGTTCGGTGCCAACGGCAGGCGCTTGAGCAGAAACATCGGCCCGGTATCCAGGCCTTTCTCCATCCGCATGATGGTCACGCCGCTCTCGCTGTCGCCGGCGAGCACCGCGCGCTGGATCGGCGCCGCGCCACGCCAGCGCGGCAGGATCGAAGCATGGATGTTGACGCAACCGAGCCGCGGCGCCTCGAGCACCGTCACCGGCAGCAACAGCCCATAGGCGACCACAATCATCAGATCGGCCCCTAGCGCGTGCAAATCGGCCAGGGCGCCGGCCTCCTTGAAGCTCGCGGGCTGATAGACCCGCACGCCGGCGGCCTTGGCCGTCTCCTTGACCGGACTCTCGGCGAGTTTACGGCCGCGCCCGGCGGGTCGATCCGGCTGAGTGTAGACGGCGATCACCCGATGCGCCGACTTGAGCAGTGCACGCAGCGGCGGCACGGCGAAATCGGGCGTGCCGGCAAAGACGATGCGAAGCGGTTCGGTCATGGCGCAGGACCAGTCGATATAAGAAGGAGAACAGAATAACGGCGGCTCGATACCCGGACATCGAGCCGCCGAAGGTTCTTTACAACGCGTTGCGTGCCGGGGCCTTGTCCGTACCCATCCGGCTTTCTTTCGCCAGTTTCTTGCGAATCCTCTGTCGCTTGAGACTGGAGAGGTAGTCGACGAACAACTTGCCGTCGAGATGATCGATCTCATGCTGAATGCAGACTGCCAACAGGCCATCGGTCTCCATCTCGAAGGACTCCCCGTCGCGCCCCAGCGCCCGGACCCTGATCCACTCGGCGCGTTTGACCGTCTCGTACACGCCGGGCACCGACAGACAGCCTTCGTCCATCTCCTCATCGCCGCGGCGCTCGAGGATCTCGGGGTTGACCAGGGCTAAAGGCTGATCTCTTTCTTCCGAGATATCGATCACGACCACGCGCTTGGGCACGTTGACCTGGACGGCGGCCAGGCCGATCCCCGGGGCCTCGTACATGGTTTCGAACATGTCATCGATCAGCTGACGCAGGTCGTCGTCGACCTCGCTGACCGGTTTCGCCTTGTTACGCAGCCGGGAATCGGGAAAATGCAGGATGTCGAGGATCGCCATAATCGCTTCCGCGTTTTATAGTTGCCACTTAAGAAATTCCGCTAGGATGGTGATAATACAGCAATCGGGCGGATATCCACCGCCGTGATACCAGGGAAACCGCATGATCAATTTTTCTAGACGCAGCTTCTGTCTCGTGTTCGCTCTCACCCTCCTGCTCGGCGGCGCGGTGTCGGCCGATTCCGGCATGCTGGCCGACGGACACCCGACCCGCTACGTGGTGCGCAAGGGAGACACTCTTTGGGACATCGCCGGCCAATTCCTGCGCCAGCCGTGGCGCTGGCCGGAGATCTGGCACGTCAATCCCCAGGTGCGCAACCCGCACCTGATCTACCCCGGCGACGAACTCGAGCTGGTCTATATCGACGGCCAACCGCAGCTGCGTCTGCGCGACGGCAAGCTGCGCTTGTCGCCACGAATTCGCACCACGCCCTGGGACGGGCAGATCCCGACCGTGCCCCTGGACGTGATTGCACCCTTCCTGAGCCGACCCTACGTGCTGGAGGAAGGTCAGTTCGAACAGGCCCCCTACGTCGTCGACTTCGCCGATGAACACATCGTCGGTGGTACCGGTCAGCGCGCTTACGTGCGCGCGATCGAGAGCGACTCGCTCTCTCAGTACGACGTCATCCGCAAGGGCGACCCGCTGTTCGACGGCGATACCGGCGAACCGCTCGGCTATCAGGCCGGCTATATCGGTACTGCCGAGCTGCAACAGATGGGCGACCCGGCCACCATCCTGCTGGTGCGTACCGAAAAGGAGTGCGTGATCGGCGACCGGGTGATCCCGTCCAAACGCGACCAACCGATCGAGGACTTTTTCCCAAAACCGCCACAGCGCGAGGTCGGCGGCTCGATCATCGGCGTGCTCAACGGCGTCAGTCAGATCGGCCGGCTCGACGTGGTGATCCTCGACCGCGGGGCTGACGACGGGCTGAGCCCCGGCACCGTGCTGCAGGTCGATCGCCGCGGCGAAACCATCCGCGACGTGGTCGCGGCCGATCCGCGCGAGCGGGTCACCCTGCCCGACGAGAAGGCCGGGCTGTTGATGGTCTTCCGCACCTTCCAGCGGGTCAGCTTCGGCATCGTCATGGAAGCCAATCGCGCCATGAACGTTCTGGACCGGTTCCACAACCCCTGATGTCCCATGATCTCGGGCGCACGGACGCGCCCAAGAACGAAGCCTCTCTGCGCGCCTGGCTGGCGCTGATTCGGGCGCCTGACACCGGCCCCAAGACCCTGCTGCCCCTGCTGGCCGAGACGCCCGACCCGACGACCTGGTTCGACTTACCCCCGAGAGCCGCTCCGAAGCGGCTGCAGGCTTATCTGCGCGATCCCGACTGGGGAGGCGTCGATCGCGACCAGCTCTGGCTGGAAGGCGGTGATCGCCATCTGATTCCGATCGATTCGGACCTCTACCCCGGTCTGTTGGCGCGGCTGCCCGATCCGCCGGTTGCTCTGTTCGTGCACGGTCGAGCGGACCTGCTCGGCCTGCCGCAACTGGCCGTGGTCGGCAGCCGCAACCCGACCGCGGGCGGTCAACAGACGGCCCAAGATTTCGCCCGCTTCCTGGCCGCCGCCGGGCTGGTGATCACCAGCGGCATGGCGATGGGGATCGACGCCGCGGCACATCGCGGCGCATTGCAGGGCGGCACGACCGTGGCCGTCGCCGGCACCGGGCTCGCCCGGGTCTACCCGGCCAGTCACCGCGAACTCGCCCACGAGATCGCCGCTCGAGGGGCCCTGGTCTCGGAGTTCTCCCCGGACATGCCGCCCAAGGCGGGAAACTTCCCCCGCCGAAACCGGGTGATCAGCGGCTTGTCGACCGGGACCCTGGTGGTCGAGGCCGCACTCAAGAGCGGTTCGCTGATTACCGCGCGACTGGCCCTGGAGCAGGGTCGTGAGGTGTTTGCGATCCCCGGCTCGATCCACAATCCGCTCGCCCGCGGCTGCCACGCTCTCGATCCGCGAGGGCGCCAAGCTGGTCGAGACGGCTCAGGATATCGTCGAAGAACTCGGAGCCATGTTCGACCAGATGCGCGCCCAGACGGAGACGCCAGTGACTCAGGAAGCCCCCGAATCGGGAAATGCCGATCCCGATCATCAGCGCCTGCTGGAGGCCATGGGGCACGACCCGATTGCGGTCGATACGCTCATTTCACGCACCGGATTCCTGCCCGAGGCCGTTTCGTCAATGCTGCTGTTGCTCGAGCTCGAAGGTCATGTATCATCCCAAGCAGGTGGACTGTTCACACGCACCGGAAAACCGCGCGGGTGAACCTCTGGCCGCGACTGCAACCTCACTGGCTGCAATCATCAACGGGCCGCTGATGCGCCCTGTCGGCTCAAATCTTTCGTAGGGTGGTGATACGCCGTGAACGAAAACATCATCGACGTGCTCATCTACATCTACGAAAATTATATGGACAGCGAGGAGACCGTTCCTCCCGACCAGATCATGCTGGAAGAGGAGCTGATCCAGGCCGGCTTTCCCAAGCTCGAGGTGCGCAAAGCGTTCGACTGGCTGGATGAACTGGCCTGGCGCCAAGGCAGTCTGGAAGTTACCGAGATTCAGCAGAGCCGGTCGATCCGTGTCTACACCGAAGACGAGCGTCAGCGGCTGGACCTGGAGATCCAGGGCATGCTGCTCTACCTGGAGCAATCGGGGATCCTCGACCCGCGCAGTCGGGAGCTGGTGATCGAGCGCGCCATGGCGCTGGATACCGAAGAATTGGTCGCTGACGACGTCAAGTGGATCGTGCTGCTGGTGCTGCTCAATCAACCCGGCCAGGAAAGTGCCTTTGCGCTGATGGAGGAACTGGTCTACAACGGCGACCCAGGCTACCTTCACTGAGCCACGATCGCGGTCGTACCGACCGTCCGGACGACAAATAAACCGCCACTCCGGGTGGGCCGATCTCCACCCCGCCAAGACGGTCAATCGGAACGCCGAAACGCACCGGGCGGACCGGGAGCGGCTTGACATTTCCTCCCGGGGCAAGCTACTTCCTATTAGCGAGCTCACCGACAAACCACACAAGACACAGCGTCAATGAATCTAGTTATCGTCGAATCGCCGGCCAAGGCCAAGACCATCGAGAAGTACTTGGGCAAGGAGTTCCAGGTAGTCGCCTCGTATGGTCATGTCCGCGACCTGATCCCGAAAGAAGGGGCCGTCGATCCGGGCGACGACTTCCGGATGCGCTATCAGGTCATTGAACGCAATGAAAAACACGTCAAGGCGATCACCGCCAAACTGAAGAATGCCGAGGCGCTGTATCTGGCCACCGACCCGGATCGCGAGGGCGAAGCCATCTCCTGGCACCTGTACGAACTGCTCAAGGAGCGCCGCGCGCTCAAGGACAAGGCGGTGCACCGGGTGGTGTTCAACGAGATCACCAAGAACGCCGTTCAGGAGGCCATCGCTCATCCGCGCGAGTTGTCGATGGACCTGGTCAATGCCCAGCAGGCTCGACGGGCCCTGGACTACCTGGTCGGCTTCAACCTCTCGCCGCTGCTGTGGAAGAAGGTTCGGCGCGGCCTGTCGGCCGGGAGGGTGCAGAGCCCGGCGCTGCGTCTGATCTGCGAGCGGGAAGAGGAGATCGAGCGCTTCGTCACCCGGGAATACTGGACGGTCGAGGCCGACGCGCGGCACGACAAGCAGGCCTTCAGCGCCAAGCTAACGCACTTCGGCGGTGAAAAGGTCGAGCAGTTCTCGATCACCAATGCCGAGCGTGCCGCCGAGGTTGAAAAGACCCTGATCGAGAGCGCGCAGGGCAAACTCAACGTGATCCAGGTCGAGAAAAAGCAGCGCAAGCGCAATCCCGCCGCGCCGTTCACCACCTCGACACTGCAACAGGAGGCGGCGCGCAAGCTCGGCTACACGACCAACCGAACCATGCGTCTGGCGCAGCAGTTGTACGAAGGGGTCGATATCGGTGAGGGCGCGGTCGGCCTGATCACCTACATGCGGACCGATTCGGTCAACCTCGCCGAGGAGGCCTTGACCGAGATCCGAGCCTACATCGCCGACAGGTACGGCTTCGACCAGATGCCGAAGCAGCCGCGCACCTTCAAGACCAAGGCGAAGAACGCCCAGGAGGCACACGAGGCGGTCCGCCCGACCTCCGCCTGGCGCACGCCGAACGACCTGAAGGCACATCTGAACAAAGACCAGTTCCGGCTTTACGAACTGATCTGGAAACGCGCCATCGCCTGCCAGATGGTCCATGCGACGATCGACACGGTCGCCGCCGACCTCGGCGCCGGCGCCGGTCATGTCTTTCGCGCTAACGGTTCGACCGTCGCCAAGCCCGGTTTCATGCAGGTCTATCTCGAGGGTCGCGACGATGCCAAACCGGGTGACGACGACGAAAAGATGCTGCCGCCCCTGAGCGAGGGCGAAGTCCTGCAACTGGTGGCGATCCGTCCCGAACAGCACTTCACCGAGCCGCCCCCGCGCTACAGCGAGGCGAGCCTGGTGAAATCCCTGGAGGAGCACGGCATCGGGCGCCCGTCCACCTACGCCAGTATCATCTCGACCCTGCAGGATCGCGAATACGTCGAGTTGGAGAAAAAGCGCTTCTACCCGACCGACGTCGGACGGATCGTCAACAAATTTCTGACCAACTACTTCACCCGGTATGTCGACTACGACTTCACCGCCAAGCTCGAAGACGAGTTGGATGCCGTCTCGCGCGGCGAGGAGGACTGGGTGCCCCTGCTGACCAAGTTCTGGCAGCCGTTCAAAGACCGGATCGACGACACGCAGGCAAACGTCAAGCGCTCCGACGTCACCCAGGAACAGATCGACGAGGACTGCCCGAAGTGCGGCGAGACGCTGGCCATTCGACTCGGACGCCACGGCCGTTTTATCGGCTGCACCAAGTATCCCGACTGCGACTACACGCGTGACCTGAGTGATGACGGCAAGTCGGCGGAAGCGCCCGAAGAGGTCGGTCGCGACTGCCCGGAGTGCGGCTCCAAGCTGGTATTCAAGCAGGGCAAGTACGGCAAATTCATCGGCTGTTCCGCCTATCCCAAGTGTCGCTTCATCGAACCGTTGGAAAAGCCCGAGGACACCGGCGTGGAATGCCCGCAGTGCCACAAGGGCTCGCTGATGAAGCGCAAATCGCGCAAAGGCAAGATCTTCTGGTCCTGTTCGACCTACCCGGACTGCGACTACGCCGTCTGGAATGAGCCGGTCGACCAGGCCTGCCCCTCCTGCGCCTGGCCGGTAACCACGCTCAAGACCACCAAGCGGCGCGGCACTGAACGGGTCTGCCCGAAGTGCAAGCACTCCGAGCCGGTCGCCGACTCCGACGAGTCACAGCGCCAGGCCGGCTAAATTCCCTTGAGGTCCGCGTACTGCCCGCGAACCGTCCCTGCGCCCGATATTTAACTTCATTCTCCCCCGACCGCTATTCCGACAAGGCGCCATAAGGCAGGGAAATCGGTACTTCCGAGCGGGAGAACAAATTTATGAGACGTAAGCAATTCTTCGGCGAGTATCTGATCCAGCACGGATTTATCACCGAGGAAGACATGCTCGAGGCGTTGGCAGAGCAGAAACGACTCACCCCCAGCTTCGAAAAAGTAGCCCTCGAACACGGCATGCTGAGCATGAAGCAGGTCTTCTCCATCCTCACTCGTCAGGCAGCGAGCGACCTCCAATTCGCGCAGATCGCCGGGCGCGAAGGGCTCCTCGATCAAGGCCAGATCGATCTGGTCGAGGCGCGGATCGCAGAGCGGCGACTTGGCGTCGGCGAAGTGCTGGTCAAACTCGGCAGGCTCGATTCCGCGGTGATGGAAGAGCAATTGATGCGCTTCCATGACGAGATGGAGCAGTTCCGCGAGGTCGAGGCGCTGCTGCTGCGGGTCGATCTGTTCAAGCGTCTCGACAAGGCCGCCCTGCGAACCCTCAGCTCGATCGCGATTCACATGGAACTCGAGGCAGGTCAGATGCTGATCGCCGAGGGCGAGCCGGCCGACAGCCTGTACGTCGTTTGCTCCGGCCACCTGCGTGTCACCAAGAACAACCCGACTGGCAGCGGGACCCCTTTCTATCTGGGCAAACTCGGCCGCAACGAAATCGCCGGCGAGGCCAGCATCTTCGCCAATGCCAGGCGCAGCGCCAATGTCGTGACCGAAACAGGGGTGGCGCTGATCAAGGTCGAGCGCGACGATTTGATTCCATTCCTGCGCGACCATCCGGTCGGCGCGCAGAGCGTCTACATCCACATCATCAACGGACTGCTGCACAAACTTGAGTTGACCAGCCTCGAACTCAGCCAAAAACGCAAAGACGGCCTGTCGCAAGAGGTCGTCGAGGACGTACTCCGGGAGATGGTCGGCTGATCACCGTCATAGGCACGATCAGAGCGCACTGAGCGCGGTTCTCTTCGCTCGAGGAAAGGGTTACAGTCTTAAGTCTCGAGACCAAGAACCCTCAGATCATGCCGAGTCCTTTTCGCATCCGGCAGACCGTTCGACTGCTCGATTCCGGCGGCGTGCTGGCCTACCCCAACGAGGCCGTCTACGGCCTGGGTTGCGACCCACTCGACTACCGTGCCGTGCAGCGACTGCTGCAAGTGAAGAAGCGACCGGTCGACAAAGGCCTGATCCTGATCGCCGCCGAGTTCGGACAACTCCTGGGCTTTGTCGAACCTCCCCCCGATCCGATCAAGGCGCAACTCGACGCCGCCTGGCCCGGGCCGGTGACGTTCCTGCTGTCGGCGGCGCCTGATTGCCCTTGGTGGCTGACCGGACGACACGCCACCCTGGCGGTGCGGGTGACCGACCATCCGCTGGCGGCGCAGCTTTGCCGGCGATTCGGCGGCCCGCTGGTATCGACCAGCGCCAATCGCGCCGGCCGGCCGCCGGCGCGCACCGCATTGCAGGTGCGGCTGCGTTGCCCGGGCGTCGATGCGATCCTCAACGGACCGCTCGGCAAGCTCGCGAGTCCGACCGAGATCCGCGACCCCGGCAGCGGAACGGTGATTCGGCCGGGAAGCTGACACGGCGGCCGTCCGGGCTTGGCGTAGAATCCGAATTAGTGGGCCAAGCGGAATCGCTTGGACCACTAGTGAACCGAGAGGCAGCCGAATGGCCGAACTACCCGACCCGATCGCGGTAAAGGACTACCTGCTCGACCTGCAGGCGCGGATCTGCCAGCAACTTGCCGCCGTAGACGCTCAGGCCGAGTTTCGAGAAGACGCCTGGCAGCGCCCCGACGGCGGCGGCGGGCGATCCCGGGTGATCGAAAACGGTGCGGTCTTCGAGAAGGGCGGAGTCAACTTCTCTCATGTCTTCGGCGACGGACTCCCACCCTCGGCGACCGCACAACGGCCGGAACTGGCGGGACGCGGCTTCCAGGCCATGGGCGTGTCCCTGGTGATCCATCCGCACAACCCCTATGTCCCGACCTCACATGCAAACGTTCGTTTCTTCATTGCCGAAAAGCCCGGTGAAACACCGGTCTGGTGGTTCGGCGGCGGCTTCGACCTGACGCCCTACTACGGCTTCGAGGACGACGCCCGGCACTGGCATCAGACCGCGCTTCAGGCCTGCGAGCCCTTCGGTGACGACGTATATCCGCGCTTCAAGCAATGGTGCGACGAGTACTTCTACCTCAAGCATCGCGACGAACCGCGCGGCATCGGCGGCCTGTTCTTCGATGATCTGAACGAGTGGGGCTTCGAACAGACCTTCGCCTTCCTGCGCTCGGTCGGCGACAGCTATCTCGACGCCTATCTGCCGATCGTCGAGCAGCGCCAGGCACTCGCCTATGGCGAGCGCGAGCGCGACTTCCAGCTCTACCGGCGCGGCCGTTATGTGGAGTTCAACCTGGTCTACGACCGCGGCACCCTGTTTGGTCTGCAGTCGGGCGGCCGCACCGAGTCGATCCTGATGTCGCTGCCGCCGCTGGTGAAGTGGCGCTACGACTGGCACCCCGAACCGGACACCGCCGAGGCCGAGTTGTACGAGGTCTTCCTCAAGCCGCGCGACTGGGCGGGTTGACCCCAAACCGGTTCTCGCCCTGAATCAAACCACCTAGAATATCCCCAGCCCGTATCCAGGCGCGGTACAACCAGAACAGCCAGAAAAAAATGAGCAACTAACCTACGAAGAACATAAC